>NZ_JAJQKY010000012.1:0-201097 GCF_021213715.1 Pseudomonas sp. CP-1
AAGCACGATCGCACCGAGACCGTGGACAACAACGAGACCATCACCATCGGCGTCGACCGCACCGAGAAGGTCGGCAACAACGAGAAGATCAGTATCGGCGCGAACCGCACCGAGGACGTCGGCAGCAACGAGACCATCAGCATCGGCGTTGACCGCACCGAGAAGGTCGGCAGCAACGAGAAGATCAGCATCGGTGCCAATCGCACCGAGGACGTCGGCAACGACGAGACCATCAGCATCGGCGCGAACCGTAGCGAGTCGGTGGGCAACAACGAGACGATCAGCATCGGCGCCGACCGCAGCGAGTCGGTGGGCGCCAACGAGACCATCGACATAGGCGGCAACCAGAGCACCAGCATCGGCAAGAACGAGTCGCGCAGCGTCGGCCAGGGCCGCGATACCTCGGTGGGCAAGGACGATAGCCTGGACGTGGGCAAGAGCTTCACGCTCAACGCCGGCGACTCGATCACCCTGGTCACCGGTGCCGCCAGCATCCGCATGAAGAAGGACGGCAGCATCGTCATCAGCGGCAAGAACATCACCATCGACGGATCCGGGGCGATCAACGTCAAGGCCGACAAGAACGTGGTGGTGAAGGGACGCAAGATCCTCCAGAACTGAAGCGGCGCAGAGCCAGGGAGTCAGCGCATGAGTGTCGAGATCCATCTACCTGGGGCCACGACGGCCCTTCCCGCGCGGCTGGACGGCGTTGTCATCGGCGTCCTCCTCGACGTGCCGGACGCCGCCGCTCCGGTGGTCGCCTATCCCGGTTGCCCGAGCGAGCACGGCCTGGCGGCGGCCACCACCACTCAGCTCAGTCGCGCCGACATCGGCGCCCAGGTAGCGCTGATGTTCGTCGCCGGCGATCCGCGCCAGCCGCTGCTGATCGGCCGCATCCAGCGCCTGCCGCAGGAAGCGCTGGCGCAACTGGACGGCGAGCGCCTGGAGTTCAGTGCCGAACGCGAGATCGTCCTGCGCTGCGGCAAGGCCAGCATCACCCTGACCCGCGCCGGCAAGGTGATCATCCATGGCGCCTACCTCTCCAGCCGCTCCACCGGGGTCAACCGGATCAAGGGCGGTTCGGTGCAGATCAACTGAGCGCGGCGGGCCGGACATGGAACTGTTGAACGCCACCCCGCTGGCCGCCGCCTACAACCAGGGGCTCGACGCCGAAGGCCGGGAGTCGCTGGTGGTGATCGCCAAGGGCAGTTTCGACCTGCCGCTGGACGGTCGCGAGGCGCGCCTGCTGGACGAGCAGCAGGCGCTGCTGATGGTCGATGAATTCTATGGCGAGCCGGGGCTTTCCGCGCCGCGCCGGGAGTGCGAGTTCGTTCCCTTCAAGCCGTTCTGCGATGTGCTGGTGCTGGGCAGCGCCCAGGCGCCCGGCGGGCGGCCGGTACAGCAGTTGACCGCGGGCATCCGCGTCGGCCGGGTGAGCAAGGCGCTGACGGTGCATGGGCCGCGCCAGTGGGAACCGGGATTGCTCGGTGCCGGCGCGGGCGTCGCGCAGCCGTTCCAGCGCCAGGACATTTCCTACGCCAGTGCCTTCGGCGGCAGCCATGCCTCGCCGGACAACCCTGATTTCATGGATTGCTACATGGCCAATCCGGCCGGATGTGGCTGGTTTCCGCGCAGCGCCGACACCGCCGAGATCGTCGGCACGCCGATGCCGGCCACGGAAAAACTCGGCGAGCCGGTGGACAGCCCCCACGGCCGCTTCACGCCGATGGCGCTCGGCCCGCTCGGTCGCCACTGGCAGGCCCGGGTCGGCTTTGCCGGCCGCTACGACGACGCCTGGCTGGCCGAGCGCTTCCCGTTCCTGCCCGCCGATTTCGACGAGCGTTACTTCCAGTCCGCGCCGGCCGACCAGTGGACCGACCATCTGCGCGGCGGCGAGGAGGTCCTGCTGCTCAACCTCACCGGCGAGGAGCGCGCGGCCTTCCGCGTGCCGCGCAGGGAGGTGCCGGTGACCTTCTTCCTGAAAAAGGGTGGCCACGAAACCGCGCAGGCACGGATCGATACCCTGCTGGTGGACTGCGACGCCCGTCGCGTGGAAGTCACCTGGCGCATTCGCCGGCCGTTGAAGCGCAACCTGTTCGAGGTCGCCCAGGTGCTGGTCGGCAGCAAGTCCGCCGCCTGGTGGCGCGCCCGCGAGCTGGGCAAGGACTACTACCCCTCGCTTGCCGCACTGGTACGCAGCCGCCAGGCCGAGGAGGACGAGGCATGAGCCAGGTCCTGAGCATCGTCGCCTCCGGCATGGTCAGCGCGGTCGGCCTCAGCGCGCCGGCCAGCTGCGCGGCGATCCGCTGCGCCCTGGACAACTTCCAGGAGACGCGTTTCATCGACCAGGGCGGCGAATGGTTGGTCGGCGCTCCGGTGATGCTGCCCGAGCCGTCCTCCGGCTACGCGCAATTGGTGGGGATGGCTGCCATGGCCATCGCCGAATGTGTGGCCGGGTTGCCCGCCGAGGACATTCGCGAAATGCCGTTGCTGCTTGGCGTTGCCGAAGTCGACCGGCCCGGACGACTGGCGGGGTTGGAGCAGCCTTTGCTACAGGCCATCGAAGAGCGCCTGGGTTACCGCTTCCATGAACGTTCCTGCGTCATCCCGCGCGGTCGGGTGAGCGCCGCGGTGGCGCTCCTCAACGCGCGCAAGCTCATCGAACAGGGGTGTTCGAAGGTGCTGATCGCCGGAGTCGATTCCTACCTGACCGCGGCGACGCTGGCGGCCTACCAGGAACGCGACCGGCTGCTGGGCAGCCACTGCCAGGATGGCTTCATCCCCGGTGAAGGCGCGGCGGCGGTACTGGTGACGGCCGCGTGCGCCAGCGAGGAACCGCAATTGCTGTGCCTGGGGCTGGGGTTCGGGGTGGAGAAGGCTACCGTCGAAAGCGAGGGCCTGCCGCTGCGGGCGGACGGCCTCACCCAGGCGGTGAAAGCGGCGTTCGCGGACTGCGGGTTCGGTTACGAACTTGTCGACTATCGCCTGGCAGACCTCCCCGGCGAGCAGTATTACTTCAAGGAGGCCGCGCTGGCCTTGAGTCGAACCCTGCGGGTGCGCAAGGAGCGCGTCGAACTCTGGAGCCCTGCGGATTGCATCGGCGAGTGCGGAGCGATGACAGGCCCCGCGCTGCTGTGCATCGCCCTTGCCGCCTCACGCAAGGGGTATGCACACGGCCCGCAGGTACTCTGTCATTCGGGCAACGATGCTGGCGAACGGGCCGCGGTGGTGCTTGGCTACCAGCGAGTGAGGGCGAACTAGATGGCCAACGAGGTCTATGCCAACGGCCGCGAGCTCTCCTGCAAGTCGGCCTCGGGGAAATCGATAGCGTCGTTCCCCGACGTCTGCTTCACGCCGCCTCAGGCACCACCGACGCCGTTGGGCGTGCCGGTCCCCTACCCTAATACCGGCATGTCGAAGGACACCACCCGAGGTAGCCGGACCGTAAGGATCACCCGCAAGGAAGTGATGCTCAAGAACAAGAGCCACTTCAAGAAGAGCTACGGCGACGAGGCTGGGCGTGCGCCGAAGAAAGGCATCATCACCAGTACCAATACCGGCAAGGTCTATTTCACTTCATGGTCGATGGACGTGAAGATCGAAGGCCTGAACGTCGTCCGCCATCTCGACCTGACCACCCACAACCACAACCCCTCTCCCGGCAATACCGCGACCTGGCCGCACACCTCGAAGATGAAGGCGGCCTTCAAGCCGGGCGGCAAGTGTGCCGGCATGGAGCACCTGCGCCTGCAGCCCTACAGCAAGGCGTGCCCTAGCACGGCGGGCGGGGGCGCACAGACCGGCCACCACCTGATTCCTGGTCGCTGTATGCGCGGCAAGGCCGGCTACAGCCACTCCAAGGCCCCGGTGATCTGTGTGTCGCGCGGCAACCAGCACCAGGGCTCGCACAAGCGTTGTCACGCGAAGTTCGATCCGGTCGAACTGGACCACTTCGACAAAGGCAAGCCGTTCAAGTACGAAACCGCGCGCAACACCGCGGCTGCTTCGGCAGGGGGAGCGTTGAGCCCGCCGCGCGAGCTGACGAAAAAAGAAAAGGAGTGCGTCGCCTTCCAGCTCGACCAGTACTACAAGGCCAAGCCCAAGAAGGGGCCGGGCTGCACCACCGCCACGAACCTCCGCGCCTCGGGCGCGGCGGGAAAAGTCATACCACCCGCGCGTTCCGCGCCGGCACCTGCGGGACGTCCATAGGAACTGAACCATGGCAAAGAGCGAGACCGCCCTCTATTTCACCAACGTCATTGCGATCGGGCCTCAAGAGGCGCTGCTCGCCGGGCACCTCTACCTGGAGGGCGCGGAACCCAGCGTGACCCGGGTGATGATGATCGACCAGGACGACTGGTTCCACGTCTACGATATCCCCGAAGTCGTCTACAGCGCCCTGCAGAGGAGTCCGCGGCGCGGGCAGCAGAAAGGTGACTACTGCTTCCTGGGACGCGCCGGCCTGTTGCGTGAACACCCGTCCGGGCAGTCCAGCACGGATGCCACGCTGGACATCGACAACGTCTACCTGATGGATCTCTGCGAGGTGGACGGTGAGCTCTATGCCTGCGGCACCCAGAACCAGGTGCTGCGGCAGAACAAGGGCGTTTGGCAGCGTATCGACCAGGGGCTTTATGTCCCCCTGGGGGACGAGGTTACCGCTTGCCTGAACGGTATAGACGGGTTTTCGCGCGACGATGTGTATGCCGTCGGCGATGCCGGCGCCATCTGGCATTGGGACGGCAAGGGCTGGCAGGCATCGGCGGCGCCCACCAACCTGCCGCTCTACTGCGTGCACTGCGCCGCCGATGGCACTGTCTACATAGGCGGTTCCGGCGGCATCCTGCTACGCGGCAGCGCACAGGTCGGCTGGACCGATATCGGCGACCGCGACCTGTGCTCGGAGGTACTGGAGAATATGGTGGAGTTCGCCGGCAAGCTCTATGTGACCGCGACCGACCAGTTGCTCGAGTACGACGGTACGCGCCTGAGTGAGACCAAGGTGCCAGTGCAGGGTAAGAAGGCTTACTACGCCATCGATGCCAAACCCGAGGTGATGTGGGTGGTGGGCGATGAATGCGTGCTCAGCTACGACGGCGGCACCTGGCAGCGTCATGTCTGCCCGGAGAACTGATCGACGATGAATGTCGCCGCTGTCATCGACCAGCACGTCGAGGAGGCCGGCTTTCTGGCGGGGCTGCGCGACCATGCCGTGCGTGCTCCCCACTACGACCTGGCGCACCTGCTGGATCTCGACAATCGGATTGAGGCGCATCTGGATGCGTTGCAGATAGGTGGACTGAGGAGCCTGGACCTGGTGCTGAAGGCGCTGGACACAAACGCCGAGGGAGAGGTTTTCGTCGCTGCGATACTGGTGTTTCGTGGCACGAACGGTACAGCCCTGGCCCAGTTGTGCGAGCACCTACGGCGTTTTCCCGAGGGCGCGCGATTCTTCGCCGCAGCCCTCGGCTGGCTCGACTGGGGCCAGGCGCGGCCCTGGGTGGAGCGCCTGCTGGCCTCGCCCGAGCCGCTGTTCCGCGCCATTGGCCTGGCCGCCTGCGGCATGCACCGGCATGACCCGGGGCCGGCGCTGCTGTCCGCCCTTGGCCACGCCGACCCGGCGGTGCTGGCGCGCGCCGCGCGCACCGCCGGCGAACTGCGTCGGCGCGACCTGATGGCGAATATCCGCGCCTACCGCGCCCACGACGACCCGAGCCTGCGCTTCTGGGCCAACTGGGCCACCGCGCAGATGGGCGACGAGGAGGCGTTAGGGCCATTGCGTGCGTTCGCCGGGCAGCCCGGCCCGTTCCAGCTGCCGGCGACCATGGTGCTGCTCGCCTGGCAGCCGCGTGACACCAGCATGGCCTGGATTCGCCAACTGATGCAGGCGGCGGACACGCGGCGGATCGGCATCCAGGCCACCGGCCTGTTCGGCGATCCGGTGGCGGTGCCCTGGCTGATCCAGCAGATGCGCGACGAGAGTCTGGCGCGGGTCGCCGGCGAGGCCTTCAGCCTGATCACCGGCGCCGACCTGGCGTTGCTCGACCTGGAGCTGGAGGCCTTGCCCGACTACGACCCAGGCCCCAACGACGATCCCGACGACGACAACGTCGCCCTCGACGACGACGAGAACCTTACCTGGCCGGAGGCGGAGCGAGTCTCCGCCTGGTGGCGTGACAACGGCGCGCGCTTCGTCGCCGGGCGCGCCTACCTGCTCGGCGAACCTCTGGGCGAGGCGCGCTGCCGCCAGGTCCTGCGCAACGGCCAGCAACGCCAGCGAATGGCTGCGGCGTGCCTGCTGGCGCGCTTCGTGCCGAACCTGCCGCTGTTCCCCACCGGTGCGCCGGTGCGCCGCCAACTGGACCTGTTCTGATAGCTGGCTGGCACCGGGCGGCCAGGTCATGGCCGCTGGCGCGGTGCGCCGGGTTTTCCCATTCGACGAATTTCCCTGCACGTAGCCAACCGGTTGACTGAAACCTTTCACCACTTATGCGGGGCGAATGGAAATGCCACTCGTTAGCCATGATAGCCTGTCGACATCCTCTGGAAATATCGTGAAAAAAGCTGGCAACGTGCGAGATAGAGGGATTTTTTAATTTATGGTTAAGCTTCGGGCATTAGCGTTGAGCACCAGAAGTGACCGATCGGTCACGTAGGTCGCTCTGCGTTTGTTGTGCCTTTTTCCTATGGGGAAAGCGTCGGCAGACGTGGGAAAATTCAATCGATCCATTCATCGAGGTTCCGAACCATGCCAGACCGTATGCGGGGCGTTAAGTCCGATTCTCCAGAGCAGGAAAGCGCTGACGACGCATTGAAAAGGATTGTCGATGGATTCCAGCATTTCCGCCGGGAGGTCTTTCCCGAGCAGCAGGCGCTGTTCAAGAAGCTCGCCAACAGCCAACGGCCGCGGGCGATGTTCATCACCTGCGCGGATTCGCGCATCGTTCCCGAGCTGATCACCCAGAGTTCCCCCGGCGACCTGTTCGTCACCCGCAATGTCGGCAACGTGGTGCCGCCCTACGGGCAGATGAACGGCGGCGTCTCCACCGCCATCGAATACGCCGTGCTGGCGCTGGGCGTGCACCACATCATCGTCTGCGGCCACTCCGACTGCGGGGCGATGCGCGCCGTGCTCGACCCGCAGACCCTGGAACGCATGCCGACGGTCAAGGCCTGGCTGCGGCACGCCGAGGTGGCGCGCACGGTGGTGGCGGACAACTGCGACTGCGGCGCCAGCCACGACACCCTCGGGGTGCTTACCGAAGAGAACGTGGTGGCCCAGCTCGATCACCTGCGCACCCACCCCTCGGTGGCCTCGCGCCTGGCCAGTGGGCAACTGTTCATCCACGGCTGGGTGTACGACATCGAGAGTGCGCAGATCCGCGCCTACGACGCCAAACAGGGTCGCTTCCTGCCCCTCGACGGCGAGCATCCGGTGCCGATGGCCACGCCCGCGCCGCGCTACCTGAACTCGTGATAGCGGCGGCCGTGCGGGCCGCCGGATAACAACAGCGTTTTCGCGTCACCTTTCGCCGTTCCTGCCATGGACGACCTCTGGGAAGCCCCGTTCCGGGGCTGAACGGGTCGCTATTACAAGAAAAAACACACTGCGCACACACAACCGGCGCCGGGCCTGGTCCTGGCGTCGCTCCCTCGTCGTGGAAAAAATTCGCAGGAGAACTGTGCCATGCATGTTTCAAAGGTGTTTCCGTCCCTCCGGGACACGTTGCCGCGGGACCTGATGGCCTCCGTGGTGGTGTTCCTCGTCGCCCTGCCGCTGTGCATGGGCATCGCCATCGCCTCCGGGATGCCGCCGGCCAAGGGCCTGCTCACCGGCATCGTCGGTGGCCTGGTGGTCGGCTTCCTGGCCGGCTCGCCGCTACAGGTCAGCGGCCCGGCGGCCGGCCTCGCGGTGCTGGTCTTCGAACTGGTGCGTACCTACGGGGTGGCCATGCTCGGGCCGATCCTGCTGCTCGCCGGCGCCATCCAGCTGCTCGCCGGGCGGCTGCGCCTGGGCTGCTGGTTCCGGGTCACCTCGCCGGCGGTGGTATACGGGATGCTCGCCGGCATCGGCATCCTCATCGTCCTTTCGCAATTGCACGTGATGCTCGACCTGGCGCCCAAGGCGTCCGGCCTCGACAACCTGCTGGCATTCCCCCAGGCGGCGTTCGCCGCGCTCGGTTCGCTGGGCATGGACAGCGGCCTCGACGCGGCGCTGCTCGGGCTGGGCACCATCGCGGTGATGTGGGGCTGGGACAAGCTGCGTCCGCAACGCCTGCGCTTCCTACCCGGCGCGCTGCTCGGCGTGAGCCTGGCGACCCTGGCCAGCCTCTGGCTGGCGCTGGACGTGCGGCGGGTCGAGGTACCGGCCAACCTCGGCGAGGCCATCGACTGGCTACGCCCGGCCGACCTGCTGGCCCTGGCCGATCCCTCCCTGCTGCTGGCGGCGGTGGTGGTGGCCTTCATCGCCAGTGCGGAGACCCTGCTCTCGGCGGCGGCGGTGGATCGCCTGCACGACGGCCCGCGCTCGGACATGGATCGCGAGCTGTCCGCCCAGGGTGTCGGCAACATGCTTTGCGGCCTGCTCGGCGCGCTGCCGATGACCGGGGTGATCGTGCGCAGCTCGGCCAACGTCAACGCCGGTGCGCGAACCCGCGCCTCGGCGATCTTCCACGGCCTCTGGTTGCTCGCCTTCGTCCTCCTGCTCGGCAGCCTGCTGCGGCAGATTCCGGTGGCGAGCCTGGCCGGGGTGCTGGTCTATACCGGGGTCAAGCTGGTCGATTTCAAGGCCCTCGGCAACCTCTCTCGCTACGGCCGGATGCCGATGCTGGTGTACGCGGCCACCGCCCTGGCCATCGTCTTCACCGACCTGCTGACCGGCGTGCTGGTGGGCTTCGCCCTGACCCTGCTGAAGCTGGTGCTGAAGGCGGCGCGGCTGAAGATCGCCCTGCGCTACACCGGCGAGCATGAAGCCGAGCTGCGCCTGAGCGGCGCCGCGACTTTCCTCAAGGTGCCGGCGCTGTCGCGGGTGCTCGACGAGGTCAAGCCGGGGACCACCCTGCACGTACCGATGGATAACCTCAGCTATGTCGACCATGCCTGCATGGAGCTGCTCGAGGACTGGGGGCGGATGGCACCGGTGCAGGGCTCGCGCCTGGTGATCGAACCGCGCGCCTTGAAGCGTCGCCTGGAAGGGCGCCTGCGCGGCAGCGTCGGGTTGGGCGGCGCGCGCAATGGCGGGGCGGTCAGCCCAGGCTGAGTTCCACCCCGAGCTGCTTCGACAGGCACGGCCACTGCTGCCAGGCGGCGACCACCCGCGGGTTCTTCAGGTTCTCGCGGTAGGCGCGGGCCGAGTCGGCGTCGAAGGTGGTGGCGTCGAGCATGTTCTCCACCGCATGGTGGACGGCTTCGTCCAGCCGGTTGGCGAACGGCTCGCCGATCAACTGGTGGGCCACCAGGTTGGCCACGGTGGTGTCCAGCGGGATCAGCGCCTGGCCGAAGTGGGCGATGTAGCGGTCGTTCACTTCTTCCACCAGGCGGTGCGCCAGGTAGGCCTCGTCGAGCAGGGCGTCGAGGCCGTCGTGGCCGGCGAGCAACGCCGGCGGGGTGAGGAAGAACTGCTCGGCGACCTTCAGCACCGGCTTGATCCGTTCCTCGATGCCGGCTTCGCGGGCCACGCTGTTGGCGGCGTCGAGCAGGTCCGGTACCTGTTCGACGTAGGCGTGGACGAAGCGGGTGAGTATGTCTTCCGTGTTCTCGCCTTGCGGCTGGATGGTGCGATGCAGGCGGGGCAGGCGGCTGGCTATCAGATCAGCCAGGTGACCGTGGCGGGCTTCGCTGAGGTGCGCCTGCTGGATGAGTTCACGGAGGGCAGCGGTGTTCATGGGTTCTCCCATACAACGGGGATGGTGAAGAAGAGGAGAAACATAGCCGGCGGCGCGCGCCGGCTAAGACGCGATTGTCATAATCGCTTCGTGGTTATGCGAGGATGATATATCAGGCGGCCACCATTCGCCTGCAAAGCCACGCCGCTCGCGGCTTTTAGAGAAGAATCGGCACTTTCCAGCGACGTTTTTACGCTGCGTTGTTATGTCGCAGCCGCTGTCTATACTCCCACTCGAATGCTGAACCTGATGAACCCGGCCTGCCTTGCTGTGTGCCGAGGTGCGACGGTCAAAGTTCGTTGTCTTGGCGGTCCACCCCTTGGCCGTTGGCGTCTGCCGGCGGGATAAAAACAACGATAAGGGGAACCCGAATGCTGCGACATCCACGAGTCTGGATGGGCTTCCTTTTGCTCTCGGCGATCAGCCAGGCGAATGCCGCCTGGACGGTCAACATGGCCCCGGGCGCTACCGAGGTGAGCCGGTCCGTCTTCGACCTGCACATGACCATCTTCTGGATTTGCGTGGTGATCGGCGTGCTGGTCTTCGGCGCGATGTTCTGGTCGATGATCGTCCACCGCCGCTCCACCGGCCAGCAGCCGGCGCACTTCCACGAGAGCACCACGGTGGAAATCCTCTGGACGGTGGTGCCGTTCGTGATCCTGGTGGTGATGGCGGTGCCCGCCACCCGCACCCTGATCCACATCTACGACACTTCCGAGCCGGAGCTGGACGTGCAGGTCACCGGCTACCAGTGGAAGTGGCAGTACAAGTACCTGGGCCAGGACGTCGAGTACTTCAGCAACCTGGCCACCCCGCAGGACCAGATCCACAACCGGCAGGCGAAGGACGAGCATTACCTGCTGGAGGTGGACGAGCCGCTGGTGCTGCCGGTGGGCACCAAGGTGCGCTTCCTGATCACCTCCAGCGACGTGATCCATTCCTGGTGGGTGCCGGCCTTCGCGGTCAAGCGCGACGCCATCCCCGGCTTCGTCAACGAGGCCTGGACCAAGGTCGACGAGCCCGGCATCTACCGCGGCCAGTGCGCCGAGCTGTGCGGCAAGGACCACGGCTTCATGCCGATCGTGGTCGACGTCAAGCCCAAGGCCGAGTTCGACCAGTGGCTGGCCAAGCGCAAGGAAGAGGCGGCGAAGGTCAAGGAACTGACCAGCAAGGAGTGGACCAAGGAAGAACTGGTCGCGCGCGGCGACAAGGTCTACCACACCATCTGCGCCGCCTGCCACCAGGCCGAAGGCCAGGGCATGCCGCCGATGTTCCCTGCGCTGAAGGGCTCGAAGATCGTCACCGGGCCCAAGGAGCACCACCTGGAAGTGGTCTTCAACGGCGTGCCCGGCACCGCCATGGCGGCCTTCGGCAAGCAGCTCAACGAGGTCGACTTGGCCGCGGTGATCACCTACGAGCGCAACGCCTGGGGCAACGACGATGGCGACATGGTCACCCCGAAAGACGTCGTCGCCTACAAGCAGAAACAACAATAGGAGACCGCCATGAGTGCTGTGATCGATACGCCCGACCACCATGCCGGCGACCACCACCACGGACCGGCCAAGGGCCTGATGCGCTGGGTGCTGACGACCAACCACAAGGACATCGGCACCCTCTACCTGTGGTTCAGCTTCATGATGTTCCTGCTCGGCGGCTCGATGGCCATGGTGATCCGCGCCGAGCTGTTCCAGCCCGGCCTGCAGATCGTCGAGCCGGCGTTCTTCAACCAGATGACCACCATGCACGGCCTGATCATGGTCTTCGGCGCGGTGATGCCGGCCTTCGTCGGCCTGGCCAACTGGATGATCCCGCTGATGATCGGCGCGCCGGACATGGCCCTGCCGCGGATGAACAACTTCAGCTTCTGGCTGCTGCCGGCGGCCTTCGGCCTGCTGGTCAGCACCCTGTTCATGCCCGGCGGCGGCCCCAACTTCGGCTGGACCTTCTACGCGCCGCTGTCGACCACCTTCGCCCCGCACAGCGTGACCTTCTTCATCTTCGCCATCCACCTGGCCGGGATCAGCTCGATCATGGGCGCGATCAACGTGATCGCCACCATCCTCAACCTGCGCGCCCCGGGCATGACCCTGATGAAGATGCCGCTGTTCGTCTGGACCTGGCTGATCACCGCGTTCCTGTTGATCGCGGTGATGCCGGTGCTGGCCGGCGTGGTGACCATGATGCTGATGGACATCCACTTCGGCACCAGCTTCTTCAGCGCCGCCGGCGGCGGCGACCCGGTGCTGTTCCAGCACGTGTTCTGGTTCTTCGGCCACCCCGAGGTGTACATCATGATCCTGCCCGCCTTCGGTGCGGTCAGTGCGATCATCCCGACCTTCGCGCGCAAGCCGCTGTTCGGCTACACCTCGATGGTTTACGCCACCGCCAGCATCGCCTTCCTCTCCTTCGTGGTCTGGGCGCACCACATGTTCGTGGTCGGCATCCCGGTCACCGGCGAGCTGTTCTTCATGTACGCCACCATGCTGATCGCGGTGCCCACCGGGGTGAAGGTGTTCAACTGGGTGACCACCATGTGGGAGGGTTCGCTGACCTTCGAGACGCCGATGCTGTTCGCCGTGGCCTTCGTCATCCTGTTCACCATCGGCGGCTTCTCCGGACTGATGCTGGCGATCGCCCCGGCGGACTTCCAGTACCACGACACCTACTTCGTGGTCGCCCACTTCCACTACGTGCTGGTGCCCGGCGCGATCTTCGGCATCTTCGCCTCGGCTTACTACTGGCTGCCGAAGTGGACCGGCCACATGTACGACGAGACCCTTGGCAAGCTGCACTTCTGGATGAGCTTCATCGGCATGAACCTGGCGTTCTTCCCGATGCACTTCGTCGGCCTCGCCGGCATGCCGCGACGGATCCCCGACTACAACCTGCAGTTCGCCGACTTCAACATGGTTTCGTCGATCGGCGCCTTCATGTTCGGCACCACCCAGCTGCTGTTCCTGTTCATCGTCATCAAGTGCATCCGCGGCGGCAAGCCGGCCCCTGCCAAGCCCTGGGACGGCGCCGAGGGCCTGGAGTGGAGCATCCCTTCGCCGGCGCCCTACCACACCTTCAGCACCCCGCCCGAGGTCAAGTGAGGAGCGCGCCATGAGCGATGCCAAGGTCGATACCCGCCGCCTGGTCGGCCGCCTGCTGCTGGTGACCGTGCTGATGTTCGCCTTCGGCTTCGCCCTGGTGCCGCTCTACGACGTGATGTGCCGCGCCCTGGGGATCAACGGCAAGACCGCCGGCAGCGCCTACAGCGGCGAGCAGCAGGTGGATGTCGGGCGCGAGGTGAAGGTGCAGTTCATGACCTCGAACAATATCGACATGGTCTGGGAGTTCCGCTCCGCCGGCGACCAGTTGGTGGTGCATCCCGGCGCGGTGAACCAGATGGTGTTCTACGCGCGCAACCCGAGCGACAAGCCGATGACCGCGCAGGCCATCCCGAGCATCGCCCCGGCCGAGGCCGCCGCCTACTTCCACAAGACCGAATGCTTCTGTTTCACCCAGCAGGTGCTGCAACCCGGCGAGAGCATCGAGATGCCGGTGCGCTTCATCGTCGACCGCGATCTGCCCAAGGATGTGCGGCACGTGACGCTGGCCTACACCCTCTTCGATATCACTGCGCGGAAGCCGCCCGTACCGGTTGCGGGACGATAAGGAGAACAACATGGCAAGCCACGAACACTATTACGTCCCCGCCCAGAGCAAGTGGCCGATCATCGCCAGCATCGGCCTGCTGGTGACGGTGTTCGGCCTGGGTACCTGGTTCAACGACCTCACCGCCGGCCACAAGGAGTCCCATGGCCCGTGGATCTTCTTCGTCGGCGGGCTGATCATCGCCTACATGCTGTTCGGCTGGTTCGGCAACGTCATCCGCGAGAGCCGCGCCGGACTCTACAGCGCGCAGATGGACCGCTCGTTCCGCTGGGGCATGAGCTGGTTCATCTTCTCCGAGGTGATGTTCTTCGCCGCCTTCTTCGGCGCGCTGTTCTACGTCCGCCACTTCGCCGGTCCCTGGCTCGGCGGCGAGGGTGCCAAGGGCGTGGCGCACATGCTCTGGCCGAACTTCCAGTACAGCTGGCCGCTGCTGCAGACCCCGGACCCGAAGCTGTTCCCGCCGCCGAGCGCGGTGATCGAGCCGTGGAAGCTGCCGCTGATCAACACCATCCTGCTGGTCACCTCCAGCTTCACCGTGACCTTCGCCCACCACGCCCTGAAGAAGAACAAGCGCGGCCCGCTCAAGGCCTGGCTGGCGTTGACCGTGCTGCTGGGGATCGCCTTCCTGATCCTGCAAGCCGAGGAATACGTGCACGCCTACAACGAGCTGGGCCTGACCCTCGGCGCCGGTATCTACGGCTCGACCTTCTTCATGCTCACCGGCTTCCACGGCGCCCACGTGACCCTCGGCGCGCTGATCCTCAGCATCATGCTGATCCGCATCCTGCGCGGTCACTTCGATGCCGAGCACCACTTCGGCTTCGAGGCCGCCAGTTGGTACTGGCACTTCGTCGATGTGGTCTGGATCGGCCTGTTCATCTTCGTCTACGTGATCTGACCGCCACCGGGGGAATCAGAAATGCCAGGGCGCGTGGCTGTTCAGCTCGCCGCTGTAGAAGCCCCAGGCGACCAGCGCCAGGGTCGCCGCGGCGAGCACCACGCGGACGGTCAGCGAATTGACCACGCGGGAACCATGGCCCTGGTCCTTGACCAGGAAGAACAGGCCGCTGAACAGGCTCACCAGGGTAGCCAGCAGTAGCAGGACGATCGCCACTTTCAACATGGTGGGACTCCGGCGATGGGGGGATTCATGCAGTATAGCCAGCGCCTCGGGGAGGCCGGACGCAATGACAGACGCAGCATGCGTGGCGCGTTCCGCCCCGGCCTGCTGCCGACCCTGGTAGTCCTCGGCCTGCTGCCGGTGCTGCTCTGGCTGGGCACCTGGCAGTTGCAGCGGGCCGACGAGAAGCGCGCCCTGCTGGCCAGCTACGAGGCCCGGCGCGGCGCCGAGCCGGTGTCGCCCGGGCAGCTAGAGGGGCTGCGCGACCCGGCGTACGTCCGCGTGCGCCTGCACGGCCGCTTCGACGAGCGGCATACGCTGCTGCTGGATAACCGGCTGCGCAACGGGCAGGCCGGGGTCGAGGTGCTGCAACCCTTCTACGACCAGGCCAGCGGCCTCTGGCTGCTGGTCAACCGCGGCTGGGTCGCCTGGAGCGACCGACGCTCGCCGCCGGCGCTGGAAACCCCCGACCGCGTCCTCCTGCTCGATGCCTGGACCTACCTGCCGCCACCCGGCGGTCTGCACCTGGCCGACGCGCCGGCCGGCGGCTGGCCGCGCCTGGTGACCCAGCTCGACATCCCGGCGCTGTGGCAGGCCTTCGGTCGCGCCGGGCTGCCCTGGGAAATCCGCCTGGAACCGGGCGACGCCAGCTTCGACACCGACTGGCCCCTGGTCTCGATGCCGCCGGAGCGGCACACCGGCTACGCCGTGCAGTGGTTCGCCCTGGCGACGGCCCTGCTCGCCCTCTACCTCTACCTCGGTGTGCGCCGCGCACGGGAGAAAAACCATGAGTCTCGCGATTCCGATGCCTGAACGTCCGCGCCGCGCCCGTGGCCGCCTGCAACTGCTGGCGATCATCGGCCTGGTGGTGGGGCCGATGCTGCTCGCCAGCGCCATGTACAAATGGAATTTCTGGGTGCCGCAGGGGCGCAGCTACAGCGGCGCGCTGATCGGCAACGGCCAGACCCCCGCCGACCTCGGCGTGCAGGGACGCAGCCAGGGCGAGCAGTGGCAACTGCTGGTGACCGCGCCGGGCACTTGCGGCGAGGACTGCCAGCAACTGGTCTACCTGGCCCGCCAGGTCAACATCGCCCTCGGCCGCGAAGCCTCGCGCGCCGGCCACGCCCTGGCCGCCAGCGGCGAGCTGCCGGCGGCCTTCGCCAACCTGGTGAGGCAGGACTACCCGCGCCTGCAGCGCTACGGCCTGGACCCGGCCCTGTACGACAAGGCCGGCGGCGGCGAGCGGCCGCTGCTGTGGGTGGTCGACCCGCACGGCAACCTGGTGCTGCGCTACGACGCCAAGGCTAACGGCAAGAAGCTGCTGAAGGACGTGCAACTGCTGCTCAAGCTCTCGCATATCGGTTGATCGGCGTGGCCGGCGCGGTTCCCGGCCCGATGAGGACAGAACGACAAGAAAAAGGGGCCCGCGAATGTCAGGCGCAACCCGCAAACCCGGTTTCACCGTCGCCGTGCTGGCGACCCTGCTGGCCGCCGTGGTGGTCCTGCTCGGCGCCTATACCCGGCTGACCCACGCCGGCCTCGGCTGTCCGGACTGGCCAGGCTGCTACGGCTTCGTCCACGTGCCGCTGAGCGAGGCGCAACTGGCCCACGCCGAACTGCACTTCCCCGACGCCCCGGTGGAGGCACAGAAGGGCTGGAACGAGATGATCCACCGCTATTTCGCCGGCGCCCTCGGCCTGCTCATCCTTGGCCTGGCGTTGCATGCGCTGGTCCGCCGCGGGCGCGACGGCCAACCGCTGAAGCTGCCGCTGCTGCTGCTCGCGGTGGTGATCGCGCAGGCCGCCTTCGGCATGTGGACGGTGACCCTCAAGCTCTGGCCGCAGGTGGTCACCGCCCATCTGCTCGGCGGCTTCACCACCCTGGCGCTGCTCTTTCTCCTCGCCCTGCGCCTCTCCGGACGCTTCGCGGCGCGGCGCTACCCGGCGGCGACCCGCGGACTGGCGGGGCTGGCCCTGCTCCTGGTGATCGGCCAGATCGCCCTCGGCGGCTGGGTCAGCAGCAACTATGCGGCGGTGGCCTGCATCGACCTGCCCACCTGCCATGGCGAGTGGTGGCCGCGGATGGACTTCGCCAACGGCTTCCACCTGACCCAGCACATCGGCCCCAACTACCTCGGCGGCCAGCTCGACAGCGACGCGCGCACGGCGATCCACATGACCCACCGGATCGGCGCGCTGTGCGTGACCCTGGTCCTCCTGCTGCTCGCCTGGCGCCTGCAGCGCAGCGGCCTGGTCTGGCCGACCGCGCTGATGCTGCTCGGCCTGTCGCTGCAGATCGGCCTGGGCATCAGCAACGTGCTGCTGCACCTGCCGCTGCCGGTGGCGGTGGCGCACAACGGCGGTGGCGCCCTGCTGCTGCTCAGCCTGGTGCTGGTCAACTATCGCCTGCGCGCGCCGGCCAGCGTCCGCGCGCCGGCACCGTCGCCGCAGCGCGTGCGCCGCACGCTGCCGCCGGCGCAAGGTTCGCGGCTGAAGGCCGCCTGACAGACAGAAGGATGGAGGTAAGGATATGGCCACCGTCATCGATCGCCACAGCCAGCCGACCTGGCGCGACTTCCTCGAACTGACCAAGCCCAAGGTCGTGGTGCTGATGCTGATCACCTCGCTGATCGGCATGCTGCTCGCCACCAAGGCGCCGCTGGATGGCTTCGTGCCCTGGCAGGTGCTGATCTTCGGCAACCTCGGCATCGGCCTTTGTGCCGGTGCGGCGGCGGCGGTCAACCATGTGGTGGACCGGCGCATCGACTCGATCATGGCGCGGACCCACAAGCGGCCGCTGGCCGAGGGCCGGGTGTCGCCGAGCATGGCGCTGGGCTTCGCGCTGCTCCTGGCGCTGGCCGGGATGGCCGTGCTGCTGGCCTTCACCAACCCGCTGACGGCCTGGCTGACCCTCGCCTCGCTGCTCGGCTATGCGGCGCTCTACACCGGCTTCCTGAAGCGCGCCACGCCGCAGAACATCGTCATCGGCGGGCTCGCCGGGGCGGCGCCGCCGCTGCTCGGCTGGGTCGCCATCACCGGCCACCTGAGCGCCGAGCCGCTGTTGCTGGTACTGATCATCTTCGCCTGGACCCCACCGCACTTCTGGGCGCTATGCATCCACCGCAAGGACGAATACGCCAAGGCCGACATCCCGATGCTGCCGGTGACCCACGGCGAGCGCTACACCAAGCTGCACATCCTGCTCTATACCCTGGTGCTGTTCGCGGTGAGCCTGATGCCGTTCGTCATCCACATGAGCGGGCTGGTCTATCTGCTCTGCGCCCTGGCCCTGGGCGCGCGCTTCCTCGACTGGGCCTGGGCGCTCTACTGTGACAGCCGGCCACATGCGGCGATAAAGACCTTCAAGTACTCTATCGTCTACCTGTTCCTGCTGTTCATGGCGCTGCTGGTGGACCACTATCTGCCGCTGAAGCTGCTTCTCTGATCCCACTCTAGAGCCTTGCCCACCCATGACTCGAGTCAACAAGACCGTCCTCGTCCTCGTCGCCCTGGTCGCCCTGGTCCTCGGCCTCACCGTGCACAAGGTGCTCACCGCCCAGCGCCAGGCCGATCCCACCGTGCTGCTCGACGCCGGCATCGTGATCCTGCCGCAGACGCGCAAGGTGCCGGCGCTGGAGTTCACCAACCAGGACGGCCAGGCGGTCAGCACCGCCAGCCTCAAGGGTCGCTGGCACCTGCTGTTCTTCGGCTACACCTTCTGTCCCGATGTCTGCCCGACCACCCTCGCCCAGCTCCGCGAATTGCAGGGCAAGCTGCCGCAGGAGGTGCGCGACGACCTGCAGGTGGTATTCGTCAGCGTCGATCCGAACCGCGATACGCCGCAGCAGATCAAGCAATACCTGGGCTACTTCAACGCCGGCTTCCAGGGGCTCACCGGTACTCCGGAGAACATCCAGAAGCTGGCCAACGCCATGAGCATCCCCTACATCCCCGCCGACACCAGCAAGCCCAACTACACCGTCGACCACAGCGGCAACCTGGTGATCATCGGCCCGGACGGCGAGCAGCACGGCTTCATCCGCGCGCCGCTGAACAACGCCAAGCTGGAAGCCCAACTGCCCGGCGTGCTCAAGCCGCAGGCCTGATTCCCTTTCCTTCCCCCACCGTCCGCGGCGTTCCGGGCCTCAGGCCCGGCGCATGCCGATGTGCGGGATGTCGTCTTCCAGGTAGACCTCGGTGACTGCGACGAAGCCATAGCGGCTGTAGTAGCCCTGCAGGTGGGCCTGGGCCGAGAGGTATACCGGGGTGTCCAGCCAGAGGCGCTCCGCCGCCTGCAGCGCGCGTTCCATCAACTGGTGACCAAGCCCCTGGCCGCGCGCGGCCGAGGAACTGACCACCCGGCCGATCACCACCTGGCCCTCGTGGCGAACCGGGTCCAGCAGGCGCAGGTAGGCGAGCAACTGGCCGTCGCGCCAGGCCATCAGGTGATGGGTATCGCCGACCAGGTCGAGGCCGTCGACTTCCTGGTAGGGGCATTTCTGTTCCACCACGAAGACCTCGGTGCGCAATTGCAGCAGCGCGTAGAGTTCCTTCAGGGTGAGGTCGGCGTGGTGCTTGCAGGTCCAGTCGAGCGACATGGTCGGGATTCCGGGACAGGAGACAGGAACGCGGTTATGCCATGGGCGGCGGGCCGCTGGAAAGGCGTGGCCGGTCGGTTTCGTTTCAGAACCCACGCGGCTATCCTTTGCCGAACGGCTGGAGGTGTCTCATGCGTTGGGAAGAACTGAGCGAACAACCCTGTTCGCTGGCGCGGGTGCTGGCGATCCTCGGCGATCGCTGGACCCTGTTGGTATTGCGCGACTGCTTTCTCGGCGTGCGCCGTTTCGACGACTTCGAGCGCAGCCTCGGCGTGACCCGCCACGTCCTCGCCGACCGCCTCAAGCGCCTTGTCGAAGCGGAGATACTGGCCAAGGTGCCCTACCAGGAACGGCCGCTGCGCGAGGAATACCGGCTTACCGAGAAAGGGATGGAACTGTACCCGGCCATCCTTTCCCTGGTGAACTGGGGCGACCGCCACCTCGCCGGCGTCGAGGGGCCGCCACTCGAGCATGTGCACAAGCATTGCGGCCAGCACATGCATGGCGTGCTGGTCTGTTCCGAATGCGGTGAGCCGCTGCACGCGCGGGACGTGACGGTACGCGAGGGGCTGTTCTGGAAGGGGCGCCTGCTGCGGCGCGGCTGAGCGTTCCAGGCCTGGCCGCCGACGCGAATCGGCGGATAAACGCCGATGGCGTTACGGCAGGAAGGACGCTGTCGTACCAGGCTCCGCCGACCGGTCCCCTCTCTTCAGGGAGAGGACGTGCCGGGCAGGCCGGGACAGGCAGAGTAATTGGTGCGCGGATATCACTCGAGCCCTTGCCAGTTGACAAGTTCCTTTTAAGAACTAACTATCGTCTCTATTGGGTTCTAAAAAAGAACTAACAAGAGAGGCCTCTGCAATGACCCAGCGCAAAGCGGTTCTGGTAATGGGCGCCGGCGACGCCACCGGTGGCGCCATCGCCCGGCGGTTCGCCCGCGAGGGCTACGTGGCGTGCGTCGCCCGGCGCAACGCGGAGAAGCTGGAGCCGCTGGTGCAGGCCATCCGCGACCAAGGCGGCGAGGCCCTGGCCTGCGGCTGCGACGCACGCCAGGAGCAGCAGGTGATCGACCTCTTCGCCCGCATCGAGGGTGAGGTCGGTGCGCTGGAGGCGGTGATCTTCAACGTCGGCGCCAACGTCTGGTTCCCGATCACCGAAACCACCGAACGGGTCTATCGCAAGGTCTGGGAGATGGCCGCCTTCGGCGGCTTCCTCACCGGCCGCGAGGCGGCGCGGGTGATGCTGCCGCGGCAGCGCGGAACGATCATCTTCACTGGCGCCACCGCCTCGCTGCGCGGACGCGCGCATTTCGCCGCGTTCTCCGGCGCCAAGTTCGCCCTGCGTGCCCTGGCCCAGAGCATGGCGCGCGAGCTGGGGCCGAAGGGCATCCACGTCGCCCACCCGATCATCGACGGCGCCATCGACACCGACTTCATCCGCGAAACCCTGCCCGAGCTGTACAAGCGCAAGGAGCAGGACGGCATCCTCGATCCCGAGCACATCGCCGAGACCTACTGGCAGATCCACTGCCAGCCGCGCGACTGCTGGGTACACGAACTGGACCTGCGCCCCTGGATGGAAACCTTCTGATCCCCGCCACGGAAAGAGCCACGCATGAGCAAGCAAATCGAGTTCTTCTTCGACTTCGGCAGTCCCACCACCTACCTCGCCTGGACCCAACTGCCGCGCATCGCCGCCGCCCATGGCGCGAGCATCGCCTGGCGGCCGATGCTGCTGGGCGGCGTGTTCAAGGCCACCGGCAACCATTCGCCGATCGAGGTGCCGGCCAAGGGGCGCTACACCCTCCACGACCTGGCGCGCTATGCGAAACGCTACGGCGTGCCGCTGGCCTTCAACCCGGCCTTCCCGATCAACACCCTGACGCTGATGCGCGGCGCCCAGGGCTATCTCGGCGGCGAAGGGTTCCATCCCTACCTGAAAGCGGTGTTCGAAGCGTTGTGGGTACGACAGCAGAACCTCGGCAAGCCCGAGGTGGTCGCCCAGGTGTTGGCGGAGGCCGGGTTCGATCCGGATGAGTTCCTCCGCCTGGTTGGCGACGAGCAGGTCAAGGAGGGGCTCAAGGCGACCACCGAAGAGGCGGTGCGGCGCGGCGTCTTCGGCGCGCCCAGCTTCTTCGTCGGCGACCAGTTGTTCTTCGGCCAGGATCGCCTCGATTTCGTCGCCGAGGCCCTTGCCGGCTGACCTCCCCTTCCCCGCGGCGAGCCGCTCTGGCCCGCCGCCTTGCGCCATCCGAGCGCCCTTCTCCCGGCTGCGGCCCGCGCGTGCCGCGGTTCCTGGCCATTCGTCGCGCCCGCCGATAGCGGCTTGTCAGGCCGACTTCTTTGCGTATAGGCTGAACTGGTCAGACCGGTAATACCACAATAAAAATGCGTTCATCGCCCGCCTCCGCGAGGCCCGATGGAAGCGCCGAATGGAGACTCCTGCGATGTTCATCAAGCGCTGTTCCCGCTCGATATTCCTGCAAGTCGTGATTGGCCTGGTGATAGGCGTCATCTGCGGGGTCGGCATTCCCGACCTGGCCGTGCAGATGAAGCCGCTGGGCGATGGCTTCATCAAGCTGATCAAGATGCTCATCGCACTGATCGTCTTCTGCGTGGTGGTCAACGGCATCTCCGGCGCCGGCGACCTGAAGAAGGTCGGCCGCATCGGCCTGAAGTCGGTGATCTACTTCGAAATCCTCACCACCATCGCCCTGGTCCTCGGCCTGGTGGTCGCCTACAGCCTGGGCCTGGGCAGCGGCGCCAACATCCATCTCAACGAACTGCCCGCCGGCGACGTCGCCCTGTATACCGGGCGCACCCAGGAAATCCATGGCCCCGTGGCATTCCTCATGGGCCTGATCCCGACCTCTGTGTTCAGCGCCTTCGCCGAGAACGACATCCTCCAGGTCCTGCTGTTCTCCGTGCTGTTCGGCAGCGCCCTGAACCTGGTCGGCGAGCAGGCCAGCGGCGTGGCCCGCCTGATCAACGAATTCAGCCACATCGTGTTCCGCATCATGGGCATGATCGTGCGCCTGGCACCGCTCGGCGTGTTCGGCGCGGTGGCCTTCACCACCGCCCGCTACGGCGTCGACTCGCTCAGCCACCTGGGCGCGCTGGTGCTGGTGTTCTACGCCACCTGCCTGGTCTTCGTCATGGCGGTGCTCGGCAGCGTCCTGCGTCTCTCCGGGGTGCGCATGCTGCCGTTCCTGCGCTACTTCCGCGAAGAGCTGCTGATCGTGATGGGCACCGCCTCCTCCGACGCGGTGCTGCCGCAGGTGATGCGCAAGCTCGAGCACATGGGCATCCGTAGCTCCACGGTAGGCCTGGTGATTCCCACCGGCTACTCGTTCAACCTCGACGGATTCTCGATCTACCTGACCCTGGCGGTGGTGTTCATCGCCCACGTCACCGGCACGCCGCTGGCGATGACCGACCTGATCACCATCCTGCTGGTTTCGCTGGTCACCTCCAAGGGCGCCCACGGCATTCCCGGCTCGGCCCTGGTGATCCTCGCCGCCACCCTCACCGCGGTGCCGGCGATCCCGGTGGCCGGCCTGGTGCTGGTGCTTTCGGTGGACTGGTTCATGGGCATCGGCCGCGCGCTGACCAACCTGATCGGCAACTGCGTGGCCACCGTGACCATCGCCCGCTGGGAAAACGACATCGATATGCCGCGCGCGCAGGCCATACTCGACGGGCGCCTGGAGGCGCCGGCCAAGGCCGACGGCGAGCCGCTCAAGCGCAGTGCGGTGGCCGGGGAAGGCAAGCTGCATGGCTGACGCGCCGAGGCGCGTTGCACGTCCGATTGGCAAGTAAAGGGAGGCGACATGTTTTCTTCGTCCAAGCTGGTCAACGCGGTTGCCCAGCGCCTGCTCGACACCATCGAGCAGGGTCGCTGGGTCGCCGGCCAGATGTTGCCCGGCCAGCGCGAGCTGGCTGAGCAGATGGAAATCAGCCGGCCGAGCCTGCGCGAGGCGATCATGGTCCTGGAGACCCTGGGCGTGGTCCGTTCGCTGCCGGGCAAGGGCGTGATGGTCCTCGAACGCAGCGAACCGCTGCGCGAGGTCGCGGCGCCCGGCGAGGCGACCATGGAAGACGTCCTGCAACTGCGCTATGCGCTGGAGCCGTTCATCGTCGGCATCGTCGCGCAGAGCGCCGGGGCGGCGGAGATCAGCGAACTGCGGCTGTTGCTGCTGGACCTGCGCGAAGCGGTCGAGGATGGCGACCCGCAGGCTCTGGTTGAGGCCTACACGGCCTTCCACCGGCGCCTGGTGAAGCTCACCTCGAACCCGATCTTCCTCAGCGTTTCCGAACAGATCGGCAGCGCCCTGGAACGCAGCGACAACCTGGTGCGCCGCCAGCCGGAATACGCCGAGGAGATCCTCCAGGAACACGACGCCATCCTCCGTGCGATCCGCCAGC
The DNA here is from genome assembly GCF_021213715.1 of Pseudomonas sp. CP-1. NCBI lineage: Bacteria > Pseudomonadati > Pseudomonadota > Gammaproteobacteria > Pseudomonadales > Pseudomonadaceae > Pseudomonas > Pseudomonas sp. CP-1. The sequence goes on from NZ_JAJQKY010000012.1 coordinate 23,689, forward strand.
ACGACAGCGAGCGGGCGAGCCAGGCGATGCGCCAGCACATCCTCAACGAAGGCGCGCGCCTGAACATCGACCTGCGCTTGCCGCAGGTCTGATCGCCCGCGCCAGGGTTCCAACCCGGGACCGTCGCGGCGCCCGGACGGCTTTCGTCCGCCGCCTGCGAAGGCCCACAAGCACGACTCGACAGGTGTGAACATGGTCGGATTCGAAGCACGTACCCAGCAGGGCGCCGCGCTGCGCCCCACCAGCCATTTCGTCTACGAAAGCATCTACACGGCAATCCTGGAAAAGCGCCTGGCGCCGGCCGCCAAGCTGAGCAAGGAAACCCTCGGGCAGATCTTCCGGGTCAGCAACGGCACCATCCAGCGTGCCCTCACCCGTCTCGCCGAGGACGGCGCGGTGGTGATGCCGCCGAAGGAAGTCGCCAGCGTCGCCCGCCCGGACGAGCGCCAGGCGCGGCAGGTGCTGGACGCGCGCCTGCTGGTGGAAAGCGAAGTGGTGCGGCAACTGCCCGCGGGGCTGGATCCCGCCGCCCTTGCCGAGCTACGGGCGCTGGTCGACGAGGAGCAGGCTTGCCTCGCGGCCCGCGACAGCGCCGGGCTGATCCGTCTCGCCGGGCGCTTCCACCTGCGCCTGGCCGAACTGACCGAGAATCCCTTGCTGCAGGGTTTCGTCCGTGGCCTGGTGGCACGCGCCTCGCTGGACATCGCGCTGAACAAGGGGGCGGTCTATACCGCCGAGGCCTGCGCCGCGCAGCGCGCCCTGCTCGATGCCCTGGAGGACGGCGACAGCGCGGCGGCGGCTGCGCTGATGGACGCTTACCTGCGAGGCCTGTTCGCCCGCATGCGCTTCCTGCCGCCACCCACCACCGACCTGCGCGAGGCATTCGGCATGAAGGCCCCTCGCGGGGAAAAACGCCGGAGGGCCTGACCTCCCCGGCCGCCGCCTACCAGATCTGGCAGGCGGTGGTGGCTGGTGGCCAGCCTATAGTGAAGCGGGTCAGGGATGGCGCCGTGCTGGTCGAAGTAGCCAAGGGTCCGTTGTGAGCGCCCGGTCCTGTCCGTGACGTCCTACAGGAAGCTGTGAACGCATGGTTAACGGAGATCGACATGGCATACGCAGAATGGATCGCAGTGAAGGTCGTGGTATCCAAATCCATCGGCACGGTGGGCATCCGCAACGCCACCTTGCAATGGGGCAAGTTCTACCGCTACACCAACAAGGACGACGAGATTTCCACCGAGGAAGTCAGCAGCATGAACGTGCAGGCCGGCAGCCCGCAATGGATCGCCTCCTGCGGACGGGAGAACGCTTCGTCCGGCACCCAGGGCAGCTTCGACTGCTACGACGGCAACACCAAGATGGGCACCTTCAGCTGGGATGACCCGTGGAAATCCGGCGCCACCAACACCTGGGGCTTCACGCCGGCATCGGCGGACTATGCCGGCATCACCAGCGGCGGCAACGCCACGGGCACGGACATCGGCGAGGTCACCCTGACCCTCGGCCGCTTCTCCTGACGGTACCTGGAGCTGGCCGGCAGTCCGTCGGTCAGCTCCAGCGCTCATCCCCGTCCGTGGCGAACGCTCGCCGCAGCGCCTCGATGGCGACCTTCACCTTGGCCGGCTGGGCCTCGCGCCGTGGCGTCACCGCATAGATGCCGAGCCCGGGAATCCTCCACTCCGGCAATAGCTGTTGCAGGCGCCCGTCGTTCAGCGCGTCGCGCACCTCCGGCAGCGGCTGGTAGGACACGCCGAGTCCGTCGAGGGTGAACTGACGCACCGCGAGCATCCCGTTGGCGGCCACCCGTGGCTCCAGGCGCAGTTTGCAGACTTCCCCGTCCGGCCCGCTGAGCGTCAGGTGGTTGAGGTGGTTCGAGGTGTTCAGGGAAATCCAGTCGACCTCGGTCAACTGCTCCGGACGGTTGATCGGCGCCCGTTGGCGCAAATAGGCCGGCGCCGCGCAGAGCACGCTGCTCCAGTCGCCGAGGTGGCGCGCCACCAGGCTGGAGTCGGCGAGATTGCCGACGCGGATCGCCAGGTCGATGCGCTCGGCGACCAGATCGATGCGCTCGTCCTGGAAGAACAGTTGCAGGCGCAACTGGCGGTGGTTCTCCAGCAACGGTTTCAGCGCCTGGGTGATCAGCGTGCCGGAGAACCCCACCGGCGCCGCCAAGCGCAACTCGCCCACCGGCGCATCGCGCCATTCGCCAAGCCGCCGCTCGGCTTCCTCGGCGATCGCCAGCATCTGCGCGCAACTGCGATAGAACGCCTCGCCGGCCTCGGTCAGGGTCAGCCGGCGGGTGGTGCGATGCAGCAAAGTGACCTGGGCGCGGCTCTCCAGCTTGCGGATCTGCTGGCTGACTGCCGAAGGGGTCATGCCCAGGCTCTGGGCCGCGGCTGCCATCGAGCCCTTGTCCACCACAGTGGCGAAGATCGCCATGCCTTTCAGCGAATCCATGCCGGTTCCTCCTTGCGGGAGACTGCGTCTGGGAAAAAATCACCGGAAAAAGCGCGAGAAAGCGTGCCCAGCGGGCGAGGTCGTCGGGTTTCGGAAAAATACGGATGCGTATGGGAGCGAAGCATAAGTCAGTTAAAGAACTAATCAGGTTGCAGTGGTCGCAAGTTGGTCGCTCTCATTTTTCTGGTCGAAAAATGTCCATTTCTTGTGAGTTATGGATGTTTTGTCCGAAATAAGTAACTACGTACAAGTCAAGGTAAATATTCGTTTTGAAACATCTTGTAACCGTGTGACCACTTTTAGGGGGTAATTTCGACCCTGTCGATGCGCAAAATCTGGATTTCCTTACCTTTTACCCGAAAAGGGGCGCTGAACGGCCAGCGCTCCAGGGTCAGGGTGCGTACGCCTGGCACCTCGCTGGGCCGCCCTGCCCCCTGGTTGGCTACCTGCTGCAGCGGTTTCACCTGCTCGACGATGTCCTGGACGGCTTTCAGGGCTTTTTCCGGGCCGATCAGCACGACGTAATGGTCGTAGATGGCGTCCAGGTCGGCGGCCGCCTTGCGGGTCCACTTCAGGCTCATTGCAGCCCCCAGCGCTTCTCGATCTCGGTGTGTTCCAGCAGGCGACCGGCATTGGCATCGGCCAAGCCTTCATCGATGGCAGCGACCTGCCACTGCTGCCTTTCCAGGTACTGCGCGAGCGCCTGCCGCAGGTGATACGGGCGGTCGCGGTGGGTGGCGCGGGCCAGTTCATCGAGGGCCGCGACCAGGGCGTCATCGGCGCGGAACGAGACTACGGTGCTCATTTTCTGATCAGCTTCGTTTTCGTTGTATACGGTGTTTACAGTGAAAACGAATGTATACGAAAGCCCTCGGGCGAGCAATCGCCAGGCTGTTTCGTCCGACGAAAAAACCTTTATCGATCAGTGGGTTGAATGAGGAGCCCGCCCCGAGCGGGGCGGGCGGAAGGGTGGCGCGGGATTACCAGGCCTGGTTGAAGTGGAAGCCCTGCCTGGGCGAGAAGCGGGTGTTGACGAGCTTGTAGCCTTCCTCGCCGCGTGGCTTGACCAGCGAGACCTGGCCGACCTGTGGTTGGGTGATCTGTTGCAGGGTGGTCAGGCTGGCCTGCTTGAGCACCTCGGGGTTCTTCGCCCAGTCCTTCACTTCGCGTGGCTTGACCTCGACGGTGACCAACCAGCCCTTTTCCACGGCCGGGCCGTAGTCGTCGGGCTTGGCGGGGTCCACCGAACGGACGCTGACGTCGAAGCCGCTGCTGTAGCAGAAGGCCTTCGACTCGGGCTTGTAGTCCTCGCGGCCGGCGGGCGTGAGGTCGTAGGAATCGCCGTCGCGGCGCAGCAGGCCGACGCCGACCAGCGCGTCGTAGACCGCAGCGTTGCCTTTCGCCGGGCCGGGGCCGGAGAAGCTGTCGGAGAGCGTCACCGGGAACGTCTTGAACAGGGTGGAGCTGGCGCAGGCGGGTTTGTCGAAGCCGCGCTCGGCGAGCAGGCGGGCGATCTCCTCGCTGGATGGAGCGGAGTCCGAGCAGGCGGCGAGGAACAGTGGGAGGGCGGCGACGAGGCCGCGCAGAACGCGTGTAGGCATGGGCATGTCCTTTGTCCATTGGCGCAGCCGGATCGGCTGCGCGGCGAATTCTAGCGGCTGTGGCACCATGGGCGCACATTCGACCCAAGGAGGAGAACCCATGCGCCTGCCTGCGAACCTCGGCCGCCTGCTGCCGGCCCTGTGCCTGGGCGTCCTGTTGAGCGCCTGCAGCACCTTCGGCCAGCGCGATCCGTTGCGTATCGACCTGGTCGGCCTGGAACCCCTGCCGGGGCAAGGCATGGAGATGCGCTTCATGGTCAAGCTGCGGGTACAGAACCCCAACGACGAGCCGATCGAATACAACGGCATCGCCCTCGACCTCGACGTCAACGGCCAGCCCCTGGCCAGCGGCGTCAGCGACCAGACCGGCGAGGTGCCGCGCTTCGGCGAGCGGGTGGTGAGCGTGCCGCTGACCGTCTCCGCCTTTTCCGCCTTCCGCCAGGCCTGGGGCCTGAGCAACAACGCGCCGACCCGGGGCATGCCCTACGTGGTGAAGGGCAAGCTCGCCGGAGGCCTGTTCGGCACCGTGCGCTTCAGCGAAAAGGGCACCCTCGACTTCTCCGGGCCGGCCGTCGGCGCGCCGAAGACCAAGGGGCTCTGAGGCGGTTCGGCAGGGGAGCGATAAACCCTATATAATCTGCGGTTTTCGTCCCCCCGCTGAAGAGAGAATGCCGTGAGCACGCTGCCGCCCTGTCCCCAATGCAACTCCGAATACACCTACGAGGATGGTGCGCTGCTGGTCTGCCCGGAGTGCGCCCATGAATGGTCGCCGAACGAGGCCGCTACGGCGTCCGATGATGGCAAGGTGATCAAGGACTCGGTGGGCAACGTTCTCCAGGACGGCGATACCATCACCGTGATCAAGGACCTGAAAGTGAAAGGTTCCTCGCTGGTGGTGAAGGTCGGCACCAAGGTGAAGAACATCCGCCTGGTGGACGGCGACCACGACATCGATTGCAAGATCGACGGCATTGGCGCGATGAAGCTGAAATCGGAATTCGTCAGGAAGGTCTGAGACGACCTTGCCTGAAGAAGCCCGGCCATTGGCCGGGCTTTTCTTTGGAGGGCTGTCTGGGTTCTTCCCCCGGTGGTGGACTCAGACCCGCGCCGTCTTCCCGGCGTAGTCCTCGCCGAGGCGCGGCTTGCGTCGCGCGTTGAGCAGCCCGAGGCAGACGGTGAAGATCGTCAGCAGAGCGGTGGCGAACACCTCGTGACGGTGCTCCGGCATGATCAGCATGATGCTCAGCGCGGCGACGATGAACAGGATCACCGCCCAGGTCAGCCAGGGATATAGCCACATGCGGAACTCGATGGGCTGGCCGCTGGCCTGCAATTGCTTGCGCATGCGCAACTGGGCCACGGCGATCACCAGGTACACCAGTAGCGCCACGGCGCCGGAGCTGGCGAGGAGGAAGGTGAAGACCTTCTCCGGTGCGAAGTAGTTGACGATGGTGGTGAGGAAGCCCACCGCGGTGCTGGCCAGCACCGCCGGGCGTGGTACGTGGGCGGTGTTGGTCAGCTTGAGCACGCTCGGGGCGTCGCCGCGCTTGGCCAGGGAGAAGACCATCCGCGACGAGGTGTAGATCGCCGAGTTCAGGCAGCTGGCCACGGCGACCAGTACCACCAGGTCGACGATCAGCTTGGCGTGCGGGATGTCCAGCAGCTCCAGGGCGCGCTGGTAGGAGCCGACCTGGATCAGCAGCGGGTCGTTCCACGGCACGATCGAGATCACGATGAAGATCGACACCAGGTAGAACAGGCCGATCCGCCAGATCACCGAGTTGGTGGCGCGGGTGATCTGCTTCGCCGGGTCCTTGGACTCGGCGGCGGCGATGGTGACGATCTCGGTGCCCATGAAGCTGAACATGGTCGTCAGCAGGGCGCCGAGCACCGCGCCGTAGCCGTTCGGCACGAAGCCGCCGTGGCTCGCCATCAGGCTGGACAGGCCGCTGACCTCGCGTTCCGGCAGGCCGCCGACGATGGCCACCGCGCCGAGCACGATGAAGGCGATGATGGCGATCACCTTGAGCAGCGCGAACCAGAATTCGAACTCGCCGTAGCGGGCCACGCTGAAGAGGTTGGTGACGGTGAGCAGGAAGGTCACCGCGAGGGCGAAGATCCAGGTGTCGATGGCCGGGAACCAGGCGTTGAGGATGGCCGCGGCGGCGATCGCTTCGAGGGGGATCACCAGCACCCAGAACCACCAGTAGAGCCAGCCGATGGTGAAACCGGCCCAGCGGCCGATGGAGCGATCGGCGTAGGTGGAGAAGGAACCGGTATCGGGGGAGGCGACCGCCATTTCGCCGAGCATGCGCATGACCAGCACCACCAGGGTGCCGGCGATCAGGTAGGCGAGCAGGGCGGCCGGGCCGGCGGCGGCGATGGCATGGCCGGAGCCGACGAACAGGCCGGCGCCGATCACCCCGGCGATCGACAGCATGGTGACGTGGCGTTGTTTCAGGCCGGGCGCGAGCGAGGCGTTGCGCTTGTTCGGCAGTTGTGAAGCCAGTACGACTTTGGACATCGTTGAGACCCTTTAATTGTTCTTGGGCAAGGTCTGGCCCGCCTTGTGGGCGACGCCATGGGTGCGGCCGTGGGTGAGGTTTCACGGCGGTGGAACGTTGCGGACTCCTGATTGCGGAAAAAGAAAAAAGGCATGGTCGTTACCGACCATGCCTGTTGTCGTCAGCCTTCAGAGGCTGGGGAAGGCGAATTGCGAGGCCTCGTGGCTGGCCCGCTGCGGCCAGCGCTGGGTGATGGCCTTGCGCCGGGTGTAGAAGCGCACGCCGTCCGGGCCGTAGGCGTGGAGGTCGCCGAACAGCGAGCGCTTCCAGCCGCCGAAGCTGTGGTAGGCCACCGGCACCGGCAGCGGGACGTTGACGCCGACCATGCCGACCTCGATCTCGTCGCAGAACAGGCGGGCGGCCTCGCCGTCGCGAGTGAAGATGCAGGTGCCGTTGCCGTATTCGTGGTCGTTGATCAACTGCATGGCCTCTTCCAGGCTGTTGACGCGAACCACGCACAGCACCGGGCCGAAGATCTCTTCCTTGTAGATGGTCATTTCCGGGGTCACCCGGTCGAACAGGCTGCCGCCGAGGAAGAAGCCGTTCTCGTGGCCGGCGACCTGGTAGCCGCGGCCGTCCACCACCAGCTCCGCACCCTGGGCCACGCCGCTGTCGATGTAGCCGGTGACCTTGGCCTGCGCGGCGGCAGTGACCAGCGGGCCCATGTCGAGGCCGCAGGAAGTGCCGGCGCCGATCTTCAGCGCCTTGATCTGCGGAACCAGCTTGGCGATCAGCGCGTCGGCCACCTGGTCGCCGACGCATACCGCCACCGAGATCGCCATGCAGCGCTCGCCGCAGGAGCCGTAGGCGGCACCCATCAGCGCGCTGACGGCGTTGTCGAGGTCGGCGTCGGGCATCAGCACCGCATGGTTCTTCGCGCCGCCCAGGGCCTGCACGCGCTTGCCGCGCTTGGTGCCCTCGGCATAGATGTATTCGGCGATGGGGGTCGAGCCGACGAAGCTGATGGCTTTCACTTCCGGCGCCTGGAGCAGGCCGTCCACGGCTTCCTTGTCGCCGTGCACCACGTTCAGCACGCCCTTCGGCAGGCCGGCTTCGTGGAACAGCTCGGCGATCAGCAGGGTGGAGCTGGGGTCGCGCTCGGAGGGCTTGAGGATGAAGGTGTTGCCGCAGGCGATGGCCAGCGGGTACATCCACAGCGGCACCATCGCCGGGAAGTTGAACGGGGTGATCCCGGCGACCACGCCGATCGGCTGGAAGTCGCTCCAGGCGTCGATGTTCGGGCCGACGTTGCGGCTGTACTCGCCCTTGAGGATTTCCGGGGCGGCGCAGGCGTACTCGACGTTCTCGATGCCGCGCTTGAGTTCGCCGGCGGCGTCTTCCAGGGTCTTGCCGTGCTCTTCGCTGATCAGCTTGGAAATCCGCGCCTCGTTCTGCTCCAGCAGTTGCTTGAAGCGGTACAGCACCTGTGCACGCTTGGCCGGCGGGGTGTTGCGCCAGGCCGGGAAAGCGGCCTTGGCGGCATCGATGGCTTTCTGCAGGGTCTTGCCGTCGGCCAGCGGGACCTTGTGGATGGCTTCGCCGGTGGAGGGGTTGAAGACGTCGGCGCTGCGGCCGTTGTCGGCGACCATTTCGCCGTTGATCAGGTGGTGGAGGGTGCCCATCTTGTCTTGTTCTCTCTTCGCTAGGGGTGACGAAAGGGCCGTGGCCCTTTCCCTTTACCCGCTCCCTGGGGAGCGGGTGCGGATTACTTGATCTCGGTCTCGACGAAGACCACTTCGTGTGCGCTGGCGTTGATCACGTTGTGCTCGACGCCGGCCTTGCGGAAGTAGGCCTGTCCGGCGACCAGCGGCGCGTGGCGGTCGCCCTCGGGGGTTTCCAGCAGCAGCGTGCCGTCGGTCAGCGGTACCACCACATAGTCGTGGCCGTGGCGGTGGCGCCCGGTTTCCGCGCCGGGGGCGAAGCGCCATTCGGTCACGATCACCTCGGCGTTGTCCACCTGCACGGTGGGTACGGCTTGCGGGCGGCCGCTCATCAGGCGATGCCGTTGAGCGCTTCGCCGACCGCGTCGAACAGGCGGTCCAGCTCTTCCGGCCTGGCGTTGAAGGTCGGGCCGAATTGCAGGGTATCGCCGCCGAAGCGCACGTAGAAACCCTGTTGCCAGAGCTTCATGCCGGCCTCGAACGGACGTACGGTCGGATCGCCGTCGCGCGGGGCGATCTGGATCGCGCCGGCCAGGCCGCAGTTGCGGATGTCGATGACGTTCTTCGCGCCTTGCAGGCCGTGCAGGCCCTTCTCGAAGTGCGGCGCCAGCTCGGCGGACTGCTGCACCAGGTTGTCCCTGGCCAGGATGTCCAGCGCGGCGAGGCCGGCGGCGCAGGCGACCGGGTGCGCGGAGTAGGTGTAGCCGTGGCTGAACTCCACCGCGTGCTCGGGCAGCGCCTGGTTCATGAAGGTGTCGTAGATCTCGCTGCTGGCGATCACCGCGCCCATCGGCACGGCGCCGTTGGTGACCTGCTTGGCGACGTTCATCAGGTCCGGGATGACGCCGAAGTACTCGGCGCCGCTGTAGGTGCCCAGGCGGCCGAAGGCGGTGATCACCTCGTCGAAGATCAGCAGGATGTTGTGCTGGTCGCAGATCTCGCGCAGGCGCTGCAGGTAGCCGACCGGCGGTACCAGTACGCCGGCGGAGCCGGACATCGGCTCGACGATCACCGCGGCGATGTTCGAGGCGTCGTGCAGCTCGATCAGCTTGAGCAGCTCGTTGGCCAGCTCGACGCCGCCGGTCTGGGCCATCCCGCGGGTGAACGCCATGCCCGGTTGCAGGGTGTGCGGCAGGTGGTCGACGTCCATCAGCTGGCCGAACATCTTGCGGTTGCCGCCGATCCCGCCGAGGCTGGTGCCGGCGACGTTGACCCCGTGGTAGCCGCGGGCGCGGCCGATCAGCTTGGTCTTCTGCGGCTGGCCTTTCAGGCGCCAGTAGGCGCGGGCCATCTTGATCGAGGTGTCGGCGCACTCGGAGCCGGAACCGGTGAAGAACACGTGGTTCAGTTCGCCTGGCAGCAACCCGGCGATCTTCTCGGCCAACTGGAAGGACAGCGGATGGCCGTACTGGAAGCCCGGCGAGTAGTCGAGGGTACCGAGCTGGCGAGCCACCGCCTCCTGGATTTCCTTGCGCGAGTGGCCGGCGCCGCAGGTCCACAGGCCGGACAGGCTGTCGTAGACCTTGCGGCCCTTGTCGTCGGTCAGCCAGCTGCCTTCGGCGGCGACGATGATCCGCGGGTCCTTCTGGAAGTTGCGGTTGGCGGAGAAGGGCATCCAGTGGGCGCGCAGGTTGAGTTCGCTGGAAACCGGCGGGGCCACGTTGAGCGGCTGGTTCATCGTTCGATCCTCGGGCTTTCTTGTTGGAAGGTTCCGCGCACGCGGCGGCGGAGCGTTGGATCAAGCTTGGCCCTGACGAAAGGTTAGATAAAGCTTATTCTTCTCACGTTTAGTTTCGACTGGGTAAAACAATAATGGCCAAATCCCGCAACCCGTCGCTCGGCCAGGTCAGCGATTTCGATATCCGCCTGCTGCGCATCTTCAAGACCATCGTCGAGTGCGGCAGTTTCTCCGCCGCCGAGAGCACCCTCGGCCTCAGCCGCTCGGCGATCAGCCTGCACATGGGCGACCTGGAGAAGCGCCTGGGCATGCGCCTGTGCCAGCGCGGCCGCGCCGGCTTCGCCCTGACCGACGAGGGCCGCGAGGTCTATCGCGCGACCCAGACCCTGCTGGCGGCGCTGGAGGGGTTCCGCGCCGAGGTCAACGACCTGCACCAGCACCTGCGCGGCGAACTCAACATCGGCATCATCAACAACCTGGTGACCCTGCCGCAGATGCGCATCACCCACGCTCTCAGCGCGCTCAAGGGGCAGGGACCGCAGGTGCGGATCAACATCGGCATGACCACCCCCAACGAGATCGAACTGGGCGTGCTCGACGGCCACCTGCATGTCGGCGTGGTGCCGTTGATCAGTCCGCTGTCGGGGCTCGAGTACCTGCCGCTGTATGACGAGCACGCGCAGCTCTATTGCAGCCGCGGCCACGCACTGTTCGAGCGCGCCGACGGCGATATCGCGGTGGACGAGGTGCTCGCCGCGGACGCCGTGGCGCCCAGCTACCGCCTGCCCGCCGAAGCCCAGGCGCGCCACCAGGAGCTGAACAACAGCGCCAGCGCCTCGGACCGCGAGGGCATGGCATTCCTGATCCTGACCGGCAACTTCATCGGCTACCTGCCGTCGCACTACGCTGCCGACTGGGTCGCCGCCGGGATGCTGCGGCCCCTGCTGCCGGAGCGTTTCCACTATGCCATCGCGCTGACCATCGTGACCCGCAAGGGACGCCGGCCGAACCTGGTGCTGGAGCGCTTCCTGGAGGCGGTGGCGGTGTCGTGAGGGCGCGGATGGAGTAACGCGAGCTTCGGCCGCCCGCCGAACGGCGTCTTTTCTCTACGGCGCGAGGAGGTGGCATGCAGCGACGGGCCGAGCCAACGCGGGAAAGAGACTCTCACCCCTTCACATGGCGCCGCTCCCCCATCACCCAGGTCTCCGCCACCGCGCGGTCGTCGCCCAGGGTGTTCAGCACGAACAGGGTATCGGCCAGGCCGCGCGCATGCTCCATGCGCTGGGCGATCATCGGCGTGGCGGCCAGGTCGAGGGCGACGAAGTCGGCTTCGCGGCCGGGCAGGAAGTTACCGACCAGGCCGTCCAGGTCGAGCGCCCTGGCGCCGCCGAGGGTGGCCAGGTAGAGCGCCTGGAACGGATCGAGGCTGGTGCCGCGCAATTGCTGGATCTTGTAGGCGTCGGCGAGGTTGGCCAGCAGCGACAGGCTGGTGCCGCCGCCGACGTCGCTACCGATGCCGACGCGGATGCCGTATTGCTGGGCGCGGCCAAGGTCGAACAGGCCGGAGCCGATGAACAGGTTGGAACTGGGACAGTGCGCCAGCGCCGCGTTCTTGTGCGCCAGGCAGCGGCATTCGCGTTCGGAGAGATGGATGCCATGGGCGAACACGCTGCGTTCGCCGACCAGGCCGGCGCGATGATAGACGTCCAGGTAGTCCTGCGCCTGGGGAAACAGCTCGCCGACCCAGGCGACTTCCTTGAGGTTCTCCGAAAGATGGGTGTGCAGGTAGACGCCGGGATACTCGTCCAGCAGGCGCGCCGCCGCGGCCAGTTGCTCGGGCGAGGAGGTCGGCGCGAAGCGCGGGGTGACCGCGTATTGCAGGCGCCCGTTGCCGTGCCAGCGCTCGATCAGCGCGCGGCTCTCGGCGTAGCCACTGGCCGCGGTATCGCACAGCGCCGGCGGCGCGTTGCGGTCCATCAGCACCTTGCCGGCGATCATCCGCAGGCGGCGCTTCTGCGCGGCCTGGAAGAATGCCTCGGCGGATACCGCATGGACCGTGCCGAACACCAGCGCGGTAGTGGTGCCGTGGCGCAGCAGTTCGTCGAGGAACAGCTCGGCCTGGGCGGCGGCGTAGCCGGCATCGGCAAAGCGCTGCTCGGCGGGAAAGGTGTGGGTTTCCAGCCAGTCCAGCAGTTGGGTGCCGTAGGAGGCGATCACTCCGAGTTGCGGGTAATGCACATGGCAATCGACGAAGCCGGGCAGCAGCAGGCGCTGCGGATGCTCCTCCAGCGGCAGGTCGGCGGGCAGTTGCGGCAGCAGGTAGGTTGCGTGATCGAGCGCGCGCACGTGGCCGTGTTCGATCCACAGCAGGCCGTCCTCGAAATACTCCCAGGCCTTGTCGCCGAGTTTCGCCGGGTCGCCGAGGAAATGCAGGATCCGCCCGCGATGGGCCGAACTGCTCATCGCGCTCCCGCCGTGGTCGGAGTGCAGGATAAGTGGGGGGACGAAGTTGCCAGCAGGTACTGCATCGTTCATCTCCTCTGCTGCCGGAATGGCGCTTTCGCCTCTTTAGTCCGGGAAATCGACGGAAATATCCCGTCTTTGGCGCGTGATCTCGCTTCCGCCATTATGCACTGTGCGCATGCTGTGGATAAGTCTGTGTGTAGCGCGTGTGCGGAAAGATTGCACGAGCCATTGCGGGATGTGCCCATCTGGCTTCCGGCAGGCGATCCGCGGAAAGCGTTCCGGCACCTTGAATCCGCCTTGCGAAATGCCCGGTCGGCAACTGGCGCTTCTGTGGGTTTGTCTGTGGAAAAGCTGTTCGCATTCCCCGTTGAAAAAATGCCTTCGGCGGTCGGGGGAAAGGCATTGGACGGAGCCGCAGGATTTCTCCCGGTTGGCGAAAGAGCCAGGGAAAAGGTGCTGTGGAATGCGCCACGACGGTGCATCGCGAAACTGTGGACAGCGGATCCACCCATGGCGCCGCCGAGCATGCTTCCGTCGATCGCCGCGGACTTTCCTGGAAAGCCGGAAAACCCAGTATTCATGGGCATCATGGCGTCTAAAGGGGACGTCCTGGAGACATTTTCACGGGCATTCCCGTTCCGCGGGTTTCCTGTGGAAAAGCTGTTGGCAAACTGTGCCGGAAGCGGGCCGCCGGGGCTGCCCCAGGGATTCGGCCGACCCGTGGCTTGGCCGGGAGAGATCGTCCTGCCGTGCTCCTCCGAACGGCTGTCGATATCTTGTGGATAAAGCTGTTGGCAAAGTGTTGGAAAAAATGCCTTGCCAGGTCGCGCCCATGGCCTGCCGGGTTGGCTGTTTTCTGTCCATCGCCAATGTTGCGAAAATCGCCGGGACGATCGGCGCGGGAGGCTTCCCAAGGTCCCGGATGGGCTCCCGACACGCTGTGGATAACTCTGTGAGCAAGGTGGTGATGACTGTTTTGCGACAAATGCTCACGCGGGTGCGCCGCAGGGTTGCCCGCAAATGTGCCGCGGCGTCTCAGGCGCGCCCCGGCTTGGTGCCGCTCGGCGCGGCAGCCTGGCCCGTGGCTCCCGGTGCAAGCCGCGTTCCAGGGCTTTCCTGACCTCCTGGCCAGGTATTTGCACCGGCCGCCGCATCGTCGAGCAACCGATCGGGTCCGCCATGTCCGCACCTTCCTCCTTCGCGCCGCCGCGCCTCGAACTGCGCGGGATCAGCAAGCGTTATCCGGGTTGCCTGGCCAACGACCGCATCGACCTGTGCATCGACGCCGGCGAGATCCACGCCCTGCTCGGTGAGAACGGCGCCGGCAAGAGCACGCTGATGAAGATCATCTACGGCGTGACCCGTCCCGATGCCGGCGAGATCCGCTGGCAGGGCGAGCCGGTGCAGGTACGCGACCCGGCTCGCGCCCGGGCGCTGGGGATCGGCATGGTGTTCCAGCATTTCTCCCTGTTCGAGACGCTCAGCGTGGCGGAGAACATCGCGCTCGCCCTCGGCGCCGAGGCGGGCAGCCCGCGCCGGTTGGAGGCGCGTATTCGCGAGGTGTCGCAGCGCTACGGCATGCCGCTGGAGCCTCGCCGGCTGGTCCATGGGCTGTCCATCGGCGAGCGCCAGCGGGTGGAGATCGTGCGCTGCCTGATGCAGGACATCCGCCTGCTGATCCTCGACGAGCCGACCTCGGTGCTGACCCCGCGCGAGGCCGAGGATCTCTTCGTCACCCTGCGCCGTCTTGCGGAGGAGGGCTGCAGTGTCCTCTTCATCAGCCACAAGCTGGCCGAGGTCCGTGCGCTCTGCCAGCGCGCCACGGTGCTGCGCGGCGGACGGGTGGCCGGACAGTGCGTGCCGGCGCAATGTTCCGATCTCGAGCTGGCGCGGCTGATGGTGGGCGACGCCGAGGGCCTGGCGGCGGAGTATCCGAAGGTCACCGGCGGCGCGCCTTTCCTCCAGGTGCGCGACCTGCACTGGCGCAACCCGGACCCCTTCGGCGTGTCCTTCGCTGGCCTCGACCTGGAGGTGCGCAGCGGCGAGATCCTCGGTATCGCCGGGGTCGCCGGCAACGGCCAGGACGAGTTGCTTGCCCTGCTCAGCGGCGAAGTGCGCCTGCCGCGCGCCCAGGCCGAGCGCATCCGCCTCGGCGGCTGCGCCGGCGCGCACCTGGCGCCGGATGCGCGGCGCCGCGCCGGCCAGGCCTTCGTGCCCGCCGAGCGGCTGGGGCACGGCGCGGTGCCGGAGATGAGCCTGGCGGACAATGCGCTGCTCACCGCCTTCCAGCAGGGACTGGTGAAGCGCGGGTTGGTCCGGCGGCGCAAGGTGCTGGCGCTGGCCGAGGAGATCATCCGCCGTTTCGCCGTGAAGGCCCCGGGTGCCGGGGCGCCGGCACGCAGCCTTTCCGGCGGCAACCTGCAGAAGTTCATTCTCGGCCGCGAGATCCTCCAGGCCCCGCGCCTGCTGGTGGCGGCGCATCCCACCTGGGGCGTGGACGTCGGCGCGGCGGCGCTGATCCACCGCGCGCTGATCGCCTTGCGCGATGCCGGTACGGCGATCCTGGTGGTCTCCGAGGACCTCGACGAGCTGTTCCTGCTCAGCGACCGCATCGCCGCGCTGTGTTCGGGTCGGCTGTGCCCGGCGGTCGCCACCGCGAGCGCTTCGCCGCAGCAGGTCGGCGGCTGGATGGCCGGTCAATTCGAGGCGCCGGCGGCGGTCGCCGGCGCCGTTGCCCAAGGGAGCCTGTGATGCTGTTGTCCCTGGAACCGCGCGGCCGGCAGTCGCGCTGGATGCTGCTGGCCTCTCCGCTGCTGGCGGGGTTGCTGACCCTGGTCTGCGGCGCGCTGCTGTTCGCCTGTCTCGGCCACGATCCCTGGCAGACCCTGCATACCGTGCTGGTACAGCCGCTCAGCGACCTCTATGGGCTCGGCGAGCTGCTGGTCAAGGCCATGCCGATCCTGCTCTGTGCCCTCGGCCTGGCACTGGCCTACCAGGCGCGCGTGTGGAACATCGGCGCGGAGGGCCAGTTGCTGGTCGGCGCCCTGGCCGGCAGCGCGGTGGCGATCCAGTTGCTCGACTGGCAGAGCCGCTGGGCGCTGGCCTGGGTGCTGCTCGCCGGCACCGCTGCCGGGGCGCTCTGGGCCGGGTTCGCCGCCTGGCTGCGAACGCGCTTCAACGCCAACGAGATCCTGACCACCATCATGCTCAACTACATCGCGCTGAACCTGCTGCTGTACGGCGTGCACGGGCCGTTGAAGGACCCGGATGGCTTCAACTTCCCGCAGTCGGCGCTGTTCGGCGAGGCCAGCCGCCTGCCGGCGCTGTTCGAGGACAGCCGGGTGCACCTTGGCGCATTGTTCGGCCTGCTGGCGCTGGCGGCGGTCTGGGTGCTGGCGCAGCGCAGCTTCCTCGGTTTCCAGGTCCGCGTGCTCGGCCTCGACCGCCGCGCCGCCGGTTTCGTCGGTTTCCGCGAGAAGCGCCTGGTCTGGTTCGTGCTGCTGTTCTCCGGCGCGCTGGCAGGCCTGGCCGGCGTCTGCGAGGTCGCCGGGCCGATCGGCCAACTGGTGCCGCAGGTCTCGCCGGGCTACGGCTATGCGGCGATCACCGTGGCCTTCCTTGGCCGTCTCAATCCGTTCGGCATCCTCTGCGCCAGCCTGCTGATGGCGTTGCTCTACCTCGGCGGCGAGGCCGCGCAGATGAGCCTCAACCTGCCATTGGCGCTGTCCGGGCTGTTCCAGGGGATGATGCTGTTCTTCCTCCTCGCCTGCGACGTGCTGATCCTCTACCGCCCACGTTTGCACGGACGCTGGCGCAAGCGCCCGGCGCTGCGCGACGCCCTGGCCTGACCGAACCGCCGAGGAACCACGATGGATATCGATCTGCTCGACAACCTGCTGTTCGCCATGGTCCGCACCGGTACTCCGCTGCTGCTGGTGGCGCTGGGCGAACTGGTCTGCGAGAGAAGCGGGGTGCTCAACCTGGGCCAGGAGGGGATGATGCTGTTCGGCGCGGTGATCGGCTTCATGGTCGCCTTCTCCAGCGGCAGCCTGTGGCTCGGCGTGCTCCTCGCGGTGCTCGCCGGCATGCTGCTGGCGGCGCTGTTCGCCGGGGTCGCCCTGTACCTGAACGCCAACCAGGTGGCCTGCGGCCTGGCGCTGACCATCTTCGGCGTCGGCCTTTCGTCGTTCGTCGGCGCCGCCTGGGTCGGCAAGCCGCTGCAAGGGTTCGCCCCGCTGGCGCTGCCGGTGCTGGGCGAGTTGCCGCTGCTCGGGCGCATGCTGTTCGCCCAGGACGCGCTGGTCTACCTGAGCCTGGCGCTGTTCGCCGCGGTCGCCTGGATGCTCCTGCGCAGCCGCGCCGGGCTGGTTCTCCAGGCGGTCGGCGAGAACCCTGACGCGGCCAGCGCGATGGGCCTGCCGGTGCTGCGCGTGCGCACCCTGGCGGTGCTCTTCGGCGGCGCCATGGCCGGCCTGGCCGGTGCCTACCTGTCGCTGGCCTACACGCCGATGTGGGCGGAGAACATGACCGCCGGACGCGGCTGGATCGCCCTGGCGCTGGTGGTCTTCGCCAGTTGGCGGGTGTTCCGCGTGCTGCTCGGTGCCTGGTTGTTCGGCCTGGCCAGCATCCTGCACCTGGTGGCCCAGGGGATCGGGCTGTCGATTCCGGCCAACCTGCTGGCGATGCTGCCCTATGCGGCGACCATCCTGGTGCTGGTCCTGCTCTCCCGCGATGCCCTGCGCACCCGGCTGTATGCCCCGGTTTCCCTGGGCCAGCCGTGGAAGGCCGGGCACTGACGAGGGCAGGTTCTTCGATTAGTTGTTTTAACTATTTATATATTCTTCGATAGATTTAGATAATTTCACTGATGGCCTAAATCAATGGGGCATTTTTGCCGAACCCCGTTAAGATTCTCCCAGTCGATTGAAACACCCCATTCAACTGAGAGAGGAACGACTGATGTCCCTGATCAACACTCAAGTCCAACCGTTCAAGGTCAACGCTTTCCACAACGGCAAGTTCATCGAGGTGACCGAGGAATCCCTGAAGGGCAAGTGGTCGGTCCTGATCTTCATGCCGGCTGCCTTCACCTTCAACTGCCCGACCGAGATCGAAGACGCCGCCAACAACTACGGCGAGTTCCAGAAAGCCGGTGCCGAGGTCTACATCGTGACCACCGACACCCACTTCTCGCACAAGGTCTGGCACGAAACCTCCCCGGCAGTCGGCAAGGCCCAGTTCCCGCTGATCGGCGACCCGACCCACCAGTTGACCAACGCCTTCGGCGTGCACATCCCGGAAGAAGGCCTGGCCCTGCGCGGTACCTTCGTGATCAACCCGGAAGGCGTGATCAAGACCGTCGAGATCCACTCCAACGAGATCGCCCGTGACGTCGGCGAGACCGTGCGCAAGCTGAAGGCCGCCCAGTACACCGCCGCCCACCCGGGCGAAGTCTGCCCGGCCAAGTGGAAGGAAGGCGAGAAGACCCTCGCTCCGTCCCTGGACCTGGTCGGCAAGATCTAAGACCGCGCCGGCGGCATTCGCCGCCAGCCTCTCCGGCGGACGATCCCTCGCGGATCGTCCGCCCTTCACCCAGCCAACGCGCCGTGCAGGGCGGATGTCCCATCCGCCGGGGATACGTTTGCCCGAATTTCGAGGAGCTGAACCATGTTGGACGCCAATCTTAAAACCCAGTTGAAGGCCTACCTGGAAAAGGTCAGCCAGCCGTTCGAGATCGTCGCGTCCCTCGATGACAGCGACAAATCCCGCGAGCTGCTGGGCCTGCTGCAAGACATCGTCGGCCTGACCGACAAGATCACCCTGAAGACCGACGGCAGCGATGCGCGCAAACCGTCGTTCTCGCTGAACCGCCCCGGTGCGGACATCGGCCTGCGCTTCGCCGGTATCCCCATGGGCCACGAATTCACCTCGCTGGTGCTGGCCCTGCTGCAGGTAGGCGGCCACCCCTCCAAGCTCGACGCGGACGTGATCGAGCAGGTCAAGGGCATCGAGGGCACCTTCGAGTTCGAAACCTACTTCTCGCTGTCCTGCCAGAACTGCCCGGACGTGGTCCAGGCGCTGAACCTGATGGCCGTGCTCAACCCGAACATCCGTCACGTCGCCATCGACGGCGCGCTGTTCCAGGATGAGGTCGAGGCGCGCCAGATCATGTCGGTGCCGAGCATCTACCTCAACGGCGAAGTCTTCGGCCAGGGCCGCATGGGCGTGGAAGAGATCCTCGCCAAGATCGACACCGGCGCCGCCGCCCGCGACGCCGAGAAGCTGACCGCCCGCGACGCCTTCGACGTGCTGGTGGTCGGCGGTGGCCCGGCCGGCGCCGCGGCGGCGATCTACGCCGCGCGCAAGGGCATTCGCACCGGCGTCGCCGCCGAGCGCTTCGGCGGCCAGGTGCTGGACACCATGGCCATCGAGAACTTCATCTCGGTGCAGGAGACCGAAGGGCCGAAGCTGGCGCGGGCGCTTGAAGAGCACGTGCGTCACTACGAGGTCGACATCATGAACCTGCAGCGCGCCAGCAAGCTGGTTCCGGCGAAGAACGCCGGCGAGTTGCACGAGGTGCAGTTCGAGAGCGGCGGCAGCCTCAAGGCCAAGACCCTGATCCTCGCCACCGGCGCTCGCTGGCGCGAAATGGGCGTGCCCGGCGAGCAGGAATACAAGGCCAAGGGCGTGTGCTTCTGCCCGCACTGCGACGGCCCGCTGTTCAAGGGCAAGCGCGTGGCGGTGATCGGCGGCGGCAACTCTGGCGTCGAGGCGGCCATCGACCTGGCCGGCATCGTCGCCCATGTGACCCTGCTGGAATTCGACAGCAAGTTGCGCGCCGATGCCGTGCTGCAACGCAAGCTCTACAGCCTGCCGAACGTCGAGGTGATCACCAGTGCCCTGACCAGCGAAGTGAAGGGCGACGGCCAGAAGGTCACCGGCCTGGTGTACAAGGACCGCAACTCCGAGGAGTTCAAGTCGATCGAGCTGGAAGGCATCTTCGTGCAGATCGGCCTGCTGCCCAACACCGAGTGGCTCAAGGGCAGCGTCGAGCTGTCGCCGCGTGGCGAGATCATCGTCGACGCCCGTGGCGAGACCTCGCTGCCCGGCATCTTCGCCGCCGGCGACGTGACCACGGTGCCGTACAAGCAGATCGTGATCGCCGTGGGCGAGGGCGCCAAGGCTTCGCTGAGCGCCTTCGACCACCTGATCCGGACCTCCGCGCCGGAGTGACCCGGCCAGCGACCGTCGAACCAGGGACGCCCGGAGCGCGAAAGCGCCCCGGGCGTTTTCGTTGGCGCGACCGCCCGCCTCAGGCCGGGATATCCAGGTTCGCGTGGCCCGGCGCGGCGGCCGCCTCGGCGTAGACCTTCTCGTCCTCCTCGATCACCCGCGAGGCCGGCCCCACCAGCAACGGGTCGGGCTCATGGGCGATGCGCCGGTCCTTGTCCGGGTAGTCCAGCGAGTGCAGGAAGTGGCGGATGCAGTTGAGTCGCGCGCGCTTCTTGTCGTCGGACTTGATGACCGTCCACGGCGCGTCGGCGGTGTCGGTATGGAAGAACATCGCCTGCTTGGCGGCGGTGTAGTCGTCCCACTTGTCCAGAGACTTGATGTCGATGGGCGACAGCTTCCAGTGCTTGAGCGGATCGTCGCGGCGCGAGATGAAGCGCCGCAGTTGCTCCTCGCGGCTCACCGAGAACCAGTACTTGAACAGCAGGATGCCGCTGTTGCTCAGCATGCGCTCCAGCTCGGGGGCCTGGCGCATGAACTCCAGGTATTGCAGTGGCGAACAGAAGCCCATGACCCGCTCGACGCCGGCGCGGTTGTACCAGGAGCGGTCGAAGAAGACCATCTCGCCGGCGGTGGGCAGGTGCTGGATGTAGCGCTGGAAATACCACTGGCCCTGCTCCTGGGAGGAGGGTTTCTCCAGGGCTACGATCCGCGCGCCGCGCGGGTTCAGGTGCTCCATGAAGCGCTTGATGGTACCGCCCTTGCCGGCGGCGTCGCGGCCTTCGAACAGGACCACCACGCGCTGGCCGGTCTCCTTCACCCAGCTCTGCACCTTGAGCAGTTCGATCTGCAGGTCGTGCTTGGCTTTCTCGTACTCGTTGCGGCGCATCCGCGTGTGATAGGGATAGTTCGCCGGCAGGCTCGCCGAGGTGCTGTCCTCGCTGCTGCCGTGGGGCGCGCTGGCGACCTGCAGGGCCACCGGCTTCTGGCTGATCGCCTGGATCTCCTCGCGGGCTTTCTGCGCCGGGCTGGCCACCCGCGGGCGGCGGGTCGCCGGCTTGCGTGGGGCGCGGCGGGCGGCTGGCCGGGCCGGCTTGGCCGGCTGCGCGGCGGGTTGCTCGGGGGAGGGGGGAGTGACAGTGGGTTCTTCGCTCATGCGGGGCTCCTTCCGTTCTACGTTTTCAGCTATGCAGTCCCCCACTCTATGCCCCTGCCGGAGGTCGTCCGTTGACCCCCATCAAACCGCGCCCGGCTGCCGCCGGGAGGAAAGCCTTACACCTCTCCGACAATCCCTTGTAGGATATCGCCACGCGCGCGGCGTCCCGTCGCCCCGCGGACCTGGATCAGCAGACAGGGTGAACACTGAGCTGGCTCTCATCAACCGAGGGCCGGCAGCGTTCGCGCCGGCCCGCCGATCCGACGAAGGTCCGCACATGTCCCGCACCTGGATTCGCAACCCCCTCGCCATCTTCACCGCCAACGGTCTCGACGCCGCCGGCGGCCTGGTCGTCGAAGACGGCCGCATCGTCGAGCTGCTCGGCGCCGGCCAACAGCCCGCGCAGCCCTGCGCCAGCCAGTTCGACGCCAGCCGGCACGTGGTCTTGCCGGGGCTGATCAACACCCATCACCACTTCTACCAGACCTTCACCCGCGCCTGGGCGCCGGTGGTCAACCAGCCGCTGTTCCCCTGGCTGAAAACCCTCTACCCGGTCTGGGCGCGGCTGACCCCTGAGAAGCTCGAACTGGCCACCAAGGTGGCGCTGGCCGAGCTGCTGTTGTCCGGCTGTACCACTGCCGCCGATCACCACTACCTGTTCCCCGGCGGCCTCGAACAGGCCATCGACGTGCAGGCCGGGGTGGTCGAGGAACTGGGCATGCGCGCCATGCTCACCCGCGGCTCGATGAGCCTCGGCGAGAAGGACGGCGGCTTGCCGCCGCAGCAGACGGTGCAGGAGGCCGAGACCATCCTCGCCGACAGCGAGCGACTGATCGCTCGCTACCACCAGCGCGGCGAAGGCGCCCGGATGCAGATCGCCCTGGCGCCCTGCTCGCCGTTCTCGGTGACTCCGGAGATCATGCGCGCCAGCGCCGAACTGGCGGCGCGCCACGACGTACGCCTGCACACCCACCTGGCGGAGACCCTCGACGAGGAAGACTTCTGCCTGCAGCGCTTCGGCCTTCGCACCGTGGACTACCTGGATAGCGTCGGCTGGCTCGGCCCGCGCACCTGGCTGGCCCACGGCATCCACTTCAACGCCGAGGAGATCCGCCGGCTCGGCGAGGCGGGCACCGGTATCTGCCATTGCCCGAGTTCGAACATGCGCCTGGCCTCGGGCATCTGCCCGACCGTGGAGCTGGAGGCGGCCGGCGCGCCGATCGGCCTGGGAGTCGATGGCTCGGCTTCCAACGACGCCTCGAACATGATCCTCGAGGCGCGCCAGGCCCTGTACCTGCAACGCCTGCGCTACGGCGCCGAGCGGATCACCCCGGAACTCGCCCTGGGCTGGGCAACCCGTGGCTCGGCACGCCTGCTCGGGCGCAGCGACATCGGCGAGCTGGCCCCCGGCAAGCAGGCCGACCTGGCCTTGTTCAAGCTCGACGAGCTGCGCTTCTCGGGTAGCCACGACCCGCTCTCGGCGCTGCTGCTGTGCGCTGCCGACCGCGCCGACCGGGTAATGGTCGGCGGCGTCTGGCGAGTGGTCGACGGTGCCGTGGAGGGCCTCGACCTGGCCGCCCTGATCGCCCGCCACCGCGCTGCGGCGAGTGCCCTGATCGCCGGTTGATGCGGGTTCCGGTAGGGGAAGCGCCGTGCTTCCTCTGTCGGTTCGCATAGGTCGGCGCGTGGCCCGCAACTGGCTAGACTGTGGCATTCCCCACCAGGAGCCGCCCCATGTCACGCGCCGCCCGCCCATGCAATCGCTTTTGCAGCCTTCTGCTAGGACTCGCCCTGCTGATGCCCGCCAGCCTTCCTCTGTCCGCTGCCGAAACGGTGGCGCCGCCATCGCCGCGGACGCTGATCATCGACACCGATCCGGGCGCCGACGATGTGATCGCCCTGCTGTTCGCCATGGCCTCGCCGAAGGAGCTGAAGATCCAGGCGCTGACCACCGTCGCCGGCAACGTGCCGCTGGAAAAGACCGCGCGTAACGCCCGGCTGGCCCGCGAGTGGGGCAAGCGCCCGGATATTCCGGTCTACGCCGGCGCCCCGCGACCGCTGCTGCGCACGCCGATCTACGCCGCCGACGTGCACGGCAGCGAAGGCATCAGCGGCGTCGAGGTGCATGAGCCGAAGCAGCCGCTGGCCGAAGGTAACGCCGTGGACTACCTGATCCGCACCTTGCGTGCGGCGCCGGAGAAGAGCGTGACCCTGGCCATGCTCGGCCCGGAGACCAACCTCGCGCTGGCCCTGACCCAGGCCCCGGACATCGTCAAGGGCATCCGCGAGATCGTGATCATGGGCGGCGCCCACTTCAACGGCGGCAACATCACCCCGGCCGCCGAATTCAATATCTTCGCCGACCC
This sequence comes from Pseudomonas sp. CP-1, assembly GCF_021213715.1. NCBI lineage: Bacteria > Pseudomonadati > Pseudomonadota > Gammaproteobacteria > Pseudomonadales > Pseudomonadaceae > Pseudomonas > Pseudomonas sp. CP-1. Next base: position 46,868 of record NZ_JAJQKY010000012.1, read on the forward strand.
CCACGCGGCGGAAATCGTGCTCAAGAGCGGGGCGCCGATCACCATGCTGCCGCTCGACGTGACCCACAAGATCCTCACCAGCCCCGAGCGCATCGCCAAGCTGCGCAACCTCGGCAACCAGGCCGGCAAGACCGTCGCCGACATCCTCGACGCCTACGTCCAGTACGACATCAAGTACTACGGCCTGAAGGGCGGCCCGGTGCACGACGCCACGGTGGTCGCCTACCTGCTCAAGCCCTCGCTGTTCAAGGGCAAGCGGATCAACGTGCAGGTCGACAGCCGCGAGGGCATCACCTTCGGCCAGACCGTGGCCGACTGGTACGGCGGCCTCAAGCAGCCGGCCAACGTCGAGTGGATCAACGAGGGCGACGCCCAGGGGTTCTTCGACCTGCTCACCGAGCGTATCGCCCGCCTGCCCTGAGCGGGCTTCCCGCGGCGCCCGGCGTGGGCGCCGCGCTCAGAACGCGTAGCCGACGTTGAAGTAGTGGCCGATCCCGCTGGAGTCGGTGCGGCGTCCGTCCAGTTGCTCGCCGTCGCGCCACTGGGTCATGTTGCGGTAGACCTTGGCGCCGTAGCCGAACTTCCAGTGTTCGGTGTGATACCAGAGCCCGAGGTAGGCCTGGAAGCCGTTATCGGTACGGTATTCGTGCTCGAAGGCATCGTCCTTGTCGGGCAGCTTCGAGCCGAACTCGTAGTCGAAGAAGCCCTGGAAGGCGATGAAGCGCTTACCGCCGAACTGCGCCAGCGGCTTGAACCAGTTCATGTGGGCGACGTAGCCGTCCCAGGCGTTCTCGTTGGACGCGCCGTAGTTCTTGTCGATGTAGCGCGCGTAGAGATTGAGCCCCACCGTACCCAGCCAGGGCAGCTCGGTGTTGGTGCCGATGCCCGACCACAGCACGTTCAGCCCCGGTCCCTGGCGCGCGTCGGCATAGTAGTAGTCGAAGGCGACGAACCATTCGCGGATCGGGCCGATGGAGAAGTCGCGGCCGAGCAGGCGGTCGATGGAGAGACGCGGCTCGATGTCGACGAACCAGTTCTCGCCGTCGGGTACGTCCGAGCTGGCGTCGTCGAAGAGGTTCTTGTAGTCGATGTAGCCGTACAGGTCGAGCACCCCCTTGCGGCCGCCGAACTCCCATTCCAGGTAGCTGTCGTCGGTCAGGTAGGGGCCGCCGCGCTGGTTGAACGCGCGGTAGACGTGCAGGTTGTTCCAGAGCCCTTCGCGGGCGGCGTTCTCGTCGTTGTTTTCGGCGCCGAAGGCGGCGGCCGCGCACAGCGGGGCGGCACAGCACAGCAGGGCTTTGCGCATGGGAAGTCCTTGCCTGGAGTGGGACGGGTCGGACTCAGCCGCGGGATTGCCCGGCGAGTTGCCGGAGAGCCTGCTCGGCGTCGCCGACGACGATCCTGCCGGGCACCGCCAGCATCAGGTTGAGCGGCAGGCCGAACTCTTCCAGGGCCATGCCGTCGCGGTCGCGGGTCGGATCCTCGCCGACCAGCTCCGGGGCGTGCCGGCGGATCCGCTCGGCGTAGCTGCCGGCGTCGTCGACGTAGCCATAGACCGGCTTGCCGAGAGCGGTGGCGTAGCCGACCTCGAAGGCGGTGCCGCTGTCCGGCTCGGCGCCGCGGAAGAAGTTCAGGTTGGCCAGCACCGCGTCGGCGCGTTCGATCAGGCCGATGTTGGCGCGGTAGATCCAGGCCGCCTGTTCGCGCGGCTCGGCGAGCTGTTTCGGCAGCGCGTTGTCCAGCGGGTAGAGGCCCTCGAAACCGTAGCGTGCGCACAGTGCCTTGAGTGCTTCGCCGTGGGCGACGGCGTCGGCGCGGAACACATCGGGACCGGCCAGATAGAGTTTCCGCGGCCTGGCCGCGGCGCGTACACCCGGCAGGCTGCCGAGCAGGGCGCCGGCGGGCAGCAGCAGGGCTGCCAGGCGCAGGAAGGTACGACGGCTGCTGGAACCCTTGGATCGGTTCATCGGATGCCTCTTGCAGGCCGGCCTCCCGGATGGGGCCGTTGTTGTCCAGGATTATGGCCGGCAAGCGACGGGCCGGGCGGCGGCTATCTGCCAGCAGCTAGGCGACGGCCTTCCCGCGATGTCAGGCGCGCTCGAGTTCCTCGGCGAGGCGTCGCAGAGCCTCGCGCGGGCCGCCGGCGACCAGCCGCGAAGGCACCGCCAGCATCAGGTTCAATGGCAGGCCGAAACCCTCCAGTTGCCAACCGTCGCGGTCCTCGCCGGGGTGCTCGCCGAGCCATTCCGGGGCCAGCCGGGCGAGGCGCTCGGTGTAGGCGCCGGCATCGCTGAGGTAGGCATATACCGGCTTGCCCAGGGCCAGGGCGTAACCCACTTCGAAGGCGGTGCCGCTGTCCGGCTCGCTGCCGCGGAACGGTTCGAGGTTGGCCAGCACGCAGTCGGCGCGCTCGATCAGGCCGACATTGGCGCGGTAGATCCAGGCGGCCTGTGCGGCTGGCTCGCGGATGTCGGCGGGCAGGGCGTGGTCGAGCGGGTAGAGGCCGACGAAGCCGAACTCGGCGCAGAGCGCCTTGAGGGTTTCGCCATGGGCTTCGGCGTCGGGGCGGAAGACGTCCGGCCCGGCCAGGTAGATCGCGGTCATCGCGTGCGTGCCTTGTTACGGAAAGCCAGCGCCCATGGTAGCGCCATCGTGGCGGCGCCGGCATGCACCAAGCGATGGCGCGCTGCACCGTCCTGCAGCCGCGCCGGCATGACGCGGCGCGCAGAAGCGCGAGCTTGAGCGGAGTTGTCCGGGTGGTCAGGTAATTGCATCGGCGGGCGGGCTGAACGCGAAGCCACGCCCGATGGCCAACCCTGCACTCACCGGAGCACGCCCATCCATGAAACACCGTCGCACGCAATCCCGCATGTCCGTCCTGCGCCGCCTTGCCGCCGTCCTCGGCCTCGGCGCCTGCGCTCTCGCCGCCGAGGCCGCCGAACCACTGAAGATCGGCTTCGTCTATGTCGGCCCGGTCGGCGACCACGGCTGGACCTACCAGCACGAACTGGGCCGCCGCGAACTGGTGGAGCACTTCGGCGACAAGGTGAAGACCAGCTTCGTCGAGAACGTCGCCGAGGGCGCCGACGCCGAGCGGGTCATCCGCAACCTGGCGAAAGACGGCTACGGCCTGGTCTTCACCACCTCCTTCGGCTACATGAACCCTACCGCCAAGGTGGCCCGGCAGTTTCCCAAGGTGACCTTCGAGCACGCCACCGGCTACAAGCGCGACAGGAACCTCGGCACCTACCTGTCGCGCTCCTACGAGGGACGCTACGTCGGCGGCTTCCTCGCGGCGAAGATGACCCGCAGCCACAAGATCGGCTACATCGCCTCGTTTCCGATTCCCGAGGTGATCCGCGACATCAACGCGATCCAGCTGGCGCTGGACAAATACGACCCGCAGGCCGAACTCAAGGTGATGTGGGTGAGCACCTGGTTCGATCCGGGCAAGGAGGCCGACGCGGCCAACGCGCTGATCGACCAGGGCGTCGACGTGGTGTTCCAGCACACCGATAGCCCGGCGCCGATCCAGGCCGCCGAGCGTCGCGGGGTGTACGCCGTGGGCTACGCCTCGGACATGCAGCACTTCGGTCCGAAGACCGTGCTCACCTCGATCGTCAACGACTGGGGCCCGCACTATATCCGCTCGGCCCAGGCGGTGATGGACGGCACCTGGAAATCCGAGGACTTCTGGGGTGGCCTGGCCGAGAGTACGGTGGTCCTGCCGCTGAACCAGGAGGTGCTGCCGGCGCCGGTGCGGGAAGAGGCGGGCAGGCTGATCGAGTCGATCCGCAGCGGAGCCTTCCACCCCTTCACCGGGCCGATCCGCGACCAGTCCGGCAAGGAGCGTTTCGCCGCCGGCGTCAGCGCGACCAATGCCGACCTGGCGTCGATGAACTATTACGTGGAAGGCATCAAGGCCGACCTGCCGAAGTGAGCCCTGGCCTTGTATGGAAAAAGTCGCCGAGCGCAGGCACTTTCCGTACAGGACCCATCGAGGAGAGCGCGATTGGACCGTCTACCCATCATCGACATCGCCCCGCTCTACGGCGCCGACCGTGGCGCCTGGAACGACGTGGCGCGGCGGATCGACCAGGCCTGCCGCGAGTGGGGCTTCTTCTACATCGCCGGACACCCGTTGCCGGCCGCGCGCTTCGAAGCCCTGCTGGCGGCGGCGCGGGAGTTCTTCGCGCTGCCCGTCGAAGAGAAGCTGAAGATCGATATCACCCGTAGCCGCAACCATCGCGGCTATGGCGCGATCGCCACCGAGCAGCTCGACCCGGCGTTGCCCAGCGACTTCAAGGAGACCTTCGACATGGCCCTGCACCTGCCGGCGGAGCATCCCGACGTGCGCGCCGGCAAGTCCTTCTACGGGCCCAACCGACACCCCGACCTGCCCGGCTGGGAGGCCCTGCTGGAAGGACACTATGCCGACATGCTGGCGCTGGCCCGTACCGTGCTGCGCGCCCTGGCCATCGCCCTGGGGATCGAGGAGGACTTCTTCGATCGCCGCTTCGAGCAGCCGGTCAGCGTGTTCCGCCTGATCCACTATCCGCCGGCCTCGGCCCGGCAGAGCGCCGACCAGCCCGGCGCCGGCGCGCACACCGACTACGGCTGCGTGACCCTGCTCTACCAGGACGCCGCCGGTGGCCTGCAAGTGCAGAACCGCCAGGGCGAATGGATCGACGCGCCGCCCATCGACGGCACCTTCGTGGTCAACATCGGCGACATGATGGCGCGCTGGAGCAACGACCGTTACCGCTCGACCCCGCACCGGGTGATCAGCCCGCGCGGGGTGCACCGCTACTCCATGCCGTTCTTCGCCGAACCGCACATGGACACCGAGATCCGCTGCCTGCCGGGCTGCTTCGACGCGGACAACCCGCCGAAGTATCCGCCGACCACCTGTGGCGAGTGGCTGACCTCGCGCTTCGCGCAGACCTATGCCTATCGGCGCGGCGAAACGGCCTGAGCCGCCCGTCGCGCGCGGGAGCGGCTCGCGGGTTTCCCTCGGGCCTGACTCCCGGGACAGGTTAAACTTGCCGGCAAAGACCAGCCTGATCGAGAACCCACCCCATGTACGAATGGCTCAACGCCTTGCCCAAGGCCGAACTGCACCTGCACCTGGAAGGTACCCTGGAGCCGGAGCTGCTGTTCGCCCTCGCCGAGCGCAACCGCATCGCCCTGCCCTGGAACGACGTCGAGACCCTGCGCAAGGCCTACGCCTTCAACAACCTGCAGGAATTCCTCGACCTCTACTACGCCGGCGCCGACGTGCTGCGCACCGAGCAGGACTTCTACGACCTGACCTGGGCCTACCTGCAGAAGTGCAAGGCGCAGAACGTCGTCCACGTCGAGCCGTTCTTCGACCCGCAGACCCACACCGATCGCGGCATTCCCTTCGAGGTGGTGCTCGCCGGCATCCGCGCCGCGCTGCAGGACGGCGAGAAGCTGCTGGGCATCCGCCATGGGCTGATCCTCAGCTTCCTCCGCCACCTCAGCGAGGAACAGGCGCAGAAAACCCTCGACCAGGCGCTGCCGTTCCGCGACGCCTTCATCGCCGTCGGCCTCGACAGCTCGGAAGTCGGGCATCCGCCGAGCAAGTTCCAGCGGGTCTTCGACCGCGCCCGCAGCGAAGGCTTCCTCACCGTCGCCCATGCCGGCGAAGAGGGGCCGCCCGAGTACATCTGGGAAGCCCTCGACCTGCTCAAGGTCGAGCGCATCGACCACGGCGTGCGCGCCTTCGAGGACGAGCGGCTGATGCGGCGGCTGATCGACGAACAGATCCCGCTGACCGTCTGCCCGCTGTCCAACACCAAGCTCTGCGTGTTCGACGACATGAGCCAGCACACCATCCTCGACATGCTCGAACGCGGCGTGAAGGTGACGGTGAACTCCGATGACCCGGCCTACTTCGGCGGCTATGTCACCGAGAACTTCCATGCCTTGCAGCAGAGCCTGGGAATGACCGAGGAGCAGGCCAGGCGCCTGGCGCAGAACAGCCTGGATGCGCGCCTGGTGAAGTGAGGGGCGGCGCGCCGGGCAACCCGGCGCGCGACCCGCAAGGCGTTTCGTCGTCGCCGGCTTCTCGGTATTGATGATAAGCATTATCATTTGCGGGCTGCTCAGCATTCCCATGGCGCCGCCCCGGCGCCGGCTTTCGTGCAGCCGTCCCTCACCGATGCCCGACCGCGACCTACCCTCCGGCCCGCGCCCGGATGCCTTGCCGGCAGACGGCGAGGCGGCGCGCCGCGCGGATCTGCTCAAGACCTTCCTGGCCCAGCGCCAGCGCATGGAAAGCCTGGTCAGCCGCTGGGTCGGCTGCCGGGCGACCGCCGCCGACCTGGTCCAGGAACTGTTCCTGCGCTTCTGGCGGCGCCCGGCCGCCCCGGTGGAGGAGCTTGGCAGCTACCTCCTGCGCAGCGCGCGCAACCTGGCCATCGACCACTTGCGTGGCGAAGGATCGCGGCAGCGGCAACTGGACGACTGGCTGCCGGAGCAGCGCCAGGGCGAGCCGGTCGGTCCCGAGCAGGCGCTCGAGGCCGGCGACCAGTGGCGCCGGGTCGAGGCCGCCTTGCGCGGCCTGCCCGAGCGGACCCGGCGGATTTTCCTGCTCAATCGCATCCACGGCCGCACCTACGCGGAGATCGCCCAGGCCATGCAGCTTTCCCAAAGCGCCGTGGAAAAACATATGATGCGCGCCCTCGACGCCTGCAAGGCGAGCCTGGCCGGCCCGGCCGGCGAGCAGGCAAGGAGCGCCCAGCCATGACCCGACCCGATAGCGACGCCGCGCCCTACGATCCCGTCCTCGAGCAGACCGCCCAGGCCTGGCTGGTGCGCCTGCGCGGTACGCCGGATGCGGCGACCCGGCGGGCCTTCGAGGACTGGCTGGCGCAGCGGCCGGCGCATGCCGAGGCCTATGCCCGCGCCGAGGCGCTCTGGCGCCTGACGGAAATACCGGCGAGCCGCCTGGCCATCGAAGAGGCCGATGCCCTGGAAGCCTACCTGCGGCCGCGCCGAGCGTCGCGCAACCCGCGGCGCTGGGCCTACCCGCTGGCCAGCGTCGCCTGCCTGCTGGCGATGCTCTGGCTGGGCGGCTGGTGGCAGCCCGGCGACTGGCTGCAGGACTGGCGTGCCGACTATGTCGCCGCGCCGGGACAGGTCGCCGAATGGAAGCTGGCCGATGGCTCCTACCTGAGCCTGGACGCCGGCAGCGCGGTGCGCGTGCGTATCGACGGCGGCCAGCGGCGGGTCGAACTGCTGCGCGGCGCCGCGGCGTTGCGGGTGAAGCGCGACACGCTGCCATTCGTGGTCGAGGCCGGCGAAGGCCGGGCGCGGGTACTGGGCACCGAGTTCGAGGTCCGTCGCGGCGCCGGGGAGACCCGCGTCACCGTGCTGCAAGGGCGGGTCGCGGTGAGCGCCGGCACCGGTGCGGGCGCCGCCGAGGAAGTGCTGGGCGCCGGCCAGCAGGTCGGCTTCGCCGACGGCAAGCTGGGCCGGCCCGTGGCCATCGACGCCGCCGCCGCGCTGGCCTGGCGCCAGGGTTGGCTGAGCTTCTACCGGCGGCCGCTGGCGGAAGTGCTCGACGAACTCGCTCGCTACTACCCCGGACGCATTCTCCTGCTCGACGACGCGCTCGGTCGCCAGCCGGTCAGCGGCAGCTTCCGCAGCGATGATCCCGAAGCCGCGCTGAAGTCGCTGCAGGCGGTGCTCGGCTATCGCCAGCAGATCCTGTTCGGACGCCTGGTGGTGATTCGCTGACGGTGGCCCCGGTCCGTTTGGCCGCAGGAATCTTTCCCGGCGAAGAATTTTTTTGCCCTGCGGGGTGAGGTAAATCCGGCGCCGCTTCGTGTAGTGCTCATGACCGCGATTGATTCGCATTAGAAAAGCGACCGACACGAGCAACCCATGACCCCGTTCCCGCGCTTCGCCCTGCGTACTCTCCCCGCCCTGTTCCTCAGCCTCGGCTGTCTCGCCGCCACCGCGCAGGCCGCCGAGGCGGTTCGCTACCGCTTCAGCCAGGCTGCCGCGCCGCTGGCCCAGGCGCTCAACGCGTTCAGCCGGGCCAGCGGGCAGACGCTGCTCTACACCGCCGAGCTGCCGCCGCAGGCGACCGCCCCGGCATTGCACGGTTCGCTGGACGCGGAGGAGGCGCTGCAACGCCTGCTGCAGGGCAGCGGCCTGCGCGCGCGGCGGATCGACGAGCGCACCCTGACCCTGGAACCGATCCCCGCCAGCGGCGCGCTCGACCTCGATGCCACGACGGTCTCCGCCGCCGCCCCGGCGCAGGGCTACCGGCCGGCGGCCAACGCCTCGATCAGCCGCGGCGATGCGCCGCTACTGGATATCCCCCAGGCGATCAGCGTGGTCCCGGCACAGGCGCTGCAGGACCAGCGCCCGCGCAACCTTGACGACGCGCTGGGCAACATCAGCGGCATCACCCAGGCCAACACCCTTGGCGGTACCCAGGACGCGGTGATGAAGCGCGGCTTCGGCGACAACCGCGACGGCTCGATCATGCGTGACGGCATGCCCTCGGTGCAGGGCCGCAATTTCACCGCCACCGCCGACCACGTCGAGGTGCTGAAGGGGCCTGCATCCCTGCTCTATGGCATCCAGGACCCGGGCGGGGTGGTCAACGTGGTGAGCAAGAAGCCGCAACTGCAACAAGCCAACGCCCTGACCCTGCGTGGCTCGGCCTACGCCCACGGGCGCAACGGCAGCGGCGGCCAGCTCGACTCCACCGGCCCGCTGGGCGACAGCGGACTGGCCTACCGGATGATCCTCGATCATGAGGACGAGGATTACTGGCGCGACTTCGGCAAGAGCCGCGAGACGCTGGTGGCGCCCTCGCTGGCCTGGTACGGCGAGGACACGACGGTCAACCTGAGCTACGAGCACCGTGAGTTCACCACGCCGTTCGACCGTGGCACGGCCATCGACCCGCGTACCAACCGCCCGCTGGACATCCCGCGCAGCCGGCGCCTGGACGAGCCCTTCAACATCACCGAGGGCCGTTCCGAGCTGACCCGCCTGGATCTCGAACGGCAGCTCGACGACACCTGGAAGGCCCACTTCGGCTACGGCTACAGTCGCGAGACCTACGACGACAACCAGGCCCGGGTGATGGCCGTGAACGCCGACGGCACCCTGACCCGGCGCATGGACGGCACCCACGGCGCGGTCAGCAGCGACAGCTTCGCCACCCTCGGCCTGAGCGGAACGCTGCAACTGGCCGGGATGCAACATGACCTGCAATTCGGCATGGACCACGAGAAGCGCAAGATCTTCCGCGCCGACCTGCTGCGCGACAGCAAGACCAGCCGCTTCGACTACCTCGACCCGGTCTATGGCCAGGTGGTGCCGTCGACCCGGGTGGTCGCCGGCGACAGCGACCAGACCGACAAGCTGCGCAGCGACTCGCTGTACTTCCAGGACTCGATCCACCTGGACGAACGCTGGATCCTGGTCGGCGGCGCGCGCTACCAGATCTACGACCAGCTCGCCGGGCGCGGCCGGCCGTTCAACGCCAACACCGATATCAACGGGCAGAAATGGGTGCCGCGCGGCGGCCTGGTCTACCGCCTGAGCGACGAGGTTTCGCTGTACGGCAGCTACACGCGCTCGTTCAAGCCGAACTCGACCATCGCCCCGCTGAGCACCGGCGAGACCATCGATTCGGCGATCCTGCCGGAGCAGGCGACCTCCTGGGAGCTGGGCGCCAAGCTGGATGTGCCGGGGCGTCTCAGCGGCACCCTGGCGCTGTTCGACATCCGCAAGAAGAACGTGCTGGTCAACGAACTGGACGGTGCCGGCAACAGCAGCGTGCGCGCCGCCGGCCGGGTCCGCTCGCGCGGCCTGGAGCTGGACCTCACCGGCCAGCTCAGCGAACGCTGGAGCCTGATCGGCAGCTACGCCTGGCTCGCCGCGGAAGTCACCGAGGACCCGACCCTGGAGGGCAAGCGCCTGCAGAACGTGGCGCGCAACACCGCGTCGCTGTCGGCGGTCTACGAACTCGGCCAGCTCTTCGGCGGCGACCGCCTGCGCCTGGGCGGCGGCGCGCGCTACGTCGGCAAGCGCCCGGGCGACCCGGCCAATTCCTTCGACCTGCCGTCCTACACCGTGGCCGATGCCTTTGCCAGCTACGACACCCGCTTCGGCGGACACGGTGTGAAGTTCCAGCTCAACGTGAAGAACCTGTTTGACCGCACCTACTACCCGTCCAGTGCCAATCGCCTGTACGTGGCGATGGGCGAGCCTCGGCAGTTCCAGCTGTCGACGACGGTGGAGTTCTGAGTCGGCGCTCGTTCCTGGCGGGGTTCCTGGCGTCCTCCTGGACGATGGGAGGCCTCTCCCGCCCTCTGGCCAAGCAGGGAGAAGGGCCGCCGCGGTGCTGCCCGGCGCAGGATCGGTGAATCGTTCCGTTCGACGATGCTCCATCCAGTGCCTTCTCCCTTCAGGGAGAGGGACGCGGAGCAGCGCCAGGGCGCGATCTCATCGCACGCCACCTCGTCCCCAACCTGCCCGTTGGGTACCATGCCCGCACCACTCGCCGCCACGGCCACCCCATGAACCTCGACAACCGCATCAAGTTCCGCCACCTCGCCTGCTTCCTCGAAGTCGCCCGCCAGCGCAGCTTCGCCAAGGCGGCGGACGCCGTGGCGGTGTCGCAGCCGGCGATCTCCAAGACCCTCAAGGAACTGGAGGAAATCCTCGGCGCGCGCCTGTTCGAACGGAGCAAGGCCGGCGCCGAGCTGACCGAGGCGGGGGTGACCTTCCTGCGCTATGCCGGCCCCTGCGTGCAGGCCCTGCGCGACGGGGTGAACACCCTGCGCGGCCACGAGGCGCAGGTCGAGACGGTGCGGGTCGGCGTGCTGTCGACGGTGGAGAGCCTGGTGGTGCCCGAGGTGATCCGGCGCCTGCACCGGCGCCACGGTGCGCTGGTGGTCAGCGTCGCCACCGGACCCAGCGCCTACCTGCTGGCGCAACTGAAGGTCGGCGAGCTGGACCTGGTGGTCGGGCGGATGACCGATAGCCCGGACATCCAGGGCCTGACCTTCGAGCACCTGTACAGCGAGTCGATGATGCTGGTGGTGCGTCCCGGCCACCCCCTGCTCGCCGCGCCCCTCGGCGACCCGCAGCGGCTGGCCGAATTCCCGCTGGTACTGCCGCTGGCCGGCACCACCATCCGCCGCCACGCCGACAGCCTGTTCGTGCAATGGGGCATCGCGCTGGCCGGACAGCGCCTGGAAACCCTCTCGCCGACCCTCAGCCGCAGCTATGTGTTGCGCAGCGAGGCGATCTGGGTGGCGCCGCGCGATGCCGTGCGCCTGGACGTCGGCAATGGCGAGCTGGCCGAGCTGGACCTGGGTATCCGCGAACCGGGCGGTTCGGTCGGGCTGTGCCACAACGCGGCCTTGCCGTTGCCACTGGGGGCGCAATGGTTCAGCGCGGTGTTGCGCGAGGTGGCCGCCGAGTTGCACTGATGAAGCATAACCAAATGGTTATGTATGGGGCCGGATAATTCACTGTCCCCGCCCCGCCTCCTGCGCAAGACTTCGTTTTCCATGCCTGAATCCACAAGCCTGGCGACCGATAACGCGAATAACAGGAGCCCGACATGCACGACGCCGAAAGCCGTCGTTTCGTCATCCGTGACCGAAACTGGCACCCCAAAGCCTTGACCCCCGACTACAAGACCTCCGTGCCGCGCTCGCCGAGCCAGGCGCTGGTGAGCATCCCGCAATCGCTCTCGGAAACCAGCGGGCCGGACTTCTCCCACCTCAGGCTCGGCCGCCACGACAACGACCTGCTGCTCAACTTCGACCACGGCGGCCTGCCCCAGGGCGAGCGCATCATCATGTTCGGCCGGGTCTTCGACCAGCACGGCAAGCCGGTCCCGCACACCCTGGTGGAGATGTGGCAGGCCAACGCCGGCGGGCGCTACCGGCACAAGAACGACCGCTACCTGGCGCCGCTCGACCCGAACTTCGGCGGCGTCGGCCGGACCCTCACCGACAGCGAGGGCCACTATTACTTCCGCACCATCAAGCCCGGGCCCTATCCCTGGCGCAACGGCCCCAACGACTGGCGCCCGGCGCACATCCACGTGTCCGTCAGCGGCCCGGCGATCGCCGCGCGGCTGGTCACCCAGATGTACTTCGAGGGCGACCCGCTGATCCCCAAGTGCCCGATCATCCGCACCCTTGCCGACCCGGAGGCGGCGCAGAGCCTGATCGGCCGGCTCGACATGAGCATGGCCAACCCGATGGATTGCCTGGCCTACCGCTTCGACATCGTCCTGCGCGGGCAGCGCAAGACCTTCTTCGAAAACGCCTGAGGAGCCGACCATGAGCCACGAACTGCTGCGGGAAACCCCTTCCCAGACCGCCGGTCCCTACGTCCACATCGGCCTGGCGCTGGCCGCCGCCGGCAACCCGACCCGCGACCTGGAGATCTGGAACCGCATGGCCCGCGAAGACGCGCCGGGCCAGCACATCCTCCTGCTCGGCCACGTCTACGACGGCAACGGCCACCTGGTGCGCGACTCGTTCCTGGAGTTCTGGCAGGCCGACAGCGAAGGCCGCTACCAGGAGCGCTACGATCCGGAGCGACCGTTCAACAGCTTCGGCCGCACCGCCACCACCTTCGATGCCGGCGAGTGGACCCTGCACACGGTCAAGCCGGGGGTGGTGCGTAACGCCCAGGGCGTGCCGATGGCGCCGCACATCAACGTCTCGCTGTTCGCCCGCGGCATCAACATCCACTTGCAGACCCGGCTGTACTTCGATGACGAGACCGAGGCCAACGCCGCCTGTCCGGTGCTCAACCTGATCGAGCAGGCGCCGCGTCGCGACACCCTGCTCGCGCGGCGCTGCGAAGTGGACGGACAGCTCGCCTACCGTTTCGACATCCGCATCCAGGGCGACAACGAGACGGTGTTCTTCGACTTCTAGGTGCATCGATCGCGCGGGAAGGAAGGGCGCCCTTGCCGGAGCGGCAAGGGCGTACCCAGAACCCGCCGATGGGTACCTGACATTACTCCCGGAGGGCGATGGGTAGCCCCGACAGTACTACAGTCGGAGGCGCTCCGGTCAATTGCGATGATCGAACGAGTGTCCGATAATCGGCGAGCCTTTCCGTGACCCGAGCCCGAACGTCCATGAGCGAACTCCCGGAACACCCCGCCACCCTGGCGCCGCCGACCGTCCTTTCGCCAGCCAAGCGCATCGAGGCCTTCACCGGCGATCCCAACTTCATGACCTCGCTGGCCCGTGGCCTGGCGGTGATCCATGCGTTCCAGGAGCGCAAGCGGCACCTGACCATCGCCCAGATCAGCCACCGCACCGAAATACCCCGCGCCGCCGTGCGTCGCTGCCTGCACACGCTGATGCAGCTTGGCTACGCCACCACCGACGGGCGCACCTACTCGCTGTTGCCGAAGGTGCTCACCCTCGGTCACGCCTACCTGTCGTCGACGCCGCTGGCGATCACTGCGCAGCCGATCCTCGACCGCCTCAGCGAACAGCTCCACGAAGCCTGTTCGATGGCCACCCTGGAGGGCGACGACGTGCTCTACATCGCCCGTTCGGCCACTCCCCAGCGGCTGATTTCGGTGGACCTCAACGTCGGCAGCCGGCTGCCCGCCTATTGCACCTCGATGGGCCGCATCCTCCTCGCCGCGCTGGACGACGACGCGCTGCACGCCTACTTCGGCGGAGTGGAGATGCAGGCCAAGACCAGCCGTACCCTGTATACCCCCGAGACCCTGCTGCCGTGCCTGGTGGAGATTCGTCGCCAGGGCTGGTGCATCGTCGACCAGGAGCTGGAAGTCGGCCTGCGCTCGCTGGCGGTGCCGGTACGCGACTCCGCCGGCCACGTGCTCGCCGCGCTGAACGTCGGCACCCATGCCGGGCGGGTCTCCCGCGCCGAACTGGAAAGCCGTTTCCTGCCGTTGCTGCTGGAGGCCAGCCGCGAGCTGAGCGCGCGCCTGTTCACCTGACGCCGGAGGCGATCCCCTCCACAAGTTTGGAAAAGGAACCCCCGCTTCCATCTGATAGTCGCAATCCTTGGGGACGCGGCTAGAATCCCTGCCAATTCTGGGAGTTTCCGGCCGTATCGGCCGGTATCTGTATGGATCGCGAAGGGGAAGGCATGTCAGACGCCAGAGGCGCTTTTCATTCCAAAGGTCGCTGGTCGCGGATGGCGCTGCCCGCCATCCTGTGCGCCAGCCTGCTTGTCGGTTGCGGCGCCGAGCCGCCCGCCGAGGAACACGTCCGTGTGCTGGCGCAGACGGTGAAGATGGCCGAGTTCGCCTCGGCCACCTCGATCACCGGCGACATCCAGGCACGGGTACAGGCCGACCAGTCGTTCCGTGTCGGCGGCAAGATCGTCGAGCGCCTGGTCGATGTCGGCGACCACGTCGCGGCTGGCCAGGTGCTGGCGCGGCTCGACCCGCAGGACCAGCGCAGCAACGTGGAGAACGCCCAGGCGGCGGTCGCCGCGCAGCAGGCGCAGTCGAAGCTCGCCGACCTCAACTACCAGCGGCAGAAGGCGCTGCTGCCCAAGGGCTACACCAGCCAGAGCGAGTACGACCAGGCGCTGGCCTCGGTGCGCAGCGCGCAGAGTTCGCTGAAGGCCGCCCAGGCGCAGTTGGCCAACGCCCGCGACCTGCTTTCCTATACCGAGCTGCGTGCCTCCGACGCCGGGGTCATCACCGCCCGCCAGGCCGAGGTCGGCCAGGTGGTGCAGGCCACCGTGCCGATCTTCACCCTGGCCCGCGACGGCGAGCGCGACGCGGTGTTCAACGTCTACGAGTCGTTGTTCAGCCACGATGTCGACGGCCAGCGGATCACCGTCAGCCTGCTCGGCAAGCCGGAAGTCACCGCCAGCGGCAAGGTCCGCGAGATCACCCCGACGGTGGACGAGCGCAGCGGTACGCTGAAGGTCAAGGTCGGCCTCGACTCGGTGCCGGCGGAAATGAGCCTCGGCAGCGTGGTCAACGCCAGCGTCGCCGCGCCGGCCGAGCACAGCGTGGTGCTGCCCTGGTCGGCGCTGTCCAAGGTCGGCGAGCAGCCGGCGGTCTGGTTGCTCGACCAGCAAAGCAAGGCGCGTCTGCAACCGGTGCGGGTGGCACGCTACGCCAGCGAGAAGGTGGTCATCGACGGTGGCCTGGAGGCGGGCCAGACAGTGGTCACGGTGGGCGGCCAACTGCTCCATCCGGGCCAGGTGGTCGAGGTGGCCCAGCCGCCGCAGCCGACCCAGAGCACCGCCAGCCGCGACGCCGTGGGCGGAGGCCAGCCATGAAGCCGTTTTCCCTCGCCGGCCTGTTCGGCTTCGCCCTGCTCCTCTCCGGCTGCGGCGACGAGCCGCCGCCGGCACCGCCGCGGCCGGTGCTGACGGTGACCGTGAAGACCCTGAAGAACGACGACCTCGGTCGCTTCGCCGGGAGCATCCAGGCGCGCTACGAGAGCGTGCTCGGCTTCCGCACCAACGGACGGATCGCCTCGCGCCTGTTCGACGTCGGTGACTTCGTCGGCAAGGGCGCGCTGCTGGCAACCCTCGACCCCACCGACCAGCAGAACCAGTTGCGCGCCAGCCAGGGCGACCTGGCCAGCGCCGAGGCGCAGTTGATCGACGCCCAGGCCAATGCCCGGCGCCAGGAAGAACTGTTCGCCCGCAGCGTCACCGCCCAGGCGCGCCTGGACGATGCGCGGACCCGCCTGAAGACCAGCCAGGCCAGCTTCGACCAGGCCAAAGCGGCGGTGCAGCAGGCCAGGGACCAGCTTTCCTACACGCGCCTGGTGACCGATTTCGACGGCGTCATCACCACCTGGCACGCCGAGGCCGGGCAAGTGGTCAGCGCCGGCCAGGCGGTGGTCACCCTGGCCCGGCCCGAGGTGCGCGAGGCGGTCTTCGACCTGCCCACCGAGGTCGCCGAGAGCCTGCCGGCCGACGCGCGCTTCCTGGTCAGCGCCCAGCTCGACCCGCAGGCCAGGACCACCGGCAGCATCCGCGAGCTGGGTCCGCAGGCCGACGCCTCGACCCGCACCCGTCGCGTGCGCCTGAGCCTGGCGCAGACGCCGGAGGCGTTCCGCCTCGGCTCGACCATCCAGGTCCAGCTGAGCAGCGCCGGTAGCGTGCGCAGTGTGCTGCCGGCCAGCGTGCTGCTGGAGCGCGACGGCAAGACCCAGGTCTGGGTCGTCGATGGGAAACAGTCCAGCGTGGCCCTGCGCGAGGTACAGGTGCTCAGCCGCGACGAACGCCAGGTGGTGATCGGACAGGGCCTGGCCGACGGCGACCGGGTGGTCCGCGCCGGAGTCAACAGCCTCAAGCCCGGCCAGAAGATCAAACTCGACGAGGATGCGCGATGAAGGGCGGTTTCAACCTGTCGGACTGGGCCCTGCGCCACCAGTCCCTGGTCTGGTACCTGATGGCGGTATCGCTGGTGATGGGCGTGTTCTCCTACCTCAACCTGGGGCGCGAGGAGGATCCCTCGTTCGCCATCAAGACCATGGTCATCCAGACCCGCTGGCCGGGCGCCACAGTGGACGACACCCTGGAGCAGGTCACCGACCGCATCGAGAAGAAGCTCGAGGAGCTGGACTCGCTGGATTACGTGAAGAGCTACACGCGACCCGGCGAATCGACGGTCTTCGTCTACCTGAAGGACACCACCAAGGCCGGCGACATCCCGGATATCTGGTACCAGGTGCGCAAGAAGATCTCCGACATCCAGGGGGAATTCCCCCAGGGCATCCAGGGACCGGGTTTCAACGACGAGTTCGGCGACGTGTTCGGCAGCGTCTACGCCTTCACCGCCGACGGCCTGGACTTCCGCCAGCTGCGCGACTACGTGGAGAAGGTGCGCCTGGACATCCGCTCGGTGAAAGACCTGGGCAAGGTGCAGATGATCGGTGCGCAGAACGAGGTCATCTACCTCAACTTCTCTACCCGCAAGCTGGCCGCCCTCGGTCTCGACCAGCGCCAGGTCGTGCAGAGCCTGCAGGCGCAGAATGCGGTGACCCCATCCGGCGTGGTCGAGGCCGGCCCCGAGCGCATCTCGGTGCGCACCTCAGGCAACTTCCGTTCGGAAAAGGACCTGCAGGCGGTCAACCTGCGGGTCAACGATCGTTTCTACCGGCTGTCCGACCTGGCCAGCATCAGCCGCGATTTCGTCGACCCGCCGACCTCGCTGTTCCGCTACAAGGGCGAGCCGGCCATCGGCCTGGCGGTGGCGATGAAGGAGGGCGGCAATATCCTCGAGTTCGGCGAGGCGCTCAATGCGCGCATGCAGGAGATCACCGGCGAACTGCCGGTCGGGGTCGGCGTGCACCAGGTGTCGAACCAGGCCCAGGTGGTGAAGAAGGCGGTCGGCGGTTTCACCCAGGCGCTGTTCGAGGCGGTGGTGATCGTCCTCATCGTCAGCTTCGTCAGCCTCGGCCTGCGCGCCGGGCTGGTGGTGGCCTGCTCGATCCCGCTGGTGCTGGCGATGGTCTTCGTGTTCATGGAATACACCGACATCACCATGCAGCGGGTTTCCCTCGGCGCACTGATCATCGCCCTCGGCCTGCTGGTGGACGATGCCATGATCACCGTGGAGATGATGATCACGCGCCTCGAACTGGGCGACTCGCTGCACGACTCGGCGACCTACGCCTACACCTCGACGGCCTTCCCGATGCTCACCGGGACCCTGGTGACGGTGGCCGGCTTCGTGCCCATCGGGCTCAACGCCAGCTCCGCCGGCGAGTACACCTTCACCCTGTTCGCGGTGATCGCCGTGGCCCTGCTGCTGTCGTGGATCGTCGCGGTGCTGTTCGCCCCGGTGATCGCCGTGCACATCCTGCCGAAGACTCTCAAGCACAAGTCGGAGCAGAAGAAGGGGCGCATCGCCGAGCGTTTCGACAGCCTGCTGCACCTGGCGATGCGCCGGCGCTGGACGACCATCTTCCTCACCGCGCTGCTGTTCGGCGTGTCGCTGTTCCTGATGAAGTTCGTCCAGCACCAGTTCTTCCCGTCTTCCGACCGTCCGGAACTGCTGGTCGACCTCAACCTGCCGCAAAACAGCAGCATCCACGAGACCAGGGCGGTGATGGACCGCCTGGAAGCGACGCTGAAGGACGACGAGGACATCGACCACTGGAGCGCCTACGTCGGCGAAGGCGCGATCCGCTTCTACCTGCCGCTGGACCAGCAGTTGCAGAACAACTTCTATGGCCAGCTGGTGATCGTCACCAAGGACCTGGAGGCCCGCGAGCGCGTCGCCGCGCGCCTGCGCGATCGCTTGCGCAAGGACTACGTCGGCATCAGCACCTACGTGCAGCCGCTGGAGATGGGGCCGCCGGTGGGACGGCCGATCCAGTACCGGGTCAGCGGACCGCAGATCGACAAGGTCCGCGAGTACGCCATGGGCCTGGCCGGCGTGCTCGACGGCAACCCGAACATCGGCGATATCGTCTACGACTGGAACGAGCCCGGGAAGATGCTCAAGATCGACATCGCCCAGGACAAGGCGCGCCAGCTCGGGCTGTCCTCCGAGGACGTGGCGCAGATCATGAACAGCGTGGTGACCGGCAGCGCGGTGACCCAGGTGCGCGACGACATCTACCTGGTGAACGTCATCGGCCGCGCCGAGGATAGCGAGCGCGGCTCGCTGGAGACCCTGGAGAGCCTGCAGATCGTCACGCCCAGCGGCACCTCGATCCCGCTCAAGGCGTTCGCCAAGGTCAGCTACGAGCTGGAGCAGCCGCTGGTGTGGCGCCGCGACCGCAAGCCGACGATCACGGTGAAGGCGTCGCTGCGCGGCGAGATCCAGCCCACCGACCTGGTCGCCCGGCTGGCGCCGGAGGTCAAGCGCTTCGCCGACGGCCTGCCGGCGAACTACCGGATCGAAGTGGGCGGCACGGTGGAGGAGAGCGGCAAGGCCGAGGGCCCGATCGCCAAGGTGGTGCCGCTGATGCTGTTCCTCATGGCGACCTTCCTGATGATCCAGTTGCAGAGCGTGCAGAAGCTGTTCCTGGTGGCCAGCGTCGCGCCGCTGGGGCTGATCGGGGTGGTCGCGGCGTTGCTGCCGACCGGCACGCCGATGGGCTTCGTGGCGATCCTCGGGATTCTCGCGCTGATCGGCATCATCATCCGCAACTCGGTGATCCTGGTGACCCAGATCGATGCCTTCGAGAAAGACGGCAAGACGCCCTGGGAAGCCGTGCTGGAAGCCACCCACCACCGCACCCGGCCGATCCTGCTGACGGCGGCGGCGGCCAGTCTGGGGATGATCCCCATCGCCCGCGAAGTGTTCTGGGGGCCGATGGCCTATGCGATGATCGGCGGCATCGTTGCCGCCACGCTGCTCACGCTGATCTTCCTGCCGGCGCTGTACGTCGCCTGGTACCGGATTCCGGAACCGGGACGCTGAGCGCGACGGAAGGGGAAGGGGGCGCCGCCGTAGCAGAGTCTGTGCGGGGGGAAGGAGAGCGGACGGTGGGTGGGCCATCCGCCCCGACGCCGGGCAGGGTATGCCCGGCGTTGCTACGGCGACGGCGGCCAGTATAGGCAGCCCGGCGCCAGGGAAAATCCGACCAATTTACGAATCTGTTTTGCAACCGAGGTAATAGTGGACACATTGCAAGGCATGCGCGTGTTCGCCAGGGTGGTGGACAGCGGCAGCTTCACTTCCGCCGCCCAGGCCCTGGACCTGTCCACCGCGCAGGTATCGCGGCTGATCTCCGACCTGGAGGCGCACCTGCAGACGCGCCTGCTGCACCGCACCACCCGGCGCCTGGCCCTGACCGAGGCCGGCGAGCGCTACCTGGAGCGGTGCCGCGGGATCCTCGAGGACATCGAGGTCGCCGAGGCCGAAGCCGCCGGCGCGCACATCCGCCCCTGCGGCCGCTTGCGCGTGCAGTCGCTGATGGGCATGGGCCAGCATCACCTGGTGCCGATGATCGCCCGCTACGGCGCACTGTTCCCCGACGTGGTGATCGAGCTGACCCTGTCCCAGCGCAACCCGGACATGCTCGAGGAAGGCCAGGACGTGCTGATCACCGGCGAGCGCCAGTTGCCCGACTCGGAGTTCGTCGCCCAGCGCCTGGGCAGCATCCACAGCGTGCTCTGCGCCAGTCCCGGCTACCTGCAACAGCACGGCGTGCCGCGCTCGGTGGACGACCTGGAGCGCCACGTCTGCCTGCGCCTGCAGGACCCGGCCTACCCGGAGGGCTGGATCTTCGCCGACGAGCAGGGCGAGCGCACCGTCAGCCCGCAGAACACCTTCATGGTCAATGTCGCCGAGGTCATGGCCCAGGCGGCCAAGGCCGACCTCGGCATCGCCCTGCTGCCCAGCTACGTGGCGGCCGCGGCGCTGCGCAACGGCGAGCTGCTACGGGTGTTGCCCGGCCATGCCATGCACGAGCGGACCATCTATGCGCTGTATCCCTCGCGGCGTTACCTGGACGCGAAGATCCGCACCTGGGTCGATCTGTTGCAACAGGAACTTCCCCAGGCATTCGCCCGCGACGAAACCACCATGCAAAGTTCAAGTTACTGGGCACAGTGAAGGATTGTTGTTATTGAGGTAATACTCTCTCGTCTGTTTGGCTATTTTTCCGAGCATGGCGGTTAACTAATATGGCGCCTGTCCCAAGTGAACAGGGTGTCATCGGAGACCCGCCATGAATCGCCAGATCCTTGCTGCCGCCATACTCAGTTTGTTTTCCCTCGCATTTTCCCAGGCCGGTTTCGCCGAAGAGTCCTCGCTGATGACCAACCGCATGGTCGACGCCAACCAGCAGGCCATCGAGCACCAGCAGGAACTTTCCGCCTCCGCCGCGCAGGCCGGGGCCCGCAGCGACTCCTGATCTAGCGCATGGCGCCAGCCGCGCCATGGCTTCCCCCGGGTACTCGGGAAGCGTGAGCCTGGGTACCCTGTCCTTGCGCCGCATATGATATGCGGCGTTTTTTTTGCCTTCCTGACCGTTCGGAGAATTCTTGCAGAATATGTAAAAGACTTTCGTTGGATATCGGGTTTTTCCGATAGTGGCAAAAAAATATAATCGCGCCAGCTCAATGGATAATTGTCGCTGGCTGTCGACGATATTCGTTCTGTCTTCATCGATCTCGCCATGCAAGAGCGGGACGTGGAAAGCCTAAAGCCTGATGAGTCGAAGAGACTTTCAATAGAAGAGTCCGACTGCGTTCCAACCGGTTTCCAGTGTCTGGAAATACACTGGCAAGACTTCCCGACGCCGAACTTTGATTGCTCCTATTCGACGTCTTCTCAAGGCCGCTGATACCAGCGGCCTTTTTTTTCGGGTTGCGCCCGGCTGGGCGCCCCATGGGAGCGATCGCCCGCGCGAGGCCAGCAGAAGCGTCGCCGGGAACGACACCACAACACGCTTTCCGGCCTTGCCGGATTTCACCACGCTGTAAGAAGGAGCAACCGCAATGAGGAATCTGTTCGCCTTGACGCCGATGGCGCTGGCGCTGTGCACCGCGTCCGCCGCCTGGGCCGATGAGGGGGAAGCCAAAGAAGGCTTCATCGAAGGCTCCAGCCTCCAATTGCTGACCCGCAACTACTACTTCAACCACGACCGCCGGCACGCTTCCGGGCACGACAGCAAGGAATGGGCGCAAGGCTTCATCGCCACCTTTCAGTCCGGCTACACGCCCGGCGTGGTCGGCTTCGGCGTCGACGCCTACGGCATGCTCGGGCTGAAGCTCGACGGCGGCGGCGGTACCGGCGGCACCAGCATCCTGCCGATCACCGCGCCGAGCAAGGAAGGCTACGAATCCGGCAAGGCACCCGATGAGTTCTCCAGTGGCGGGGCGGCGCTGAAGATCCGCGCCTTCGACACCGAGCTGAAGCTGGGCGACCAGTTCCTCAGCAACCCGGTGGTCGCCGGCGGCGAGTCGCGCATGCTGCCGCAGACCTTCCGCGGTGTGAGCCTGACCAACAACAGTTTCGAGGACCTGACCCTCACGGCTGGCCAGGTCAGTTTCACCAAGTACTACAACCAGAGTGGCCACCGTCGCCTCGGCTCGTACTACGGCGAACTGCCGGGCGACCGCGACAGCCATCATCTCAGCTGGCTGGGCGGCACCTGGGGCGGCATCGAGGGCTTCACCAGCAGCCTGTACGCCGCCGAACTGCAGAACGTCTGGAAGCAGTACTACGCCGACGTCGACTACACCTACGAGGTCGACGACAACTGGTCGCTGAACCCCGGCGCGCACTACTACAAGACCGTCGACAGCGGCGACTCGCTGCTCGGCCGGATCGACAACAACACCTACAGCCTGCATTTCGCGGTCGGCTACAAGCAGCACACCGTCACCGCGGTGCTGCAGAAGGTCAACGGCAACACGCCGTTCGACTACATCAACCAGGGCGACAGCATCTTCCTCGACAACTCGCAGCAGTATTCCGACTTCAACGGTCCCAACGAGAAGTCCTGGAAGCTGCAATACGACTACGACTTCGTCGCCCTCGGCCTGCCCGGCCTGAGCGCCTCTGCCTCGTACTCGCGCGGCAAGCTGGACCTGACCCGGGTCGATCCGGACAGCCCCGGCTACGGCGGCTGGTACAGCGCCGACGGCAAGAACGCCAAGCACTGGGAACGCGACCTCGACCTGCAGTACGTGGTCCAGGGCGGTCCGGCCAAGGACCTCTCGCTGCGCCTGCGCTGGGCCACCCACCGCGGCACCGGCGGCTACAGCGCGGTGGACAACGACATCGACGAATACCGGGTGATCGTCGACTACCCCATCGACGTGTTCTGAGCCCCGCGCGCTGGGCCCTTCGCCGGGCTCAGCGCTGGCGGAACAGTTCGCCGGGAGTGAAGCCGAAGAGTCCCTTGAAGGCGGCGATGTAGGCCGAGGTCGAGTCGTAGCCGCTGTCCAGGGCGGCGCCGGTGACGCTGTCGCCGGCCTCCAGCGCGTTGAGCGAGGCGAGCAGGCGCTGGCGTTGGCGCCAGAGCCGGTAGTTCATCCCGGTCTCGCGCTGGAACAGGCGCGACAGGGTCTTTTCCGAGGTGCCCAGGCGCTGCGCCCAGTCGCCCATGGTCAGGCTCTGGGTCGGTTCGTCGATCAGTGCCTGGCACAGCCGCAGCAGGCGCGGCTCGCGCGGCATCGGCAGGGAGAAGGCGACCTCCGGCAGCAGCCGCAACTGGTCCAGCAGCACCTGCACCAGCCGCGACTCGGCGCTGTCGCCCTCCGGGTAGTCCACCGGCAGTTCGCAGAAACTCTTGATCAGCTCGCGCGCCAGCGGCGTCACCTCCAGCACCCGGCAACGCGTCGGCGCCCAGGCGCAGGCGTCGCCACGGATGTACAGGCTGCGCATCTCGGCGCGGGTGGAGGTGACCACCTCGTGTTCCAGCTGCGCCGGAATCCAGATCGCCCGCTGCGGCGGGGCGAAGAAGCTGCCCTCGGCGGTATGTACGCCGAGCACGCCGCTGATGGCGTAGGAAAGCTGTACCCAGGCGTGCCGGTGGCGCGAGGTCCAGGAGCCGGCGCGCAGGCTTTCGGCGCGCGCGTAGACCGGCCGTGGCAGGCGGGCGAGGGTGGGAATCGGGCGGTGCAGTTCCGCAGGCTGTCCGTTCATCGTCATGACTTGGCGTCGTGTCGCTAGTCGGCAGAGTCTGGCAGGGCTAACCTGCCGCCTCAAGTTTCCCGGAGCCCACGCCGATGCTCGACTTCTCCGCCCACGCGCTTCCCTACGCCTCGCAACGTTCGCCGGTCCATGCCCGCCGCGGCATGGTCGCCACCTCGCAGCCGCAGGCGGCGCAGGTCGGGTTGGAGATATTGCGCCGTGGCGGCAACGCCATCGACGCGGCGATCGCCACCGCCGCCGCGCTGACGGTGGTCGAGCCGACCGGCTGCGGGATCGGCGGCGATGCCTTCGCCCTGGTCTGGACCCGCGGCCGTCTGCACGGCCTGGACGCCAGCGGGCGCGCGCCGGGCCTGCTCGATCGCGAGCGGGTGCGCGCCGCCGGCCACGAGCGGATGCCGCTGTACGGCTGGACGCCGGTCACCGTGCCGGGCTGTCCGGCGGCCTGGGCCGAACTGTCGCGGCGCTTCGGCAAATTGCCGTTCGAACAACTGCTGCGGCCGGCGATCGAGCTGGCCCGCGATGGCTTCCCGGTCTCGCCGGTGATCGCCCGCCTGTGGCAGAGCGGCCTGGACAAGTTCCGCGCGGTGTTGCCGCAGCGGCCCGAGCTGCGGGCCTGGTTCGACGAGTTCCTCATCGACGGCCGGGCGCCGCGCGCCGGCGAGGTGTTCCGCCAGCCGGGCCAGGCCGACACCCTGGACGAGCTGGCGCGCAGCCAGTGCGAAAGCTTCTATCGCGGCGAGCTGGCCAGGACCATCGTCGGCCACGCCGAGCGCAGCGGCGGCTACCTGCGCGCGGAGGACCTGGCCGGCTACCAGGCGAAGTGGGTCGAACCGATCTCGCTGAACTACCGTGGCTATGACGTCTGGGAGATTCCGCCGAGCGGCCAGGGCCTGATCGCCCTGATGACCCTGAACATCCTCAAGGGCTTCGAATTCGGCGAGCGCGACTGCGCGCGGACCTGGCATCGCCAACTGGAGGCGATGAAGCTGGCGTACGTCGACGGGCTGCACTACATCAGCCAGCCGCAGTCGATGCGGGTCTCGGTCGAGGAACTGCTGCACGTGGACTACGCCGCCAGCCGCCGCGCGCTGATCGGTGAGCGCGCGCTCGATCCCAGCCCCGGCCAGCCGAAGCCGGGCGGTACGGTGTACCTGGCCTGTGGCGACGAGGAGGGCAACCTGGTCTCGTTCATCCAGAGCAACTACCACGGCTTCGGCTCCGGCGTGGTGGTGCCTGGCACCGGCATCGCCTTGCAGAACCGCGGCGCCGAGTTCAGCCTCGATCCGGACCACGTGAATTGCCTGGAGCCGGGCAAGCAGACCTTCCACACCATCATTCCCGGTTTCCTCAGCAAGGACGGCGTGCCGCTCGGCCCGTTCGGCGTGATGGGCGCCTATATGCAGCCGCAGGGCCACGTGCAGATGGTGATGAACCTGGTGGACTTCGGCCTCAACCCCCAGGCCGCCCTCGACGCGCCGCGCTGGCAGTGGCTGGGCGGGCTGCGCGTCGGCATCGAACATGCCGCGCCGCGCGCGCTGGCGGCGGAGCTGGCGCAGCGTGGGCACCAGGTGGAGATCGCCTACGACTC
The DNA here is from genome assembly GCF_021213715.1 of Pseudomonas sp. CP-1. Lineage (NCBI taxonomy): Bacteria > Pseudomonadati > Pseudomonadota > Gammaproteobacteria > Pseudomonadales > Pseudomonadaceae > Pseudomonas > Pseudomonas sp. CP-1. The sequence continues at coordinate 72,064 of NZ_JAJQKY010000012.1, forward strand.
GACCAGCTACGGGCGCGGCCAGATCGTCCTGCGCGACCCGGCCAGCGGCGTGCTCTGTGGCGGCACCGAGCCGCGCACCGATTCGCAGATCGCGGTGTGGTGAGGGGACCCATGTGGGTGAGGCGGGGAGACCTGTCCGGCGGATAATGCCCAAGGCGTATCCGCCCTGCGGATGGCGAAGCAAGAAGTCCCGGCAGGCATAGGCTGCCAGGCGACCCGTACTCGAGCGCGCTCCGCTACGCGACATCGAGAGCGCTTTCTGGATGTCATGCCACCGGAGTCTCCCAGGCCCTGGCGAATTTACGTCCGGGCGTCCTGAAACCCGACGAAAAACCCCATTCGGGGATGAATTCCGCCCGCCGTCTCTGGCATCATCCGCGCCGCTTCTCGCCCGAACGCCGGGGCGGTGATGTGTAGAAATACCACGCAGTGTTTTGTGTACAAAATCCTACTGATTCTTTTTGTCACAAAACGCTTTTGTGTATCCAGTTTTCTTCGCGCTGCCATCCCAAAGTCGAGCACGCCCCTCCCGACCATGCACCAGCGCAAGGCAGAAACTGTCCTTGGGGTCAGGTTTTTGCCGTCGTAGAGAGGTTGGAGGCATTTCGCCGCCTTTGTCCAGAACACTGAAAAAACAGGCGTTCCCTTCGCCGTTGGAAACCCGGCGAAGCGCCCGCGCCGTCTTGGCTTCGTTCTTGCTATCCATGGCGAGGCCTGACCGCTCGGACAGGTTCGCCCACTAGAAAAAAAGCTATTCACTCCAGGAGCGTTTCAATGAGCCGCACACTCGCCACCGTGATGCTAGCCGGGGGGCTGCTGGCCGCAGGCCAGGCTGTCGCCGAAGACCATGACATGACGCCGACCCACGAGACCGACTCGGGGCCGCTGCTCTGGCACAACGAGAGCCTGACCTACCTCTACGGCAAGAACTTCAAGATCAACCCGCCGATCCAGCAGACCTTCACCCTGGAACATGCCAGCGGCTGGACCTGGGGCGACCTGTTCATCTTCTTCGACCAGATCAACTACAACGGCAAGGAAGACGCCAGCAACGGCAAGAACACCTACTACGGCGAGATCACTCCGCGCCTGAGCTTCGGCAAGCTCACCGGAGCGGACCTCTCCTTCGGCCCGGTTAAGGACGTGCTGCTGGCCGGCACCTACGAGTTCGGCGAAGGCGATACCGAGGCCTACCTGCTCGGCCCGGGCTTCGACCTGGCGATCCCCGGCTTCGACTACTTCCAGCTCAACTTCTACTACCGCAAGCCCGACGGCAACCGCGTGCGCGCCGGCGCCTGGCAGATCACCCCGGTGTGGTCCTACACCATTCCGGTGGGCAACTCCGACATCCTCATCGACGGCTACATGGACTGGGTGATCAACAACAAGAGCGCCAGCACCAGCCGCCGCAACCAGAGCGACTACCACGCCAACCTGCACTTCAACCCACAGGTCAAGTACGACCTGGGCAAGGCCCTCGGCTACGAGGCGAAGCACCTGTACGTGGGCCTGGAGTACGACTACTGGTCCGACAAGTACGGCGTGAAGGACTCGCAGTACTTCACCACCGACCAGAACACCGCCAGCTTCCTGGTCAAGTACCACTTCTGAGTCCGTCGCGCGGGGCTGCCGGCCGGGCCCCGCCAGCGCGCCCCGTCATTGCGCGCCGTGCATCGGCACGGTGCGCGACGGTCGCCTCCGTGGTCCTTGCGTTTGCCTCCCGTTGTTCGCTCGACCCACGCCGGGCGCGCCCTGCAGCCTGAGCGGCAGGAATAAGCTGATCACCTGGACAGCTTTTTGCAGAAGCCGTGCATCCTCCTCCTGTCCGAGGAGCGCCACTTGAGACGGCCCGATGCATAGCGAAGACCAACGCCCCAACGACCTCATCTACGGCCTCGACGACCGGCCGCGCCCGCTTCCCGCCTTCCTTGCCGCGCTACAGCACGTGCTGGCCAGCTTCGTCGGTATCGTCACTCCGCCGCTGGTGATCGGCTCGCTGCTCGGCCTCGGCGAGCACCTGCCGTACCTGATCAGCATGGCGCTGATGGTTTCCGGCGCCGGCACCCTGATCCAGGCGCGCCGGCCGTTCGGCATCGGCGCCGGAATGATCTGCCTGCAAGGCACCAGCTTCGCCTTCCTCGGCGCCGTGCTGGCCGCCGGGATGCTGGTGAAGCAGCGCGGCGGCGGTCCCGAGGAGATCCTCGCGATGATCTTCGGCGTGTGCTTCTTCGGCGCCTTCGTGCAGATCGTCCTCAGTCGTTTCCTCGGCCATCTTCGCCGGGTGATCACGCCGCTGGTCACCGGCATCGTCATCACCCTGATCGGCGTCAGCCTGATCAAGGTCGGCATCACCGACCTCGGCGGCGGAGCCGGGGCCACGGACTTCGGCGCACCGGCCAATCTCGCGCTGGGCGCGCTGGTGCTGCTGAGCATCGTCCTGCTGAACCGCTCGCGCCTGCCCTGGCTGCGCCTGGCCGCCATCGTCATCGGCCTGGCGCTGGGTACCTTGGCGGCCTGGGCGACCGGCCTGTTCGTTCCGCGGGCGCTGCCCGAGCTGCCGCTGGTCAGCCTGCCGCAGCCGTTCCGCTTCGGCTTCGCCTTCGACTGGATGGCCTTCCTGCCGGTGGCGCTGATCTACCTGATCAGCAGCATCGAGACGGTCGGCGACCTGACCGCCAACTGCATGCTCTCGCGGCAACCCCTGGAGGGGCCGGCGTACCTGCAGCGGTTGCGCGGCGGGGTGCTCGGCGACGGCGTCAGTTGCCTGCTGGCAGCCACCTTCAGCGCCTTCCCGAACACCACCTTCGCGCAGAACAACGGGGTGATCCAGCTCACCGGGGTGGCCAGCCGGCACGTCGGGATCTATATCGGCGGCGTGTTGCTGGCGCTCGGCCTGTTCCCCTGGGTCGGCGCGATCCTCCAGCAGATCCCCAAGCCGGTGCTCGGCGGCGCCACCCTGGTGATGTTCGGCAGCGTCGCCGCCGCCGGCATCCGCATTCTCGGCCAGACCGCGATGGACCGCCGCAGCGTGCTGATCATCGCCGCCTCGTTCGGCGTCGGCCTCGGCGTGGCCGCGCAGCCGACCCTGCTCGACCAGATGCCGGCGGTGGTGAAGACCCTGTTCGACTCGGCGATCACCAGCGGCGGCATCACCGCCATCCTGCTCAATCTGCTGCTGCCCGAGGAGCGCGTTGCCGAAGCGGCGCAGGCCAGCGCGAAGGGCGGCGCCCTGGCGCGCTGGCGCAAGCCGCTGGGTTGATACGGGCGTTTGCAAATTTTTCCGCGCCTGGCTTGTGTCCCGCGGCCGGGCTGGGGTATCAACGCGGGGATCACGCCGATGGAAACCTGCGCATGACCCTGACAGTGCCCGCCCACGACCCGGCCGCCCGCGACAAGCCGGCCGGGCGCATCCGCCAGAAGAACGAGGAGGCGATCCTCGCCGCGGCCGAGGAGGAGTTCGCCCGCCACGGCTTCAAGGGCACCAGCATGAACACCATCGCGCAGAACGTCGGCCTGCCCAAGGCCAACCTGCACTACTACTTCGGCAACAAGCTGGGCCTCTACACGGCGGTGCTGAGCAACATCCTCGAACTCTGGGACAGTACCTTCAACACCCTCGGCGTCGACGACGATCCGGCCGAGGCGCTGGCCCGCTACATCCGCGCCAAGATGGAGTTCTCCCGCCGCTACCCGCTGGCCTCGCGGATCTTCGCCATGGAGATCATCAGCGGCGGCGAGTGCCTCACCGCGCATTTCAACCAGGACTACCGCAGCTGGTTCCGCGGCCGCGCCGCGGTATTCGAGGCCTGGATCGCCGCCGGCCGGATGGACCCGGTGGATCCCGTGCACCTGATCTTCCTGCTCTGGGGCAGCACCCAGCACTACGCCGACTTCGCCAGCCAGATCGGCCTGGTCACCGGCCGCAAGCGCATGTCCAGGCAGGACTTCGCCGCCGCCGCCGACAACCTGGTGCGGATCATCCTCAAGGGCTGCGGACTGACCCCGCCGGCGGCCTGAACGCGATGCCGAGCACCCTGCAAGGCCTCGCCGAATACCGCGAGGAAATCCGCAAGAGCCGCTTCCACACCATCGCCGCGCCGGTGGCCGACGAGGACGAGGCGCAGGCGTTCATCGCCGCCCACCGCGACGCTTCCGCCGGACACAACTGCTGGGCCTGGAAGTGCGGCGCGCAGTACCGCTTCAGCGACGACGGCGAACCCGGCGGCAGCGCCGGGCGGCCGATCCTGGCGGCCATCGAGGGACAGGACATGGACTGCGTGGCGGTGCTGGTCAGCCGCTGGTTCGGTGGCATCAAGCTCGGCACCGGCGGCCTCGCCCGCGCCTATGGCGGCGGCGCAGCCAAGTGCCTGCAGCAGGCGCCGCGCAGCGAGCTGGTCGAGCGCTGCCGGGTGCGCTTCGCCTGTGCCTTCGCCGACCACGCGCTGCTCAAGGCGCGCAGCCTGGCGCTGGGCGCCAGCGTGGCGGCGGAAGACTACGGCGCCGACGGCGTCGTCCTGACCCTGGAGTTGCCGGTGGCGCGCTTCGAGGCGCTTCAGGCGCTGCTGGTGGACCTCAGCCGAGGCCAGGTGCGGCCGCAGCGGCTGGACGCCTGAGGAGGCTCAGCGCGCTGGAGCCGGGCGGGAAGGGGCAGGAAGCGGCGGGAGCGCGGCGAACACGCATTTGTCGCGGCCGCTGCGCTTGGCGTCGAGCAGTGCGGCGTCGGCGCGATTGACGGTCTGCGAATAGGTTTCGCCGATGCGGTGTTCGGTGACGCCGACGCTGGCGGTGACGCTCAGCGCCTCGGTGCCGACGCGTACCGCCAGGGTCCGTACGCTGTCGCGCACCCGCTCGAGTACCGGGCCGGCATCCTGCAGGCGGGTCTGCGGCAGCAGCAGGAGGAATTCCTCGCCGCCCCAGCGGCCGCAGAGGTCGTATTCGCGCAGCTCGGACTCCATGGCCCGGGCGATTTCCACCAGCACCCGGTCGCCGCTGTCGTGGCCCCAGGTATCGTTGACCTGCTTGAAGAAGTCCACGTCGAGCATCGCCAGCACGTAGCTCTGGCCGTGGCGCTGGGAGCGTTCGTTCTCCTCCCTGAGGCGCTCCAGCAGCATGCGTCGGTTGGGCAGGCCGGTCAGCGGGTCGCGGATCGAGGCTTCCTTCAGCGCCAGGTTGAGGTCGCGCATCATCTGCTGGTAGCGGTCGGAGATCCGCGCCACCTTTTCCAGGCGCCGCAGTTGCTTGTGGTAGCGCTCGGACAGCGACAGGTTCTGCTCCCGCGCCATCGACTGGAAACCGTCGGAGATCCGGGCGATGCGCTCCAGCCGCACCAGTTGCTCCAGCGATTGCTGGCGCAGGCGGGCCAGCGCCTGGTGCAGCGGATGCCCGTGGAACTGCGGATCGGCCAGCAGGCCGTCGATCCAGGCGTCCAGTTCGCGTTCGCGGCTCATCGTCGGCTACTCGTCGTGGGCCTGGATGGCGAAGGGGAAGCTGCAATCCTCGCGGAACTCCTCGGCCAGCTCGGCGACCCGTTCGTTGCGCCGGTCGTAGTGCCAGCGCAGGCTGACCGGGCGACCGCCCTGGTGGGCCTCTTCGAGCAGGTCGAGGATGTCCATCATGGCCTTGATCGAACTGGTGTTCAGGTACAGCAGGCGCAGGTCCAGTTCCAGCGGCCGCTGCCCGTCGGCGAGGAAGCGCTCGACCCAGTCGATCACCTGGCCGAACAGTTCATAGGAGTTTTCCGGGTAGGAATCGCCTTGCATGGACAGGCGTCCGGCCTGCCAGTCGCCCTGGATGGCGGGCGTGGACTGGGTGCCGGGTATGTGCAGGTCACTCATGATGGTGTTCTTCCTAAAACACGGGGTCAGATCACGGCGCGCAGGCTGAAGAAGGCGCGCCCGTCGGGCTGTTCCTTCAGCGATGCGGCCAGTGGTTCGCTGGACTTGCGGGCGATGTCCAGCAGGCCGAGACCGGCTCCGCTGGCGCAGCCGCTGTCGCGCGGGCGGCGTAGCTGCTCCTTGTAGGCGGCCTTGAGGGCGGCCTTGTCGAGGTTGGCGATGGCCTGGATGCTGCGCACCAGGCTCTGGCCGTCGTCGCGCTCCACCAGGTTGCCGGCGGACACCACGTAGTGGCCGTCCTCGTTGCGGGCGATGGCTACCGTGGCCGCCGCCTCGTGTTCGCCGTAGCCCTTGAGATTGGCGTAGTGGCGGATGTTCTGGGTCATCTCGATGTACACCGCGAAGACGTCCATCGCTTCGCTCGGCTTGGCCTGTTCGGCGTGCAGGTAGTTGCGCAGCGCGTGGCCTATCTCCTCGATCAGGCTGCGCGAGATCGGTCCGTTGAAGCAGAGCAGGATGCGTTGGCGGGTGTAGCTTTCACGCATGGCCAGCAGGTCTAGCGTTTCCATGGGTGCCCCTAGTCGAATCGGAAGGACAGGATGGTGATGTCGTCGCGTTGCGGGTGCTCGCCCTGGTACTCGGCGAGCGTCGCCACGAAGGCCTCGGCCTGCTCGGGGAGCGGCTGCCGTGCGTGGTCGCGGAGCATGTCGGCGAAGCGCCGGCTGCCGAAGCCGAAGCCGTGTTCGCCGCCGGCCTGGTCGAGGAAACCGTCGGTGCTCAGGTAGAAGGTCCAGCCCGGCGCCAGCGGTACCTCGATGTTGCGGTAGTCGCCACGGCGCTTGTCGCCGATCGCCCGGCGCGCGCCCTTGAGTTCCTGGACCTCCTCGCCGTCGCTGGCGTACAGCGAGATCTTCGCCCCGGCGAAGGCCAGCTGGCGGCGCCGGCGGTCGACCCAGACCAGCCCGGCATCCATGTTGGTGGCCAGCGCCTGGGGGATCTGCTCCTGGCTGAGCATGCTGCGCATCGCCTGGTCGGTCTCGCCGAGGATCGCCGCCGGGTCGCGGCTGCCCACCGCCTCGATGGCGTGGTCGATGGCGGCGCGGGCGAGCATGGTCATCAGCGCGCCGGGCACGCCGTGACCGGCGCAGTCGACCACGCCGATCAGGTAGCCGTCGGCCTGCTCGCGGTACACGTAGAAGTCGCCGCCGACCACGTCGCGCGGTTTCCACAGGATGAAGTGATGCTCGCCGAGGGTGGCGCTGAGCTGGCGGTCGGGGAGGATCGCGCGCTGGATCAGGCTGGCATAGTCGAGGCTGTCGCCGATCTTCTTCTGCGCGGCGGCCATCTCGCGGTTGGCTTCCTCCAGCGCCTGGGTGCGCTCCTGGACCTTGTCTTCCAGCTCGGCGGTGTGCCGGCGGACCTGGTCGGCCATGCTGGCGAAGGCCTTCGACAGCGAGCCGATCTCGTCCTGGCGCGCCAGCGGCAGCGGCGTGTCGTAGCGTCCGGCGGCGATCGCCTTGGCCGAGCGCTTGAGGCTGCGCAGGGGGCGCAACAGCAGGCGCTCGACGGCATAGGCGAAGCCCAGCAGCAGGGCCACCAGCAACAGCAGGAACGTGCCCGCCAGCGGCCATAGCCAGCGGTTGTCGAGGACCTGGGCGGCGTGCAGGTCGACGGCGGTGAGCACGTACCAGCGCAGTTGGGGAATGTAGGCCACGGCGAAGAGTTGCTGGCGGCCGTCGAGGCCGGCCCACAGGCAGTGCACCGAGCCGGCCTTGGCGCGGGCCAGGCGCATGGCCTCGCGCAGGGCGTCGCGCTGTTCCGGCTGGTCGAGTAGGTCGAACACCCGGTGGCGTTCGCTGGCGCCGCCGGCGGCGGAGCTGTAGGCGATCAGGCGGCGGTCCGGGTGGGCCTGGATGGCGCCGTCGTCGCCGACGATCATCGGCGTCACGCCCGGCTCGCGGGCGATAATGAAGTCGTCGAGGAAGCCGCTCAGGTCCAGGCCGCTGCCGGCCAGGCCGATGGGCCGGCCCTGGTCGCGGATCACCAGGTTGAACCAGACCTTGGTCAGGTTCAACTTGCTGTCGACATTGACGTTGATGTTGTAGGCGGCGCTGTTGCGCAGGGTATTGAAGTACCAGGCGTCTTCCGGGTCGCCGGCCTCCAGGGTGTAGCGCGGCCGTTCGCTGTAGGGTTGGCTGCCGTCGTTGAAGTAGTAGTGCTGGGAGCCGCTGGCGATGATGAAGTAGGCGTGGTCGCGGAAGTCGCCGCGGTAGCCCTCGGCCTCGCGGAAGAACAGCGCGCGGCGCGCCGGGTCGTCTTCCTTCAGCAGCCAGTCGCGGGTCACCACCGATTCGGCGAAACGGCGCGACAACGCCAGTTCGCGGGAGACCGGGGCGAGGATCTTCTGCCGGTGCAGCAGGGTGAAGTTCTTCGCGTAGGCCAGGCCGAAGTGCGTACGGATGTCGTCCATCGCGCGCCAGCCCAGCAGCACCGCCGGGACCAGTGCCAGGGCACAGGCCAGCAACAGCGCCACCACCGATTTGCCGCGCAACCCCCAGTTCGCCGCCATGGCTATCCCTATCAGTTTCTCGCCCGGCCCGCGGCCGAAATCATGGATCGAAAGCGTGTGTCGAACTTTTGGCGAAAGGGCCAATTGTGCAGATGTGCATTATTTCAGGCAACGTAATTTGGTTTTATTTCGCCATTAATTTGACGTCACAATGATGGCGAGCAGGCAAAGGCCCGTGGTTCGGGCCTGTCGTCGGCGGGGTCTCGGCGGGGGAGGTTGCGGGGGGCGGCGAAAAAGCGCAGCGGGCCGGCCAGGATCCCGCTCAGAGGCGGTTGCCGCTGCCGCGCCGGGCGGCTTGCTGGAGCAGCGCGGCGGCGATCCGTTCGAGCGGCAGCACGTCTTCCGCGGCGCCCAGTTCCACCGCTTCGCGGGGCATGCCGTAGACCACGCAGGTAGCCTCGTCCTGGGCCAGGGTGTAGCCGCCGGCCTGGCGGATCGCCAGGAGCCCGCGCGCGCCGTCCTTGCCCATGCCGGTGAGCAGGCCGGCGAGCAGGTTGCGCCCGGCGCAGCGAGCCAGCGACTCGAACATCACGTCCACTGCCGGGCGGTGGCCGTTGACCTGCGCCTGGCGGTTCAAACGCACCACGTAGTTGGCGCCGGAGCGCTGCACCTCCATGTGGTGGTCGCCCGGCGCGACCAGGGCGTGGCCGGGCAGTATGCGGTCGCCGTCGCGCGCTTCGCTGACGCTGAGCCGGGTCAGGCGATCCAGGCGCTCGGCGAAGCTGCGGGTGAAGCCGGGAGGCATGTGCTGGGTGATGACCACCCCGGGACTGTGCGCCGGCAGGCCGAGCAGCACTTCCTTGAGCGCCTCGGTGCCGCCGGTGGAGGCGCCGAGGGCGATGATCTTCTCGGTGCTGAGCAGCGGCGCTGCGCTTTCCGGCGGCGCCGGCGCGTCCGCCGCACGGCGGCGCAGGCGGGCGCGGGCGACGGTCTTGAGCTTGGCGCGGATTTCCTCGGCATAGGCCTGCATGCCTTCGGCGATGCCCAGCCGGGGCTTGGCGATGAAGTCCACCGCGCCCAGTTCCAGCGCGCGCAGGGTGGCTTCGGAGCCGCGCTCGGTGAGCGAGGAGATCATCAGCACCGGGGTCGGCCGCGCCTTCATCAGCTTGTCGAGGAAGGTCAGGCCGTCCATCCGCGGCATTTCCACGTCGAGGCTGATCACGTCCGGCGCGTGCTGCTTGATCAGGTCGCGGGCGACGAAGGCGTCCGGCGCACAGCCGACCAGGCGTAGCTCCGGGTCGGCCTGGATGATCTCCTTGAGCAGGCTGCGGATCAGGGCGGAATCGTCGACGACCAGGACACTGATGGGCATGGCGGGCTCTCCCGGAGAGTCAGAACAGGTCGATGGGGCCGCCGTCCGCGTTGCGATCGATACGGCGGCGGTAGTCGCGTTCACGCTGCAGCACGGTGTCGTTCTTCAGCTCCACCAGGGACTTCACCAGGACCCGGCCATTGCGCGGGAAGAAGTAGATCTTGCGCGGGAAGGCCTCCAGCACGTCGCTGGCGAGCAGCGGGATACGCTCGGTGGCCAGGTAGTCGAGGGTGAACTCGACGTTGCGCTGGCCGATGGCGGCGCTGATCTGGCGCAGTACCGAGCCGCCGCCGAAGACCTTGGCCTGCAGGCGCTCGCGGCTGGCGCCGAGGGCCAGCATGCGGTTGATCAGCAGTTCCATGGCGTGGCTGCCGTAGCGCGCCGACGGCGAGGCCGGGTCGCCGCCGAGGCCGCGCTCGGGGAGCATGAAGTGGTTCATCCCGGCGATGCCGTTGAGCGGGTCGCGCAGGCACACCGAGACGCAGGAGCCGAGCACGGTGACGATCACCAGGTCTTCGCCGCTGGCGAAGTACTCGCCGGGCAACAGCTTCACCGCATCGCAGGCGAAGTACGGATCGTAGTAGCGGTTCAGCGGCGCGCCTTCCCGGGCCTGGAGATTCATCGCGATCAGGCCGGGCTGTAGACGGTCTGGCCGACGGGCCGCACCAGGTGGCTGGCGTGGACGAAGTTCTCCGAATGCCCGGCGAAGAACAGGCCCTCCGGCCGCAGCAGGGCCACCATGCGTTCCAGCAGGCGGGTCTGGGTCGGCTTGTCGAAGTAGATCATCACGTTGCGGCAGAAGATCGCGTCGAGTTCCCCGGCGATCGACCAGTCCGCTTCCAGCAGGTTGATCTGGCGGAACTCCACCAGTTGCCGCAGTTCCTCCACCACCCGCGCCTTGCCGGCGTTGGGCCCGGTGCCACGGAGGAAGAAGCGTTTCTTCAGCGGCGCCGGCATCTGCTCCAGGCGTTCCAGCGGATAGACGCCCAGGCGGGCGCAGTCGAGCACCCCGGTGTCGATATCCGAGGCGACGATCTTCACCGGCGGATCGAAGCTGCCCAGCGCCTCCACCAGGGTAATGGCGATCGAATAGGGTTCCTCGCCGGTGCTCGCCGCCGCCGACCAGATGCGCAGCGGGCGATGCCGCTGCAACTGGCGGCGGGCGAGGTCGGCGAGCAGGGGGAAGTGGTGGCGTTCGCGGAAGAATGCGGTGAGGTTGGTGGTCAGCGCGTTGACGAACAACTGCTGCTCGCCCGGCTCGCGGTCGAGGTGGGTGAAATATTCGGCGAAGCTGCCGAGCCGCAGCAGGCGCAGGCGCCGCGAGAGGCGGCTATAGACCAGTTGCGCCTTGCTCTCGGCCAGGCTGATGCCGGTCAGCCGGTAGAGCCGCTCGCGTACTTGCTGGAAGTCCTCGCGGGTGTAGTGGAACTCCTGGTTGCCGAACACCGGCGAAGGCGTGGAGGTGGGCATTGGCGTCGGGTTTCCCTGGTCGACCCTAAGGGCTTGCCGTCCTCCGCCTGGCGGAGGCGCGGCGTGGTCTCAGAACTCTTCCCAGCCGTCTTCCTTGCGCGCCTTGCTGGCCCGCGCCATGCCGCTGCGGGCCAGCGGCGCCGGCGCGCTGGGGCGTGGCGCGGACGGCCGCGCGCTGGCGAGCTGGACCACGCTCGGCGGAGTGTCCAGCCTGAACACCGCCACCGACTGGTTGAGCAGGCCCGCCTGCTCCTGCATGGCCTCGGCGGCGGCCGCGGCTTCCTCCACCAGCGCGGCGTTCTGCTGGGTCATGTCGTCCATCTGCGAGACCGCGCTGTTCACCTCTTCGATGCCGGTGCTCTGCTCGGCGGAGGCGGCGGCGATCTCCGACATGATGTCGGTGACCCGGCGGATCGCTACCACGATGTCGCTCATGGTCTGTCCGGCCTGGGCCACCAGGGTGTTGCCGTTCTCCACCTTGTCCACCGAGTCGGAGATCAGCGTCTTGATCTCCTTGGCCGCGGCGGCGGAACGCTGGGCGAGGGTGCGCACTTCCCCGGCGACCACCGCGAAGCCGCGGCCCTGCTCGCCGGCGCGGGCTGCCTCGACCGCGGCGTTGAGGGCGAGGATGTTGGTCTGGAAGGCGATGCCGTCGATCACCCCGATGATGTCGGCGATCTTGCGCGCCGACTCGTTGATCGAGGACATGGTGCTGACCACCTTCTGCACCACGGTGCCGCCCTGGGTCGCCACTTCCGAGGCATTGGCCGCCAGCGAGTTGGCCTGGCGGGCATTCTCGGCGTTGAGCTTCACCGTGCTGGTCAGTTCTTCCATGCTCGAGGCGGTTTCCTCCAGGCTCGACGCCTGCTGCTCGGTGCGCGCCGACAGTTCGGCGTTGCCGCTGGCGATCTCGCTGGCGGCGGTGTTGATGGTGTCGGCGGCCTCGCGAATCTGCCCGAGCATCCGCGACAGGCTCAGCGCGGTCTCGTTGGAGAAGTCCTTGAGCTGGCCGAAGGTGCCCTGGTAGTCGGCCTCGATGCGCTGGGTGAGGTCGCCCTGGGCCAGCGCCCCGAGCATCCGCGAGACGTCGCGCAAGCCGCGGTCGGCGGTATCCACCAGGCTGTTCAGGTCCTTCGCCAGCCTGAGGAAGAAGCCTTCCTTGCCGGCCTCCTCGACGCGCTTGCTGAAGTCGCCGGCGGCCGCCGCCTGCACCAGTTGCGAGACTTCCTGCTCGGCGCGGTGTTCCTCGGTGCGGTCGGTCCATTGCACGGCGGAGCCGAGGCGTTCGTTGGCGTCGTTGAACACTGGCACCACGTCGAGGGAGAAGCGCCGGCCGCCGAGGTTGAGCTCGGCCTTGTGCACGCCGGTGAGGTTGGCCAGCAGGTGCCGCTGGTGCGCCGGGTTCTTGTGGAACACGTCGATGTTGGCGCCCATCAGGCGGCCGGCGTCGAAGTTCGGCAGTTGCTTGCGGATATCCGCTTCGGCGCGGCCGAGCATCTCGCTGACGGTGCGGTTCATGTAGATGATGTTGAGGTCGTTGTCGGCGATCATCACGTTGGCCGAGACGTTGTCCAGCGCGCTCTTGATCCGCGCGTTGTAGGCCGCCGTGGCCAGTTGCGCCGAGGTCGCCTCGGCGGCCCCGCGCAGGCGCTCGCGAACGCCGTCGATGGCTTCGGTGATCTGCGCCTTCTTGCCCGGCAGGCGGTCCATCAGCGGCTCGAAGTTGCCCTGGCCGTAGGCGGTGACCACGCTGACCACCTTCATCTTCACCGCGATGTGCGCGGCCACCAGTTCGTTGACGCCCTTGGCGATGCGCGCCGCGCGACCTTCCAGGCGTTCGGCGGGAATCGTCTGGTCGATCCAGCCGGCTTCGTGCTGGCGGCTCATCTCCGCCAGCCCCGCCTCCAGGCTTTCCACCTGCTGGAGTTCGGCGCGTTGTTCGCGCAGTTGCCGCTGCAGCGCCCGCAGGCTGTCGTAGAGACGCTCGTAGCCGGGCGCCGGGGCCTCGCCGACGGCGGTGTCGAGCTGGCCGTCGGCGAACGACTGGAGGAGCGTGGCGATCCGGTCGGCGCGTTGCTGCGCCACCGCATGTGCATTGAACAGACCCATTTCGATATCCCCTGCCTATCCCTCGTTGGCGCCGCTCAGGCCGCGGCTTCGTCGACCAGCGCCATTTCGCGGCTGGTCATCAGTCTTTCGATGTCCACCAGGATCAACATGCGCTCGCCCGCGGTGGCCAGGCCGAGCAGGTATTCGGTGTCGAAGCTGGCGCCGAACTCCGGCGGCGGCCTGATCGCGTCGCCGCCCAGGGCGATCACGTCGGATACCGAGTCCACCACCACGCCGACGATGCGCCGGCCGATGTTGAGGATGATCACCACGGTGAACGGGTCGTAGGTGACCTCGGCGAGGTGGAACTTGATGCGCAGGTCGACGATCGGCACGATCGCCCCGCGCAGGTTGATCACGCCCTTGATGAAGGGCGGCGCGTTGGCGATCGCGGTGACCTGGTCGTAGCCGCGGATCTCCTGCACGCGGAGGATGTCGATGGCGTACTCCTCGCGGCCCAGGGTGAAGGTCAGGTATTCCTGCGCCGGGCCGTTCGCCTGGCTTGCCTCAGTGCCGTTCATCGGCGGTGTCCTCCCGCGCCGCCAGGCGTGGCAGCGCATCGACGTCGAGAATCAGGGCGACGCTGCCGTCGCCCATGATGGTGGCGCCGGCGATACCCTCCACGCGGCGGAAATTCTGTTCCAGGCTCTTGATCACCACTTGCTGCTGGCCGACCAGTTCGTCCACCTGCAGGGCGAAGCTGCGCCCCTCGGACTCGAGGATCACCACGATGCCCTGCTCCGGCGCCGGCGCTTCGCCGCCGATGCGCAACAGCTCGTGCAGGCTGAACAGTGGCAGGTACTCGCCGCGTACGCGGATCATCGCGTTGTCTTCGCCGCCGAGGCCGCGCACGTCGTCGCTGCGCGCCTGCAACGACTCGACGATGTAGGTCAGCGGAATCACGTAGTTGACCGCTTCGACGGCGACGATCAGGCCGTCGAGGATCGCCAGGGTCAGCGGCAGGCGGATGCCGATGCGAGTGCCCATGCCGGGCGCCGAGTCGATGTCGATGCGCCCGCCCATGGCACCGATGTTGCGCTTCACCACGTCCATGCCGACGCCGCGTCCGGACAGCTCGGTAACCGTCTCGGCGGTGGAGAAGCCGGGCATGAACACCAGTTGCCAGACCTCGGCGTCGCTCATCCCGTCATGCACCGGCAGGTTGCGCTCGCGGGCCTTGGCGAGGATGCGCGGACGCGACAGGCCGCGACCGTCGTCGGAAACCTCCACCACCACGCTGCCGCCCTGGTGGCTGGCGGCGAGCTTCACCGTGCCGCTCGCCGGCTTGCCGGCGGCGAGGCGTTCGGCGGGTGTTTCGATGCCGTGGTCGATGCTGTTGCGGACGATGTGGGTGAGCGGATCGCTGAGTTTCTCGATCACGCTCTTGTCCAGTTCGGTGTGCTCGCCGTGCAGGTGCAGCTCGACCTGCTTGCCCAGGCGCGTGGCGGTGTCGCGCACCAGCCTGGGGAAGCGGCTGAAGATGAAGTTGATCGGCAGCATGCGGATCGACATCACCGATTCCTGCAGGTCGCGGGTGTTGTGTTCGAGCTGGGCCAGGGCGTGCTGCAAGCGCTCGTGGTGGCTCGGATCGAGCTGCTCGCCGAGCTGGCCGAGCATGGCCTGGGTGATCACCAGTTCGCCGACCAGGTTGATCAGGCTGTCGATCTTTTCCACGCTGACCCGGATCGAGCCGGACTCGCCGTCGCCACGCACGGGCGCGACTGCGCCCCTGGCCGGCGCGGCGACGGCTTGCGCGGGCGCGCTGGGCGCGGCGGGGCTGCCGGGGGCGCCGTCGAACAGGCCGAAGGCGCGTTCCTCCGTGGGCGGGGAACCCGGCGCGTCATCGAAGAGGCCGAACGCTTCGCTCGCGGCCGGCGCGCCGGGCGCCTCGTCGAAGAGCCCGAACGCTTCCGGCGCGGCCGCTCGTTCCGGAGCGCCCGGGCCTTCGTCGAAGAAGCCGAAGGCATCGTCGCCCGCGGTTTCCCTGGCGGGACTGGTGGGCGCGTCGTCGAACAGGCCGAAGCCTTCCTCCGCCGCTTCCTGTTCCGGCGCACGCAGCCAGCCGCGCAGCCGCTCGACCGTCTCCAGCAACGGCACCCCGGGGTCGGGACGGCCGCTGCGATGGGCGTCGAGCAGGCGCTGCAGCACGTCGCGGGCTTCGAGGAAGGAGCTGATCATGTCCGGCCGCAGGCCCATCTGGCCGCAGCGGATGCGGTCGAGCAGGGTCTCCAGTTCGTGGGTGACGGCGGTGATGTCGTCGAAACCGAACATTCCGCTGGAACCCTTGATCGAATGCGCGGCGCGGAAGATGCCGTGCAGCGTCTCGCTGTCCGGCCGGTCCAGGTCGAGACCGATCAGGAGGAGTTCGAGGGTGGCCAGGTGTTCCTCGGTTTCCTCGAAGAACACCTGGAGAAACTGGCTCATATCCTGGGGCATGGGACCTCCCCCGCGGGGGAACGGGAATCAGGGCAGGACCTTGCGCGTCACTTCGAGCAGTTTCGGCGGGTCGAACGGCTTCACCAGCCAGCCGGTGGCGCCGGCGCTGCGTCCCTGCTGCTTCATCGCGTCGCTCGATTCGGTGGTCAGCATGAGGATCGGCACGCTGCGGTAGCCGGCCAGGTTACGCAGGCTGCGGATCAGCGACAGGCCGTCCATGTTCGGCATGTTCTGGTCGGTGAACACCAGGCTGTAGCTCTTGCTCTGGGCCTTGCCGAGGCCTTCCTTGCCGTCCGCGGCCTCGTCCACCTCGTAGCCGGCGGACTTCAGGGTGAAGCTCAGCATCTGGCGGATAGACGCCGAGTCGTCGACGATCAGAATCGGTTTGCCCATGGTCTTGCGTCCTCACGGTGTCCCTACCGCAGCGCCAAGTTCGGCGGCGAAGGTGGTGTGTGCCAGGTGGCTGTGACGGAGGGCTCTGATGGCCCTTTGCTAGTTCCAGTAAAGACAATGTCCGGTGGATTTCAATTATTGGCGCCGGTTTCTCGTCGGATAGTTATCCGGTTAGACGGATTGGCTATCGATACCCCTCAGAACAATTCCACTTCGCCCACGTTGACGCTGTTCTGGCTCACCGGGCTGGGCAAGGGCCGGCGCAGTTCCTCGACCTCCCGCGCGACCCGTTCGGGCCATTCCTGGCGCGGCCGCGCCTCCAGCGCGCCGAGGCCGAGGGCGAAGGCGCCAAGACGCGCATGGTGCTTGCGCATCTGGCCGAGCAATTGGCTGCCCATGTCCTGGAATTGCAGGGCGGTGACTGCCGCATCGACGCCCTGGCCGACTTCCAGCGAGAGCCGGTCCAGTTCGTGGATGACCTTCAGGGTGTGCCGGTTCATCGCCTCCAGGTCATCGAGCATGCCCTGGATCTTCTGCTTGGAATCGAGGGCGAAGGACATGTCCTTGTCGGCCAGTTGCGAGATCGCGCTCTCGGCGTCCTGGATCTCGTGGTGGACCACGTCGACGTGCTTGCGGATGGCGGCGGAAAACTCCGTGGAGCGGGTCGACAGCGCGCGCACCTCATCGGCGACCACGGCGAAGCCGCGGCCGCTCTCGCCGGCTCGGGCGGCCTCGATGGCGGCGTTGAGGGCGAGCAGGTTGGTCTGCTTGGCGATGGCGTCCATGTCCTGGGTCGACTGCAGGATCTCGGTGATCTTCAGGCGCACCTGGTCCATGCGTTCCACCAGTTGCTGCGAGGTCCGGCTGGTTTCCAGGGTAGCCTCGACGAACAGGCTGAGGGTCTGCTGGGTGGTCCTGACGAAGTCCTGGAAGTTGATGCCTTCGTCGACCTGGCCGCGCCCGTCGTAGCGCTCGATCAGTGAATGGGACAGGCCGCGCTGGGTATCGATGCGTTCGGCGAGGCCGTGGAAGCTGTCGCTGAGCTGGCGGATCGCCGAATGCAGCAGTTCATCGATCTGCCGGGCGTGGCCGTCCAGTTGCGCGGTTTCGTCGGCGAGCGCCCGTTGCGCCGCGCTCCAGGCCGGCGAAGCGGCATCCGCCTGCGGGCTGGCATTCGCTACCGCTTGCCGAGGGTCGCGCAGGAGGAGGAAGAACATGGCCAGGCTGGCGAACCAACCGAGCGCCAGGGCCAGCCAGACGCCGAGGCCGACGGCATGCAGCCCGGCGCACAACGCCCAGGGTAGGGAAAGCAGGCCCAGCTTCAGTAGCAGGGGCCGGGATGGTAACGAAACACCGAGGGACTCGCGCATGCTGCACTCCATGTGCCGGATCGGAGCAGGGCTTCCAGGTGGTCCCGGGACCGTGCGGAAGACACCTTCCAAGCTCGTCGGCGGCGTTTTCTAAAACTAGAGTCCCAATTGGTAATGTCAAACTGCCGTTTTTCCGGCGAGGCCGGTGCCAGGGCCTTTTCCCGGTTGCCGAAGCGACGGATGGCTGGCGCTAGCCGGTTGGGAAGGCGGAGAAGCGCCGGGCCAGGTCCTGGCGGCGGAAGTAGTCGACGACGAAGTCGACGAAGACCCGGGTCTTGGCCGGTAGCAGCTTGTTCGCCGCGTAGTAGAGGCTGGTGTTGCCGGCGTCGACGTACCAGTCCGGCAGGACCCGCACCAGGGCGCCGGACTCCAGGTAGGCATAGGCGTGCTGCATGCATACCAGGGTGATGCCCAGGCCCATGGCGGCGACCTCGCAGGTGGCTTCCGGGTCGCTCATGGTCATGCGTTCGCGCAGCTCGATCGGCGCCTCCTCGCCGTTGCGCCGGCGCAGCGGCCAGGAGCGCACGCGGCCGGTCTGCGGCGAGCGGATGCGGATCCCGTCGAAGCCGCCCAGGTCGCCTGGATGGCGGATCGGCGGCTTGTCGCGGAGGTAGGCGGGCGAGGCGAGGAGGATCAGGTGGCCCGGCGTCAGGTTGCGCGCCACCACCCCGGGAGGCAGTTCGAAACCGCCGCCGATGGCGGCGTCGAAGCCTTCGCCGATGAGGTCGACCTGGCGATTGTCGAAATGCCAGTCGGGCACGATGTCGGGATAGCGTTCGAGGAACTCGCCGAGCAGCGGCAGGATGTAGTCGCGGCCGAAGGCCAGCCCCATGCTGACCTTCAACGTGCCGCTGGGTTGGTTGCCGACGCTGGAGACGTTGGCGAGAGCGGTCTGGATGCCCTCCAGGCTGCCGCCGACCTCTTGCAGGAAACGCTCCCCGGCTTCGGTCAGGGTCAGGCGCCGGGTGCTGCGCTGGAACAGGCGCACGCCGAGGTTGCTTTCCAGGCGGGCGACGTTCTTGCCCACCCCGGCCGGCGTCAGGCCCAGGCGCCTGGCGGCCTCGGCGAAGCTGCCGGCCTCGGCGCTGCGGACGAAGCACTGGATATTGCTGAGGGTTTCCATGGGAAAGGGCCCGCATAAACCATTGGTATCGGCTGAATATAGCGATTACCCGCTACCAGGTCTGCAATGGACGGCGGAAACTCGGGGCCTGTCTATCCACTCCGATGGAGATTTCCATGTCCGTATCCTCTGCATCCCTCGCCGGCAAAGTCGCCTTCGTCCAGGGCGGTTCCCGCGGCATCGGCGCCGCCATCGTTCGCCGGCTGGCCGCCGAAGGCGCCAGCGTCGCCTTCACCTACGTCAGCTCGGCGGACAAGTCCCGGGCCCTGGCTGCCGAACTCGAAGGCGCCGGAGCCAGCATCCTGGCCCTGCATGCCGATAGCGCCGACGCGGCCGCGCTCGTCGCCGCCGTCGACGAAGCGGCGGCTCGCTTCGGACGCATCGACATCCTGGTCAACAACGCCGCTGTCCTCGCCCTCGGTTCGGTGGAAGAGCTGCCGCTGGCCGACTTCGAGCGGACCCTGGCGATCAACGTGCGCAGCGTCTTCATCGCCACCCAGGCGGCGGTCAAGCACATGGGCGACGGCGGGCGGGTGATCAGCATCGGCAGCACCAATGCCGAACGTATGCCGTTCGCCGGCGGCGCCACCTACGCGATGAGCAAGTCGGCGCTGGTCGGCCTGACCAAGGGCCTGGCCCGCGACCTCGGCCCGCGCGGGATCACGGTGAACAACGTGCAGCCGGGTCCGGTGGATACCGACATGAACCCGGACGACGGCGACTTCGCCGAGACCCTCAAGGGCCTGATGGCGCTGCCGCGCTACGCCCGCAGCGAGGAAATCGCCAGCTTCGTCGCCTACCTGGCCGGGCCGGAAGCGGCCTACATCACCGGGGCCAGCCTGACCATCGATGGCGGTTTCTCGGCCTGACCCGGGGCGCCTCGTTCCGCCCGGCGAAGTAGCCCCTCTCCCCGACCTTATGGCCAGACGTTCCCTCCTGAAGGGAGAGGGCGAGGGGAGAGGTTCCGCTTATCGCACCAGGAAAGGCGAAGCCCCCTCTACGACACCGGTCTCGCTGACGTAGCGCTTCCAATGCTCGATCAGCTCCGCCAGCTTGCCCGGCTGGCTGTCAGCGAGGTCGTGGATCTCGCCCGGGTCGCGGGCCAGGTCGTAGAGCTGCCAGGTGGCCGGACCCACCGGGGCCGGCAGGTACACCGCCTTCCAGTCGCCCTGGCGGATCGCACGCATGCCGAACAGCTCCCAGCCGGTCACGGTGTTCTCGTCGTGGGCCGCCTCGGTCTCGCCGGAAAGCCAGCCCAGCCACGACCTGCCGCGCGGTTCGGCGATCTCGCGGCCGCGCCAGCGCTTGCCTGGGTGGCGGACACCGGCGAGGTCGAGGAGGGTCGGGGTGACGTCCATCACCGTGGCGAAGGCATGGCTGATCGCGCCCTGCCGGCTTAGCCGCGGGTAGCGCACCAGCGCCGGCACGCGAATGCCGCCCTGGGTGGTGAACGCCTTGTACAGGCGCGACGGCGCGGTGGCCGCCTGGGCCCAGCGCGGGCCATACCAGACGTAGGAATTGGCGCGGCCGATGTTTTCCAGGCTGTTGTCGTAGTGCCGGTCGAGAAAGCCCAGCAGGTCCGGGCCGAATTTCGGGAACGCCTCCAGCAGGGCGCCTTCGGCGCCGTTGTCGGACATGAACAGGACGAAGGTGTTGTCCAGCTCGCCCTGCCGGCGCAGGTAGTCCACGACCCTGCCGATGTTCCAGTCCATGCGCTCGACCATCGCCGCGTAGACCTCCATCGCCCGCGCCGACTTCGCCCGTTCCTCGTCGTCCAGGGCTTCCCACTCGCGGCTCAGGGCGAGCACCGGATGGGCTTCGACGTCCGCTTCCACCAGGCCCAGCTCCTTGAGCCGGGCCAGGCGTTCCTGGCGCAGCGCTTCTGGACCGGCGTCGTAGCGACCGCGGTACTTCTCGACGATCTCCCGCGGCGCCTGTAGCGGCCAGTGCGGCGCGGAGAACGGCAGGTAGGCGAAGAACGGCCGGCTCTGGTCGCGCTCCTTGAGGTAGTGCAGCAGCTTGTCGCCGAAGGCGTCGGAGGAATAGAAGCCCTCCGGCAGCGTGTCGAGGTAGCGCTCGTCTTCCACGTAGAGCGCTGGCGTACCCTTGAGGATGCGCGGAGTGCTTTCGTCGTAGGGAGGCTCGAAGCCATAGTGGTTGGCGGCGCCCGGCAGCAGCGAGAAGGAACGCTCGAAACCGCGTGCATGGGGCGTCTGTTCCGGCTTCAGACCGAGGTGCCACTTGCCGGCCATGAGGGTCTGGTAGCCGGCCTCGCGGAGCAGCTCCGGCAGCGCCACCACGCGCTCGTTGAGATGCCCTTCGTAACCCGGCTTGCCTGCCAGTTCCGGGGTCAGCGCCTCGGCCATGGTGCCGATCCCGGCGATGTGGTGGTCGGTGCCGGTGAGCAGCATCGAGCGGGTCGGCGAGCAGGTCGAGGCGGTGTGGAAGTCGGTCAGGCGCAGGCCGGCGATGGCCAGGGCGTCGAGGTTCGGCGTGGCGATCTCGCCGCCGAAGGCGCCGATATCGGAGAAGCCCAGGTCGTCGGCGACGATCACCAGGAAGTTGGGGCGTTTGCTCATGCGCGGGTCTCGTCTGGATGGGAGGAGAGGGTGGGGCCCTCGCCCCCGCCCTTCCCGCAGGGGGAAAGGGCCAGGGCAAGGGGCTTTTCAGCAAGCGAGGAATTCGAACGGCAGGTTTTCCACCCGTCGCGGCGGCGGCGCGACGTACTCGCCGTCGGCGGTCAGTTCGTGCAGCAGCGCTTCGCGCTGGCGCAGGAAGTCGAAGCCACCGCGCTCGCGCGGGTGCGCCAGGTCCACCTCGACCACCCGCCTGATCCGCCCCGGGCGCGGCTCCATCACCACCACCCGGTCGGCCAGGTAGAGCGCTTCCTCGACGTCGTGGGTGACCAGCAGGGTGGTGATGCGGGTGCGCCGACGGATCGCCAGCAACTCTTCCTGCAACTGCTGGCGGGTCAGTGCGTCGAGGGCGCTGAACGGCTCGTCGAGCAGCAGCAGGCGCGGGCTGGCCACCAGGCCGCGGGCGATCGCCACGCGCTGGGCCATGCCGCCGGACAACTGGTGCGGGTAGGCACGCTCGAAGCCGTGCAGGCCGACCAGGCGGATGTATTCGTCGATCCGCGCCGCCTTGTCGGTTTCGCCAAGGGCTTCGTTGACCAGGCCGAGGGCGACGTTCTGCTGCACCGTCAGCCAGGGGAACAGGCGGTGCTCCTGGAACACGATGCCGCGTTCGCCGCCGATGCCGGCGATTGGCCGGCCGTCGACGCGGATCTCGCCGTCGTAGTCGCGGTCCAGGCCGATCAGCAGGCGCAGCAGGGTCGACTTGCCGCAGCCGCTGGCGCCGACGATGGCGATGAACTCGCCCTCGCCGATCTCCAGGTCGAACTGCTGGATCGCTTCCAGTCGCCGGCCGTCCACGGCGAAGTGCTTGCGCACCTGGCGGAAGCTGACCAGCGGGGTGCCCGTGGCGGGCGCGGTGAATGCGTTCATGCGTGTCTCCAGCGCGTGGCGCGCGCTTCGATGCGTTGGCCGAGAGCATTGAGCAGGGCGCCGGTGAGGCCGACCAGGAGCATGCCGGCACCGATCAGGTCCATGCGGAACAGTTGCTGGGCGCCGATCATCAGGCTGCCGATGCCGCCGTCGGAGGGCATGAAGTACTCGGCGCCGATGGTTCCCAGCCAGGCGTAGATCAGCGCCAGGCGCAGGCCGGCGAACACCGACGGGGCGGCACCCGGCAGGACCAGCCGGAGCAGCCGTCGCCAGGGACCCAGGCGCAGCACCCGGGCCGCCTCGCCGAGGCTCGGCGGCAGGCTGGCGATGCCGCGCTGGGTGGCCAGCAGCAGCGGGAAGAAGGCGGCGATTGCGACGAACGTCAGCTTGGCCGGTTCGCCCAGGCCGAACCAGGCGGTGAGCAGCGGCACCCAGGCGAAGATCGCCACCTGCCGCAGTGCCGCGAAAGTGGGGCCGAAGAAGCGTTCCGCCGGGCGCCACAGGCCGAGCAGCAGGCCGCCGAGGAAACCCAGGCCGCCGCCCAGCAGGAGGCCGCCGAGCGTGCGCTTCAGGCTGTCGAACAGGGCGCCCGGGAGGCTGCCGTCGAGCGCTCCGCTCCAGGTCGCCCGCGCCACTTCCAGAGGGCTGGCGAGGATCGCCGGATCGACCCATTCGGCGCTGCTCGCCGACTGCCACAGGAGCAGCAGCGCCAGCGGCGGCAGCCAGACCTGCAGGCGCTGCCAGCCGCGTCCCGGCGGGCGCCGGCGGAATTCGCCGGTGGCGGCTTGCGGCCAGTGCAGCAGGCGGCGGTCGAGCCACTGGATGGCGCGGTCCATGCCCACCCCGACCAGGCCGATGACGAGGATGCAGACGAACACGATGTCGAGCATGAACAGTTGCCGGCCCTGCACCATCAGGTAGCCGATGCCCTCGCTGGAAGCCAGCAGCTCGACCGCCAGCAGCGAGGTCCAACCCTGCGCCAGGGCCAGGCGCAGCCCGGTGAGGAAGGCCGGCAGCGCCGCCGGCAGGATCAGCCGCCAGACCAGCAGGCGTGGCGGCAGGCGCAGCACCGCGGCGGCTTCGCGCAGCTTGGGCTGGGCGTCGCGCACGCCGACCAGGGTATGGATGGTCACCGGCACCACGACCGCTTTCACCAGCACCACCAGCTTGAGCAGTTCGCCGATGCCGAAGAACAGCATGAACAGCGGGATCCAGGCCAGCGTGGGGATCTGCGCGAGGGCGCTGAAGGTGGGGAGGACCAGGCGCTCGGCACGCGGACTGAAGCCCAGCCAGGCGCCTAGCGCGGCGCCGCTGGCGACCCCGGCGAGCAGGCCCCAGGCCAGGCGCCGCAGGCTGATCGCCAATTCGCTCCAGAGTTCGCCGGCGAGCAACTCGCGGGCGCTCTGCCAGACCAGCTCGGGAGTCGGCAGCACCTGGGCCGACATCCAGTGGCGATGGCTGGCGACCCACCACAGCAGCGCCAGCCCGAGGGGCAGCAACCAGGGCAGCAGGCTGTCCCCCAGGCGCCGGGCGAAAGCCGCGGAGGGCGGCGGCGCCAGGCGCGGCAGGGGCCGGCTCCAGGCGGGCGAAAGAGTTTTATCGATATTCTTCATGGGAATATAAATCGCCACATCAATGCATTTTTTCGCTAAGAAGGGTCATTTAAAGAAAGGCGCCAGGCAGCGGCAAATGCATTTGGAGAATATTTTCCATGCTCTGGCTGCATATGACGCGGAGAGGCCCGTGCGGCCTGTCATACTGCTTATGGTTATAAAAAAATGAATTTTTATTATTTATTTTCGAGGCGCCGCTGTGCATAGCTAGCCGCTCACCCGCTCCCGGCGGGAATCCCTCTCTTCCCGTTCCAAGGAGCCGCCCCATGAAAGCGCTTACGTCTTCCCTGCTCGGTCTGTTCGCCGTGCCTGTCCTCGCCGGCCTGCTCGGTGCCTACGTGCCGCTGGCGAGCGCCGCTCCGCCGAAGGAAATCCGCATCGCGGTGCCGGACGTCAGCGCCGGCAGCTCGCACTCGGGTGGCGGCGTGGTCGACGTGCTCTACACCCGGCAGTTGCTGGAGAAGGAGTTCGCCAACGACGGCATCGCGGTGAAATGGAGCTTCTTCAAGGGCGCCGGTCCGGTGGTCAACGAAGCGTTCGCCAATGGCCAGGTGGACTTCGCCTACCTCGGCGACCTGGCGGCGATCATCGGCAAGTCCGGAGGCCTGGACAGCCGTCTGCTGGCCGCTACCGCGCGAGGGGTCAACCACTATCTCGGCGTGCAGCCGGGGTCCGGGATCAAGACCCTGGAGGATCTCAAGGGCAAGCGCGTAGGCATCTTTCGAGGCACCGCCAGCCAGTTGTCGTTCGACAATGCCCTGGCCAGCGTCGGTCTCAGCGAGAAGGACCTGAAGGTGATCAACCTCGACTTCAGCGCCGCCCTGTCCGCCCTCGCAGCCAGGCAGATCGATGCCACCTGGGGCCTGGCCGGGCTGTTCGCCCTGCGCGACCGCGGGCTCGCGGAAATTCCGCTGAGCACCCGCGACCTGAACGGCGCCGGCACCCTGCAGGCGCTGCTGGTCGGCTCCGGAGCGTTCGTCGATGCCCATCCGGACATCACCGAGCGGCTGCTCAAGGTGCAGTTGCAGGCCCAGGACTGGCTGGCCCGCGAGGAGAACCGCGACGCCTACATCGAACTGGTGTCGAAGCAGGCCAGCTACCCGGTGGTGATCCTGCAGAGCGAGTACCGTGGCCGCAAGCTGGGCGACGCCCTGTCGCCGCGCCTGGACGCCGATTTCCTTGGCCGGCTGGATGCTTCGATCCAGGCGGCCAAGCGTTTCGGCCTGATCCGTCGCGAATTCAGCGCCGAGCAGTGGGCCGCGCCGGAACTGCTGGAGGCGGCCGGCAAGCTGGCGAAGGCCAAGGCCGTGGCGCAGGCGGCGGAGTGACGCCGAGCCGGGGACGGCCGAGGCGGCGCCGTTTCGTAGCAATTTGTAATATGTTTCGAAATTCTTGCACCGACCCAACCAATGACTGGATCGAGCGAAGTATCCAGCCGTTGGTCGGGGATTCTGCGTATATCGCGTCATGAAAGTTTCACGCGGGTAATCCGCAGGTTATTCCGCGATCATTTCGTTCGTTAATCGCCCCATATATTCAGATACAAAATCGGCACTGCCAATTCTTCCAGTTTTCCCTTCCGACAATTCTCCCGACCCTCCCCGGAAACAACTCCAAGTATCTCGCGGCGAACCGCCGCGTCCCGCATCTAGCCTGCCCATCACTACGACAGCGCGGCGCCAGCGCCGGGCCTCGCCCTGCGCGTCGGCGGCATTCCTGATTTTCTTTCGGAGGAGAGCGGTCATATGAATCTCGATAGCAAATTGTTCGACGCGACACTCGATCTCGAACGCGTGAAAGTTTCGGTGAGAACGCTGGTGAAGTTATCCCGCCAGGAACAATCGGCGATCATCCGGACCCTCAACGAGTTTGGTTTCCTGCTGTTGCGCAGCGAACAGGGCGAAGACAGGCAGGAACTTCTCGCGCTCAAGGAGTTGTTCGGCCGCGCCGCCCCCCACCCGCGCGCCGACGCCGACGGCATCGTGCCGATCAGCAATGCGCGGTATGTCAGCGGCTACCTCGGCTCCACGCCGCTGGAGCACAAGCTGCACACCGACGGCGCTTTCCTCGACACCCCGGAGCAATTGTGCAGCCTGCAATGCGTGCGCAACGCCCGGGAGGGCGGGGAGACTCTGCTGGCCAGCGCCGGACTGGCCTTCGAGCGCCTGCGCCGGCGCATGCCGACCAAGCATCTCGGCCTGCTGCGCGGCGACGCCCTGACCATCGTGCGCAAGCACCAGAGCAGCACCCAGCCGGTGTTCCGCCTGAACGGCGAGGCGCTGGGCATCAAGTTCCGGCAGAACGACGGGGCGGCCGAGGTGGTCGAGCACCCTGTGGCGGTGGAGGCCTTCGCCGAACTGGTGGCGGCGCTCGAGGATCCGGCCTGCCAACTGCGGATCAAGCTCGAGCCGGGGGAAATCCTGGTGCTCGACAACACCGCGGTGTTGCACGGGCGCACTGCCTTCTGCGCCAACGAACTGCGCGAGATGCGCCGGCTCAACTTCGACGGCCACGGCCGCCTGCGAGCGGAGCTGGAACTGGGCTTCAAGGTGGGGTTGTGATCGCACAGTTCGTCGCGGTGGTGCTGCCGATCCTGATCTGCACCGGCATCGGTTTCGCCTGGAGCCGTTCCGCCGGGCCGGTGGATACCCGCGCGCTGGTGTTCCTGGTGGCCAACGTCGGCTTTCCCTGCCTGCTGCTGTCGTCGCTGGACCGCCCCGGCCTGTCCATTGGCATGGTGGCCGGGGTGTTCCTCGCCACCGCGCTGGCGGTGCTGGCGTTCGCCCTGCTGGGCCTGGTCTCCCTGCGCCTGCTGCGGATGCCGGTGCGGCGCTACCTGCCGTCGATCATGCTGCCGAACTCCGGGAACATGGGCATCCCCATCGCCTACCTGGCCTTCGGCGAGGAGGCGCTGGTGTATGCGGTGGCGTTCTCCACCCTGATCCAGGTGGGTCACGCGACGCTCGGCGTCTGGTTCGCTTCGGGCGATATCACCCCGGCGAGCATCCTGCGCAACCCGATGATCTATGCCCTGGCCGTGGCGCTGGGCCTGATCGCCCTGGGCTGGAGCCTGCCGCCGCCGTTGCGCGATGTGACCCGCCTGCTGGGCGGGATTACCGTGCCGCTGATGCTGGTGATGCTCGGCCTGTCGCTGGCCGGTCTGCGCCTGCACGAGACCTGGCGGCCGTTGCTGCTGTCTCTGGTGCGGGTCTGGGGCGGTTTCGCGGTCGGCTATGGGATCGCTGCCGGCCTGGGCATGGAGGCGGTGGCGGCGGGCACCTTCGCCATCCAGTGCGGGATGCCGACCGCGGTGCTCACCTACCTGTTGGCCAAGCGTTACGACGGCCCGGTGAACGAAGTGGCAGGCATGGTGCTGATCACCACGCTGCTGGTGCTGCTCTCCACGCCTTTGTTCATCCAGTTGCTGCCGCGCGCGTGAGGACGATCCGGGCCGCCTCGCGGGGCGGCCCGGGGCGTCACCAGATCGAGCGGGAGTAATCGACGACCAGCCGGGTTTCGTCGATGTCGCCGTCGAGATAGCTCGCGTTGCCCCGGTGCCAGGCCTGCGAGGCGCGCAGCGCGAGGCCGGCGAGGGGGCCCGCCTTGACCCGATAGGCGAAGCCGAGGTCGCTTTCCCGGTGCCGCCCGTCACGCCCGTAGAGTCCGGCGTAGATGCTCTTGGCGGCACTGCTGGCGCTGGCCCCGGCACGGCCGCGGGCATGCAACGCATGCAGGCTGAGCCCAGGCAGGCCGAGCGCGCCGAGGTCCAGGTCATAGCGTAATTGCCAGGAACGCTCGCCCGGTCCGTTGAAGTCGGAGTAGCCCACCGAGTTGGCCAGTACCATGGACGCGCTGGAGCGCCCGTCGCCGAAGGCCATGTAGTCGAACGGCTGCTCGCCATGGACACGCTGGTAGGCCAGGGTGATGCGCTGCGGCCCCTGTTCGTAGCCCAGGGCCAGGGAGCTGGCCAGGGTGTCGATGCGGCCGAAGCGGCTCTGGCCGCTGTCGCGGGTGCGGTAGGCGTCGAGGTCGACCCGCAGCGCGCGCTCCCCGCCCAGCGGCTGGCGATGGCTGGCGCCGAAATAGGCCTGCTGCCAGATGTCGTCGAAGCGCGAGGCGTAGAGCGACAGTTGCAGCCGCTCCGTGGCCTGCCATTGACCGCCGAGGAAGCCGACCGCGTCGAGGCGCACCGGATAGGCGCCGAGGCGTCCGTAGACGGTGCTGATGTCGCCACGGACCTTGGATTCGCCGGGGCCGGAGGCGGCGGTGAAACGCCCGCCCTCGAGCAGCAGCCCGTCGAACGAGCGGTCCTCCAGCAGCAGGCCGTAGGCCATGCCGGCCAGCGTGCGGTTGCTGCTGGCGGCGAACACCGGCGCGCTGGTGGTGGTCTGGCCGTACTTCAGGCGGGTTTCGCCGTGGCGTAGCCTGAGGGCGCCGCCGACCTTGCCGTAGCGATGGTCGGGATGGCCGTCGGCGCCGACCGGCAGGTTGCCGGTGCCGGTGCGGCCGCCGCCGCTGTCCAGTTGCAGGCCGAGCATGGCATGGGCGTCGAGGCCGAAGCCGAGGCTGCCCGGCGTGTAGCCGGAGGCGAACTGGAGGCGCAGGCCCTGGGTGGTTTCCTCGCGGTAGCCGTTGCGCTCGCTCCTGGGCTTGAAGCGGTTGCGCCCGGCGTTGTTCGGGCTGTCGCGGTAGTCGCGGTTGAAGTAGTAGGTGCGGGCGAGGAACTGCAGTTCGCTGTCCTCGACGAAGCCCCCATCCCCGGCCGTCGCGGCCGCCCCTTCGGAAAGCGTGCCGGCGACCAGGCCGGCGAATACAGCGCGTCTGAGATTTTGCATTTATTGTTTTCTCCCACCTGAGTGCCAGGTGGGCGCAGTCTCGGAAGTCGCTCCGCAGGCCGCTTGTGTTTCCCTGCCTCGGCTTTTGCCGGGGCCTGCCATTGGCAGGGGCTGGCATGTGCAACGGCAGGCCGGGTCAAGCATTTCGGAAGTCACCGACGGAGAGTGTGGCGTCGGCCGTCATCCGCAACGGCCGTGGGTGGGAGCCTCGGCTCCCGATGCAACCTCGCCTCAGGGAATACGCTTCATGAACAACAAGACCCTATGCCCTTCGCTCTTGCTCTGCCTTTCGCTGCTCGCACCGCTGTCTTGTCTCGGGGAGACCGCCGCCGCGCCCTATCCGCTGGCCCACCCACCGCGCCTGGCCGACTACCTCCCGCCGCCGCCGGCGGCGGACTCGGCTGCGGCCGTCGCCGATCTCGGCGCGGTGCTGGAGGCGCAACGCCTGCGCACGCCCGAACAGGTACGCCGGGTACGCGCCCACGACCAGTGGGAGGACAACGTCTTCCCCTTCGCCGGCGACCTGCTGGGCGCGTCGTTCGACAAGGAACGCCTGCCGCTGACCCGGAGCTTCTTCAACCGCGCCCAGGAAAACCTGGTCGAGGTGCTGATGCCGGCGAAGAAGCACTTCGCCCGCCCGCGTCCCTACGAAGTGACATCGAAGGTGAAGCCGGTGCTGCCGCCGCCGGAGGGGGAGTCCTATCCCAGCGGCCACACCATGGACAGCTACTTCAAGGCCTCGCTGCTGAGCATGCTGGTGCCGGAGCATCACGATGCGTTCTTCGCCCGCGCCGAGGAGCATGCGCAGAGCCGGGTGCTGGCCGGCGTGCACTTCCCCAGCGACCTGGAAGGCGGGCAGACCGCCGCCGCGGCGCTGGTGGCGAGCCTGCTGGCCGATCCGGCGGTGGCCGCCGACTTTGCCGCGGTGCGCGAGGAGCTGCGCGGCGCGCTGGGGTTGCCGAAACTCCAGTAGAGGAAGGGAAACCGCGCGGCGGCTCAGGCCGCCGCGTGTTGCGCCTGGTCCAGTTCCACCAGCGTCTCGATCATCGCCTTGGCCGCCGCCGAAAGCCGGTAGCCGCTGCGGCTGATGATGCCGCAGCGGGCGCTGAGGCTATCCAGGTTCTGCGGCAGGTTGCGCCACTGTAGCGGTTGCAGTTCGCCGCGCTGCAGGTAGGGGCGCAGGGTCTCGTCGCTGGCGATGCCGATGGCGTCGGTCTGGCGAACGATGCGGATCAGCGCGTGCATGTTCTCGCAGCGGATGTTGGCGGCGAAGTCGATCTTGCCGCTGAGGTTCGCCAGCAGCTTGCGGATGCCCGGGGGAATCAGGGTCGAGGCCAGCGGGTAGTTGAACAGGTCGTTGGTGGACAGGCTGTCCTTGCCCAGCAGCGGATGTTGCGGACGGCAGAAGAACTGGCCGCGGCGCGGGGTCAGCGGGCGCGTCTGGAAGTTCGGGTCGGCCTCGAAGTCGCGGATGTCGGCGACGAAGAATTCGATCTCTTCGCGGAGCAGGGAGCGGCTGAGCTTTTCCCAGTTGTCCACGTCCAGGCTGATCTGCACCCGCGGGTGGCGGTTGATGAAGTCGGCCACCGCGTCCGGCACCAGTTGCTGGGCCGGCGCCGGCCCGCTGCCGAAGCGCAGCTCGCCGGCATCCAGCTTGTTCAACTGGGCGATCTCGTGGATCAGGTTGGCCGACCCCTGCACCAGGCTCAGCGCGTGTTGCAGCACCACCTGGCCTTCCGGCGTCGGGCGCAGGTCCTTGCTGCCACGGTCCACCAACTGGCAGCCAAGCTCCTGCTCCAGGCCCTGGATGCTGCGGCTGAAGGCCGGCTGGGTGATGCCCATGGCGTCCGCCGCGCGGACGAAACTGCGGTGTTCGGCGAGGGCGATGAAGTAACGCAGTTGGCGCAGATCCATGATGCTTTACCGGCATTGGAAATATTGGACAAAGGCATTTGCCGTTCGGGATGTGCTGGTTTTAAATGCAAGCTCTTATTCCGTCAACAAAGAACAAATTAGAAAAATATGCGATTTAGTAATAAGCATAGATAGACCCCAGGAGCTGAACATGGTCCACCGTGCCTTTGCCGCGCCACCTCCGCCGTTCCGAATGCCCTTCCGCGTCGCCGGCGGCTGTCGTCCCTGACAGTCGCCCGGGGCTGAGCCGTCCGCCGGCCCCCCTTCGAACCTTTCGCCAGATCGCTGCCTTGCGCGGCATGGCCGCCTGCTGCCTGCGTCCGGCTGTGCCGGAACCGAGGACATTCACGATGAAGTATCACTACCGCTTGCCGCTCCGCCGAACGCCGCCCGGCGGCTCCGACTACGCCCTGGCCCTGCTGCTCGCCCTCGGCGGTGCGTTGCCGGCCAGTGCCGCCGATGCTCCCGCGCCCGCCGAGGAGGCGCCGCCGCTGGCCGGCAGCGCACCGGCCAAGGCCGATACGGCCCTGGGCAAGGTTACCGTCAC
Organism: Pseudomonas sp. CP-1; assembly: GCF_021213715.1. Taxonomy (NCBI): domain Bacteria; kingdom Pseudomonadati; phylum Pseudomonadota; class Gammaproteobacteria; order Pseudomonadales; family Pseudomonadaceae; genus Pseudomonas; species Pseudomonas sp. CP-1. Next base: position 103,095 of record NZ_JAJQKY010000012.1, read on the forward strand.
CGCGCGTCGCCGCGAGGAGGATTCGCAGAAGGTACCGACGCCGATCACCGTGCTCGGCGGCGAGACTCTCGAGGCCCAGCGCATCTCCCGGGTGCAGGACCTGCAGCAGGTGCTGCCCAGCGTCAATGTCGCCTACATCCATGCGCGGCAGTCGAGCGTCGCCGTGCGCGGCATCGGCAACAACCCCGCCAGCGACGGCCTGGAAGGCAGCGCCGGGATCTACCTCGACAACGTCTACCTGGGGCGGCCGGGAATGGCCGTGTTCGACCTGCTGGACATCGAGCAACTGGAGCTGCTGCGCGGTCCGCAGGGCACTCTGTTCGGCAAGAACACCACCGCCGGGGTGCTGAACATCAGCACCCGCGCGCCGACCTTCACTACCGAACGCACCGTCGAGGTCTCCGGCGGGCAGGACGGCTACTTCCAGGGCCGCGGCACGGTTTCCGGGCCGCTCGGCGAAACCCTCGCCGGACGCCTCTCGGCCTATCGCACCCGCGACGACGGCTACATCAAGAACATCCACGACGACAACTATCTCAACGGCGGCGAGCGCCAGGGCGCGCGTGGGCAATTGCTGTTCGAGCCGAACGAGGACTTCAGCCTGCGCTGGATCGCCGACTACAACGAGGAGGATTCGAGCAACGGCAGCATGGTGGTCTACGGCGCCGCCGAGCGTTTCTGGCAGCGCGCCGCGCTGGTCGGCGCTTCGCCGTTGCGCGATCCGCAGCGCAAGAAGGTCAACATCAACGGCCGCCAGCACGTCAGCGTGCACCAGGGCGGCAGCTCTCTGGAGGCCAACTGGAACCTCGCCGGCGGCTACCGCCTGACCTCCATCAGCGCCTACCGCTACTGGCACTTCTCCCCGGCCAACGACGAGCAACTGAACGTCTCGGCGATCAACGACACCGGGGTGGAAGTGCACGACCGGCAGTTCTCCCAGGAGATCCGCCTGGCCTCGCCCACCGGCGGTGCCTTCGACTACGTGGTGGGCGCCTACGCGTTCAGGCAGAACCTCGGCAACAAGACCTTCACCTCCTACGGACCGTTGGCCGACCTGTACCTGCTCGGCGCCAATCTCGGCGCGCTGAACGACACCTACTCGAAGGCCAACGGCAAGATCGAGACCGACAGCTTCGCGCTGTTCGCCCAGGGCACCTGGCACCTCAGCGAACGCCTGGACTTCACCGCCGGCCTGCGCGGTACCTACGAGGAGAAGAACGCCAAGGTCGAGCGCTTCGCTCCGCTGGGCGGCGCGGCGGTCGGCGGGGTCGGCGCGGCGGTGCGCAACGGCCAGCTCGGCGCCTACGATTCCGGCGATCTCAGCCAGTACAACTTCGCCCCTTCGGCGTTGCTCAGCCTCAGCTACCAGTTCAGCGACGACCTGCTCGGCTACGCCAGCCTGTCCCACGGCGAGAAGTCCGGCGGGGTCAACCTGGCGGTGGGCAGCGCGCCGAGCGCCGGCGCCGATTCGCTGCTGGTCGGACCGGAGCGCGCCAACGACGCCGAGCTGGGCCTGAAGAGCACGCTCTTCGACCGGCGCCTGCTGCTCAACGCCAACCTGTTCTGGACCGGCATCCACGGCTACCAGGCCACCACCCTGTACCAGGCGCCGGGCTCGACGCAGTTGGTGCAGGTGCTGGCCAACGCCGGCAGCGTGCGCTCGCGCGGCCTGGAATTCGAGGCCACCGCGCTGCCGTTGCGCGGCCTGACCCTGAACTTCAACGGCTCTTACAACGACGTCACCTACCTGTCGTTCAAGGATGCCCCGTGCCCTGCGGAAGTCAGCACCCGGCCCGGCGCGCCGAGCAGTTGCGACCTCAGCGGGCAGCGCGTGGTCGGCGCCTCGAAATGGATCGCCAACCTCAATGGCGAATACCAGTGGCGCCTCGACGACCGCTTCCAACCCTACGTCAGCGCCAGCTACGCCTACCGCTCCGCGGCCGAGGGCACGCTGGACAACTCCGACCTTTCGAAGATCGACGGCTACGCCCTGGTGAACCTCGCCGCCGGCCTGCGCAGCGATCTCGGCGACGGCCAACTGGACACCTCGGTATGGCTGAAGAACGCCTTCGACAAGGACTACTACCTGAGCGCCTTCGCCAGCATCAACGGCTCCTACACCGCATCGGTGGGACAGCCGCGCACGCTCGGCGTATCGCTGCGCTACGACTTCTGAGCCTTCACCCACGCAGTACCCCACGCATGAGGAACATGACATGAGCAATGCAGCACAAGCCCTCGCCACGCCGGTACGGCTCGACGTCCGGCCGGTCGCCGGACGGATCGGCGCGGAGATTCGCGGCGTGACCCTGTCCGGCGAACTGGACGCCGCCACCGTCGAGGCGATCCAGGCCGCCCTGGTACGCCACAAGGTGATCTTCTTCCGGGACCAGAGCCATCTCGACGACCAGACCCAGGAGGCCTTCGCCCACTTGCTCGGCGAACCGGTCGCCCACCCCACAGTGCCGTCCCGCGAAGGCACCCGCTTCCTCCTCGAGCTGGATGGCGCCGAAGGCCGCCGGGCCAACTCCTGGCATACCGACGTGACCTTCGTCGAGGCCTACCCGAAGGCCTCGATCCTGCGCAGCGTGGTGGCCCCGGAGTCCGGCGGCGACACCGTCTGGGCCAACACGGCGAGCGCCTACGCCGACCTGCCGGCGGAGCTGCGCGAGCTGGCCGACCGGCTCTGGGCGGTGCACAGCAACGAGTACGACTACGCCGGGGTCAAGCCCAGCGCCTCGCTGGAGCAGTTGGAGAACTACCGCAAGGTGTTCACCTCGACCGTCTACGAGACCGAGCACCCGGTGGTCCGCGTGCATCCGCAAAGCGGCGAGCGGACGCTGCTCCTTGGCCACTTCGTGAAACGCCTGAAGGGTCTTTCGCAGCATGACTCGGCGCACCTCTTCGCGGTGCTGCAGGGACACGTCACGCGCCTGGAGAACACCGTGCGCTGGCGCTGGCAGGCCGGCGACGTGGCGATCTGGGACAACCGCGCGACCCAGCACTACGCGATCGACGACTACGGCGACCAGCCGCGCGTGGTGCGCCGGGTGACCCTTGGCGGCGACGTGCCGGTAGGCATCGACGGACAACGCAGCCGGACGATCCGGAAGGCATGACGGACCCGGCCCTCTCCTCGCCGGGGAGGGCGACCACAGGCAGAACGAACCCGCGAGGACCCCTTACATGAGCCAATCCGCCACCGCCCGGCAACCCGAACCCGAGGTCGCCGAGGCATTCCGCATCACCCCCCTGGAGGCGCCGCTGGGCGCCGAAGTCCGTGGCCTCGACGCGCGTCGCCCGCTGGCGCCGGAGCAGGTCCTGGCGCTCAAGCAGGCGCTGCGCGAGCACCACGTCCTGGTGTTCCGCCAGCAGCACCTCGACGATGAGCAGTACTTGCGCTTCGCCACCCTGTTCGGCTCGGTGTTCCAGCCGCCGGCGGACATCCCGGTGCTGTCCTCGGGTGGCGACGGCAAGGTGCCGGACATCGTCAAGGTGGCCAACACCGGCGACGGCGAACTGGGCAACTTCGCCCTGCCGGCACACATCGACCACCAATGGACGCCGGTGCCGTCCTCCGGCTCGTTGCTCTACGCGCTGGAGGTGCCGTCCAGTGGCGGCGAGACGCGCTTCACCAACCTGGCGCGCGCCTACGAGAGCCTCGACGAGGCGACCCGGCGCGAGATCGATGGCCTGCGCCTGATCAACTACAACCCCTTCATCCGCCTGCGCGAGGGCGGCTACGGCGGCGGTTTCGCCACCTACCGCACGCCGGACATCGAACCGATCCAGGGCAGCGAGCACCCACTGGTACGCACCCACCCGGAAAGCGGCCGGCGCGTACTGTTCCTCAGCGCCCACACCGAGGTGGAGATTCCCGGCTACGACCCCGCGCGGGGCCAGGCGCTGATCGGTCGCCTGCGCGAACATCTGGCGCGCCCGGAACTGAGCTACAGCCACGCCTGGTCGGTGGGCGACATCGTCTGGTGGGACAACCAGGCCGTGCTGCATGCGCGCAACGCCTTCCCGGCCAGCGAGCGGCGGCGCCTGAAGCGCATCAGCCTGGCGGGCAGCCGTCCGTTCTGAACCGGCATCCCCCAGCGTGCGCCGGCTCCTCCGTTGCCGACCGACGCCGGTCGCTGCGCACCGCTCTGGCGAGCCCCTTCCGTTCCGGCGAATAGCTAGCAGAACTGCGACATGCTGTCGCAGTTCTGCCATTTCTCCGCGTCTATCCTGCCCATAGGGCAATTCGCCTTTGGTCTAACGAGCTGGCCTGCAGCGCCCATGGAAAGGCGATCCTGACTTTGTAGTCAAAGTTTAGCTTTGCTACTTTGGCCAGGCATCAGGGATTGCTGATACAGCGTATTAAAAACATTAATTACCCCGGCATTCCGCGGCGCTGGCAGGATATTTTCCCGTCGAAGCCGTAGCGGCTTGACCTGATAGCCGGTCATTCACGGCAGGGATGTCATATTCTCGCGCGGGCTTCCCCGGATAGGCTGCACGCCAGTCAGGACGCGCCCGGCGGCGATGGGCGGGAATTGTTGGTCGGTTTATGACTTGTAGTTTCTCTGTCGTATGCCTTCAGAACTTGTTGAAGGCTTTTCGGCTCGATTGCACAATGCCGCGCCAAGGTTCGTTCGCGAATCGCGGTATGTGAGCTAGACCTCCGCAGCCGGTGCGCCATCCGCAGTGCCCCGGACTACTCGACAATCACGCAGGAGATTCGTGAGTGCAGATCGGTGTCCCCCTCGAGACCCATGCCGGTGAGACGCGGGTTTCCGCCACCCCGGAAACCGTCAAGAAGCTGATCGGCCAAGGCCACCAGGTGATCGTCCAGAGCGGCGCCGGCGTCAACGCCAGCCAGCCGGACAGTGCCTATGAAGCCGCCGGCGCGACGATCGGCAGCGCCGCCGAGGCCTTCGGCGCCGACCTGGTGCTGAAGGTGGTCGCGCCCAGCGCCGCCGAGCTGGCCCAGATGAAAAGCGGCGCCGTGCTGGTCGGCATGCTCAACCCCTTCGACAACGAGAACATCGCCCGCATGGCCGAGCGCGGCATCACCGCCTTCGCCCTCGAGGCCGCGCCGCGTACCTCGCGGGCGCAGAGCCTGGACGTGCTCTCCTCGCAGGCCAACATCGCCGGCTACAAGGCGGTGATGCTCGCCGCCAACCACTATCCGCGCTTCATGCCGATGCTGATGACCGCCGCCGGCACCGTGAAGGCCGCCCGCGTGCTGATCCTCGGCGCCGGCGTCGCCGGCCTGCAGGCGATCGCCACGGCCAAGCGCCTGGGTGCGGTGATCGAGGCTTCCGACGTGCGTCCGGCGGTGAAGGAGCAGATCGAGTCGCTCGGCGCCAAGTTCGTCGACGTGCCCTACGAGACCGACGAAGAGCGCGAGTGCGCCGAAGGCGTCGGCGGCTATGCGCGGCCGATGCCGGCCTCGTGGATGGAGCGCCAGGCCAAGGCCGTGCACGAGCGCGCCAAGCAGTCGGACATCGTCATCACTACCGCGCTGATCCCCGGCCGCAAGGCGCCGACGCTGCTGCACGAGGCGACCGTGGCGGAGATGAAGCCGGGCTCGGTGGTCATCGACCTGGCCGCCGCCCAGGGCGGCAACTGCCCGCTGACCGAGGCCGACCAGGTCGTGGTCCGGCACGGCGTGACCATCGTCGGCCACAGCAACCTGGCCGCGCTGGTACCGGCGGACGCCTCGGCGCTATACGCGCGCAACATCCTCGACTTCCTCAAGCTCACCCTGAACGCCGAAGGCTTCAGCGTGAACCTCGAGGACGACATCGTCGCCGCCTGCCTGATGTGCCGCGACGGGCAGGCGGTGCGCAAGAACGGCTGAGCCGCTGCGTCGGGAAGCTTCGATAACGATAAATGCGCACGCCTCGCGCCTGCGCCCTGAAGACCGGTGAAAACGATGGATATCATTTCTGACGGGATCTACAACCTGATCATCTTCGTGCTGGCCGTGTACGTCGGCTACCACGTGGTATGGAACGTCACCCCTGCCTTGCACACCCCGCTGATGGCGGTGACCAACGCGATTTCCGCGATCGTCATCGTCGGCGCCATGCTCGCCGCCGCCCTGACCGTGACCCCGCTGGGCAAGGCCATGGGCACCCTCGCCGTGGCCCTGGCCGCGGTCAATGTGTTCGGTGGCTTCCTGGTCACCCGGCGCATGCTGGAAATGTTCAAGAAGAAAGCGCCGAAGGCGGGGGGCCACTGATGAGCATGAACCTGGTCACCCTCCTGTACCTCATCGCCTCGGTCTGCTTCATCCAGGCCCTGAAAGGCCTGTCGCACCCGACCACCTCGCGCCGCGGCAACCTCTTCGGCATGGTCGGCATGGCCATCGCCGTGGCCACCACCGTCGGCCTGGTGTTCAAGCTGGGCGCGGAGATCGCCACCACCGGCGTCGGCTACATCGTCGTCGGCCTGCTGGTCGGCGGCACCGCCGGCTCGATCATGGCCAAGCGCGTCGAGATGACCAAGATGCCCGAGCTGGTCGCCTTCATGCACAGCATGATCGGCCTGGCCGCGGTGTTCATCGCCATCGCCGCGGTGGTCGAGCCGCAGTCGCTGGGGATCGTCGCGCACCTGGGCGACACCATTCCCACCGGCAACCGCCTGGAGCTGTTCCTCGGCGCGGCCATCGGCGCCATCACCTTCTCCGGTTCGGTGATCGCCTTCGGCAAGCTCTCCGGCAAGTACAAGTTCCGCCTGTTCCAGGGCACCCCGGTGCAGTTCTCCGGGCAGCACCTGCTGAACCTGGTGCTCGGCCTGGCGACCCTCGGCCTGGGCCTGGTGTTCATGTTCACCGGCAACCTCACCGCCTTCGCCGTGATGCTGGCGCTGGCCTTCGTCCTCGGCGTGCTGATCATCATCCCCATCGGCGGCGCCGACATGCCGGTGGTGGTGTCGATGCTCAACTCCTATTCCGGCTGGGCCGCGGCGGGGATCGGCTTCTCGCTGAACAACTCGATGCTGATCATCGCCGGCTCGCTGGTCGGCTCTTCGGGCGCGATCCTCTCCTACATCATGTGCAAGGCGATGAACCGCTCGTTCTTCAACGTCATCCTCGGCGGCTTCGGCGCCGAAGCCGACGCCGGCGGCCCGGCGGGCTCCAAGGAGCAGCGTCCGGTGAAGTCCGGTTCGGCCGACGATGCCTCGTTCCTGCTGACCAACGCCGACAGCGTGATCATCGTCCCCGGCTACGGCCTGGCGGTGGCCCGCGCCCAGCACGCGCTGATGGAACTGGCGGAGAAGCTGACCCATCGCGGGGTCACCGTGAAGTTCGCCATCCACCCGGTCGCCGGGCGCATGCCGGGGCACATGAACGTGCTGCTGGCCGAGGCCGAGGTGCCCTACGAGCAGGTGTTTGAGATGGAGGACATCAACTCCGAGTTCGGCCAGACCGACGTGGTCCTGGTGCTCGGTGCCAACGACGTGGTCAACCCGGCGGCGAAGAACGATCCGAAGTCGCCCATCGCCGGCATGCCGATCCTCGAGGCCTACAAGGCCAAGACCGTGATCGTCAACAAGCGCTCCATGGCCAGCGGCTACGCCGGCCTGGACAACGAGCTGTTCTACCTGGACAAGACCATGATGGTGTTCGGCGACGCCAAGAAAGTCATCGAAGACATGGTCAAGGCGGTGGAGTGATTCCCCGCTGAGTCCACCAGAACCCCGGCCCAGGCCGGGGTTTTTCGTTTTCGCGGGTTGTCCGCGCAGCGTTCTCCGCCGCTTCCAACGGCGAAAACACCAGCCTTTCAGGAATATTTTTCATGCCCGCAAGGCATGGGTTTTTCGTCGGATCGCTGTAGCCCGCCAACCACGCGGCCTGTGGCGACAGGGGCGAAACCCATAGCTCCAGAAGTTATTTCCATAACAAAAATAATTACTTCAGGCGCTAAGCCTCCTTGCCAATCATGCAACTCCCTGCGCCGCTAGGACTCCAGCACGGACCTGAGCGGCCATCGAGTTCGTCAGTGCAAGGAGCTTTTCATGGCAACACCCCAGCCCGTCGATGCCCGCACGCAGCCCTGGCGCGAGACGCCCGGCGGCGACCTGGTGGCGCTCGGTCGGCCGGTTCGCCAGGCGTTGCACCTGGTTCGCCACAACCCGGCACAGGGTCGGGTGCTCAGCCGGCGCGAGACGATCCTGCTGGTCCTGTTCGCCCTGACCCTGCACGGAGCGGTGATCCATTGGCTGAGCCAGCAGAGAACCCCGGCGCTGCCCGAGGTGCCGCCACAGGTGCCGCCGATGACCATCGAGTTCACCGCCCCGGCGCCGCCGGTGGTGGAACCGCCGCCGCCCGAGCCGTTGCCGCCGGTGGTCGAGGAACCGCCACCGCCGGTGGTCGACGAGAACGCGGTGAAGCCGCCGCCGCCGAAGCCGGTGCCAAAGCCGAAACCCAAGCCCAAGCCGCAACCCCGGCCCAAGCCGGCGCCGAAGGCCGTCGAGCCGGCTCCGCCCGCGCCGCCGCAACCCGCCGCGCCACCCGCCCCGCCGGCGCCAGCCGCCGCCCCGGCGCCGCTGACGCCGCCGTCGGCGAACGCCGGCTACCTGCACAACCCGGCGCCGGAATACCCCGCCCTGGCCATGCGCCGCGGCTGGGAGGGCACCGTGCTGTTGCGGGTGCATGTCCTCGCCAGCGGCAGCCCGAGCGAGATCCAGGTGCAGAAGTCGAGCGGACGCGAAGCCCTCGACCAGGCCGCGGTGAAAGCGGTCAAGCGCTGGTCCTTCGTTCCCGCCAAGCGCGGCGACAAGGCCGAGGACGGCTGGGTCAGCGTACCGATCGATTTCAAGTTGAACTGAATCTGCAGCGTCACGAGGAGCATCCGTCATGAGTCTGTTAACCACCCCGCTCGAATCCGTCGAAGGCGCCGTCATCTGGCTGCTGGTCGGCTTTTCCGTGGTCACCTGGGGCCTGGCCCTGGTCAAGGGCGTGCAGTTCGCCCGGCAGAAGCGCCAGGACCGCCAGTTCCAGAAGCAGTTCTGGAGCGCCACCAGCCTCGACTCCGCCGGCGAGCAGGCGCAGGACAAGCAGGGCGCCGGCGCCCGCGTGGCCCAGGCCGGCTTCGCCGCGATCCAGGTGCAGGACAACGGCCAGCCCGACCTGGCCCAGTCGACCAACCACCAGGACCGTCTCGAACGCGCCCTGCGCCAGCAGATCCAGCGCGAGCGGCGTTCCCTGGAGTCGGGCCTGGCGGTGCTCGCCTCGATCGGCTCGACCTCGCCCTTCATCGGTCTGTTCGGCACCGTCTGGGGCATCATGGAGGCGCTCAAGGGGATCAGCGCGGCCGGCTCGGCGAGCCTGGAGACCGTGGCCGGGCCGATCGGCAGCGCGCTGATCGCCACCGGCGTGGGAATCGCCGTCGCGGTGCCGGCGGTGCTGGTCTACAACTACTTCCTGCGGCGCCTGAAGCTGACCGCCGCCGACCTCGACGACTTCGCCCACGACTTCTACAGCCTGGCGCAGAAGAGCGCGTTCCGCGTCATCGTCCATCCCTCCGCCGCGCGCCAGGCCGGCAACCCCTCGCGCAACGTGAAGGAGGCGTCCTGACATGGCCTTCTCGACCCAGGACAGCGACGAAGTCCTTTCCGAAATCAACGTCACCCCGCTGGTCGACGTGATGCTGGTGCTGCTGGTGGTGTTCATCGTCACCGCGCCGCTGCTGACCAACTCGATCCCGATCAACCTGCCGAAGACCGAATCGGTGGCCCCGCCGGAGCAGAAGGATCCCCTGGTGGTGAGCATCGATGGCGCCGGCAAGCTGTTCGTCAACAAGGACGAGATCCAGCCGGAGCTGCTGGAGAGCAACCTGGCCGCGGCCAAGGCGAAGGACGCCGAGGTCCGCGTGCAGTTGCAGGCCGACGAAGGGGTGAACTACGGCCAGGTGGCGAAGGCCATGGCTTCCATCGAGCGCGCCGGGATCACCAGGCTGGCAGTGATCACCGCACGCTGAAGCGAATCCACGCCGTCCGGCGCAGGCCGGGCGGGCAACGGTTTCGACCGCTCCGATCCGGGCAGGGGAGAGCGGTCTTTTTTATTCCGGATGGACGCTCCTCGGGTGTGTCCGCCGAGGCCGGGCTTCCGAATGCATCGCGCATCGTGCCCGTCGCTTGCACGCCCCACGCCTGGGCGCTCAGGCCTGGCGTGCCGGCGCCTCCTGCTCCTTGGCGTCCTCCGTTCCTTCGACTTCCCATTCACCGGCCCAGTCCTCGCCGAACAGTTCGCTGGGATGCTGGGTGCGGCTGGCGCCGTTGCCGCAGCCCATAGATTCCGCCGAGCAATAGCGGTCGCAACCCCAGCAGATGCGCTCCGGGTGGCTGGGATGGAGGGGAAATTTCTTGGCCATGATCCTGTCCCGATACCTGATGCCTGCGCTCAGGTATACCGCCGATGGCATGCGTCGCCCAGGCGTTGCCGCGGAAAAGTGGCTTCGGCTTGCGCTGGATCAACTCGATTGGCTCATATGAATTCATAGAATATTAAAATTGCTTTTTATTCCTTAGAGAAAAAAGACTGCGCCCTTACACTTCCCTGGTGATGAATTTTTCTGGAGGGATCTCCATGCACAGCGAACGCGTCCGTTATGTGTTGGTGCCCGGTTGGTACGGCTCGGAAGACGCCCATTGGCAAAGTCACTGGCAGCGCGCGCTGCCCAATGCCTCACGGGTCGAGCAACAGGACTGGATCACCCCGCTGCGCGCCGACTGGATCGCCGAGCTGGACGCCGAGATCCGCCGCCAGCCCGGGCCGGTGGTGCTGATCGCGCACAGCCTGGGTTGTGTGACAGTGGCGCTGTGGGCGGCCCAGGCCGAGCGCCGGGTGCGCGACCAGGTACGCGGCGCCCTGCTGGTGGCGCCGGCCGACGTCGAGCGCGAGAGCTGCGCCGAGGCGCTGCGCAACTTCGGGCCGATCAGCCGCGAGCCGTTGCCGTTCCCCAGCGTGCTGGTGGGTTCCGACAACGACCAGGCCTGCAGCCCGCAGCGCGCCATGCACCTGGCCCGCGCCTGGGGCGCGGAGACGGTGATCCTGCCCGAGGCCGGGCACATCAACGTGAAGTCCGGCCACGGCGCCTGGGAGGCCGGCTACCGTCACCTGTTCCGCTTGCAGTACCTGATCGACAGCCAGGCCCGTCGCCGCGCCTGATCCTCCAGATCGTTAACCTTGGCGTAACGGTTCGTCGCCCGGCTTGATTGAACAGGCCTGGCGGCCTGCCTAACGTGGCTCCTCACGACAGCGTGAAACCTGGAGCCGACATGACGACACCGATCTCTCCCCCGCCGCAGTGGTCGCGGCGCCGCCAGGAAAAGCAGCGGCGCCTCGAGCGCGTGCGCGGCTTGGCCGACGGCGCGGTGCTGCCGCGCGAACGCCTGGTCGCCGCGCTGGAGGCGCTGATCGCGCCGGGCGATCGGGTGGTGCTGGAAGGCAACAACCAGAAGCAGGCGGACTTCCTCTCCCGTTCGCTGGCGCGGGTCGATCCCGGCAAGCTGCACGACCTGCACATGATCATGCCCAGCGTCGGCCGCCCGGAGCATCTCGACCTGTTCGAACTGGGCATCGCGCGCAAGCTCGACTTCTCCTTCTCCGGCCCGCAGAGCCTGCGCATCGGCCAGTTGCTCGAAGACGGCCTGCTGGAGATCGGCGCGATCCACACCTACATCGAGCTGTACGCGCGGCTGGTGGTCGACCTGATCCCCAACGTCGCACTGGTCGCCGGTTTCGTCGCCGACCGCGAAGGCAACGTGTACACCGGGCCGAGCACCGAAGACACCCCGGCGCTGGTGGAGCCCACCGCGTTCAGCGACGGCATCGTCATCGTCCAGGTCAACCGTATCGTCGACGACCCGCGCGACCTGCCGCGAGTGGACATCCCGGCGTCCTGGGTGGACTTCGTGGTCGAGGCCGACCAGCCGTTCTACATCGAGCCGCTGTTCACCCGCGACCCGCGCCACATCAAGCCGGTCCACGTGCTGATGGCGATGATGGCGATCCGCGGCATCTACCAGCGGCACAACGTGCAGTCGCTGAACCACGGCATCGGTTTCAACACCGCGGCCATCGAACTGATCCTGCCGACCTACGGCGAGTCCCTCGGCCTGAAGGGCAAGATCTGCCGACACTGGACCCTCAACCCGCACCCGACCCTTATCCCCGCCATCGAGAGCGGCTGGGTCGAGAGCGTGCACTGCTTCGGCACCGAGCTGGGCATGGAGGGCTACATCGCCCAGCGTCCCGACGTGTTCTTCACCGGTCGCGACGGCTCGCTGCGTTCCAACCGGATGTTCTGCCAACTGGCCGGGCAGTACGCGGTAGACCTGTTCATCGGCGCCACCCTCCAGGTCGACGGCGACGGCCATTCCTCCACCGTCACCCGCGGACGCCTGGCCGGTTTCGGCGGCGCCCCGAACATGGGCCACGACCCGCGTGGCCGGCGCCACTCGACGGCGGCCTGGCTGGACATGCGGGGCGAACCCGAGGCCTTGCTGGAGCGCGGCAGGAAGCTGGTGGTGCAGATGGTCGAGACCTTCCAGGACGGCGGCAAGCCGACCTTCGTCGAGCGTCTCGACGCGCTGGAGGTGGCGCGCCAGACCGGCATGCCGCTGGCGCCGGTGATGATCTATGGCGACGACGTCACCCATGTGCTCACCGAGGAAGGCATCGCCTACCTGTACAAGGCGCGCTCGCTGGAGGAACGCCAGGCGATGATCGCCGCGGTGGCGGGGATCAGTCCGATCGGCCTGCGCCACGATCCGCGCGAGACCCTGCGGATGCGCCGCGAAGGGCTGATCGCGCTGCCCGAGGACCTCGGCATCCGCCGCACCGACGCCTCGCGCGAGCTGCTGGCGGCGAAGAGCATCGCCGAGCTGGTCGAGTGGTCCGGCGGCCTGTACCAGCCGCCGGCGCGTTTCAGGAGCTGGTGATGAACGCCATCGCGAACCTCGCGGCGACGCTGCGCGCCGACCTCGGCGAATGCCTGGCCGACCTGGCGGTGGACGCCCTCATCGACGAAGCCGAACTGTCGCCCAAACCGGCCCTGGTGGACCGTCGCGGCAATGGCGCGCATGCTGACCTGCACCTGGGCCTGATGCAGGCCTCGGCGCTGAGCCTGTGGCCGTGTTTCAAGGAAATGGCCGACGCCGCCCAGCGGCATGGGCGCATCGATGCGCGCCTGCGCGGCGTCCTTGGCCAACTGGGGCGCGACGGCGAGGCGGCGATGCTGCGTACCACCGAAGGCGTGAACACCCATCGCGGAGCGATCTGGGCGCTCGGCCTGCTGGTCGCGGCCGCCGCTCTCGAACCGCGCCGCACGCAGGCCGGCGAAGTGGCCGCGCGCGCAGGACGCATCGCCCTGCTCGACGATCCGGCGGCCGCCATCGGCGACAGCCACGGCGAGCGCGTCCGTCGGCGCTACGGCGTCGGCGGCGCCCGCGAGGAGGCGCGTCTCGGCTTCCCCCGCGCAGTGCGCCACGGCCTGCCGCAGCTATGGCGCAGCCGCGAAGGCGGCGCTGGCGAGCAGAACGCCAGGCTCGATGCGCTGCTGGCGATCATGAGCGTCCTCGACGATACCTGCGTGCTGCACCGCGCCGGCCGCGTCGGCCTCGCCGCGATGCAGGATGGCGCACGCGCGGTGCTCGCCGCCGGCGGCAGCGCCAGTCTCGCCGGGCGTCGCCGCCTGTGCGAGCTGGACCGCCGCCTGCTGGCGCTGAACGCTTCGCCCGGCGGCGCCGCCGACCTGCTGGCCGCCTGTCTTTTCCTCGATCGCCTGCCCGCCGTGTCCGGTGGGTGGGCTGGGAGTCTCTGAGATGGAAACCCTGACCTTCGAATTTCCCGCCGGCGCTCCGGCGCGCGGTCGCGCCCTGGCCGGCTGCGTCGGCTCTGGCGACCTGGAGGTGCTGCTCGAGCCGGCCGCCGGAGGCGCGCTGAGCATCCAGGTGGTGACCTCGGTAAACGGCAGCGGCCCGCGCTGGCAACAACTCTTCGCGCGGGTCTTCGCGGCGTCCACGGCGCCGGCCGCGTCGATCCGCATCCACGATTTCGGCGCCACTCCCGGGGTGGTCCGCCTGCGCCTGGAGCAGGCACTGGAGGAGGCTGGCCATGACTGACGTCGCCCGCCTGCTGGCGCTGCGCAGCTTCACCGAACTGGGAGCGCGCCAACGCGCCCGTGCCCTGCTCGACGCGGGCAGCTTCCGCGAGTTGCTCGATCCCTTCGCCGGCGTGCAGTCACCCTGGCTGGAACGACAGGGCATCGTGCCCCAGGCCGACGATGGGGTAGTGGTCGCTCGTGGCCTGCTCGACGGCCAGCCGGCGGTGCTCGCCGCCATCGAAGGTGCCTTCCAGGGCGGCAGCCTTGGCGAAGTCAGCGGAGCGAAGATCGCCGGCGCGCTGGAGCTGGCCGCCGAGGACAACCGCAACGGCGTTCCGACCCGGGCCCTGCTGTTGCTGGAAACCGGTGGCGTGCGCCTGCAGGAAGCCAACCTCGGACTGGCGGCGATCGCCGAGATCCAGGCGGCCATCGTCGATCTGCAGCGCTACCAGCCGGTGGTGGCGGTGATCGCCGGGCCGGTCGGCTGCTTCGGCGGCATGTCCATCGCCGCCGGGCTGTGCAGCTACGTGCTGGTGACCCGCGAGGCGCGCCTCGGATTGAACGGTCCGCAGGTGATCGAACAGGAGGCCGGCATCGCTGAATACGACTCGCGCGACCGGCCGTTCATCTGGAGCCTCACCGGCGGCGAGCAGCGCTTCGCCAGCGGTCTCGCCGACGCCTACCTGGCCGACGACCTCGATGAGGTACGCACCTCGGTACTCGCGTATTTCGCCAAGGGCCTGCCGGCTCGGCCGCGCTGCCGCCGCGCCGAGGATTACCTGCGGCGGCTGGGCGACCTCGATACCGCCGAGCAACCGGATGCCGCCGGCGTGCGCCGGCTGTACCAGGGGCTGGGCCAAGGAGATGCAACATGAGCCAACCGTTCACTTCCCGTGGCCTGGCCTGGTTCCAGGCGCTGGCCGGTAGCCTCGCGCCGCGTCCCGGCGATCCTGCTTCGTTGCGCGTCGCCGATGCCGAGCTGGACGGCTACCCGGTGCGTTTCCTGGCCGTCGTGCCCGATCCCGACAATCCGTTCCCGCGCGCTCGCCAGGGCGAGGTCGGGCTGCTCGAGGGCTGGGGCCTGGCCGCCGCCGTCGACGAGGCGCTGGAGGCCGACCGCGAGGCGCCGCGCAAGCGCGCGCTGCTGGCCATCGTCGACGTGCCGAGCCAGGCCTACGGCCGCCGCGAGGAGGCCCTGGGTATCCACCAGGCGCTGGCCGGGGCGGTGGATGCCTACGCCCGCGCCCGACTCGCCGGGCATCCGCTGATCGGCCTGCTGGTGGGCAAGGCGATGTCCGGTGCGTTCCTCGCCCACGGCTACCAGGCCAACCGCCTGATCGCCTTGCACGATCCGGGGGTGATGGTCCACGCCATGGGCAAGGCCGCCGCCGCGCGGATCACCCTGCGCAGCGTCGAGGAACTGGAGGCGTTGGCGGCGAAGGTGCCGCCGATGGCCTACGACATCGACAGCTACGCGTCGCTCGGCCTGCTCTGGAGGACCCTTCCGGTGGAGACCGTCGAGGTGCCGTCGACGGCGGACCTGGTGCGGGTCCGCACCTGCCTGGGCGAGGCCCTGGCCGATATCCTCGGCGGCCCGCGCGACCTCGGCGGCCGCCTCGGCGCGGCCAACCGCGAGGCGTCGGCGCGGGTGCGCCGGCTGCTGCGCGAGCAGTGGTGAATTCAGGAGCGAGCCGTGGTCATCGCGAACAGCTCACAGCGGGGCTCCAGCCGGCGACGGCTCGCTCCTGATCCGATGCGCCGCTGGGCAGCGCCGGAGCCCCACGACCTGCTCCTGGGCATGGCGCCGGCGCATCTGCCGGAGAATGCTCCGGCCTGGGTCTGCGCGGCACTGAAGGCCGGCTGGCCGGTGGTGGTGCGCCGTGCGCCGGCAGATCCTGCGCGGGTGGCCATCGGCGTGCGCGGCCTGGCGCGGGAGCAGCGCTGGGCCGGCTGGATGCCGTTGGCGGCAATCACCCGGCGCTTGCGCCCGGAAGCGCTGGGCCAGCGCGAGCCGGCGATGCTGCGCGATCTGCCGGCCTGGCGTGCCTTGCGCGACCTGCGTGCGCCGCTGAACGCGCTGGGACTGGCCTGGGGCGTGACCGGCGGCGCCGGTTTCGAGCTGGCCAGCGGGGTCGCCGTGCTGCATCCGGACAGCGACCTCGACCTGCTGCTGCGCACCCCGCGCCCGTTCCCACGCGATGACGCGCTGCGCCTGCTGCAACGCTTCGAGCAGTGTCCCTGCCGGATCGACCTGCAACTGCAGACCCCGGCGGGTGGCGTGGCCCTGCGCGAATGGGCCGAGGGTCGGCCCCGGGTGCTGGCGAAAGGCAGCGAGGCGCCGCTGTTGCTGGAAGACCCCTGGCGGGTCGCGGAGGTCGAGGCATGAGCGTGCTGTTCGCCTATCCCGGCCAGGGCGCCCAACGTCCCGGCATGCTCGCGGCCTTGCCCGACGAACCGCCGGTGCGCGCCTGCCTGGAGCAGGCGGCGGACTGTCTCGGCCAGGCGCCGGCCGAACTGGAGAGCGCCGAGGCCTTGCGCGGCACCCGCGCGGTGCAGTTGTGCCTGCTGATCGCCGGGGTCGCCGCCAGCCGCCTGCTGGAGACGCGCGGGCATCGGCCGGGGCTGGTCGCCGGGCTGTCCATCGGCGCCTATCCGGCGGCGGTGGTGGCCGGCGCGCTGGACTTCGACGACGCGCTGCGTCTGGTGGCGCTGCGCGGCGAACTGATGCAGGCCGCCTGGCCCGAGGGCTACGGGATGAGCGCCATCCTCGGTCTCGACCAGGCGCAACTGGATGCGCTGATCCTGATGGTGCGGCGCGAGCACCCGCCGCTCTACCTGGCCAACGTCAACGCCGAGCGGCAACTGGTGGTGGCCGGCAGCGAAGCGGCGCTGGCCGCCCTCGCCGAACGCGCGCGTGCCGCCGGCGCCAGCGCGGCGAAGCGCCTGGCGGTGAGCGTACCGTCGCACTGTGCGCTGCTCGACGAACCGGCCGCGCGCCTGGCCGAAGCCTTCGCCGGCATCCACCTGCATCGGCCGCGCGTGCCCTTCCTGAGCAGCAGCCGGGCGCGCCTGGTCGCCGAACCGGCCGCGCTGGCCGACGATCTCGCCGGCAACATGGCGCGCCGCGTCGAGTGGCTGGCGACATTGCGCAGCGCCTACGAGCGCGGTGCCCGCCTGCATCTCGAGCTGCCGCCGGGACGGATCCTCAGCGGGCTGGCGCGGCCCCTGTTCGGCTGCGCCACGCCGGCTTTCGACGGCTCCCGGGCGGATACCCTGGACGCGCTGTTGCGCGAGGAGGAAAAGAGAACCCGATAAGCGTTCGTTCGAGGCATAAAAACAACAACATCGATCCGCAACCGAGGACAACAATAATGATTATCTACGGTGTCGCACTGCTGTCTCTGTGTACCCTCGCCGGGCTGTTCATCGGCGAGATCCTTGGCGTGCTGCTCGGCGTGCCGGCCAACGTCGGTGGCGTCGGCATCGCCATGCTGCTGCTGATCTTCGTCGGCAGCTACCTGGGCAAGCGTGGCCTGCTCTCGGCGAAGACCGAGCAGGGCGTGGAGTTCTGGAGCGCGGTCTACATTCCCATCGTGGTCGCCATGGCCGCCCAGCAGAATGTCCTCGGCGCGCTGAGCGGCGGGCCGGCCGCTATCCTCGCCGGCATCGCCGCGGTCGCCGTGGCCTTCGCCCTGGTCCCGCTGCTCGACCGCTTCGGCCGGAAGAAAGCCGAAGGCGCCCCGCCGTTGAAACCGCGCACCAGCGTGCAGGGGTGAGCGCCATGTTCGAGTCCCTGAACAAAGTCATCAATGGCTACGGCCTGATCAGCGGCTTCGCCATCATCGGCGTGACCATGGCGGTGTCCTACTGGTTGTCGGCGCGCCTCACCCGCGGGCGCCTGCACGGCTCGGCGATCGCGATCTTCCTCGGCCTGGTGCTGTCCTACGTCGGCGGCGTCGCCACCGGCGGGCAGAAAGGATTGGTGGACGTGCCCCTGATGTCCGGTATCGGCCTGCTGGGCGGCGCCATGCTGCGCGACTTCGCCATCGTCGCCACGGCCTTCGGGGTGAATGTCGAGGAACTGCGTCGGGCAGGGGTTTCCGGGGTGGTGTCGCTGTTCCTCGGGGTCGGTTCGTCGTTCGTCGCCGGGGTCGCGGTGGCCATGGCCTTCGGCTACACCGATGCGGTCAGCCTGACCACCATCGGCGCCGGCGCGGTCACCTACATCGTCGGACCGGTGACCGGCGCCGCCCTGGGGGCCAGCTCCGAGGTGATGGCGCTGAGCATCGCCGCCGGGCTGGTGAAGGCGATCCTGGTGATGGTCCTGACGCCTTTCGTCGCGCCCTACATCGGCCTGAACAATCCACGTACGGCGGTGATCTTCGGTGGTCTCATGGGCACCTCCAGCGGCGTCGCCGGCGGCCTCGCCGCCACCGACCCGAAGCTGGTGCCCTACGGTTGCCTGACCGCGGCGTTCTATACCGCCATCGGTTGCCTGCTGGGGCCGTCGCTGCTGTATTTCAGCGTGCGCGGCCTGGTTGGGTGAGCGGGCTGGTCCGGGCTCCCTCTCCCTGAAGGGCGAGGGTTGGGGAGAGGTCAGCGGGCCAGCGGTAATGTGGACTTCCGTCCGCTATCCCGCCGCCTCCTGCTCCAGGCGCAGGCTGTACATCCGGCACTCCGCGAGCAACGCCAGCAGGTTCGGGTCGCGCTCCTTGGCCTTGAGGAACACCACGCCGATGTGCTGCTGCAGGCGATAGCGCGGTTGCAGCGGGATCAGCCGCACGCGGTTCTCGTAGACCGCCTCGATGCGTTTGGGCAGCAGCGCATGGCCGACCCCCGAGCTGACCATGCTGAGGAGGGTGAAGATGTCGTTCACCTGCATCGCGATCTGCGGTTCGAAGCCGGCCTGCTGGAACACCCGGGTGCCGTCCTGATGGGTGGCGAAGCCCTGGGTGAGCGTGACGAAGGGCGTGTCGCGCAGGGTGCTGAGATCGATCTCGGCGAGCCTGGCGTAGGGCGAGTCCACCGGCACGGCGAGGAAAATGTCATCGGAGAACAGCGGCAGCTGCTCGCAGTCGGGATCGCTGACGCTGTCGTTGAGCGACACCAGGATGGCGTCCAGCTCCATGTTCTTCAGCTGGTAGAACAGGTCGACGTTGGAGCCGAGGATCAGGTCGATATTCAGCGCGCTGCGTCGCAGCTTGAGGCCCATGATCAGTTGCGGCACGGTCTTCACCGTCAGCGAATAGAGCGCGCCGAGCTTGAAGCGCTCGGCGGAGAAGCCGGCCGCCTCGCGGGTCAGGCGCACCGTGTCGAGTACCTCCTGGACCAGCTTCTGCGCGCGCTCCTCGAGCACGTAGGCGCTTTCCAGCGGGGTCAGGTTGCGCCCCTCGTGCTTGAACAGCGGGCAGCGCAGGGCGCTTTCCAGCGAGTGGATGGCGCGGTGCACGCTGACGTTGCTGGTGCCCAGTTCCGCCGCCGCGCGCGCCAGGTTGCCGGTGCGCATGAAGGCGAGGAAGGTTTCCAGCTTCTTGAGGGTGATTTCTTCGTCGATCAGCATCCGCGTTCCCCTGGCCGGTGGCGTCGGGGGATTGTGCCTGAGGCGGCGCGGGAGGGGTAAAAAGGGCCGTCATGTCCTAGCGCGTGGCGGAGCATGACGGCCTGGAAACGCCTTGGGGAAGGCGGAGTTGCACTGACCGGATGGAATCCCGCTTCGGCAGCCTGAGCCGCCGATAGGCTAACGGAACTCAGCGGATGGAGCGGATGGTGCCCTTGCTGCCGGTGACCTGCCGGACCGGGGTGGTCCGGAGCGCCGGCCACCCTAGCAACGGAGGCTTTTTGCCACAGTCATCGGATTCGTCTTTGTCAGAAAGAAAGTTCCTCTTGGAATGTCGGAAAGCTGAGGGTCAGTGCCGGCGCTCGGCAAGCTTGCCCAGTTGCTCCCGGCAGTAGTCGACGAACAATCGTGCCGGCTTGGTCAGTTGCGCGCGCTTCAGCCAGGCGGCGGCGAGCCCGGAGGTGGACACCGGCTCGGCGAGGTCGACCATGACCACCTTCTTGCCGTCGTAGGTGCATTCCGAATGCGGGCGGGTGACCAGCAGGGAGAAGCCGAAGCCCTGGCCGACCATGCCGCGCACCATCTCGATGGACGGCGAGCTGAAGGCGATGTTCGGCGTCAGGCCGAGTTCCTCGAACAGGCTGACGAAATAGGTGCGGCTGGGCTGCACGTCGAGCAGGATCATCGGTTCCAGGCACAGGTCGCGCAGCGACACTTGCGCCTGCCCGGCGAAGCGGTGCCCTTCGGGGAGCAGCGCGTGGGGTCGTTGCGGCGGCATCAGCGGCTCGGTCTCGATGGTCGAGTCGAGGTCGTGCTCGTAGAGGAAGGCCAGGTCGAAGCGCCCGGAGGTGAGGCCTTGCACCAGTTCCTGCTGCTCGCCGTCGCGTATGCGGATCTCCACCCCCGGATAGGCCTGGCGAAAGCCGGCGATCAGGCCCGGCAGGTAGAGCGGGGCGACCGTCTCGAAGCAGCCGATGTCGATCTGCCCGGCGATCACGTCGTTGTCGGCCAGGGCGTTCTGCTCGAACTCGTGGGCCATCCGCAGCAGTTCCTGGGCCTTGCGGTAGAAGCGCGCGCCGGCGGGGGTCAGCGACACGCCCTGGGCGTGGTGGCGGATGAACAGCTGCACGCCGAAGCTTTCCTCCAGACCCTTCACCGCCGTGGAGATCGACGGCTGGGCGATGTACAGCTTGCGCGAGGCCTCGGCCACGCTGCCGCATTCCACGGTGGTCACGAAATACTTGAGTTGCCGCAAGGTATAGGACGCCACTGCAAGACCTCATCGGCGCATCATCCTCCCCGGGCCGGGCGTGCGCGCCTCGATTGTTGTGTCCGCCGCGCTGCAAGCAAGTTGCAGGCCGCTGCCGAGCGTCGCGGCGCTGGCCGCGACGACGATTGCCCGCCTGCACGATAACCCAGCACGACGCACTTTGCCGGGGCACGCCTGGCCAGCTTTTTCTTATGTCCCGAGGACATTTTTAATAATTTTCCTTCGCCGCGGCTTGCGCGACCATCCTTCCCCATCGACCCCATGGACAGCGGTCCGCCTCCCGGCGGTCCGGGCCATGCGTGCAGAACCACGACCGGCGCAGACCGGCGAGATAACAAGGAGAAGGTGGGGTGTTCGAACTCAGCGATTGGCAACGGCGCGCCGCGACACAGCGCTTCATCGACCAGGCCCTGATCGGCGGCCGCCAGCGTCCGGCCGCCAGCGGCGCTACCTTCGACGCCATCGATCCGGCGAGCAATCGCCTGCTGGCGCGGGTCGCGGCCTGCGATGCGGCCGACGTCGACGCGGCAGTGGCCGCCGCCCGCCGCGCCTTCGACGAAGGCCCCTGGACGCGTCTCGCCCCGGTCGAGCGCAAGCGCGTGCTGCTGCGCCTGGCCGAGCTGATGCTGGCCCATCGCGAAGAGCTGGCGCTGCTCGACTCGCTGAACATGGGCAAGCCGGTGATGGACGCCTGGAACATCGATGTGCCCGGCGCCGCCCACGTCTTCGCCTGGTATGCGGAAAGCCTCGACAAGCTCTACGACCAGGTCGCGCCGACCTCCCAGCAGGCCCTGGCCACCATTACCCGCGTGCCGCTGGGGGTGATCGGCGCGGTGGTGCCGTGGAACTTCCCGCTCGACATGGCCGCCTGGAAGCTCGCCCCGGCCCTGGCCGCCGGCAACTCGGTGGTGCTCAAGCCGGCCGAGCAGTCGCCGTTCTCCGCCCTGCGCCTGGCCGAGCTGGCCCTGGAGGCGGGGGTGCCGGAAGGCGTGCTGAACGTGGTGCCGGGCCTCGGCGAGCAGGCCGGCAAGGCCCTCGGCCTGCACCCGGAGGTGGACGCACTGGTGTTCACCGGCTCCACCGAGGTCGGTAAGTACTTCATGCGGTATTCCGCGCAATCCAACCTCAAGCAGGTCTGGCTGGAGTGCGGCGGCAAGAGTCCGAACCTGGTGTTCGCCGATTGCCGCGATCTCGACCTGGCGGCGGAGAAGGCCGCCTTCGGCATCTTCTTCAACCAGGGCGAGGTCTGTTCGGCGAACTCGCGCTTGCTGGTGGAGCGTTCGATCCACGACGTGTTCGTCGAGCGCCTGCTGGCCAAGGCCCGCGACTGGCAGCCGGGCGATCCGCTGGACCCGGCCAGCCGCGCCGGCGCCATCGTCGACCGCCGGCAGACCGCCGGGATCCTTGCCGCCATCGAGCGGGCGCAAAGCGAGGGCGCGACCCTGCTCGGCGGTGGTCGCCAGTTGACGATCAACGGTTCGGACAACTTCATCGAACCGACCCTGTTCGGCGACGTACGCCCGGATATGCAGCTGGCCCGCGAGGAAATCTTCGGTCCGGTGCTGGCGATCAGCGCCTTCGACTCCGAGGACGAGGCCATCCGCCTGGCCAACGACAGCCGCTACGGCCTCGCCGCCTCGCTGTGGAGCGACGACCTGCACCGTGCGCACCGGGTGGCGCGGCGCTTGAATGCCGGAACGGTGTCGGTGAATACCGTGGACGCGCTGGACGTCGCGGTGCCTTTCGGCGGCGGCAAGCAGTCCGGCTTCGGTCGCGACCTGTCGCTGCATTCCTTCGACAAGTACACCCAGTTGAAGACGACCTGGTTCCAGTTGCGCTGAAGACGCGACGGACGCGACACGACTCGATGCCGATAACGACAACAAGAGGACGATCGAATGAACGACACGCCGAACGTGCGTGAGCCGGCCCTGCGCCGCGTGCTCGGGCTGGGACCGCTGCTGGCGGTGGCCATCGGCCTGGTGGTTTCCCAGGGCGTGATGGTGCTGATGCTGCAAGGCGCCGGGACGGCCGGCCTGGGCTTCATCGTGCCGCTGGGAGTGGCCTACCTGCTGGCGCTGAGCTACGCCTTTTCCTTTTCCGAGCTGGCACTGATGATTCCCCGCGCCGGTAGCCTGAGCAGCTACACCGAGGTGGCCATCGGGCATTTCCCGGCGATCCTGGCGACCTTTTCCGGCTACGTGGTGGTGGCGATGTTCGCCCTCTCGGCGGAACTGCTGCTGCTCGACCTGATCATCGGCAAGGTCTACCCCGGCGCGCTGCCGCCGATGCTGGTGGCCTACGGCGTGCTCGGCCTGTTCACCCTGCTCAACCTGCTCGGCATCGACATCTTCGCGCGCCTGCAGAGCGCCCTGGCGCTGCTGATGATGATCGTCCTGCTGGTACTCGGTCTGGGTGCGGTGAGCAGCGAGCACGCCTCCGTGCAGACCGCCCTGGCGAGCGGCTGGAACCCGCTCGGGGTAAGCGCCCTGGCGCTCACCGCGATGGCCGTGTGGGGCTTCGTCGGCGCCGAGTTCGTCTGCCCGCTGGTGGAGGAGACGCGGCGTCCGGAGCGCAACATCCCGCGTTCGATGATCCTCGGCCTGAGCATCATCTTCCTGACCATCGCCCTCTACTGCTTCGGTGCGCTGCTGTGCATCCCGCAGGCGGAACTGGCCGGCGACCCGCTGCCACACTTCCTCTTCGCCAACCGCGTGTTCGGCGAGTACGGCCAGATGTTCCTGGTGATCGCCGCGATCACCGCCACCTGCAGCACCCTCAACTCGTCGCTGGCGGCGATCCCGCGGATGCTCTACGGGATGGCGCAGAACGGCCAGGCCTTCCCGCAATTCAAGCAGCTCAGCCGGCGGGCGCGCACGCCCTGGGTGGCGGTGCTGTTCGTCGCCGCGATCACCGGCCTGCCGATCCTGATCCTCGGCCAGGACCCGGACTCGATCAACCTGCTGCTGCTCGCCGCCGCGCTGGCCTGGCTGCTGGCCTACATCATCGCCCACGTCGACGTGCTGGCCCTGCGCCGTCGCTATCCGCACATCGCCCGTCCGTTCCGCACGCCGTTCTACCCGCTGCCGCAACTGTTCGGCATCGCCGGGATGATCTACGCGGTGGTCCACGTCTCGCCGACCCCGGAAATGACCGGACGGATCTTCGCCAGCGCCGGCGTGGTGCTGGGCGTGGTCTCGCTGGTGGCGGTGGTGTGGATCAAGGGCGTGATGCGCAAGCCCCTCTTCGTACCCGAACCGCTCGAGACGGCCGGTGAGACTGCCCAGGGCAAGTCCGTCGCCCTCGATCCCCTGCAATCCCCTTCGGCCTGACGCGCCAAGGGAACAAGGAGAACACAGACGATGACCGCTCAGCTCAACCCGCAGCGCGACACCCGCGACTACCAGCAACTGGACGCCGCGCACCACATCCACGCCTTCCTCGACCAGAAGGCGCTGAACCGCGAAGGCCCGCGGGTGATGGTCCGCGGCGATGGCCTGCAGCTCTGGGACAACGACGGCAAGCGCTACCTGGACGGCATGTCCGGCCTCTGGTGCACCAACCTCGGCTACGGCCGCCAGGACCTCGCCGCCGCCGCCAGCCGCCAGCTGGAACAACTGCCGTACTACAACATGTTCTTCCACACCACCCACCCGGCGGTGGTGGAGCTTTCCGAGATGCTCTTCAGCCTGCTGCCGGACCACTACAGCCACGCGATCTACACCAACTCCGGCTCCGAGGCCAACGAGGTGCTGATCCGTACCGTGCGGCGCTACTGGCAGATCCTCGGCAAGCCGCAGAAGAAGATCATGATCGGCCGCTGGAACGGCTACCACGGCTCGACCCTGGGCAGCACCGCGCTCGGCGGGATGAAGTTCATGCACGAGATGGGCGGCATGCTGCCGGACTTCGCCCACATCGACGAACCCTACTGGTACGCCAACGGCGGCGAGCTGAGCCCGGCCGAGTTCGGTCGCCGCGCGGCGCTGCAACTGGAGGAGAAGATCCTCGAACTGGGCGCGGAGAACGTCGCCGCCTTCGTCGCCGAGCCCTTCCAGGGCGCCGGCGGCATGATCTTCCCGCCGCAAAGCTATTGGCCGGAGATCCAGCGCATCTGCCGGCAGTACGACGTGCTGCTGTGCGCCGACGAAGTGATCGGCGGCTTCGGCCGCACCGGCGAATGGTTCGCCCACGAACACTTCGGCTTCCAGCCGGACACCCTGTCCATCGCCAAGGGCCTGACGTCCGGCTACATCCCCATGGGCGGCCTGGTACTCGGCAAGCGCATCGCCGAGGTGCTGGTGGAGCAGGGCGGGGTGTTCGCCCACGGCCTGACCTATTCCGGCCACCCGGTGGCGGCGGCGGTGGCCATCGCCAACCTCAAGGCGCTGCGCGACGAGGGCGTGGTCACGCGGGTCAGGGAGGAGACCGGACCCTACCTGCAACGCTGCCTGCGCGAGGTCTTCGGCGACCATCCGCTGGTCGGCGAGGTCCAGGGCGCCGGCTTCGTCGCCGCGCTGCAGTTCGCCGAGGACAAGGCGACCCGCAAGCGCTTCGCCAACGAGAACGATCTGGCCTGGCGCTGCCGCACCATCGGCTTCGAGGAGGGCGTGATCATCCGCTCCACCCTCGGCCGCATGATCATGGCCCCGGCGCTGGTGGCCGGGCGTGCCGAGATCGACGAACTGATCGACAAGACCCGTATCGCGGTGGATCGCACCGC
This sequence comes from Pseudomonas sp. CP-1, assembly GCF_021213715.1. NCBI lineage: Bacteria > Pseudomonadati > Pseudomonadota > Gammaproteobacteria > Pseudomonadales > Pseudomonadaceae > Pseudomonas > Pseudomonas sp. CP-1. Next base: position 128,750 of record NZ_JAJQKY010000012.1, read on the forward strand.
GCGCGAGATCGGCGTGCTCTGACGCGCCCCGGCGGCCCGGCCTCGGCCGGGTCGCCGGCGACACGGAGCGTCCCCCCATAACGACGATGCGGCGCCTGGCGACCGCGCGCGGAACCGTTTCGGCCTCTGGCCGGCAACTGCCTCAGCAACATCACAACAATGCCAATCGGCTGTGGGAGTGTTCCATGTACAAGTCCTTGCACCAGTACGCACACGTGTTTTCCCGGTTGTCCCTGTTCGGCCTGGCGTTCGCCGCGGCGGCCCAGGCGCAGAGCCAGAGCCTGACGGTGATCTCCTTCGGCGGCGCGACCAAGGCCGCCCAGGAACAGGCCTATTTCAAACCCTTCGAGCGAAGCGGCGGCGGGCAGGTGGTCGCCGGCGAATACAACGGCGAAATGGCCAAGGTGAAGGCCATGGTCGACGTCGGCAAGGTCAGCTGGGACGTGGTCGAGGTGGAGAGCCCCGAACTGCTCCGCGGCTGCGACGAGGGGCTGTTCGAACGCCTCGACCCGGCGCGTTTCGGCGACCCCGCGCAGTTCGTCCCCGGCACTTTCAGCGAGTGCGGGGTGGCCACCTACGTCTGGTCGATGGTGATGGCCTACGACTCGACGAAGCTGGCCAGGGCGCCGCAGTCCTGGGCGGATTTCTGGAACGTCCGCGAGTTCCCCGGCAAGCGTGGCCTGCGCAAGGGCGCCAAGTACACCCTGGAAGTGGCGTTGCTGGCCGACGGGGTGAAGGCGGAGGACCTCTACAAGGTACTCGCCACCCCGGAGGGGGTCAGCCGCGCCTTCGCCAAGCTCGACCAGCTCAAGCCGAACATCCAGTGGTGGGAGGCCGGCGCCCAGCCGCCGCAATGGCTGGCGGCCGGCGACGTGGTGATGAGCGCGGCCTACAACGGGCGCATCGCCGCTGCGCAGAAGGAGGGGGTGAAACTGGCCATCGTCTGGCCCGGCAGTCTCTACGATCCGGAGTACTGGGCGGTGGTGAAGGGCACGCCGAACAAGGCGCTGGCGGAGAAATTCATCGCCTTCGCCAGCCAGCCGCAGACGCAGAAGGTGTTCTCCGAGCAGATCCCCTACGGGCCGGTACACAAGGGCACCCTGGCGTTGCTGCCGAAGACGGTGCAGGAGGCGCTGCCGACCGCGCCGGCCAACCTCGAAGGCGCGCGGGCGGTGGATGCCGAGTTCTGGGTGGACCACGGCGAGGAGCTGGAACAGCGTTTCAATGCCTGGGCGGCGCGCTGAACGCGCTGCGCGTCGGCAAAAAAAACGACGGGCCCCAAGTCGTCCGGGCCCGTCGGGTCAAAGCGCTGACGGGGTGATCAGCGCAGCTCTTCCAACAACCCCTGCAGATACCGACAGCCCTCGGTATCCAGCGCCTGCACCGGAAGGCGCGGCGCCCCCACCTCCAGGCCGGAGAGGCCCAGGCCGGCCTTGATGGTGGTCGGCAGGCCCCGGCGGAGGATGAAGTCGAGCAGCGGCAACTGCCGGTAGAACAGCGTGCGGGCCTTCTCCAGGTCGCCGTCGAGCACCGCCTGGTAGAGCTGGCCGTTGAGCGTCGGGATCAGGTTCGGCGCGGCGCTGCACCAGCCTTTCGCGCCGGCCACGAAGGCCTCCAGCGCCAGCGGGTTGCAGCCGTTGTAGAAGGGCACCCGGCCTTCGCCGAGCAGGCGCAGCTTGTGCATGCGCTGGATGTCGCCGGTGCTCTCCTTGACCATGGTCACGTTGTCCACTTCGCGGACGATGCGCAGGATCAGTTCCACCGACATGTCGATGCCGCTGGTGCCCGGGTTGTTGTAGAGCATCACCGGCACGCCGATGGCTTCGCCCACCGCGCGGTAGTGCTGGAACACCTCCGCCTCGTTGAGCTTCCAGTAGGAGATCGGCAGGACCATCACCGCCTCGGCGCCGAGGGATTCGGCGAACTGCGCGCGGCGCACGGTCTTGGCGGTGGTCAGGTCGGAGACGCTGACGATGGTCGGCACGCGATGGGCGACGGTCTTCAGGGTGAAGTCGACCACCTCGTCCCATTCCGGGTCGCTCAGGTAGGCGCCTTCGCCGGTGCTGCCGAGCGGGGCGATGGCGTGCACGCCGCCGTCGATCAGACGCTCGATGGAGCGGCCGAGGGCCGGCAGGTCGAGACCGCCGTCGGCGGCGAAGGGGGTGATGGTGTAGCCGATGATGCCGTGGATGGATGCGGACATTGGATGTACCCGTGACATTGAGTGGGAAATGCCAGGACGGACCTGGTGGGAAAGGTCGTTCAGCTCAGGCAGTCGCTGTTGCGCGGCAGGCAGCGCCGGGCGTAGTAGTTGAATGCGGCGCCGTGGCGCTTCGGGGTGGAGATCCAGTCGTGGGCCTCGCGCGCCAGGGCCGGCGGGATCGGCTTGATCTCCCCGGCGGCCATCGCCAGCAACTGCATCTTCGCCGCGCGCTCGAGCAGCACCGCGATCACGCAGGCCTCCTCGATGCTCGCACCGGTGGCCAGCAGGCCGTGGTGGGAGAGCAGGATGGCGCGCTTGTCGCCGAGGGCGGCGGAGATGATCTCGCCTTCCTCGTTGCCTACCGGCACGCCCGGCCAGTCCTTGAGGAAGGCGCAGTCGTCGTATAGCGGGCAAAGGTCCATGTGCGAGACCTGCAGCGGTACTTCCAGGGTCGACAGCGCGGCGATGTGCAGCGGGTGGGTGTGGATGATGCAGTTGACGTCCGGGCGGGCGCGATAGACCCAGCTGTGGAAGCGATTGGCCGGATTCGCCATGCCGTGCCCGTGGAGGACGTTGAGGTCTTCGTCGACCAGCAGCAGGTTGCCGGCGCTGATCTCGTCGAAGCCCAGGCCCAGTTGCTGGGTGTAGTAGGTCCCCGCCTCCGGGCCGCGCGAGGTGATCTGCCCGGCGAGCCCGGAGTCGTGGCCGGCCTCGAAGAGAATCCGGCAGGTCAGGGCCAGCTTTTGCCGGTCAGTCCACGTATTATCGCCGAGGCTGCTTTTCATCTGCTTCAGCGCGTGCTGGATCAGTTGATCCTTGGGTAATTCCAGTGTCGTAGCCATGCGAGGTTCCTTTGACGGAGCGAGTCGGGGGAAACGCCAGGCAGTTGCGCGCCACGCAACGACCCGGCTGTAAATGACACGGATCAAGTTATATGACACAAAGTGTCATTAGCAAGAGAAAAGTTTCATCGCCATCGGGAGAAGGCTGTCCTCAATGTCCATGCGCTTGAAATTGCTGAGAAAAAAACTCGGGGTCACGCTGGAGACCCTGGCCGAGAAGACCGGCCTGACCAAGAGCTACCTGTCCAAGGTCGAGCGCGGGCTGAACACGCCGTCCATTGCCGCCGCGCTGAAGCTGGCGAAGGCGTTGAACGTGCAGGTGGAGGAGCTGTTCTCCGAGGAAAGCGACGGTGTCGACGGCTACAGCATCGTTCGTCGCGACCAGCGCAAGTCGCTGTCCAGCGGCGACGACGGCCCGGCCTACGCCTCCCTCGCGCAGCAGATCGGCGCCCGTGCGTTGTTGCCGTTCATCGTCCACCCGCCGCGCGATTTCAGTCACTCGACGTTCAAGGAGCACCTCGGTGAAGAGTTCATCTTCGTCCATGAGGGCCAGGTCGAGGTCGACTTCATGAACCAGCGGATCATCCTCGAGCGCGGCGACGCCCTGCATTTCAACGCACAGAAGCCGCACCGCATCCGCTCCCTGGGGGAGACCCAGGCGGAATTGCTGGTGGTGATCCACAGCGACGAATGAGGCGACGGCTTCGGTCGATCGGATGCTTGCTAACGTTCTGTTCGATTATCGAACTGTTAATCGATTATCGGATTGTGAGCCCTCGGACCCCGGCGTAAGGTTCTCGTCACGTGCCGTCCAGGCAGCGCACAACAAGACGAGACCCGACCGATGGCTGAAATCCTCTCCCTGCGCGAAGCGGTGCGACGCTTCGTCCACGATGGCGACAGCGTCGCCCTCGAAGGCTTCACTCACCTGATCCCGACGGCCGCCGGCCACGAGCTGATCCGCCAGGGCAGGAAAGACCTGACGCTGATCCGCATGACTCCCGACCTGGTCTACGACCTGCTGATCGGTGCAGGCTGCGCGAAGAAGCTGGTGTTCTCCTGGGGCGGCAACCCCGGTGTCGGTTCGCTGCACCGCCTGCGCGACGCGGTGGAGAAGGGCTGGCCGCAACCGCTGGAGATCGAGGAACACAGCCACGCCGACCTCGCCAACGCCTATGTCGCCGGCGCCTCCGGGCTGCCCTTCGCGGTGCTGCGCGCCTACGCCGGCTCCGACCTGCCGAAGGTCAACCCGCTGATCCGCAGCGTCACCTGCCCGTTCACCGGCGAAGTGCTGGCGGCGGTGCCCTCGGTGCGCCCGGACGTCAGCGTGATCCACGCGCAGAAGGCCGACCGCAAGGGCAACGTGCTGCTCTGGGGCATCCTCGGCGTGCAGAAGGAAGCGGCCCTGGCGGCGAAGCGCTGCATCGTCACCGTCGAGGAGATCGTCGACGAACTGGACGCCCCGATGAACGCCTGCGTCCTGCCGAGCTGGGCGCTCAGCGCCGTGTGCCTGGTGCCCGGCGGCGCGCATCCGTCCTATGCCCACGGCTACTACGAGCGCGACAACCGCTTCTACCAGGACTGGGACCCGATCGCCCGCGACCGCGAAAGCTTCACCGCGTGGATCGACGAATACATCCGGGGGACCGAGGATTTCGGCGCCTTCCAGGCCAAGCTCGCGGAGGGCAAGCGATGAGCAGCTACAGCACCAACGAGATGATGACCGTGGCCGCCGCCCGCCGCCTGCACAACGGCGCGGTGTGCTTCGTCGGCATCGGCCTGCCGTCGAAGGCCGCCAACCTGGCGCGCCTGACTTCCTCGCCGGACGTCGTGCTGATCTACGAGTCCGGCCCGATCGGCGCCAAGCCCAGCGTCCTGCCACTGTCCATCGGCGACGGCGAGTTGGCCGAGACCGCCGATACCGTGGTCCCCACCGGCGAGATCTTCCGCTACTGGCTGCAGGGCGGACGGATCGACGTCGGCTTCCTCGGCGCGGCCCAGGTCGACCGCTTCGGCAACATCAACACCACCGTGATCGGCGACTACCGCCAGCCCAAGGTGCGCCTGCCGGGAGCCGGCGGCGCGCCGGAAATCGCCGGCAGCGCCAAGGAAGTGCTGATCATCCTCAAGCAGTCGCACCGCACCTTCGTCGACAAGCTGGCCTTCGTCACCTCGGTCGGCCATGGCGAGGGCGGCGACTCGCGCCAGCGCCTCGGCCTGCCGGGCAAGGGGCCGGTGGCGATCATCACCGACCTGTGCATCATGGAGCCGGAAGCCGGCAGCAACGAGTTCGTGGTCACTTCGCTGCATCCGGGCGTGACCCGCGAGCAGGTGGTCGAGGCCACCGGCTGGGCGATCCGCTTCGCCGAGCGGGTCGCCGAGACGCCCGCGCCGAGCGAGGTCGAACTCGCCGCGCTGCGCGACCTCGAGGCGCGCACCGCGGCCGCCCATGGACAGAAGGGGAGCGACGAATGAGCCGCGAGGTATTCATCTGCGATGCCGTGCGCACGCCGATCGGCCGTTTCGGCGGCAGTCTTTCCGCGGTGCGCGCCGACGACCTCGCGGCGGTGCCGCTGAAGGCCCTGGTCGAGCGCAACCCGGGGGTCGACTGGTCGGCGCTGGACGAGGTGTTCCTCGGCTGCGCCAACCAGGCCGGCGAGGACAACCGTAACGTGGCGCGCATGGCGCTGCTGCTGGCCGGTTTGCCGGAGAGCGTGCCCGGCGTCACCCTCAACCGCCTCTGCGCCTCGGGGATGGACGCCATCGGCACGGCGTTCCGCGCCATCGCCTGCGGCGAGATGGAGCTGGCCATCGCCGGCGGCGTCGAGTCGATGTCGCGCGCGCCGTACGTGATGGGCAAGGCCGATAGCGCCTTCGGGCGCGGCCAGAAGATCGAGGACACCACCATCGGCTGGCGCTTCGTCAATCCGCTGATGAAGGAGCAGTACGGCATCGACCCGATGCCGCAGACCGCCGACAACGTCGCCGACGACTATCGCGTGTCGCGTGCCGACCAGGATGCCTTCGCCCTGCGCAGCCAGCAGCGCGCCGGCAGGGCGCAGGCGGCCGGTTTCTTCGCCGAGGAAATCGTCCCGGTGACGATTCGCGGGCGCAAGGGCGACACCCTGGTCGAGTACGACGAGCATCCGCGTCCCGACACCACCCTGGAGGCGCTGGCCCGGCTCAAGCCGGTCAACGGGCCGGAGAAGACCGTCACCGCCGGCAACGCGTCCGGGGTCAACGACGGCGCCGCCGCGCTGGTCCTGGCCTCCGCCGAGGCAGTGGAGAAGCACGGCCTGACTCCGCGCGCGCGGGTGCTGGGCATGGCCAGCGCCGGCGTCGCCCCGCGGATCATGGGCATCGGCCCGGTGCCGGCGGTGCGCAAGCTGCTGCGGCGCCTGGACCTGGCGATCGACGCCTTCGACGTGATCGAACTCAACGAAGCCTTCGCCAGCCAGGGCCTGGCCTGCCTGCGCGAACTGGGCGTGGCCGACGACAGTGAGAAGGTCAACCCGAACGGCGGTGCCATCGCCCTCGGCCATCCGCTGGGGATGAGCGGTGCGCGGCTGGTCCTCACCGCGCTCCATCAACTTGAGAAGAGCGGCGGCCGGCGCGGCCTGGCGACCATGTGCGTGGGCGTCGGCCAAGGCCTGGCGCTGGCCATCGAGCGGGTCTGACTGGCACAACCGGGTCGCCCGCCCGGTATCAAGAGCGCGCGTCGCGCGGCGCTGCCCATGGTTCGGCGGCGGCGCGGCGCGTGTGCAGCGGAACAGGACGCTCCGTCGCACGGTCAGGATGAAACGGACCCTGTCGAGAGAACAACAGCATGACTGCCCCTGTTCACCAGTACAGCAACGAAGAACGCCGCAAGCGCATCTTCGCCATCGTCGGCGCCTCCTCCGGCAACCTCGTGGAATGGTTCGACTTCTACGTCTACGCCTTCTGCGCGATCTACTTCGCACCGGCCTTCTTCCCCTCCGACAACCCCACGGTGCAGTTGCTGAACACCGCCGGGGTCTTCGCCGCCGGCTTCCTCATGCGCCCCATCGGCGGCTGGATGTTCGGCCGCATCGCCGACAAGCACGGGCGCAAGACCGCCATGCTGATCTCGGTGGTGATGATGTGCGCCGGCTCCCTGGCGATCGCCTGCATGCCCACCTACGCCAGCATCGGCACCCTGGCGCCGGCGCTGCTGTTGCTGGCGCGGATGTTCCAGGGCCTGTCGGTGGGCGGCGAGTACGGCACCAGCGCGACCTACATGAGCGAGGTGGCGCTCAAGGGCCAGCGCGGCTTCTTCGCCTCGTTCCAGTACGTCACCCTGATCGGCGGACAGTTGCTGGCGGTGCTGGTGGTGGTGATCCTGCAGCAGTTGCTGAGCGAAGACGAACTGCGTGCCTGGGGCTGGCGGATTCCCTTCGTGATCGGCGCGATCACCGCGGTGATCGCCCTCTGGTTGCGGCGCTCGCTGAACGAGACCGCTTCGAAGTCGACCCTGGAGCGCAAGGAATCCGGCACCTTCGCCGAGCTGTTCAAGCACAAGCGGGCCTTCTTCACCGTGCTCGGTTTCACCGCCGGCGGCTCGCTGATCTTCTACACCTTCACCACCTACATGCAGAAGTACCTGGTCAACACCGCCGGGATGAGCGCCAAGACCGCCAGCGCGGTGATGACCTTCGCCCTGTTCGCGTACATGCTGATGCAACCGCTGTTCGGCATGCTTTCCGATCGCATCGGGCGCAAGACCTCGATGCTCTGGTTCGGCACCCTGGGCACACTCTGCACCTTGCCGATCCTGCTCGCGCTGAAGACCGTGAGCAGTCCCTACATGGCCTTCTTCCTGATCATCCTGGCGCTGGCCATCGTCAGCCTGTACACCTCCATCAGCGGCCTGATCAAGGCCGAGATGTTCCCGCCGGAGGTGCGCGCCCTCGGCGTCGGAGTGTCCTACGCGGTGGGCAACGCGATCTTCGGCGGCTCGGCCGAGTACGTCGCCCTGGGGCTGAAGTCGGTAGGGATGGAGAACGTCTTCTACTGGTATGTTTCAGCCATGTGCCTGCTGGCGCTGCTGGTCTGCGTGAGCCTGCCGGACCTGCGCAAGGTCAGCTACCTGAACGACGAGCCCTGACGGGCCGGGAAAAGGAAAACCGATGAGCGACGTACCCGCCAACCAGTTGTTCGATGCCTATTTCACGGCGGCGCCGATGCGCGCGGTGTTCTCCGACCGCGGCCGCCTGCAAGGCATGCTCGACTTCGAGGCCGCCCTGGCCCGCGCCGAGGCGCGCACCGGGGTGGTTCCCGCGACGGCGGTGGCGCCGATCGAGGCGGCCTGCCGCGCCGAACTGTACGACCCGCTGGCGCTGGCCGACGCGGTCGCCACTGCCGGCAACTCGGCGATCCCGCTGGTCAAGGCGCTGGGCCGCCAGGTGGCGGCTGGCGACGCCGAGGCCGAGCGCTACGTGCATCTCGGCGCCACCAGCCAGGACGCCATGGACAGCGGCCTGGTGCTGCAACTGCGCCGCGCGCTGGCCTTGCTCGAGCAGGATCTGCAACGTCTTGCCGAGGTCCTGGCGGACCAGGCCGAACGGCATGCCGACACGCCGCTGGCCGGGCGCACCTGGTTGCAGCACGCCACCCCGGTGACCCTGGGCATGAAGCTCGCCGGCCTGCTCGGCGCCTTGACCCGGCACCGCCAGCGCCTGCGCGAGTTGCGCCCGCGCCTGCTGGTGCTGCAATTCGGCGGCGCCTCTGGGACGCTCGCCGCGCTCGGCGAGCAGGCCCTGCCGGTGGCCGCGGCGCTGGCCGAGGAGCTGGGCCTGGCTTTGCCCGAACAACCCTGGCACACCCAGCGTGACCGCCTGGTGGAGTTCGCCAGCGTGCTCGGCCTGGTGGCCGGTAGCCTCGGCAAGTTCGGGCGCGATGTCAGCCTGCTGATGCAGACCGAGGCCGGCGAGGTCTTCGAGCCGGCCGGCGCCGGGCGCGGCGGTTCCTCGACCATGCCACACAAGCGCAACCCGGTGAGCAGCGCGGTGCTGATCGCCGCCGCCACCCGTGCGCCGGGGCTGGTCTCGACCCTGTTCGCGGCGATGCCGCAGGAACACGAGCGCAGCCTCGGTCTCTGGCACGCCGAGTGGGAAACCCTGCCGGAACTCTGTTGCCTGGTTTCCGGCGCGTTGCAACAGGCGATCGGCCTGCTCGAAGGCCTGGAGGTGGACGCCGAGCGGATGCGCCACAACCTCGGCCTGACCCACGGCCTGGTGCTCGCCGAGGCGGTGAGCATCGCCCTGGCCCGCCGTATCGGCCGCGAAGCCGCGCACCACCTGGTGGAACAGTGCTGCCGCCGCGCCGTCGAGCAGCGCCGCGAGTTGCGCGCGGTGCTCGGCGAAGAGGCGCGAGTGAGCGCCGAGCTGTCCGGCGACGAACTGGACCGCCTGCTCGATCCCGCCCATTACCTCGGCCAGGCCCGCGCCTGGGTCGAGCGCGCGCTCGCCGAACACCATGCCCTGGGCTTCGAACCCCATCCCGCCTGACTGGAGAACCCTTCGTGCCAACCGTACGCCTCGCCGACGGCGACCTGAACTACTCCCTGGAAGGACCGGCCGGCGCGCCGGTCCTGCTGTTGTCAAACTCGCTGGGCACCGACCTGGGCATGTGGGACACGCAGATCCCCGCACTCACCGCCCATTTCCGCGTGCTGCGCTACGACACCCGCGGCCACGGCGCCTCGCTGGTCACCCCCGGACCGTACGCCATCGGCCAGCTCGGCGCCGACGTGCTTGCCCTGCTCGATGCCCTCGAGCTGCCGCGCGTGCATTTCTGCGGGCTGTCCATGGGCGGCCTGATCGGCCAGTGGCTGGGCATCCACGCCGGCGAGCGGCTCGGCCGGCTGGTGCTGTGCAACACCGCGGCGAAGATTGCCAGCGACGAGGTCTGGAACACCCGCATCGATACCGTCCTGAAAGGCGGTGAGCAGGCCATGCGCGACCTGCGCGACGCCTCGGTGGCGCGCTGGTTCACCGCGGGCTTCGCCGAGCGCGAACCGGCGCAGGTCGAGCGCATCGTCGCGATGCTCGCGGCCACCTCGCCGCAGGGCTACGCGGCCAACTGCGCTGCGGTACGCGACGCCGATTTCCGCGAGCAGCTCGGGCTGGTCCAGGCGCCGACGCTGATCGTCGCCGGCAGCCACGATGCCGTGACCACTCCGGACAACGCCCGCTTCATGCAGGCGCGCATCGCCGACGCGCAGTTGGTCGAGTTCGCCGCCGCGCACCTGTCCAACGTCGAAGCGGGCGACGCCTTCAGCCGCCGCCTGGTCGATTTCCTGCTGTCCGCCTGAGGAGCCGCCGATGGACGAGAAACAACGCTACGAAGCCGGCATGCAAGTGCGCCGCGCGGTGCTCGGCGACGCCCATGTCGAGCGCAGCCTGGCCAACCTGACGCCGTTCAACGAAGAGTTCCAGGAGATGATCACCCGCCACGCCTGGGGCGACATCTGGACCCGTCCGGGGCTGCCGCGACACACCCGCAGCCTGGTCACCATCGCCATGCTGATCGGCATGAACCGCAACGAGGAACTCAAGCTGCATCTGCGCGCGGCGAAGAACAACGGGGTGAGCCGCGACGAGATCAAGGAAGTGATCATGCAGAGCGCCATCTACTGCGGCATTCCCGCGGCCAACGCGACCTTCCACCTGGCCGAATCGGTGTGGGACGAGCTTGGCGTGGAGTCGCAGCAGGCGTCCCGGTAGGCCGCCGGGCGGGGCTATCGGTAGGGCGAATGGCGTCGCAGGCGTTATCCGCCGAGGCGGCGCTTCCCCTTGCCATTCGCCGGTGTTTCCCGGAAGGTCGACAGCTCCGTCATCCCTTCGGTCCGCCATGAGCCGCAAGCTGCATATCCACGCGCCCGCGATCCACTACTTCGACATGGTGCGCCGCTGCCATTCGATCCGCGAAGCCGCGCGACGCCTGAACGTCGCCTCGTCGGCGGTGAACCGGCAGATCCTCAAGCTGGAGGACGAGATCGGCGCGCCGCTGTTCGACCGCCTGCCCGGGGGCCTGCGCCTGACCGGAGCCGGGGAGATCTTCGCGCGCCACGTCACCGTGGTCCTGCAGGACATGGAGCGCGTGCGTTCCGAACTGGACGCGCTGCAAGGCCTGCGCACCGGCCATGTGGAGATCGCCACCATCGAAGCGGTGACCAGCGACCTGCTGCCCTGCGTGCTCAAGGCGATGCGCGAACGCTACCCGGACATCACCGTCGGCGTCACCCTGCTCGGTTCCCAGGCGATACCCGAGGCGGTGAGCAGCGGCGCGGTCGACCTCGGCCTGGCCTTCGCCCTGCCGCGCAGCGCCGACCTGCAACAGGTCAGCGTCGGCCATTTCCGCCTCGGTGCCATCGTCTCCCCGCAGCACCCGTTGGCGCGACACCAGGCCATCGCCTTCGCCGATTGCGTCGAACATGGCCTGATCATGGCCAAGAGCGAGCTGTCCATCCATCACCTGCTGGCGCCGCTCCAGCGCCGTTTGCGCGAACCGCGCCGGGCGGTGCTGGAGAGCAGCTCCCTGGAGCTGTCGCGACAACTGGCGCGGCGCGGGCTCGGCGTCGCCTTCCAGACCCGCCTGGGGATCGAGGCCGACATCGCCCAGGGCGAGCTGCGCTTCCTGCCGCTGAAAGACAATGGCGGCATCCACAGCGACCTCGGCCTCTACGTGCGCACCGGCCGCTACCTGCCGGTGGCGGTGGACGCCCTGGCCCGGCAGATCGCCGAGGAAGTGCGCCTGCGCGAGCGCGAGGAAGCGCGCCTGAACGAGGCCTGAGCGGCGCTCGCGCCGATGCCAGACGGCTTGCCCGAGCTTGCTTGTTCGCTGATGCCGTTTCGGCATCGGTATGTTCGATATTCTGTTCTTTGGTCAGCGCGGCGAAGTGCCGATACTGCCCCGCGACCCCGGCGCGAAACCGGGGGCTGAGTCGCCACAAGAACAACAAGCAACCAGCAGGACACACAGCATGAAGAAGATGATGCAGGGCGCCGCCGCCCTGATCGCGCTCGTCGGCGCCGGGGAGAGCATGGCGCTGGAATGGATGAGCAACAGCGTCGGTTTCCGCTACGGCCAGCAATTCACCAACCCGAACAACCCGGACAAGTTCGCCAAGCGCATCTACAGCTTCACCCACGCCGACGGCTATCGCTACGGCAGCAATTTCTTCAATCTCGATGTGTTCCTTTCCGACAACCGCGACCCGCGCAAGGGCACCGACCACGGTGGCAGCGAGGTCTATGCGGTCTACCGCCACCAGCTCTATGCCTCGCGGGTGTTCGACCGGCCGCTGGGCACCGGCCTGGTCAAGGACTACGCCTTCACCCTGGGCTTCGACGCCAGCCGCAACAACAACCTGGCTTCGGCCAAGAAGCGCGCCCTGGTGTTCGGCCCGACCCTCAAGTTCAACGGTCCCGGCGTGCTCGACCTGAGCCTGCTCTACTACCGCGAGAAGAACCACTTCGGCGTGCCCGGCGCGCGCCATCCCGACCACACCTTCGACACCACCTACATGCTCAACCTGACCTGGATGCGGCCGTTCAAGGTCGGTAACCGTGCGGCGAAGTTCCAGGGCTTCGTCAACTACGTGGGAGAGAAGGGCGAGGACTACAACGACAAGGACACCGCGGCGGAAACCCTGGTCCGCACCGCCCTGATGGTCGCCGCCCTGCCAGGCGACAAGCGCCAGCCGAACCTGTGGCTCGGCGTCGGCTACGAGTATTGGCACAACAAGTTCGGCGTCGACGGCGGCACCGGCAGCCGAACCTCGACGCCGACGTTGAACATGGAATTCACCTTCTGAGGCGATGCGCCGCCGCCCTACGCGATGCCGCCAACCCTGGGGTGGGGCGGATAACGCCACCGGCGTTATCCGCCGATACACCGAAGCCCGGCGGCGGATAACCGCGAGCGGTTATGCGCCCTACGCGATGCCCACCCCTGGGGTAGGGCGAATAACGCCACCGGCGTTATCCGCCGATACACCGAAGCCCGGCGGCGGATAACCGCGAGCGGTTATGCGCCCTACGCGATGCCCACCCCTGGGGTAGGGCGAATAACGCCACCGGCGTTATCCGCCGATACACCGAAGCCCGGCGGCGGCTAACCGCGCGCGGTGATGCGCCCTCCGCGATGCCCACCCCTGGGGTAGGGCGACTACCGCCACCGGCGTTATCCGCCGCTCCACCGAAGCCCGGCGGCGGCTAACCGCGCGCGGTGATGCGCCCTCCGCGATGCCCACCCCTGGGGTAGGGCGACTACCGCCACCGGCGTTATCCGCCGATACACCGAAGCCCGGCGGCGGATAACCGCAAGCGGTTATGCGCCCTACGCGATGTCGCAGCCCTGGGGTGGGGCGAATAACGCCACCGGCGTTATCCGCCGATACACCGAAACCGGACGGCGGATAACCGCAAGCGGTTATGCGCCCTACGCGATGCCGACCCCTGGGGTGGGGCGGATAACGCCACCGGCGTTAACCGCCGATACACCGAAGCCCGGCGGCGGATAACCGCAAGCGGTTATGCGCCCTACGCGATGCCGACCCCTGGGGTGGGGCGGATAACGCCACCGGCGTTAACCGCCGATACACCGAAGCCCGGCGGCGGATAACCGCAAGCGGTTATGCGTCCTACGCGATGGGGCAGTTTCACCCCGCATCCGCGTGACTGACCAAGCCCTTCAGCAGCACCGCGGCGGTGGCCAGTGCAGCCGGCAGCACCAGGGCGGTCAGCACCTGTTCGAAGTTCCAGCCCAGGCCCAGCAGGGTGGCGCCGATCCAGGCGCCGAGGATGGCGCCGAAGCGGCCGATACCGAGCATCCAGGAGACCCCCGTGGCCCGCCCCTGGGTTGGATAGAAGCGCGCCGCCAGCGACGGCATCGCCGACTGCGCGCCGTTGATGCACATGCCGGCCAGCAGCACCAGGGTCGCCAGCAGGGTGACCTGGCCGAGGCTCTGGCCGACGCACCAGGCGAACACCCCCGCCAGCAGGTAGAACAGGCCGATCACCTTGTGCGGGTTGAAGCGATCCATCGCCCAGCCCACCGCTACGGCGCTGAGCACCCCGCCGAACTGGAACAGCGCGCCGATGAACGCCGCCTGCTCCAGGCTCGCCCCGCTATCGCGCATCAGGGTCGGCAGCCAACTGGTGAGCAGGTAGACGATCACCAGGCCCATGAAGTAGGTCAGCCAGAGCAGCAGGGTGCCGGCGCTGTAGGTACCGGAAAAGATCACCGCGAACACGTTGCGGGCCTGCACCGTCTGCTGCTCGGGGACGTGGAAACTCCGTGCCAGCGCCACCTGCGCCGGGGCGATGGGGGCCAGCACCTGGCGTACCCGCTCGCTGCCGCGGTTGCGCACCACCAGGTAGCGCGCCGATTCCGGCAGGCGGAACAGCAGGACTACCGCCAGGACCAGCGGTAGCAGGCCGCCGAGCAGCAGCAGGCTGTGCCAGCCGAACAGCGGGATCAGCTTCGCCGAGACGAATCCGCCGCAGGCCATGCCCAGGTTGAAGCCACAGAACATGCTGGTCACCAACAGCGACTTGAGGCGCTCGGGGGTGTATTCGGAAAGCAGGGTGGTGGCGTTGGGCATCGCCGCGCCGAGGCCGAGGCCGGTGAGGAAGCGCAGCGCCAGCAGTTGCTCGACGTTGGTGCTGTAGGCCGAGCCCAGGCTGAACAGGCCGAAGAGGAAGACCGCCGCGACCAATACCAGCTTGCGTCCGTAGCGGTCGGCCAGCGGTCCGGAACCGAGGGCGCCGAAGACCATGCCGATCAGCGCGGCGCTCATTACCGGACCGAGGCTGGCGCGGTCGATGCCCCAGTCCTGGGTCAGCGCCGGCGCGATGAAGCCCATCGCGGCGGTGTCGAGGCCATCGAGGAAGACGATCAGGAAGCACAGCAGGACGATCCGCCATTGGTACGGCGAAAGCGGCTGGGCATTGATGAAGGCTTGCACGTCGAGTCGTTCGACGGCGGGCAGGCTGGGGCTGTTCATGGGACGGGTTCCGCGGCGAGAGTGAGGGCGTGGGACGAGGGTCGGACGCGTGGCTCAGGTGCAGGCGGCGGAAGGCAAGGCGTGCTGCGGCATGTCGGGATTCCCCTGTTGTTTTTGTAGCGGAGGCGCTCGGCCTGCCGGGGTGCAGACACATTACGGAGGGCCATGGGGAGTGGCAATCCGATAATCGTTTATCGGTTCGCTGATCGAACGGAACCCTGTGAAATCTCGACCTTCGCCAGGCTGTGAAAATCCGGAACCAGATTCTAGAATCCTGCCTTCCCTCGACTCAGGAACGTCCTTCCATGGCCGGTAGCCTCATCGAACGCGCCCTCGGCTTGCTCGAACTCCTCGCCAGCGATGCCCGCGGCCTGCCCCTGCAACAACTGGCGGACCGCCTGGATATCCCCAAGAGCGCCGCGCACCGCATGCTCGCCGAGCTGATCCGGCTCGGCTACGTGCGCCAGGACCACGACACCAGCCGCTACCGCCTCAGCACCCGCCTGGCCGCGCTGGGCTTCCGCTTCCTCGCGTCCAGCGGGGTGGTCGATCTGGTCCAGCCGGTGCTCGACGGGCTCGCCCGGGAGACCGGCGAACTGGTGCGCCTGGGGGTGATCGAAGGCGATCGCCAGACCTGGATCGCCAAGTCCCAGGGCGCCACCTCCGGGCTACGCTACGACCCCGACATGGGGCGCGAGGCGCCGCTGTTCTACACCGCATCCGGGCACGCCTGGCTGGCCAGCCTGAGCGACAAGGCGGCGCTGGCGCTGGTGGAGCGCCAGGGCGTAGGGGCGGCGCGGGACTTCGGTCCCAACGCGCCGCGCTCCAGGAGCGAGCTGCTGCGTTACCTGAAGCGCGCCCGCGAGCACGGCTATGCCTGGCAGATCGAATGCTCGGCGCCGGGCATGGCGGCGATGGCTGCACTGGTGCGCCACCCCGAGGACGGACGGGCTCTCGGCGTGCTCAGCGTGGCCGGGCCGAGCGCACGCTTCGGCGAGGCGCGCATGCACGAACTGGCGCCCCTGCTCCTGGCCGCGGCGCAGGACCTCTCCCACGCCAGCCAGGCGTCCGAGCTGTTCCGCTGAGCCATCCGGCCCGGCCCCAGTCCTTTCCCGACATCGGCGTGCGAATAGCGAACGCTTTCTTGCCTGCCACGGAGCCCGCATGCAGCGGGCCTTTCCGCACTTCCATGGAGGTCCTGGCGGCGCTGCCGTCTCGAAGCGCTCTTGCGCGGGGCCAACTCCTCGTTCAAATAATCTCCTTCGTTAAATCTGGAACGACGTTCTGGAATCCTGAGACGAACAAGAAAACAACGATTGGGGACCGCCTTGGACGCACCGCTTCGCATCGCCCTCATCGGCGCCGGCAACATGGGCCGCCAGCATTACCATCGCTTGCAGCGAATCGCCGGCGCGCGCCTGTGTGCGGTGGCCGATCCTCAGGGCCAGGCGTTCGCCGCGGACGCCGGCGTGCCCTGGTTCGGCGATCATCGGAGGTTGCTGGAAGAAGCCCGGCCGCAAGCGGCGATCGTCGCCAATCCGAACAACCTGCATGTCGCCACCGCCCTCGACTGCCTCGCCGCCGGGGTGCCGCTGCTGCTGGAAAAACCGGTCGGCGTGCAGCTCGACGAAGTGAGCGAGCTGGTCGCCGTCGCCCGGCGATCTGGCGTTCCGCTGCTGGTCGGTCACCATCGTCGGCACAATCCGCTGGTCGTGCGGGCGCGCCAATTGATCGCCGAGGGCGCGCTCGGTCGGTTGCTGTCGGTCACCGCGCTCTGGCAGTTGAAGAAGCCCGACAGTTATTTCGAGGTGGCCTGGCGTCGCGAGCCCGGCGCGGGAATGTTGCTGACCAACCTGATCCATGACCTCGACCTGCTCCGCCACCTGTGCGGGGAAGTGCGGGAGGTGCAGGCGCTGGCCGGCAACGCTATCCGTGGCCTGCCCAACGAAGACAACGTCGCGCTGCTCCTGCGCTTCGCCAATGGCGCCCTGGGCAGCCTGACCGGTTGCGACGCTGCGGCGGCGCCCTGGAGCTGGGAGCTGGCCGCCGGGGAGAACCCGGTCTATCCGCGCGAGGCCGAGCAACCCTGCTACCTGCTGGCCGGCACCGAGGGTGCCCTGAGCCTGCCCCAGCTCCGCCGCTGGCGCTACGCCGAGGCCCGGCAGGGCTGGCACGACCCGCTGGCGGCCAGCGTGGAGGCCGTGGCGGCAGGCGACCCCCTGCAACGCCAGCTAGAGCACTTCGTCCGGGTCGCGCGGGGCGAGGAAGCGCCATTGATGGATGCCACCGACGCCGCTCGCACCCTGGCGCTGGTCGAGGCGGTTCGCGAGGCCGCGCGCAGTGGCCGGGCCTGCGCGCCGGCCAGTTTCTGAACCGCTGACGATGAGGTAGTGCATGGAATCGAGGATTCTTTCCCTGGCGGCGCTCACCGTGCTCGAGCTGTCGCCCCCGGACATGGTCGAGGCTGCCGCCCGCGCCGGCTACAGTCATGTCGGCCTGCGCCTGGTGCCGGCCACAGTGGAAGAGCACCACTATCCGCTGCTGGCCGATGCCGGCCTGCGCCGGCGGACCCTGGCGCGGCTGCGCGACAGCGGAGTGCGCACGCTGGACGTGGAGATCCTGCGCCTGCGTCCGGACACCCGCGTCGGCGAGTTCGCCGCGGTGCTGGAGGTCGGCGCCGAGTTCGGCGCGCGCTATGTGCTGGTGGCCGGCAACGATGACGACGAGCGGCGCAGCGCGGACAATTTCGCCGCGTTGTGCGACCTGGCGCGGCCGCTCGGCCTCGACCCGCACCTGGAGTTCATGCCCTGGACCGGGATCCGCGACCTGCGGCAGGCCGCGCGGGTGGTCGAGGCGGCGGCGCGGGACAACGCCGGCCTGTTGCTGGACGCCTTCCATTTCGACCGCTCGGCCAGCAGCCTGGAAGACCTGCGGGCGATCCCGCCTGCGCGCCTGGGCTACGCGCAACTCTGCGATGTCGTCGGGCCGCGTCCGACGTCGATGGACGAAATCCTTCGCCAGGCCCGCGAGGAACGGCGTTTCCCTGGCGATGGCGGGCTCGATCTGCTGGCGCTGCTGCGCGCCCTGCCGGAGAACCTGCCGCTGAGCCTGGAGGTGCCCGCGCTGGA
Organism: Pseudomonas sp. CP-1; assembly: GCF_021213715.1. Lineage (NCBI taxonomy): Bacteria > Pseudomonadati > Pseudomonadota > Gammaproteobacteria > Pseudomonadales > Pseudomonadaceae > Pseudomonas > Pseudomonas sp. CP-1. The sequence continues at coordinate 146,954 of NZ_JAJQKY010000012.1, forward strand.
TTTGCTCGCGCGCGGCGTGGATGGCACGGAGCGGGCGCGGCTGGCGATCGAGCGGACCCGGGCGCTGCTCGCCCGCCTGTAGCGCCACCGCGCAGGCAGGTTGCCCGTTTGCATAATGGAACGGGGTTCTATAGTTTCCAAACGTTGAAGCCGATCGTTTCTTTCCTCGATGGCGGGTACCGTCAGAATAAATAGCCTGCTATCGATTTGCCCTGGTGCCCGGACCCTCCGATGAACGCATCCACCTCCCCGCTGCCCGCCAGCGACCAGACCCTGCGCGGCATCCTGCTGATCTGTGCCGCGGTGTTCCTGTTCGCCAGCCACGACGGGTTGTCCAAGTTCCTTTCCGGTTTCTACCCGATCGTCATGGTGGTCTGGGCCCGCTACCTGGTGCACACCCTGCTGATGGTCGCCGTGTTCGTGCCGCGCAACGGCCTCGCGGTGATCCGCACCCGCCGTCCGCTCATGCAGTTGGCGCGGGCGCTGTGCCTGATCGGCACCAGCCTGTTCTTCACCACCGGCCTGCGCTACCTGCCCTTGGCCGAGGCGACCGCGGTGAACTTCCTGGCGCCGCTGCTGGTGACCGCGTTATCCGTGCCGTTGCTGAAGGAGAAGGTCAGCCTCGGTCAATGGCTGGCGGTGCTCACCGGCTTCATCGGCGTGCTCTTCATCGTGCGTCCCGGTGGCGCGCTGTTCACCCCGGCGGCGTTGTTCCCGCTCGGCTCGGCGCTGTGCTTCGGGCTCTACCAACTGCTCACGCGGATGCTCGCCAACAGCGACAGCCCGACCACCAGCAACTTCCTCGCCGGCATCTTCAACACGCTCATCATGAGCCTGCTGGTGCCGTTCTTCTGGCAGACCCCAAGTCTTCTCCACGGCCTGATGATGATCGCCCTGGGCGGTTGCGGCATGGGCGGCCACCTGCTGCTGACCCAGGCCTTCCGCCATGCGCCGCCGGCGACCCTGGCGCCGTTCAGCTATGGCCAGATCATCTTCGCCGGCCTGCTCGGCCTGCTGGTGTTCGGCCACGTGCCGGACGCCTGGTCGCTGCTCGGCATCCTCGTCATCTGCGCCAGCGGCCTGGTGGTCGCCTGGCGCCGTGGCCGCTGAACGCAACGGGGTCGGCGCGTAGGCTTCACAACAGGCTCAGCGGATAGCTGACGATCAGCCGGTTCTCGTCGAAGCGGGTATTGCTGCTCCAGTCGCGGCGCTGGCTGGAGTTGCGCCAGCGGACGTTGAGACGCTTGAAGGCGCCGCTCTGCAGCGTGTAGCCCAGCTCGCTCTCGCGTCCCCATTCGCTGCCGTCGTCGGTGACTCCGGCCAGGCGCACATGGTCGCCATGCAGGTAGCGGGTCATGAAGGTCAGGCCGGGTAGGCCGAGGCCAACGAAGTCGAAGTCGTAGCGCAGTTGCCAGGAGCGCTCGCCGGGATTGTCGTAGCTGGCGTTGTAGCTGTCGTTGGCCAGGGTTCCGCCGCTGGTGCCGTTGACCCGCATCCAGCCATCGTCGCCACTGACCTTCTGCAGGCCGAGATAGAGGGTATGCAGCCCGTAGCGCGCGGAGAACAGCGCGGAAACGGTGCGGTTATCGAGCTTGCCGGCGCGCGCGCTGCCAGCGTCGCGGCCACGGAAGCCGCCGAGGTTGGCGCCCAGCAGCCAGTCGCCGAGCGGCTGGCTGTGTTGCAGTTGCAGGTACTGTTGGCGGTAGATGTCCTTCAGCTCGGCGTTCCACAGGCCGAGCAGGCTGCGTTCGCCATTGAAGCGATATTCGCCGCCGGCGAAATCGAAGCGGTCGGAAGTGGCGGCTGGCCGGCCGAACAGCGACATGTCCTGCATGCTTGCGTCGTTGCGCGGGCTGTTGCCGCGGAACTGGCCGGCGTAGAGGGTCAGGCCGGCGATCTCGTTGGCGCTGAGCTGGCCGCCGCGGAAGGTCTGCGGCAGCGAGCGGCCATCGTCGGAGCGGAGGATCGGCAGCACCGGCATCCATTCGCCGATCTTCAGTTCGCTGTTCGACACGCGCAGCTTGCCGGCCACCGCCAGGCGTCCGAAGTCGTCGGCCGGGCGGCCGTCGTCGTGGGTTGGCAGCAGTTGGGTGCCGGCCGTTCCCTTGCCGCCATCCAGCTTCAGGCTGTAGAGACCGAGGACATCGAGGCCGAAGCCGACGCTGCCCTGGGTGAAGCCGGAGCGGGCGTCGAGGATGAAGCTCTGCGTCCACTCCTCGGCCTTGCCCTGGCTGGCATCGCCGACGAAGTTGCGGTGCAGGTGGAAATTGCGCGCGGTGAGGCTGGCCTTGGCATCTTCGAGGAAACCTTGCCCGGCATGGACTGGCAGGCCGGCGCCCAGGCAGAGGGAAGCGCAGAGCGCGCGGACGTGGCTCGGGTGCGACATGGGAGTGTCCCTTCGTTCTTGTTCTCTAGGCAGGGAGGCGCCCGGCGAGCGCCGGGCGCTTGGACTCAGGCTTCGATCCGGCGCGGGGCCATGAAGTACAGCCAGGTCAGGGCGATGAAGTACATCGCCGGGATCATGGTGAAAAGCACCGCGTAGTTGTTGTTCGTCGCGGTCAGTACGCCGCCGACGATCTGGGTCATGAACATCCCGCCCAGCGCCGCGCACATGCCGCCGAAGCCGAACACCGTGCTCATCAGGTGCTTGGGCGTGTAGTCCATCACCAGGCTCCAGATGTTCGCCGTCCACGCCTGGTGTGCGCCGACCGCCAGGGCGATGGCCAGCACGGCGATCCACAGGCCGCTGGCGTTGGCGGCGAACACCACGCCGACGATGGTGCAGGCGAACAGCAGCATCGACAGCAGGCGCGCGCGGATCGCCGGCATGCCGCGGCCGATCAGCCAGGACGAAAGGATGCCGCCGCCGACGCTGCCGAAGTCGGCGGTCAACCAGATCAGGATCAGCGGGATGCCCATCTGCGTCACGCTGATGCCCAGGCCGTACTGCTGGTTGAGGAACGGCGGCAGCCAGTAGAGGTAGAACCAGAACACCGGCGCGGTGATCGAGTAGGCCAGGGCGAAGGCCCAGGTGCCGCGGCGGCGGAGAATCTGCGAGAAGGGCACGCGGGTGGCGGGCGGCTCCTCCTGCTGCTGGATGTATTCCAGCTCGCTCTGCTTCACCCGCGGATGCTCCTCGGGGTTGTAGTAGTTGCGCCACCAGAACACCAGCCAGACCAGGCCCAGCGCCGACATGCAGAGGAACGCCGCCTGCCAGCCCCAGACGCCGAGGATCAGCGGCAACAGGGCCGGGGTGACCATCGCGCCGACATTGGTGCCGGCGTTGAAGATGCCGGTGGCCACCGCCCGTTCCCCGGCGGGGAACCACAGGCGGGTGGTCTTCACGCAGGCCGGGTAGTTGGCCGCCTCGGTCAGGCCGAGGATGAAGCGGCAGACCATGAAGCCCGCCGCCGAGGTCGCCAGGCCGTGGGCGCCGGTGGCCAGGCTCCAGAGCAGCACGGCGAGGAAGAACGCGCGCTTGACCCCGACCTTGTCGATGAAGCGGCCCTGGAGGATGAAGCCGATGGCGTAGCCGACCTGGAACCAGAAGTTGATGTTGGCGTAGTCCATCGCCGTCCAGCTCATCTTCTCGGCCAGGATCGGCTGCATCACGCCGAGGGCGGCGCGATCGATGTAGTTCAGGGTGGTGGCGAAGAACACCAGGGCGAGCATGCCCCAGCGCGTCCCGCCGACGGCGAAGGCGTTGCGGATCCTGCCGCCGCGGGATTCCCGCGGGGCGTCGGCGGCGAGCAGTCGAGAGCTGGAAGAGTGGATCATTGACGGGGCCATCCTTTCGGCGGCCGGCGCCTGGGCGCCCGGCCTGGATTTGTCGTTCTGGGTTGCACGCAGGCGGACCAGGGGCCGCGCCGGTGTCAGCGGGCCAGGGGCGGTCGGGCCGGGCGAGCGGCGAGCGGACGGGATGGAGGGCGGACGGAGAGGTCGGCGATGGACATGAGCGGGTACCCGATTCTTGAAATTGTTATGTCGCGTGGGTTGCGCAGGTGCCCGGGAAAGAAGCGCGGAGCGCTTCCGGCAGATCGGGACGGCCTGCACGGGTGGCTGCGATGGTGCGCGATTGGTCGAAAAAGCGTCAATTCGATAATCGTGCTTCCGTTCGATATTCGAACGGAATACTAACCAGTTCGTACATTTTGCGTTGCCTGTCAGTTGGCGCAAACCAATAATCGGCTTGCCGGGCGAGCGGTCTCAGCTACCCGAAGTGGCTTCCCGGCGCATCCCGCGCGGGCTATCCGCGCCTCCGCCGTTCCGCCGCCGGCCCTCGCGCGGCGCCAGGCGCCGTAGGGCGCATTGAGGAGTCGAAGCATGCAGCGTTCGATCGCCACCGTATCCCTGAGCGGCACCCTGCCGGAAAAGCTCGAGGCCATCGCCGCCGCCGGTTTCGACGGGGTGGAAATCTTCGAGAACGACCTGCTTCATTACGACGGCAGCCCGCGCGACGTACGCCGGCTGTGTGCCGACCTGGGCCTGGAGATCCTGCTGTTCCAGCCGTTCCGCGACTTCGAGGGCTGCCGCCGGGAACGCCTGGGGCGAAACCTGGAGCGCGCCGAACGCAAGTTCGACCTGATGCAGGAACTCGGCACCGACCTAATGCTGGTGTGCAGCAACGTCGCTGCCGATGCCCTCGGCGAACCGGCGCTGCTGGCCGATGACCTCCGGCAGCTGGCCGAGCGCGCCGCCGTCCGCGGCCTGCGCATCGGCTACGAGGCGCTGGCCTGGGGGCGCCAGGTGAACACCTGGGAGCAGGCCTGGGACCTGGTGCGGCGGGCCGACCAGGCGAACCTCGGGCTGATCCTCGACAGCTTCCATACCCTTTCGCTGGACGGCGATCCGCGCGGCATCGCCGATCTTCCGGGGGAAAAGATCTTCTTCGTGCAGATGGCCGACGCGCCCTTGCTGGCAATGGACGTGCTGGAATGGAGCCGGCACTTCCGCTGCTTCCCGGGTCAGGGCGGCTTCGACCTGGCAGGCTTCCTCGCGCCGGTCGTCGCGTCCGGCTATCGCGGTCCGCTGTCGCTGGAGGTCTTCAACGACGGCTTCCGCGCCGCGCCGACCCGCGCCAACGCCGTCGACGGCCTGCGCTCGCTGCTCTACCTCGAGGAGAAGACCCGCGAGCGCCTGCAACGCCAGACGCCGCACGTGGCGGTGGACGAGCTGTTCGCGCCGCCGCCGGCGAGCCTCTGCGACGGCATCGAGTTCCTCGAGTTCGCCGTCGACGAGACGCTCGGCGCGCGCCTTGGCCAGTGGTTGCAGCGACTGGGCTTCGCCAGGGCCGGCGAGCACCGTTCGAAGAATGTCAGCCTGTTGCGCCAGGGCGACATCAACCTGGTACTGAACGCCGAGCCCTATTCCTTCGCCCACGGTTTCTTCGAGGCCCACGGACCGTCCTTGTGCGCCACCGCGCTGCGCGTGCGTGACGCCGGCCAGGCGCTGGGGCGCGCTCGTGCGTACGGAGGCCAGCCGTACCGCGGACTGCTCGGCCCCAACGAGCGGGAAATCCCGGCGGTGCGCGCCCTCGACGGCAGCCTGCTGTATCTGGTCGAGCGGCACACCGAGGGCCGCAGCATCTACGACAGCGACTTCGTGACGAACGACGCCGACACTTCCGGCCTCGGCCTGCGACGCGTCGACCACGTGGCCCTGGCGCTGCCCGCCGAAGGTCTGGACAGCTGGGTGCTGTTCTACAAGAGCCTGTTCGACTTCGGCGCCGATGACGAGGTGGTGCTGCCCGACCCCTATGGCCTGGTCACCAGCCGTGCCGTGCGTAGCCCCTGCGGCAGCGTGCGCCTGCCGCTGAACATTTCCGAGGACCGCAACACCGCCATCGCCCGTTCGCTGTCCAGCTATCGCGGTTCCGGCGTGCACCACATCGCCTTCGATTGCGCCGACATCTTCGCCGCCGTGGCCCAGGCCAAGGAGGCCGGGGTCGCACTGCTGGAAATCCCGCTGAACTATTACGACGACCTCGCCGCGCGCTTCGACTTCGACGACGAGTTCCTCAGCGAACTGGCCTACTACAACGTCCTCTACGACCGCGACGCCCAGGGCGGCGAGCTGTTCCATGTGTTCACCGAGCCGTTCGAGGAGCGCTTCTTCTTCGAGATCCTCCAGCGCCGCCACGGCTACGCCGGCTACGGCGCGGCCAACGTGCCGGTGCGCCTGGCGGCGATGGCGCAAGCGCGGCGGGGTGTGCGCCGGGCCAAGCTGTGAGAATTGTCGGGGCTCCGGCAGGTGCTCTTCCTACAGCCGGGCGGGCCCCGCATAATCGGCCGCAATTCCCGCCGGCCACGAGTGAGTCACCGATGTCCAAGCCTGATCCCGCCGTCGTGGAGGAATCCGCTCCGCGCGGCAAGGGACGCAAGAACAATCCCGAGAAGACCCGCCAGGACATCCTCCGCGCCGCCATCGACGAGTTCGTCGCCCAGGGCCTCTCGGGTGCGCGGGTGGACGCCATCGCCGAGCGCACGCATACCTCGAAGCGGATGATCTATTACTACTTCGGCAGCAAGGAGCAGCTCTACCAGGCCGTGCTGGAGAAGCTCTACAGCGACATCCGCGGTATCGAGGGCACCCTGCGGCTGGGCGCGCTGCCGCCGGCCAAGGCGATGGAGAAGCTGGTGGAGTTCAGCTTCGACTACCACGACCGGCACGTGGATTTCGTGCGCATCATCAGCATCGAGAACATCCACAAGGGCGAGCACATCGCCAGCAGCGAGCTGGTGCAGAGCGTCAACAGCTCGATCGTCCAGAGCATCGCCGAGATTCTCCGCCGCGGCGAAGCGGAAGGGGTGTTCCGCGCCGGGCTGGAGGCGCTCGACGTGCACATGCTGATCAGTTCGTTCTGCTTCTACCGGGTGTCCAATCGCTACACCGTGTCGCGGATCTTCCGCACCGACCTGCACGACGCCGAGGTTCGCCAGCGGCATCGGCGGATGATCGGCGAGGCGGTATTGCGCTACATCCGTGCCTGACTGCCGTCCCCTCTCCCATTGGCGGGAGAGAGGTGCCATTCAGTCGTCCAGGCTGGCGAAGTGCGCCTGCATGCGCGCGGCGTCAGCCTCTACTCCGCTGAACAGTTCGAATGCCTTCACCGCCTGGAACACCGCCATGGTGCCGCCGTCCAGTGTGCGGCAGCCGAGGGCGCGGGCCCGGCGCAGCAGCTCGGTTTCCAGCGGAAAGTAGATCACCTCGGCGACCCACAGGTCGGCGCGCAACAGTTCCGCCGGCACCGGCATGCCGGGCAGCTTGGCCATGCCCACCGGGGTGGTGTTGACCAATCCCTGGGCGTCGCCCAGGGCGCCGGCCAGGTCGCTGCCGGCGAGCGCTCGTGGCGCGCCGAAGTGCTGGTTGAGGTTGTCCGCGAGGGCCTGGGCCCGCGCCGGGTCGACGTCGAACAGGGCCAGCCGCTCGACGCCCTCGGCGAGCAGTGCATGGGCCACTGCCGCGCCGGCGCCGCCCGCGCCCATCTGCACCACGCGCTGGCGCGGCGCGTCGGCCAGGCCGCGCCGAAAGCCCTCGGCGAAGCCCAGGCAGTCGGTGTTGTGGCCGATGCGCCGGCCATCGCGCAGCACCACGGTGTTCACCGCGCCGATGCCGCGCGCCTCGGCGGAGAGTTCGTCGAGCAGGGGGATGATCGCCTGCTTGCAGGGGAAGGTGATGTTCAGCCCGGTGAAACCGAGGTCGCTGGCGGCGGCGAGCAGGAACTCCAGGTCGTCCGCCGACTTGCCCAGCAGGTCGAGATCGATCAGCCGGTACAGATAGCGGATGCCCTGGGCGTCGCCTTCGTGCTCGTGCAGGGCCGGGGTCCGTGACGCCTGGATGCCGGCACCGATCAGGCCGGCGAGAACCGATCGCGGCGCGCTCATGCGGCCGCCTCGAAACGCTCGGCGAAATGTTCCAGGGCCAGGCGGTAGCCGAGGCTGCCGAATCCGCAGATCACCCCCAGCGCCACCGGCGAGACGTAGGAGTGGTGGCGGAACGCTTCGCGCTGGTGGACGTTGGACAGGTGCACTTCGACCACCGGCAGTTCCACCGCGGCCAGGGCGTCGCGCAGCGCCACCGAGGTGTGGGTCCAGGCGGCGGGGTTGATGACGATGCCGGCGACCCGGCCGCGGGCCTGGTGGATCCAGTCGAGCAGTTGGCCTTCCTGGTTGGTCTGGCGGAAGTCCACGGCGAAGCCGCGCGTCTCGGCGAAGGCCGCGCATTCGTCGGCGATTTCGCCCAGGGTCTGCCGGCCGTAGGTCTGTGGCTCGCGGGTGCCGAGCAGATTCAGGTTGGGGCCGTTCAGGACCAGTACCGTGCGCGTCATGGCGCAGCCTCCACAGCAATGATGTCATCGATGCCGGGAAAATGTACCGAACGGTTACTTTTGTAAACCGGACGCCGTCGCCGACGGGACGAAAGCGTTCGATTATCGGCGTCCGCTCACTCGCCTGCCGCCGGTTGCGTCGCGGCCGCGCAGGGTCATGTCGGGCAATGCCGAGGCCACCGCCAGGCCGAGCAGCGCCACCGCCGCGTTGACCAGGAAGAGCACCTTGAAGGCATCCGCGAGGACATGCTGGAGGATCACCCGGGCCGGCACGCTGGCGGCGTCCAGGCTGCTCAGCAGGGCGCTCTCGGAAAAGCCCTGGTCGAGCCCGCCGCCGATCCGCAGGTGCTTGAGCAGGGCCAGCAGGATCGCCGACATCAGCGCCACCCCGACCGCCCCGCCGAGGGAGCGGAACAGCGTCGCGTTGCTGGTGGCGACGCCGATGTGGCGTTGCTCCACGGCGTTCTGCGCGGCCACCAGGCTGGTCGGGAACTGGGTACCGATGGCGATCCCGGTGAGCAGCATGCACAGCCCGGACAGCCAGTGGTCGCCGACCGGGACCAGGGCCAGGCCGGCGATGCCGCAGGGCAGCAGGACGGCGCCGAGCAGGATCAGCGGCTTGTAGCGTCCCAGGCTGGCGGTCAGCCGCCCGCAGCAGTACGCGCCCAGCGGCAGGCCCATGACCAGCGGCAGCAGATGCAGCGCGGCGCTGTCGGCGCCGGCGCCGGTAACGCTCTGGTAGCGCAGCGGCACCAGCACGGTCAGCGAGATGGCCTGGAAGCTGGCGAAGAACGCAACCAGCCAACTGAGGGTGGCGGCGCGGACGGCGAACAGTTGCATCGGCACCAGCGGTTCGCGGAAGCGCCGCTCCTGGGCGACGAACAGCAGCAGGGCGAGCGCCGCCAGGGCGAACAGGCCGAGCAGCGCCGGGTCGCTCCAGGCTGCGCCCTGGCCGATCTGGGTGATGGCCAGGAGCAGCGCGGTGAGACCCACCACCATCAGCACGATGCCCAGGTAGTCGATCACCGGTTGCCGGCGCGGCACCGGCAGGCCGACCAGGGTCCGCCGCGAGATGGCCAGCGCGAGAAGGCCGATCGGCAGGTTGATCCAGAACACCCAGCGCCACGACAGGTACTCGGTGAGCAGGCCGCCGAGCACCGGGCCGGCGACGCTGGCGATGGCGTACATGCTGCTGAAGTAGCCCTGGTAGCGGCCGCGCTCGCGCGGCGGGACGATGTCGCCGATGATCGCCTGGCTCACCGCCATCAGCCCGCCCGCGCCGACCCCTTGCAGCACTCGCGCCAGCACCAGTTGGCCCATGCTCTGCGCGAGCCCGCAAAGCAGCGAGGCGGCGGTGAACACGACGATGGCGAAGAGCATCAGACGGCGGCGGCCGTAGAGGTCGCCGAGCTTGCCGTAGATCGGCATCGATACGGTCATCGCCACCATGTAGGCGGAGATCACCCAGGCCAGCAGGTCGAGGTCGGCGAAGTCGGCCGAGATCGCCGGCAGGGAGACGGCGACGATGGTCTGGTCGAGGGCGCTGAGGAAGATCGACAGCATCAGGCCGGCGAGGACGGTACGGACGGCGGGCGGGTTCTGGGCGAGATCGGACAAGACGGCACCTGGGGCGGACGGAACGCGAAGGCAGCGGGCATCATACTGCGCCTGGGGTAGGACAGGTGCCGGGGAATATCGATCCGAGGGTCGTCTTTCGTCGATATTCGCCTGCGCCAACGTTGCGTCCCGCCTTGGGAACGGTGCCCCGGCGTTGCGCCGGGGTGGCGCGGCCTACTCGATTTCCTCGTAGGGCAGGCCGACATAGTTCTCGGCGATGGTCGCCAGGCCCGCCTCGGAGCCCAGGTAGTACTCCAGTTCGGTCTGCTGGATGCGCTGGCTGAACGCGTCGGTGTCGGGGAAGCGATGCAGCACCGAAGTCATCCACCAGGAGAAGCGTTCGGCCTTCCAGATCCGCCGCAGGCAGATTGCCGAGTAGCGTTCCAGCAGTTCGCCCCGCCCTTCGCGGTAGGCCTTCAGCAGCAGCCGGTAGAGCGTGCTGACGTCGCTGGCCGCCAGGTTCAGTCCCTTGGCGCCGGTGGGCGGCACGATGTGCGCGGCGTCGCCGGCGAGGAACAGCCGGCCATGCTGCATCGGCTCGACCACGAAGCTGCGCAGCGGCGCGATGCTCTTCTCCAGCGAAGGACCGGTCACCAGTTTCTCCGCCACCTCGGCCGGGAGGCGCGCTTTCAGTTCCGTCCAGAAGCGCTCGTCGGACCAGTCCTCGACCTTCTCTGTCAATGGCACCTGTACGTAGTAGCGGCTGCGGGTCGCCGAACGCTGGCTGCACAGGGCGAAGCCGCGCGGATGGTTGGCGTAGATCAGTTCGTGGCTGACCGGCGGGGTGTCGGCGAGCAGGCCGAGCCAGCCGAACGGATAGACCCGCTCGAAGACCTTCAGCCGTTCCGCCGGGATCGATTGCCGCGAGATGCCGTGGAAGCCATCGCAGCCGGCGATGTAGTCGCAATCCAGGCGCAGCCGTTCGCCGTCGCGTTCGAAGGTCACGTAGGGGCGCTCACCTTGCAGGTCGTGCAGGCGCACCTCGGCGGCCTGGTAGACGGTAGTGGCGCCGCAGGCTTCGCGGGCTTCCATGAGGTCGCGGGTGACCTCGGTCTGGCCGTAGACCGTCACCGTCTTGCCGCCGCTCAGGCGCTTCAGGTCGATGCGCCGGCGCTGCCCGGCGAAGGCGATCTCCACGCCTTCGTGGACCAGCCCGTCGCGCGCCATGCGCCGGTCGACGCCGGCCTCGCGCAGCAGGTCGACCATACCCTGTTCCAGCACGCCGGCGCGGATGCGGCCGAGCACGTAGTCCGGGGTCTGGCGTTCGAGGATCACGTTGTCGATGCCGGCCTTGTGCAGCAACTGGCCGAGCAGGAGGCCGGACGGACCGGCGCCGATGATGGCGACTTGAGTCTTCATTGCGGATAGCCCTCTCGCTGTTATGGCTGGCCGGCGGCGCATGCGCCGGCGCTGATCTTGTCTGGAGGTGGCTGTATTTTTGTTTGCCGTGGGGTGCTATAGAAGGCAAATTGCCGATCTATTTCTGGACTTTTATAAACTCTGTTCGGCAATCGGCCATTTCGCTCGGAGGGCTCGATGACGGATTCCACCCGCGACGTCCCGGTGTTCAAGCTCTACGGCGCGCCCCTCGAATGGCCGACCCCGGACCTGCTGCACTGCGAGTCGATCCCCGCCCGCAGTCGCCTGCACGATTGGGAGATCAAGCCGCACCGGCACGCCGATCTCGCTCAGTTGCTCTACGTGCGCAAGGGCTGGGCGCAGCTCCAGGTCGAGGGCGAGCCGACTCGCGTCGAGCAGCCCTCCATCCAGTTCGTACCGCCGTTGTGCATCCATGGCTTCCAGTTCTCCGAGCGCATCGACGGCTACGTACTGACGCTCGCCGCACCGTTGCTGGCCCGCTTGCAGGCGCACCTCGGCGCGCAGCGCCAGGCGCTGGAAGCGCCGGGGCTGTACCCGGTGGGCGCGGACCGGCGCTATATCGACACGCTGTTCGACGCCATAGATGGCGAGTACGCCGGCGCTGCGCCGGCGCGCGAGCTGTTGTTGCAGTCGCTGATCGGCGTGCTGGCGGTGTGGCTGGGGCGGCAGGTGATGGTCCGGCGGGCGGAGGCACGGCCGGGTCGCGGTCAGGAATACCTATCGGCCTTTTCGCAACTGGTCGAGCGGCATTTCCGCGAGCACCTGGGAATCGACGAGTACGCGCGTCGCCTGGGCATCTCCCCGGCACACCTGAACGGCGTGGCGCGCCGCCTCAGCGGGCAGACCGCACTGGGCATCGTGCACCAGCGCCTGCTGCTGGAGGCCAAGCGCGACCTGGTCTACACGGCGATGACGGTGAACGAGATCGCCGACCGCCTCGGCTTCAGCGAGCCGGCCTACTTCACCCGTTTCTTCAAGCGCCTGAGCGGCGTCTCGCCGAGCGTTTTCCGTAAGGGCGACTAGTGTTCGCGGCGCAACTGGACGATCTCCAGCGCGCGCCCCTCGTCGTCGCGCGGGCGTCGGCCGCTCTCGACGAAGCCGCAGCGTGCGTAGAACCCCAGCGCCTCGCGGTTGGCGGCGTAGACCTCGACCTCCAGCGCGCCCTTCAGGGTTGCCGCGTGCTCCACCAGTTGCCGGCCGATCCCGCGCCCGTGGGCCGTCGGGGCGACGAACAGGCCGCCGATGAAGGCATCGAGCAGGCCGATGAAGCCCAGCGGCGTATCGCCGTCCAGCGCCAGCCAGGTTTCCGAGGCATCCAGATAATGATCGCGAACCAGTGCCTTCTGCTTCTGCAACTCGGCTTCGCCGAGGAAACCGTGGCCGACGCGCGAGGCCTCCAGCCAGATGGCGAGGGTGGCATCGCGGTCGGCGGGAATGTAGCGGCGGATCTTCGGCGGAGAGGGCATGGCGGCGGCTCGCAACGGCAACAGCCGCGGATTATCGCGTGAGCCGGCGGGAAAAGGGCAGGGCCGGCACGCCCGCTTCAGTCGCCGCGGATGTACTGTTCCAGTTGCTGGATCAGCTCGGCCTGCTCGGCGATCGCCGCCTTGACCAGGTCGCCGATGGACAGCAGGCCGAGCAACTGGCCGTCTTCCACGACCGGCAGGTGGCGCAGGTGGCGATCGGTCATCAGGTTCATGCAGGTGTCGACGCTCTGCTTCGAGTCCACGCTGACCACAGGCGCGCTCATGATCGCGCTGATCGGCGTACCGATGGACGAACGGCCCTTGAGGACCATCTTGCGCGCATAGTCGCGCTCGCTGACCACTCCGACCACCTCGCCATGGTTCACCACCAGCAGCGCGCCGATGTTCTTTTCCGCCATCAGGCGCAGGGCGTCGAGCACCATCTCGTCCGGTCCGATGGTGTACACCTGCTGGTTCTGCTTGGCGTTCAACAGTTGTGCCACGGTTTTCATGCGCGCCCCTCCGGAGCCGTTCTCACGTCCAGCAAGAATCGTAGACGGCGAGCGGATCGGCAAGCGGGGAAAACGGCATCGAACCGATTGAAAAACGTCATCGCCGGCTTCCCCGACGAAGGTAGGGCCTGGCGACGGGCCTCTTGCTCCGGTTGCCCGGCGACCTAATGCAGTATCCGCTCGAACCCTTCCGGACGTTGGCCGGTGACGTAGCAATGGCGATGCCGGTCGAGGCTGAGCGGATGTCCGGCGTCGTTCAGCACTTCGGCGATGCCTTCCAGGTGCTTGTTCACTTTCACCTGGTATTCCTGCTCGGTCAGCGGCACGACCCAGAGCAGGTCGACCGGATGGGCGGACAGGTCGAAACCGTCGAACAGGGCGGCATCTTCGCCCAGCGGGGTCGGCAGGAGAAGGAAGTGACGCAGCAGGCTGTGCTCGTAGAGCGGGAAACCGAATGCCACGCTGTGTCCGTGGCCGAGGGCCAGGCGTTCGTGGAACGGCAGGCCGGCGAGCCACTGCAGGTGGCGCAGGTCCTCACCGCCGAGGACGTCAAGGTAGCAGATCAGCTCGCTGGACCAGCGCGCGCTGCCCATATAGGGCGCGAAGTGCATCCGTGCCTGGCTCATCCCCGCGGTGATCACCACGTGGTGCGGGCGCCGGCTGCTTTCCAGGCGGTAGCCGAACACCGCCATTTCCGGTGCCGTCACGCAGTGCCTCCAGAAGTCACGGCAGTCCAGGACGATGCTCGGCGCACAGCCGAAATGGTCGTCGTATTTCTCGCGCAGCCGGGCGATGTAGTCGTTCATCTTCAGTCCTCGGAGTGGGGCGGGTAGGGCCGGACATGGGCAGGCGCCGGAGGCGCGTCCGTTGCCATGCGAGGGCAATCCAGTCATGGCCGATCCTCGTTGCCGTTGGGTGACCAATGGAATGCGAACGGCGACTGCCGAGAAATCGGCTCGTTCCGAGAGAGGCGAGAGGCTTTCCTTCTTGGTGCGTAGGAAAGCGCTGAGGGCAGCTGAGGGTATCTGTCGGGAACGGAAAAAAGCCCGTCGGGAACGGGCGAAGAGGGAAGCTTACCAGGGCAGCGGGAAGTGGCCTTCCGCGCGCAGGTAGTCAGGATCGGGGGTGAACGGGTCGATCTTCTGCCGCTCGCTGCAACCCTGGCGTTCGCAGTCCCGCAGGCGCTGCAACGGCGAGCGGTCGTCGCGCTGGATGCGGATGCCCGTGGCCGGCGCGCCGTCGGAAAGGCTGTAGCTGCGGCCGCTCTCGCAACCGGGCAGGATCAGGCAAAGGCAGAGGAGCAGGGTGGTGTGCGGGTGTCGTGGCATTGCGGGTCGAATGGGCTTGCGAAGGCCGCCCATGCTATCAATCGGCCAGCAAATAGGGGGCCGGATGGTCAGTCCATGACCGGGATGAGAGTTGCTTCGCAAACCCGGAGATGCCCTCGAAAGGCTATTGCGTCACGCGGGAAAGCCCGTCGAAGGCCCGCAGCAACTTGCCCAGGGCGAGGGTCAGCGCCTCTTCTTCCGGGCCGGCGCCGAGAGCCGCCAGCAGCCTTTCGTCGAGCCCTGCGACCTGTGCCAGGGCCTGCTCGAACACCGCCTGTGCCGCGGGGCTGCGGCGCACCAGCACGGCGCGCCCGTCGTCCGGGTCCGGCAGGCGGCTGACCCAGCCGCGCCGCACCAGCCGTTCGATGGTCCGGCCCAGCGCGGTGCGGTCGGTCTGCGAGTGCTCGATGAGCACGCTCATCGGCACGTCACCGTCGAAGGCGTGGATGATCCGCAACGCACGCCATTCATGCAGCCCCAGTTCGAGAGGGGCAAGCAGGGCGGTGAGTTGCCGTTCGCGCTGGCGGACGATCTCCGTCATCAGGTACAGCGGGCCTTGGGGCAGCCCCAGTGCGTTCGTCTCGGTCATTGGCCCGGTCACCTTCCTCGATCCTCTTTCGCCAGGGCGGGGATTGTAGCGCTCAGGCGTCGGCGAATCCGTAGTCGCTCCAGCGTTCTTCGACTCGCCTGCGCAGCGCCGTCGGATAGGCGTGGCGGAACGACGCCGTAGCGGCACGCATTTGCCCGGCGAACTGTTCCGGGTACAGGCAGTTGATCACCAGCCGACCGCCGCTGCCTCGTGCCTTGTCCTCGGCATCGAGGTAGGGAACCATCGGGAAGTCACGGATCTGCGGGAAGGCGAAATGGTCGTGCAGCGGATGCGCGCGGGTCGCCAGCGCCCATACCACCTGGTCGATCTCGGTGACGTCGATGTCGTTGCCGACCAGGATCAGCTTCGGCACCAGGTGCCCGGCATGCGAGCCGAAGACGGTCTCGGCGACCCGTGCGGCGAAGGCCGCGGCGTCGGTGCCCAGGGCCGCCAGGCGCTGCACGTCGATCGACAGCACGGCCCAGCAGGTCGCCGCCTCGTAGGAGCACCAGACCATGTCCACCGGCAGTCCGGCGTTCTGCGCCACGTCCAGCAGTTGCGCGGAAATCATGGTGCCCCAGATGGTGTGGTTTTCCTCCGGTGGCGTGCCGGCGACGCAGATCGGCAGGATCGGCTGGTCGCGGAAGCTCAGCGCATGGACGTGGAACAGCGGCTGCGGCTTGCCGGTGGGGAAGGAATAACCGTGGTATTCGCCCATCGGGCCTTCCAGCGCGGTTTCGTCGAGGCTGATCTCGCCCTCCAGGACGATCTCGGCATTGGCCGGAACCCACAGGCCGTTGGTCTGCGTGCGCACCACCTCCACCGGCTCGCCGACCAGGGCGCCCACGTAGCCGGCTTCGCTGACCCCCTCCGGCAACGGCATACCGGCCGCCGCGAGTGCCGCCGGTGGTGCGCCGAGGGCCATCGCCCAGGGCGTTGGCTTGCCCTGGCGGCGCCACTGCTCGCGGATGATGCCGATGTGCTGGGTGGGAATAGTCGGACCCGCCAGGGTGTTGCGGTCCACCAGCATCAGCCGGCCCACCGACCAACTGTCCCAACTGCCGTCCGGCGTCTGTACCACGTGGAAACCGTAGGTGCCGAAATAGCGGCCTCCGTCCTGCTCATGGAGCAAGGGGACCGGGAAGCGGGTCAGGTCCACCTGCTCGCCGAGCCAGACGTTTTCCTGCACCGGCCCGCGCTCCAGCCGGCGCGGCGCGATCGGTTCCGCGCGCATCGCGGCGCGCAGCGTGGCCACGATGTCCCGCGGCCCGCTGTGTTCCGGCAGGCCGAAATGCAGCGCCAGGCGCGAATGGGCGCGGGCCCTGTCGGCGCGCAGGCCGGCCGGCGCGCCCAGTACCCGCGCGCCGGGCAGGCTGTCGCGGATGTTGTGGAACAGCGGGGCGGGTGCGCGGCGTTCGTAGACCCGGCGGGTGATGGCGCCGATCTCCAGGTTGGCGTCGACCTCGGTGTGCACGTCCACCAGGTCGCCCTGGCGACGCAGGTGGTCGATGAAGTGGCGGAAATCCAGGGCGCTGCGGTTCATCGGCTCGCCACTCCATATAAGTGCGTGTGCATGCATCTTATGTGCTGGCGCGTTCTTTAGACAAGCGGAGCCCGGTCGGTTCGCGGGCTGGCCGGAAGGTCGCCACCTAGGCAAGATATATGGTTGGTTGGAAGCCTTGGCAAGCTTCCTTGCGCAGTCGCGGCACAGGATCGGCAAGCGCCGTCGTGGAGGAAACATGGAAGCGTGCGATACAGCGGGCATTATGGATGCGATCACGGCTGTCACCGGCGTACTCACCCTTCTGGTGGCGTGGGCAGCATTGTTTTCGTGGCGCCGGCAAGAGCGTCAGAAAGCGATATTGGCGTGGAAGGCCGATCTGGTGGACTACGCCTACGGGTTTCCCAATCTGCCGGTGATATGGGGTTACCAGACGCACAAGGACGAGGTCGACCAGGCCGCAGAGCGTTTTTATCGGTGCGTGAAAAGCTACATGGTCATGCGCGAGCTGGTGTCGCGGAAGCGGATGAAAGCCTATGAGCGAATCTGGCGCCAGGCTCATTTCGTTCATGAGAAATGTACATTCGAAGGGCAAATGACCTGCGCCATCGCCCGGGATCTGCTTTCCCAGGCTTACCTGAACGATTTTCTGAAATCTTGATGGGACAGCTCCCGGCCGCTCAACGCACCATATAGTCCATCTGCCATGGCCGCGGAATCACCAGTGCCAGCAACGCGAGAAGAGCCGCCAGCGCTGCGCTCGCCGCCATCGCCGCGAGGCCCAGTTGCTGTTCCAGCAGGGCGCCGAGCACCGCGCCGACGCACATGCCGCTCCAGGGCACCAGTTGCACCCGCCAGCCGTTGCGCCGCTCGCCCAGCAGCCAGCGGCCGAGGCCGCGGCCGAAGCGGGAGAGGGCGCCGGTGACGTAGGTCAGGCCGATGGGCAGGCCGTTGACCTGCTCGACCACGGCGTTGAGCATGCCCATGGCGAGGATCGCGGCGACCAGCGCCGGCACGTTCCAGTCGAATGGCCAGACCGCCGACAACGCCAGCAGCATCGCGCAGCAGACCAGGATCGGCGCCGCCCGGCGCCCGCTGAAGCGCGCCAGTATCACTCCCAGCGCGTTGCCGACGACGAAACTGGCCAGGGCGACGCTCAGCCGCACCAGCCCGCCGAAGTCGCCCTCGCCCAGCGATACCGCCAGGCGCGTGGTGTTGCCGCTCATGAAGGAAACGAAGTCGCCGGTGGCGAGGAAACCGATGGCGTCGGTCATGCCTGCCAGTACCGACAGCCCGGCCACCAGGCCGAGCCCGACACGCCCGCGCGTCCGCCGCAAACGAAGGCGCCGCGCGCTGCTACCCACCATGCTGTCTGGAAGCATCCGGAGAAACCACCCGCAGGAAGAGAAGGTCCGCCCCAGTGCGGACTCCCGATCTTAAGGCTCTCCCCAGGGAAAAGGCCAGGGGCGAGGCGGAGCGTCTGGGGCCGAAGATCCTGGGCAATCGGCAATGACAGTGCGGGGCGGGGCCTCAGATATCGAATACCGGTACCTGGTTTCCACCCAGTACCTCGATCTTGTCGGTCCGGTAGACCACCATCGCCTTGCTGCAGGTCACCGTGGAACGACCCTCTTTGCTGGCATTGAGATACACCGTGCCCTTGCCGGCGTAGACCGCTCTCGCGTTGGCGGCGATGCGCAGCTCGAGGGCCGCCGCTTCTCCGTCCTCGTCCCCGGCGAAGTCGCACCCGTAGAGGGCGATGGCCAGTTCCTTGCCGAACAGTTCGAGAAGGGTCGCACCAAAGGCCTGGGGCTCGACGAACTGCTTGCCCTGGACACGCCGGGCCATGACGTCCGCGGTGCTCTCGCCGTGGGGGTTGCCCAGCCAGAGTTGGCCAGCCGTGCCGTGGGTGGCGATGAGGATCGTATCGATGAAGTACTGTTCGCCGCTCTCTGCGGCAACCTTGCCTAGATCCCGAACCAACTGGGCGTAGTTGGTATCTGCCTTGATCGCGAAGGCCGGCTTGTAGAGCTTGTTCCGCGCATAGGCGACGACCGCCTCCGCGAAGGCGCTGCCGGAGTCGCCTCTCCGGATCTCCTGCTGGAAGTCGTGGTAGATGACCAGGACCGCCCCTTTCCTGACCGGGCCGCTGAGCCCTCCCTTGACGATGTCGAGGGCGAAACGGAAATTGGCGCTGAGCACCTGGGACGCATGGGTAGGAAAGGTATCCGTATCGGTCAGCAGTTCTACTTCGGTACCGACCAGCACCTCCTTTCGTTCGTCGCCCTCCGCCCAGGGCGTGTCGTCCACATCCGTTCCGTAGATCCTTGCGTCCAGGTCGACCTCAACGAGCGTACTCACTGTGAAGGGCACCAGAAGCTCTTCCGGGCCGAGTCGATTCTTGACCACGGCGCCCTTGCCTTGC
The DNA here is from genome assembly GCF_021213715.1 of Pseudomonas sp. CP-1. NCBI lineage: Bacteria > Pseudomonadati > Pseudomonadota > Gammaproteobacteria > Pseudomonadales > Pseudomonadaceae > Pseudomonas > Pseudomonas sp. CP-1. The sequence goes on from NZ_JAJQKY010000012.1 coordinate 166,098, forward strand.
TTGGCGATTTTCGTGACTACGCCATGCCATGAGCGCATTCTGTTGCTCCTGTGGGAGTCCTGGTAGGAACGGCATCCGAGCATGCAGAACTATAGACGTGAAACGGCCAGCCCCGAGGAACTATCCGCCGATCGACCCTTCATCTGGCCCCGGCCTTGAGTGCCATTCCCGGCCGGACAGGATCGGTTGCTCTGGTCTCGCGGCGAGGGAGAGGCGCCGCTCGGCGGAGCGGGTGGCGGTGAGGCAGGTCTGAAAGCAAAAAGCCCGCACAAGGCGGGCTTCTGGAAGATGGCGCATCCGGCGGGATTCGAACCCACGACCCCTGCCTTCGGAGGGCAGTACTCTATCCAGCTGAGCTACGGATGCAGCGCCGCGGCTCGCGCGGCAGGCCGCAATCATACGCATCTCGTCGGCGGGAGTCCATTCCATGTGCGTACGTTCGTGATTTCGAACGAAAACGACCGTCCGTCGAGGATGTGCTCAGCAAAGCAGCAGAATTTTCCGACTTTCGTTGATTTTATCGAACGGGGTATTGCCCTTTGTCAGTGGTGGCCCTAGGATTCGTTTGAGATTTCAAACGCCCCCAAAGCCACAACAACAGGAGACCGGGGAATTGGCATCAGTTCAGCCGGCCGCGTGCCCCTGGAATGACCTCTTTCTGACCTGCCCGTCGCTCGTCCGGCCTTTCGCGCTGCCGGGCCGCCGTGGTGCCGGCGTGGCGTTTCGTCCGCAATCCCTTTCCCGCACGAGTCTTTCGTATCCTCCCCGACGCCTGTCGGCGGTCGCGTTCGTCCGCGTCCGCCCGTTGCGCACGGTGGCCGGCCGGTAACGGCGACGCCGCTGGCACAGGGCGCAGGAAATGGAACACCGGGGCGCTGGCCCTTTCGAATAACCAGCAGGCAACACTTTCCGGTTACAACCGAACCAGACAACCAGGCACGCGGGGTAGTCGAGGTAGACCCGCTGCTCACGGCATTCCTCGAAGGAGACAGGTCATGCAACTCAAAGATGCCAAGCTGTTCCGTCAACAAGCCTACGTCGATGGCGCCTGGGTGGATGCCGACAACGGCCAGACCATCAAGGTGAACAACCCGGCCACCGGCGAGATCATCGGCAGCGTGCCGAAGATGGGCGCCGCCGAGACCCGCCGCGCCATCGAGGCTGCCGACAAGGCCCTGCCGGCCTGGCGTGCGCTGACCGCCAAGGAGCGCGCCAACAAGCTGCGCCGCTGGTTCGACCTGATGATCGAGAACCAGGACGACCTGGCCCGCCTGATGACCATCGAGCAGGGCAAGCCGCTGGCCGAGGCCAAGGGCGAGATCGCCTACGCCGCCTCCTTCCTCGAATGGTTCGGCGAAGAAGCCAAGCGCATCTACGGCGACACCATTCCCGGCCACCAGCCGGACAAGCGCATCATCGTGATCAAGCAGCCGATCGGTGTGACCGCGGCCATCACGCCGTGGAACTTCCCCTCGGCGATGATCACCCGCAAGGCCGGCCCGGCCCTGGCCGCCGGCTGCACCATGGTGCTCAAGCCTGCTTCGCAGACCCCGTATTCCGCCCTGGCCCTGGCCGAGCTGGCAGAGCGCGCCGGCATTCCGAAGGGCGTGTTCAGCGTGGTCACCGGTAGCGCCGGCGAAGTCGGCGGCGAGCTGACCAGCAACCCGATCGTGCGCAAGCTGACCTTCACCGGTTCCACCGAAATCGGCCGCCAACTGATGGCCGAGTGCGCCCAGGACATCAAGAAGGTGTCCCTGGAACTGGGCGGCAACGCGCCGTTCATCGTGTTCGACGACGCCGACCTGGACGCCGCCGTCGAGGGCGCGCTGATTTCCAAGTACCGCAACAACGGCCAGACCTGCGTCTGCGCCAACCGCCTGTACGTGCAGGACGGCGTGTATGACGCCTTCGTCGACAAGCTGAAGGCCGCCGTGGCCAAGCTGAACATCGGCAACGGCCTGGAAGCCGGCGTGACCACCGGTCCGCTGATCGACGCCAAGGCCGTGGCCAAGGTCGAGGAACACATCGCCGACGCGGTCTCCAAAGGCGCCAAGGTGGTTTCCGGCGGCAAGCCGCACGCCCTCGGCGGCACCTTCTTCGAGCCGACCATCCTGGTCGACGTGCCGAAGAACGCCCTGGTGTCCAAGGACGAGACCTTCGGCCCGCTGGCGCCGGTGTTCCGCTTCAAGGACGAGGCCGAGGTCATCGCTATGTCCAACGACACCGAGTTCGGCCTGGCGTCCTACTTCTACGCCCGCGACCTGGCCCGCGTGTTCCGCGTCGCCGAGCAACTGGAGTACGGCATGGTCGGCATCAACACCGGCCTGATCTCCAACGAAGTGGCGCCGTTCGGCGGCATCAAGGCCTCGGGCCTGGGCCGCGAAGGCTCCAAGTACGGGATCGAGGACTACCTCGAGATCAAGTACCTCTGCCTGGGCGGTATCTGAGTCCGGCGAGAAACGCATCCGGAGGGGCCGGACGGCAGGCAAGAGCTGCGCCGTCCGGTGTCGACGTTGCCGGTGGTGGCACCGGACGAACCGGGAGTCGCGGTCGCCGATCGCGAAGCGGCTCCGAGCCCTGGCGGGTCTGCAAGTCCCGAGGCAGTCGATCATCGCATGCTGCCTTGGGGAGCTTCCTTCCCGCCTTCATCCTTTGACCCGGCCGACCCGATGAGCGGCCACTGAGGAAGCCATGAGCAAGACCAACGAATCCCTGCTGAAGCGTCGCCAGGCCGCGGTACCCCGCGGCGTGGGCCAGATCCACCCGGTCGTCGCCGAGCGCGCCGAGAACTCCACCGTCTGGGACGTGGAAGGCCGCGAGTACATCGACTTCGCCGGCGGCATCGCCGTGCTGAACACCGGCCACCTGCATCCGAAGGTGATCGCCGCGGTCCAGGAGCAACTGGGCAAGCTGTCCCACACCTGCTTCCAGGTGCTGGCCTACGAACCCTACATCGAGCTGGCCGAGGAAATCGCCAAGCGCGTGCCGGGCGACTTCCCGAAGAAGACCCTGCTGGTCACCTCCGGCTCCGAAGCCGTGGAGAACGCCGTCAAGATCGCCCGCGCCGCCACCGGCCGCGCTGGCGTGATCGCCTTCACCGGCGCGTACCACGGCCGCACCATGATGACCCTGGGCCTGACCGGCAAGGTGGTCCCGTACTCCGCCGGCATGGGCCTGATGCCGGGCGGCATCTTCCGCGCCCTGGCGCCCTGCGAGCTGCACGGCGTGAGCGAGGACGACTCCATCGCCAGCATCGAGCGCATCTTCAAGAACGATGCCCAGCCCCAGGACATCGCCGCGATCATCATCGAGCCGGTGCAGGGCGAGGGTGGCTTCTACGTCAACTCCAAGTCCTTCATGCAGCGCCTGCGTGCCCTGTGCGACCAGCACGGCATCCTGCTGATCGCCGACGAAGTGCAGACCGGCGCCGGCCGTACCGGCACCTTCTTCGCTACCGAGCAACTGGGCATCGTTCCTGACCTGACCACCTTCGCCAAGTCGGTCGGCGGCGGCTTCCCGATCTCCGGCGTGGCCGGCAAGGCCGAGATCATGGACGCCATCGCGCCCGGCGGCCTGGGCGGCACCTATGCCGGCAGCCCGATCGCCTGCGCCGCGGCACTGGCCGTGCTGAAGGTGTTCGAGGAAGAGAAGCTGCTGGAACGTTCGCAAGCCCTCGGCGAGCGCCTCAAGGCCGGCCTGCGCGAGATCCAGGCCAAGCACAAGGTGATCGGCGACGTTCGTGGCCTGGGTTCGATGGTGGCCATCGAGCTGTTCGAGGGCGGCGATACCCACAAGCCGGCCGCCGAGCTGGTCAGCAAGATCGTCGTCCGTGCGCGCGAGAAGGGCCTGATCCTGCTCTCCTGCGGCACCTACTACAACGTCATCCGCTTCCTCATGCCCGTCACCATCCCCGACGCGCAACTGGAGAAGGGCCTGGCCATCCTGGCCGAGTGCTTCGACGAACTCGCTTAAGCTTCACCGGCAAAGCGATACCCCCGAGGCCCGCGCGTCCGCGCGGGCCTTTCTTTCAGAGGCTTCACGGAAACGGAAGCCTCTTTTTTCTGCCAGGGTTTTCCGCGAAACGCCCGACGAACGGTTTTCCCCTGTTACCCTTGGGCGCCTGGCGCATACGAATCCTCCCGCATTCCTCCGGTCGTTCCGTTCGTGGCGATTAGGACAGGTCCTAGAGGCGCACCGTGTTCGTCCGTCATACCCTTGTGTGCCCGCGGGCCGTGTCGTGCCCGCCTGTCATGCCTGGTGCGTCCCGCTCGGTTCGCCAGGTTCGAAGAGGAACGCCATGAGTGCCGCGAAAAAGGCCCCCGTCATCCTGATTGCCGACCCGGACCCCTGGAGTCGCGACCTGCTTGGCCAACTGGTCCTCGGCGTGCGTTGCGATGCCCGGCTGGTCCTCTGCGGCGATGGCGGAGAAGCGCTGGCGCATTGCCGGCGCCGGCGCTTCGCGTTGATCCTGGCCGAGCTGAACCTGCCGCAGGTGGATGGCTTCGAGCTGCTGCGCGAAGCGCGCCTGCGCCGCTCGGTCGCCGAGCAGCCGTTCATCCTGATCAGCGACCGCGCCGACCAGGCCAGCGTGCGCGCCGCCGTGGCACTGGCGCCGACCGCCTACCTGGTGAAGCCGTTCCAGGCCGAGAACCTGATGCAACGCCTGCGAGGGTTGTTGCTGAAGGGCGACGAAGTGGTCGCCTGTCCGCTGCCGGAGCGGGACGCGGGCGAGAACCTGGAGGCTTTCCTCGAACGCGCGCGCGACTCCGCGGAGGGGGCGCCGTTGCTGGCCGACGTGCGTGCCGCCAGCGATCGTTGCCTGAGCGCCGAGGAGCATCCGCTGCGCGTGCTGGAGGATGAGTTCGGTCGCGACCCGCAGATCACCGCTGGCCTGATCGCCGCCGCCAACAGCGCCGCCCGGCACGTCGGTCCGGCCTGCCAGACCCTGGGCCAGGCCCTGCGGCGGCTGGGACTCGGGCACAGCCTGAACCTGGTGCTCGGTTTCAGTCTGCAGCGGGCCATCCAGCTCGGCGAACCACTGCTGGCCGAGCGCGCCATGCACTTCTGGGATCTTTCGCAACGTTGCGCGGACATCGCCTGGGAACTGGCCGACGCCCTCGGCGCGGACGTCGAGCGCTGCTATACCGCAGGGCTGCTGCATCGCCTGGGCGACCTGGCGCTGCTGCGGACATTGCAGGATTGGTGCGATGGCGGCGGCGCGCTGGACGAGGCGCGCCTCGACGAGCTGCTGGGGCGTTTCGGCGCCAGCTTCGGCTCGGCCCTGCGGGCGCGTTGGCGGCTGCCGCTGGAGCTGCGCCGGCTGATCGCTGCGGCGTACCAGTTCGGTGGCGTGCTTTCCCGCGAAGAGCTGATCCTCAGCCTGGCGACCCAGGCCGCCAGCCTGCCCGAGGACGACGCGGAGCAACTGGCCGAGAGCAAGGCTGCCCGCATGCTCGGGCTGGACGGCGAACGACTGGCGAAACTGCTGCAGCCCTGAGCCGCCCTCGCCGGGCCTTTGCAAGGGGCGGCGCCTCCAGTAGGGCGGATAACGCGGCGCGTCATGCGCCGCTGGGCATGGGGCGCGGTTGCAATCGAGCCTCTGGCCGGGGGGATCGGCACCTACCTGCGCGCCGCCGAGTTGCCGGCCGTGGATGGGCGGAAGCGCGCCTAGCGCCGCAGCTCGGCGCGCAACAGGTCCAACGCCGGGTCGATGTCGTCCCGTTCGATGCAGCCGAAGCCGAAGAGGAAGCCGGCCTGTGCCGGGGTTTCCGCGTAGAAGGGCGGCAGGGTGCCGACCTCCAGGCCTTGCTGGCGCAAATGACGGGCGATGCGCAGCACATCCAGCGGTTCGCGACAGCGCGCCGCGAGGTGGATCCCGGCCACCGCCGGCAGCGCTTCGAGCCAGGGGCTCAGGTCGCCGTGCAGGCGTTCCAGCAGGCGCCCGCGACGCTGGGCGTATTCGCGTTGCAGGCGGCGCGTATGGCGGGCGAAGTCGCCGCGCTGGATGAACAGCGCGAGGGCGCGTTGCTGCAAGGTCTCGCTGTGCCGGTCGACCAGCTTGCGCGCCGCCAGCACCGCTTCGCGCAGGCTTGCCGGCGGCAGCAGGTAGCCGAGGCGCAGCTCGGGGAAGAGGGTCTTGGAAAGGGTCCCGAGGTAGGCCACCTGGCCGTTCCGGTCGAGGCTGCGCAGCGACTCCAGCGAACGCCCGTCGAAGCGGTACTCGCTGTCGTAGTCGTCCTCGATGATCAGCGCCCGGTGGCGCTGCGCCCAGTCCAGCAACTGCAGGCGCCGCTCCAGGCTCATCGGCATGCCCAGCGGGAACTGGTGCGACGGGGTGACGTAGACCAGCTTGGCGTTGTCCGGCAGCAGGTCGACGCGCAGCCCCTCGGCGTCCACCGGTACTCCGCGCACCTCGGCGCCGGTGGCCAGCAGGCTGGCGCGGGCCGGCGGATAACCGGGTTCCTCGACCACCGCCAGGTCGCCGGGGTCGAGCATCACCCGGGCCAGCAGGTCGAGTCCCTGCTGGGCGCCCTGGGTGACCATCAGGGCGTTCCAGTCGCACTGCACGGCGCGGTTGATCGCCAGGTAGCGGGAGATCGCCAGGCGCAGTTCGGGGTCGCCTTCGGTTTCCTTGTAGAACGCCGGCGAGCGCTGTTGCAGGCGTAGCGCCTGGAGCACGCAGGTACGCCAGGTATCGAAGGGAAAGCGGCGCTTGTCGGTCGTGCCGCCGGCGAAGCTGTAGCGGAGCGGTGCTCGCTGGTCCATTAGACCGGACTGCGGTTCGATGCGTGCCCAGCGCGCGGCCGGCCGCAGCGGACCGTCGGCGCGCTGCGGCGGCGCTTCCCCGGCGGGCCCGCGGGCGACGAAGGTGCCGCTGCCGACCCGGCCTTCGAGGAAGCCCTCGCTGGTGAGGCGCTCGTAGGCTTCGCTGACGGTCTTGCGCGACACTTCCAGGCGTTCGGCAAGGTAGCGCGTGGCTGGCAGGCGATCGCCGGTGGCCAGGCGACCGTGGAGGATCGCGTCGCGCAGCTGGCGATAGAGCTGGCCGACCAGGTCGTGGCGGCCGTCGAGGATCAGTTGCAGTTCCATGGCGAAATTGGCTACCTGGTATTTCTGGTAATTGGCTCTTCGTGGAAGCCAAAGGCAGGCTTAGTGTTACCCCATGCCGCGCCGCTTTCCACTCTCGCGGCTGCCAATCAGCCAAGGAGATTCGCCATGACCACCCGCCTCGAATGGGCCAAAGCCTCCCCCGACGCCTATGCCGCCATGCTCGGCCTGGAAAAGGCCCTGGCCAAGGCCGGCCTGGAGCGCCCGTTGATCGAACTGGTCTACCTGCGCACTTCGCAGATCAACGGTTGCGCCTACTGCGTGAACATGCATGCCAACGACGCGCGCAAGGCCGGCGAGACCGAGCAGCGTCTGCAAGCGCTCTGCGTCTGGCAGGAAACCCCCTACTTCACCCCGCGCGAGCGCGCTGCCCTGGCCTGGACCGAGCAACTCGCCCGCCTCAGCCAGGGGCCGTTGCCGCACGGCCCGCTCGACGAACTGCGCGAGCACTTCGACGACAAGGAGATCGCCGAACTGACCCTGGCGGTCTCGGCCATCAACGCCTGGAACCGCTTCGGCGTCGGCATGGGCATGCAACCGGAATGAGGTGGACGGCGATGAAGGCCAATCGATCGATCGCCTGCCTGCTGCTCGCCGCGCTGCCGACGCTGGCCAGCGCCCATGTTGCGGAGAAGGTGGAAACCCTGCACGACCAGGCCCTGGCCGAGATTCCCGGCCATCGTGGGTTGATGCTGACGGTGTCGTTCAAGCCCGGCCAGGTCTCCGCGCCCCATGTGCATCCCGGCTCGGTGTTCGTCTACGTGCTCGAAGGCACCGTGCAGACGCAACTGGAAGGCGGCCCGGTGGAAACCTACACGGTGGGCCAGAGCTGGTACGAGCCGGCGAACGTGCCGCACCTGCTGGCACGCAATCCCGATCCGATGAAGCCGGCCAAGTTGCTGGTCTGGGAGTTGCTCAAGGAGGGCGACCCGATCCTCAAGCCACTGGAGCGCGGCGCCCACTGAGGCGTCGCTCGTTCGTCCGGAGGAGCGTCCGTCATGAGCGCCAGCCAGGTCATCCGTATTCGCGCGCGCAACGGTCAGTCGGAACGGCTTGGCCTGCGCCTGCAACAACTGGTCGAACCGGGGCTGGAGGCGCCGGGTTGCCTGGAGTACCAGGTGCGCAGGGACGCCCTCGAGCCGGATCTCTGGCTGGTGTGCAGCCAGTGGCAGGAAGCGCAGCAGATGTTCGACTACCTGGCCGGCGGCATCCAGCAGGTATTCGCCGAAGTGCTCTGGCGCTCCCTGGCGGCGAGCCTCGAAGTGCAGGATGACGCAGGCTAGAGCAAACCCAGCTCGGCGCAGACGATCAGCACCTGTTCGCGCAGCCAGAGGTTCGCCGGGTCCTGGTCGGCGGCGCGGCTCCATGACAGGTGCAGGGCGAACGGCGGCAGCCCTGACGGTGCGAGGCAGGCGCGATGGCGGCCATCGTCGAGCAGCGCGTGGATACGTCGCGGCAGCATCAGCACGAAGTCGCTGCCCGACAGCAGTTGCAGGGCGGCGACGTAGCTGTTGGCGCGCGCGGCGACTTCGCGGCTGCGGCCCTGGCGTCGCAGCCACGTGTCCACCAGGTTGGCGTTGCTGGCGTCGAGCGGGGTCGGGAAGACGAAGCGGCGCCGGCAGAACTCGTCCAGTTCCAGGCGCTCGTGGCGCGGCTGGGCACGATCCTGCACGCAGAGCAGTTCGTCGCTGAACAGGGCGAGCGCCTGTAGCTCCGGTGCCGGTCGGTGGTACTCGGGACCGAAGTCGAAGACCAGGTCGACCTGGCCGTCGAGCAATGCTTCGGTGGGCAGTTCGGGACCCAGGCGGCGGATGTCCAGGCCGATCCTCGGGCCGTTGGCGGCGAGCCGTCGCAGGAGTGCCGGAAGGATCAGCAGCTCGACGTATTCCGGCGCGCAGAGGGTAAAGGTACGCGGCTCGCCACGCGGGTCGAAGCTGCCCTGGGCGGCGTGACAGGCGTTGATGCGGGCGAGCATTTCCTCCACGTGGGGCAGCATGGCGCGACTCTTGTGGGTCGGCTGCATGCCGCCGCGGGTGGCGATGAACAGCTCGTCGTCGAAGGCCTGGCGCAGCTTCTTCAGGCAGTAGCTGACCGTCGACGGGCTGAGGCTCAGGTGTTCGGCGACCTCGACGAGGTTCTGTCGTTGGTGGACCTGGAGGAAGACCAGCAGGTCCTGCATGTCGACCTTGCGCAGGCCGTTGGCGATCAGCATCGGGGCGTCCTGACGGCGTCGGGAGCGCCATCAGAACCCGTCCCCTTCCTCAGCGCAAGCTTTCGGCGCCGACGCCTCGCGCCTGCCGCTCGGCGAACAGTGCCGCATAGCGCCGCGGGTCGAAGCGCAGGCCCAGTCCCAGCAGCAGCGCCGCCACCGCGGTCAGTCCGAGCCAGGCGCCGGTGAAGCTGCCGAGGCTGTCGCGCAGCAGCCCGGCGACCCATGGCGAGACCCCGGCGATCAGGTAGCCGGCGCCTTGTACCAGGGCAGCCAGTTGACCGGCGCGTTGCGGCGCGTCGAAGTGGTCGAGGCAGACGATCAACCCCATGGGGAACAGCCCGCCGATGCCCAGTCCGAGGCACAGCGCCCAGAGCAGCGGCAGGCTGGCCGGCGCCCAGGCGAGGCCGAGGAAGCCGGCCAGCATCAGCGCGGTTAGCCCGACCAGCACCGGGCGGCGATCCCGCGAGCGGCTGGCCAGGGCCGGCGCGAGCAACCCGGAGAGTACCTCCACGGCCGTCAGGAAACCGAGCAGCAGCCCGGATTCCTGGGCGCTCCAGCCCTGTTCCAGGTAATAGGGCGCGAGCCAGGCCAGCACGCAGGTGTAGCAGGCCGTGCCGAGGCCGAAGAACAGGATCAGCAGCCAGGTCCGCGGATAGCGCAGGAGGCTCCTGCCCGGCTGCGCGTCGGGCAGGCGCAGGCGGGTGCCGGGTTGCAGCCACCAGGCCAGCAGCGCGAGCGCGGCGAGCGCCGCCCAGGCACCGAGGCCGAGCCGCCAGCCGGCGTGCTCCGCCAGGGTCGGCGCAGCGCTGGCGGACAGCGCCGCGCCAGCCATGATGGCGGTGACGTAGAGCCCCATGCAGAGCGGCGTGCGCGCGCCGAAACGGGCCTTGATCAGGGCCGGCATCAGCGCCTGGATCAGGGCGATGCCGAGGCCGGCGAGCATGGCGCTGCCGAGCAGGTCGGGCAGGCCTCGGCTGCCCAGGCGCAGGGCGCTGGCGGCGCCGATCAGCAGCAGGGCGAGGGCCACCGAACGCCACTCGCCGACGCGGCGGGCGATGCCCAGGCCGAAGAACATGCCGAGGCCGAGGGTCAGCACCGGCAGGGCGGTCAGCAGCGAGACGTCGCCGAAGCTGAGCGCGATCTCGCCGCGCATGGCGTTCAGCAGTGGGCCGACGGCGGCCATGGAGGGCCGCAGGTTGAGGCCGACCAGGACGATGGCGGCCATCAGCCAGAGGGTGCGGCAGGGTGGGTTGGCAGTGGGCATGGCGATCTCCTTTCGGGAGCACCATTGCGCCTGCGCCAGGGCGTGGCGGCAAATCAAAATCCGCAGGGCGGATTCGAAAAAATGCGCTGGCCAGGGAGTCGGGGCGGACGCTGGCGCAGCGTGGCGAGTGGCGAGTGGCGAGGTTATCCGCCCCGTGCGGCGCGTGGCCTCACTCCGCGCTCAAGCGCATCAGGCTTTCGCTCAGGGCCCGCGCGTGGCGGTCGACGATGATCGGCGCCCAGGGCCTGCCGGAAGCGCTGACCAGCGCGCTGCTCTTGCTGTTCAGGTCGCGCAGGGCCTGGCTCAGGTACTCCCAGCGGTTTTCCAGTTTCTTCAGTCCCGCCGGGTTGGCGCTTTGCTCCACCAGCAGGGCGATGCGCCGGTCGATCAGCGGAACCAGCACGCTCTCGTCCTGGCCGAGATAGTCCCGGGGCTGTTCGCGGGCAATCTCCAGCCCGCCCAGGTAGGCGCGTGCCAGGTATTGCAGGGACAGGTACTCGACCCGCACCGGCAACTGCCAGAGCGGCAGGGGTTGGCCTGGCGGGGGCGGCGGCACCTGGCGTTCCACCAGGTTGAGGAAGTCACGCAGGGCGCGACTCAGTTGCTGCGGATAGCGCCAGGGCAGGTCCTCCTCGCGGGGGCCGTAGGCCGCGCCTTCACGGATGCGCGCCACCAGCGTCCTTTCGCCTTGCCGCAGGAGCACCCCCTCGGGGGCGGCGGCGAGCGCGCGGTCGAGGCTGGCGAGATCCTTCTCCAGTTGCGCCGCGTGCTGTTCCTGGAAGCCCTCGCCGCGCAGCAGCAACAGGCTGCCCACCGCGCGACAGGCCTGGACCTGCAGTTGTTGCAGGGCGCGTTGCTGGTCGTCGAGGGCGGCGCGCGCCGGCAGCGCCAGCAACAGGCAGCAAAGACAGAGGACAGCGGGAAGCGCGGGACGGAGCATGGGGAGATCCTGTTGTTGTCGTTATGGATATCCGCACCGAGGGCAGGTGCCCTGCACACGGTAGCCGGCCATGGCGCGCCTGCAAGCGTTCGAAAGTGTGATTCGCGCTCAGCCGTGGGTGGCCGCGCGCAGGCCGGCTAGGTCGAGGATCTCGATGCCGCCGTAGCTGAGCTGGAGGATGCCCTGGGCTTCGAGGTCCTTGAGGATCTGGTTGGTGGTCTGCCGCGACAGCGACAGCATCAATGCCAGCTGTTCCTGCGGCAGGTGCAGGACCTGCCGGCTGCGGCTGTTGTCGTAGCCCTCGGCGAGCATCAGCAGGCGCCGCGCCAGGCGTTGCGCGGCCGGCAGCAGGGCCATCTCTTCCAGGGCGATGAATGCCAGGCGCAGCTTGTGGCTCATCAGCAGGGCCATGTCGCGCCAGTAATGCGGCTCGCGGCGAAGCAGTTCGAGCAGCGCCGCCTGCGGTATCTGGAGTAGCTGGGTGTGGCCTTCGGCGTAGGCGTCGTGGGTGCGCGCCTGGCCGTCGAACAGGGCGATCTCGCCGAACCAGTGCGGTGCTTCCACCAGGATCAGCAGCGCCTCCTTGCCGTTCTCGCTGACTGCGCTGATGCGGATTGCGCCCTCGACCACGCAGTACAGTCCGCAGGGCGCGTCGCCGCGGGCGAACAGGCGCTGGCCCGGCGGCAACTGGCGCGGTTGGGCGAGTGCCAGCAGGTGCGTCTGCAAGGCCTCCGGCAAACCCTGGAACCAGCGGCCGGCCTGGAGTTGCGAACGGTAGTCGGTACGCTCGTTCATGTTTGTCGTCTAGCTGACAGAGTGGAAACCGGGGTGGCGCGATGATGCGAGAACCCTGGCGTGAGACCACAACAATGAAAACCCTAGTCGATCACCTTGCGCAATACGCCGCCTACCACCGCGACCGGCGCAACATCTTCAGCCATTTCATCGGCATTCCGATGATCGTCCTCTCCATCGCCGTGTTGCTGGCGCGGCCGGCGCTGGGGTTCGGCCTGTCTCCGGCGCTGCTGCTGGCGCTCGCCGCGGCGCTGTTCTACCTGCGCCTGGACCTGCGCTTCGGCGCGGCCATGACGGCGTTGCTGGCGCTGACGGTGTGGGGCGCTGCGCAATTGGCGGCGGGGACTACCGCGGCCTGGCTGGGCTGGGGTGTCGGCCTGTTCGTGGTCGGCTGGATCATCCAGTTCGTCGGTCATTACTACGAAGGGCGCAAGCCGGCCTTCGTCGACGATCTCAGCGGGTTGATCGTCGGTCCGCTCTTCGTGCTGGCGGAACTGGCCTTTCTGCTGGGGCTGCGCGGCGACGTGCAGCGCGAGGTCGAGGAGCGCGCCGGCCCGACCTGCATTCGCGAGCACAAGCGGGCGGCGTGAGAAGGTCTCCCGCGAGCGCGGGAGACCGGGTCCGGAGCGTTACTTGCGATCCGCGGCGATACGCTGGCGGATGTGATCGGCGCGGGCCTGGGAGCCCGGGTGCGAATCGAACATGCTGCTGTCGCCGCCGCCCAGCTTGGCCAGCTTCTCGAAGGCGGTGACCAGGCCCTGGGTGTTCACTCCGCGCTTCTTCAGTAGCTCGTAGGAAAAATCGTCGGCGTCGGACTCCTGGGACTGGGAGAACTGCGCGTTGATCAGCGATTCGGTGAGTTCGCCCAGCTGGGAGCCGGACAGGGCGGCCAGCGCGCCGCTCTTCGAGGCGCCGGCGGCGCCGCGCACCGCGGCGGCCGCGTAGGCGGTCTGGGCGGCCTTGCGGGTGTGGCCGAGGGCGACGTGGCCCATCTCGTGGCCGAGTACGCCTTCGATCTCGTTGTCACTCATCAGTTCCATCAGCCCGCTGTAGACGCGAATGCAGCCGTTGGCCATGGCCCAGGCGTTGACCTCCTCGGTGAGGTAGACCTTGTAGTTCACCGGCACGCCGTCGATCTGGTCGCCCAGGGCCTTGGCGATCTTGTCCAGGCGCTGGCCGTACTTGCTGTTGGCCGGGGCGATGCGGTTCTGCTGGTCGGACTCGGCACAGGCCTGGTCGGCGACCTGGCGGACCTCGGCGTCGCTCAGGGTGGCGGCCTTCACCGCCATCATGCCGTGCTGCATGAGGTCCCCCTGGGGCAGGTTCTGGCAGCCGGCCAGGGTGGCGCAGGCGAGGGCCAGGGCGGAAAGGGAAAGACGGGTCTTCATCGTGTGCTCCTTGCGATAGGTGGCGTTCCGTGCCGGACGGGCGTGTTCCGCCCGGTGCCGCGCGCCCGGTGGGGGGCGCGCGGCGGCGGATGATAGCGGCTTGTGCCGTTCGTCGGAAGTCCCGCGAAGGCCGCAGGCCCGCCCTGGCGGGTGCGCAATGCGTCCCTGGCGTCAGTGGAAACCGCGCCAGGCGAGGTCGGCGCCGAGCAGCAGGAGACCGACGAAGAAGCAGCGCCTGAACAGCGTCGCGCTGATCCGCTGGCGCAGCCACTGGCCGAGGAGCATCCCGCCCAGCGCCGGGACCAGGGTCAGCAGCGAGGCGCCGAGCATCTGCGGTTCGAGCAGGTCGCCGTGCACGCCGAGAGTGACCGCCAGGGCCAGGGTCGAGGCGCTGAACGACAGGCCGAGGGCCTGGACCAGTTCGTCGCGCGGCAATCCTAGGGCTCCCAGGTAGGGCACCGCGGGAATCACGAAAACCCCGGTGACCGCGGTCAGCGCGCCGGTCGCCAGCCCGACCAGCGGGCCGGCCCAGGGCTCGTGGCGTGCCGGCAGGTGCAGCGGGATCGCGGCCAGGCCGAGCAGCGCGTAGGCCGCCAGGGCCAGGCCGAGCACGCCGGTGGCCTGCCTTGGTGCGTCGCCGCCGAGCCATGCGCCGACCAGCAGGGTGCCCACGACCACCCCGAGCAGCAGGCCGGCCAGGCGCTTCATCAAGCCGAGGAAGCGCGGGCCGCAGGCGAGCTGCCAGAGGTTGGTCACCATCGACGGTACGATCAGCAGCGCCGCCGCCTGCATCGGCGGCATGGCCAGGCCGAGCAGGCCCACCGAGACCGTCGGCAGGCCCAGGCCGACCACGCCCTTGACGAAGCCGGCGAGAAGGAAGGTGAGGGCGATCAGCGGGATCAGGGCGTGGAGGTCGACGGACATGCGGGTTCTTCCTTGTCTCGGGCTGGCGCGAACGGGCGATGGTGGCCAGTATCTCTCGTCGTCGACAGGCAATGTTTCATCCGGAGGTGAAGCATGCAATTCAATCCCGGCTTCAGTTCGCTGGCTGCGCTGCTCGCCGATCCCGGCCGCGCGCAGATGATCTGGGCACTGATGGATGGCAGCGCCCGCCCGGCCAGCGAGCTGGCGCTGCTGGCGGGCGTCTCGCCGTCCTCCGCCAGCGGCCACCTGGGACGGCTGGTCGAGGGCGGCGTGCTGAGCCTGGAGGCGCGCGGGCGCAATCGCTTCTATCGCCTGACCGGGCCCGAAGTGGGACAGGCGGTGGAAGCGCTGGCCAGCGCCTCCCTGGCCCTGCAGCCGCAGCGGCGCAGCCTGCCGCCGAGCCACGGCACGCCGTCGGCGTTGCGCGAGGCGCGGACCTGCTACGACCACCTGGCCGGCGAACTCGCGGTCGGTGTGTTCGCACGGATGCTGGATGCCGGCTGGATCGAGCAGGAGGGCAGGACGCTGCGCCTGAGCGCGACCGGCGAGGCCGGGCTGGCCGGGTTGGGGATCGACCTGGCGGAGGTCCGCCGCCGCCGTCGGCAGTTCGCCTGCGCCTGCCCCGACTGGAGCGAACGCAAGCCGCACCTCGGCGGCGCGCTGGGGGCGGCGTTGCTGGAGGCCTGTCTGCGCCAGGGCTGGTTGCGGCCGCAGGACGGCTCGCGGGCGTTGCAGGTGTCGCCGAAGGGCCGCGCGGGACTGCGCGGCCTGGCGGAACGCACGGCGGGCTGAACCCGCCGCGGGATCAGAGATTGGCCACCGGCTGGAAGGCCTTCGGCTTGAAGTAGAGGGTCTCGCCGCGGGCCAGGCCGGCCAGGCTGTCGTGGTCCTTCACCACTTCGGCTTCGATCAGTTCGTCCTGGCCGTCGACCTTCAGCGTTACCCGGGTGATCGCCCCCAGCGGACGGATGTCGCGGACCTCGGCGGCGCGGTGCTCGGCCACCGCGGAACGCGACAGCGACACCTCGTGGGGGCGGAACAGCAGGTGCTGGTCGTTGCCCAGTTGCAGGCGGTTGGAGTCGCCGAGGAAGTGGTAGACGAAATCGCTGGCCGGGTTCTCGTAGACCTCGCCGGGCGAGCCGATCTGCTCGATCACGCCCTTGTTCATCACCACGATGCGGTCGGCCACTTCCATCGCCTCTTCCTGGTCGTGGGTGACGAACACCGAGGTCAGGTTGATCTCCTCGTGCAGGCGCGCCAGCCAGCGGCGCAGCTCCTTGCGCACCTTGGCGTCGAGGGCGCCGAAGGGTTCGTCGAGGAGCAGGATCTTCGGCTCCACCGCCAGCGCGCGGGCCAGGGCGATACGCTGCCGCTGGCCACCGGAGAGCTGCTCGGGATAGCGGTCGGCGAGCCAGTCGAGCTGCACCATGTTGAGCAGCTCGTGGACCTTGGCCTTGATCGCGGACTCGCCCGGCCGCTCGCCCTTGGGCTTCATGCGCAGGCCGAAGGCGACGTTGTCGAACACCGTCATGTGGCGGAACAGCGCGTAGTGCTGGAAGACGAAGCCGACGTTGCGGTCGCGCACGTCGTGCTGCGAGACGTCCTCGCCATGGAACACGATGTTGCCGGCGTCCGGGGTTTCCAGCCCGGCGATGATCCGCAGCAGGGTGGTCTTGCCGCACCCGGAGGGGCCGAGCAGGGCCACCAGCTCGCCGCTCTGGATGTCCAGGTTGATGTCGTCCAGGGCCTTGAAGGCGTTGAAGTTCTTGCTGACGTTACGGATTTCGATGCTCATGGTTCATTCCTCGTCAGCATTGCTTTTCAGTCGGGACATGCGGGATTCGCTCCACTGCTTGAGCAGAAGGATGACCAGCGCCATCAGCAGCAACAGGCTGGCGACGCTGAAGGCGGCGACGTGGTTGTATTCGTTGTAGAGGATCTCGACGTGCAGCGGCAGGGTGTTGGTGACGCCGCGGATGTGTCCGGAAACCACCGACACCGCGCCGAACTCGCCCATCGCCCGGGCGGTGCAGAGCACCACGCCGTAGATCAGGCCCCACTTGATGTTCGGCAGGGTCACGTGCCAGAACATCTGCCAGCCGTTGGCGCCGAGCAGGCGGGCGGCCTCCTCTTCCTGGGTGCCCTGTTCCTGCATCAGCGGGATCAGTTCGCGGGCGACGAAGGGCACGGTGACGAAGAGGGTCGCCAGGACGATGCCGGGCACCGCGAAGACGATCTGGATGTCGTGGTCGCTCAGCCATTCGCCGAAGTAGCCCTGGGCGCCGAACAACAGCACGTAGATCAGGCCGGCGATCACCGGCGAGACCGAGAACGGCAGGTCGATCAGGGTCACCAGGATGCTCTTGCCGCGAAACTCGAACTTGCTCACGCACCAGGCGGCGGCGACGCCGAACAGCAGGTTGAGCGGCACCGAGATGGCCACCGCGATCAGGGTCAGCTTCAGCGCGGCCAGCGCGTCGGGTTCGAGGATCGCCTCGAAGAAGGTGCCGAAACCCTGCTTCAGCGCCTCGCTCAGGACCACGTAGAGCGGCAGCAGGAGGAACAGGGCGAAGACCAGCCAGGCCAGGACGATCAGGGCCAGGCGGCCGCCGGCGTTGCCGCGGCGGGAGGCGCTGGCGGTGGCAGCGGAAATGCTTGCACTGGACATGGCGCCCTCCTTACGGGGTTTCGATGCGACGCTGCAGCAGGTTGATCAGCAGCAGCAGGATGAAGGACACCACCAGCATCAGCACGCCGATGGCGGTGGCGCCGGTGTAGTCGTACTGGTCCAGCTTGACCATGATCAGCAGCGGCAGGATCTCGGTCTTCATCGGCATGTTGCCGGCGATGAAGATCACCGAGCCGTATTCGCCGACGCCCCGGGCGAAGGCCAGGGCGAAACCGGTCAGCCAGGCCGGCAGCAGCGCCGGCACGAGGATATGGCGGAACACCTGCAGCGGCCTGGCGCCGAGGCAGGCGGCGGCTTCCTCGACTTCCTTGGGAATGTCGGCGAGCACCGGCTGCACCGTGCGGACCACGAACGGCAGGGTCACGAAGGTCAGCGCCAGGGTGATCCCCAGGGGGGTATAGGCGATCTTGAAGCCGAGGTCGCTGGCGAACTGGCCGACCAGGCCGGCCGGCGCATAGAGCGCGGTGAGGGCGATACCGGCGACGGCGGTGGGTAGGGCGAAGGGCAGGTCGATCATGGCATCGATGATCTTCCGTCCGGGGAATTCGTAGCGCACCAGGACCCAGGCCAGCAGCGTGCCGATCAAGCCGTTGAGCACGGCGGCGGCGAGCGCGGTGCCGAAGCTCAGCTTGAGCGCGGCGAGCACCCGCGGCGCGCTGATGATGGCCCAGAATTGCTCCCAGCTGAGCTGGGTGGTCTTGAGGAACATGGCCCCCAGCGGGATCAGGACCAGCAGGCTGAGGTACACCAGGGTGTATCCCAGGGTCAGCCCGAAGCCGGGTATGACCGGGGAAATGCGTCGTGACATGTTCTGTCCTTACTCTGCGTTGGAACGCTTGGTGGCTCTCCCGGTGCCGGTTCCTTCCGGCAGTGGGCCCGGTACGGGACCGGGCCTGCTAGCCCCCTCGCCCGTCCGGGAGAGGGTCTGGGAGAGGGGCCGTGGTTCGGGCGACGGGTCTGCCGTCGCGATCATTGCGCCTGGTAGATCTGGTCGAAGATGCCCCCGTCGTTGAAGAACTTCGGCTGGGCCGTCTTCCAGCCGCCGAAATCGGAGTCGACGGTGACCAGGTTCAGTTTCGGGAACTGCGTGGCGAACTCGGCGGCGACCTTCTGGTTGCGCGGCCGGTAGAAGTTCTGCGCGGCGATGCGCTGGCCTTCCTCGCTGTACAGGTATTGCAGGTAGGCCTCGGCGACCTTGCGGGTGCCTTTCTTCTCGACCACCTTGTCGACCACCGCGACCGGCGGTTCGGCGAGGATGGAGATGGAGGGTACGACGATCTCGAAGTTTTCCCCGCCCTGTTCCTTCTTCGCCAGGAACGCCTCGTTCTCCCAGGCCAGCAGCACGTCGCCGATCTGGTTGTTGACGAAGGTGATGGTCGAGCCGCGGGCGCCGGTGTCGAGTACCGGTACGTGCTTGTACAGCGCCTGCACGTAGTCCTTGGCCTTCTCGTCGCTGCCGTACTGCTTCTTCGCCCAGGCCCAGGCGGCGAGGAAGTTCCAGCGCGCGCCGCCGGAGGTCTTCGGGTTCGGCGTGATGACTTCCACGCCTTCCTTGGTCAGGTCGCCCCAGTCCTTGATTCCCTTGGGGTTGCCCTTGCGCACCAGGAACACGATGGTCGAGGTGTAGGGGGTGCTGTTGTCCGGCAGGCGTGCCTGCCAGTCGGCCGGCAGCAGCTTGCCGAGCTTGTGCAGTTCGTCGATGTCGCCGGCCAGGGCCAGGGTCACCACGTCGGCCTTGAGCCCGTCGATCACCGCGCGGGCCTGCTTGCCGGAGCCGCCGTGGGACTGCTGGACGGTCAGGTCCTCGCCGCCCTGGGCCTTCCAGTGCTTGATGAAGGCCGCGTTGTAGGCCTGGTACAGCTCGCGGGTCGGGTCGTAGGAAACGTTCAGCAGTTGCGTGGCTGCGGCAACCGGGCCGGAGACCAGGGCGCTGGCGAGTGCGGCCAGGGCGAAACGACGAAGGGACATGTGCAGCTCCTAGGTGTGTGCTGTTTCGATTGTTCTAATGGGGTGTTGGCGGAACGACGGGAACACGGGGCGTCAGGCGCGCATTCGCGGCCGACAGCTGCAGTACCGGTGCGGATGGGGTATCGAACGGATGTTCATGGCGAGACGCCTCCGGTGGTCCAGTCGGGTCGTGTGCTTCAGGCCTGCTTGACGGCCGGTTGCTGCAGACGGAATTTTTCCTTGCGCTCGATCTGCACCACCTGGCCGTTGTGCACGGTGATCTCGACGGCGCCGAAGCGCAGGCCGCGCAGGGCACTCTGGATTTCACGCAGGATGGTGGCTTCGTCCTGGCCATCCAGGCTTCTGAGGGTTGCGCTCATGGGTCTCTGCTCCTGTGGCTCGAGGTGCCGCGTTGCTCGACGAAGTGGAGGCGGCGTGAGGCGCATAGTAAGCAGTGGGCAATATTCTTAAAAATATTGTTTAAGAATCTTTATAGGTAAAGTGGTTATAAGACGGCGAAGCGGCCCGGCTTCGCCGCCAGGCTCAGTCTTCCGGCAACGCCACGGGCGGCAGGTCGAAGCGCAGCGCTTCCGCCGGTTGCGGCCGTCCGTACCAGTAGCCTTGGCCGAAGTCGCAGCCATGTTCGCGCAGGAACAGCGCCTGGTCCTGGTGCTCGATACCCTCGGCAACCACCCGCAGGCCCATGCTTTGCGCCAGGGCAACGATCGCCCGGGCGATCGCGGCGTCGTCCACCGCGCCGGGCAGGCCGGCGACGAAGCCCTGGTCGATCTTCAGCTTGTGCACCGGCAGCCGCTTGAGGCGCATCAGCGAGGAATAGCCGGTGCCGAAGTCGTCGATGGCCAGGTTCACGCCGAGGATACGCAGGCGGCAGAGCAGGTTGAGGGACTGCTCGAAGTCCTCCATCACCGCGCTTTCGGTGACTTCCAGCTCCAGGTAGCGGGGCTCCAGCCCGGACTCTTCCAGGGCATTGGCGATCCTTTCTTCCAGGCCGCCGCGGTTGAACAGCCGGCTGGAGACGTTGACCGCGACGAACTCCAGCTCGACACCGCGCTGTTGCCACTCGCGCATCTGCCGGCAGGCACGCTTGAGCACCCAGTTGTCCAGCGCGGCGATCAGCCCGCATTCCTCCGCCACCGGGACGAACTCGCCTGGCGGCACCAGGCCGCGCTCGGGATGCTGCCAGCGCACCAGCGACTCGACGCCGACGATCCGCCCGCTGGCCAGGTCGTGCACCGGCTGGTAGTGGACGCGCAGTTCGTCGTGCTCCAGCGCATGGCGCAGGGCCGATTCCACCTGGACATGGGCGCGGGCCCGGGCGGTCAGCACGCGGGTGTAGAAGGCGTAGGCGTTACGCCCGCTGTCCTTGGCCTGGAACAGCGCGGCGTCGGCGTGTTGCATCAGGTGGTCGACGTCGCTGGCGTCTTCCGGGTAGAGGCTGACACCGAGGCTTGCGCTGATATAGATCGGCTGGCAGTGGATGTCGAACGGCGCGTTGAAACCGTCGAGGATGCGCTGCGAGAGTCGCGCGACGGCTTCCGGGTCGTCGTTCTCGACGAGGATGGCGAATTCGTCGCCGCCCAGTCGCGACAGCAGGCAGCGCTCGTCGAGCTGGTGTTGCAGGCGCTTGCTGACCTCCTTGAGGAGCATGTCGCCAGTTGTATGGCCGAGGCTGTCGTTGATGTGCTTGAAGTGGTCGAGGTCGATCAGCAGCAGGGCCCCGGCCACCGTCCGGTCCTTGCCGTTCTCCAGCGCCTGCTCGATGCGCTCGCGCAGCAGCACGCGGTTGGGCAGGCCGGTCAGCGAGTCGTGGTGGGCGAGGAAGTCCAGCTCGTTCTCCGAGCGCTTGATGCTGCTCAGGTCGGAGAACACCCCGACGTAGTGGGTCAGTTGGCCCTGGTCGTTGCGCACCGCGCGGATGTGCAGCCACTGCGGGTAGATCTCGCCGCTCTTGCGACGGTTCCAGATCTCTCCGCTCCAGACGTCCTGCTCGCGCAGGGCCAGCCACAGGCGCTGGTAGAACGCTTGGTCCTGGCGGCCGGAGCGGAGGATCGCCGGGGTCTTGCCGAGCACGTCCTCGGAACGGTAGCCGGTGATGCGCTCGAAGGAAGGGTTGACGTGCACGATCACCGCCTGGGCATCGGTGACCAGAACGCCCTCGCGGGTGCTGTCGAATACCGCCGCGGCCTGGCGCAGGTGGTCTTCCTTGAGCCGCTGCAGGGTGATGTCGCGGGCCACGCCGGTGTAGTGCAGCGGCTTGCCCAGGGCGTCGCGGAGGACCCGGCCGCGCGAGTGGATCCAGCGGTAGTCGCCGTCCTTGTGGCGCAGGCGGTAGATGTGGTCGAGATTGTCGGTCAGGCCCTGCAGGTGGTTGCGGTGGGCCTCCAGCACGGTGGCGTACTCTTCCGGGTGCAGGCGCTTCTTCCAGGTCTCGATGGGGTCGCCGAGTTCCTCCGGGGCGAGGCCGATCAGCGCGGCGTAGCCCGGCGAGACGAACATCCGGTCGGTCACCAGGTCCCAATCCCAGAGTCCGTCGCGCACCGCTTCCAGGGCACGGTTCAGGCGCTGCTCGCTGCCGTGCAGTTCGTCGTAGGCCTGGGCCTTGCGGCGAAACTGGCGTACCAGGTAGAGGTACAGGAGCAGGCCGGTGGCGGCGAAGAAGAACAGCCGCTTGGCGGTCATCCAGAACACCAGCTGGTCGTGGTCCTGGACCTGGTTTTGTAACAAATGATCGCTCAGGAACGCCCAGGCGATGGCGATTGCGAGATAAGCCAGGCTCAGGCGAAGGGCACTCAGGCGGGGGCTCATGGGATTTTCAGTGGGCAATTATTGGCCGGGCAGTATAAATGATGGCCATCCGGCCCTGTTCATATCTAAAAGAACGGATGGTAATCCCCAGCCGCTTGGTGATAATGCCCCCAGGTTTTGTCAGACAAGGCCCTCATCACTCCCAAATCCCCCCGAGGTTCAGTACCGCCTATGTGGTTCAACGGTTTTCTCGACCTGTCGCCCTGGCAACTGGTGGCAGTTACCCTGGTGCTGACGCATATCACCATCGTCAGCGTGACCGTCTACCTGCATCGCTATTCCGCCCACCGTGCACTCGACCTGCACCCTGCGTTGCAGCACTTCTTCCGTTTCTGGTTGTGGTTGACCACAGGGATGAACACGCGCGAATGGACCGCGATCCACCGTAAGCACCATGCCAAGTGCGAGACCGTCGAGGATCCGCACAGCCCGGTGCACAAGGGCCTGTTCACCGTCCTGCGCGCAGGCGCTGAGCTGTACAAGGCCGAGGCGAAGAACCAGGACACCCTGCGCATCTACGGCAAGAACTGCCCGGACGACTGGATCGAGCGCAATCTCTACTCGCGCTTCCCGATCGGCGGCGTGGTGCTGATGGCGCTCATCGACCTGGCCCTGTTCGGCGCCCTTGGCCTGACCGTCTGGGCCGTGCAGATGGTATGGATTCCGTTCTGGGCCGCCGGCGTGGTCAACGGCCTCGGCCACGCGGTCGGCTATCGCAACTTCGAATGCCGCGACGCCGCCACCAACCTGGTGCCCTGGGGCATCCTCATCGGCGGCGAAGAGCTGCACAACAACCACCACACCTACCCGAACTCGGCCAAGCTGTCGGTGAAGAAGTGGGAATTCGACCTGGGCTGGGCCTGGATCAAGCTGTTCAGTTTCCTGCGCCTGGCCAGGGTCGCCCGGGTCGCGCCGATCGCCCATCGGGTCGAGGGCAAGCACAGCCTGGACATGGACACCGCCATGGCGATCCTCAACAACCGCTTCCAGATCATGGCGCAGTACCGCAAGCTGGTGATCGCGCCGCTGGTCAAGCAGGAAGTGGCCAAGGCCGACGAGTCGGTGCGCCACCTGTTCCGCCGCGCCAAGCGCCTGCTGTCGCGCGAGACCAGCCTGCTGCAGGACCGCCACCATGTGCGCATCGACTCGATGCTCGCCCACAGCCAGGCGCTGAAGGTGATCTACGAGAAGCGCCTGGCGTTGCAGCAGATCTGGGCCAAGACCAGCGCCAACGGCCACGACATGCTGGCGGCGATCAAGGACTGGGTGCATGAGGCGGAAGCCAGCGGTATCCAGTCGCTGAAGGAGTTCGCCGCGCAACTGAAGACCTACTCGCTGCGTCCCGCCTGACGCCTGGCGCGCCCTCGCGGGTGCGTCAGCCGTCTCTACAACGCGCCGGCTCCTGCCGGCGCGTTGCGTTTCGGCGTCGCCAATGCGACGCCCCGCCGATACTTCTCTTCCTCCGCAAGTCGACTTGCCCGATCCGGGATTCAGCCCGGGCGGCGCCCGGCCTATCTTCGGCGTGCCCAGGCGCCACGCCGGGCGTCACGCAGAACAACAAGAAAAGGAGCGCGGGCGATGTTGCTGGATTACCTGATCATGCTGGTCTACGCCCTGGCCATGCTGGGCCTGGGCTGGTACGGAATGCGCAAGGCGAAGAGCCAGAGCGATTTCCTCGTCGCCGGACGCCGTCTCGGCCCCGGCCTCTACCTGGGAACCATGGCCGCGGTGGTGCTCGGCGGCGCGTCGACCATCGGTACGGTCAAGCTCGGCTACCAGTTCGGCCTGTCCGGCTTGTGGCTGGTGTTCATGCTCGGCCTGGGGATCATCGTCCTCAGCCTGGTGTTCTCGCGGCAGATCGCGCGCCTGCGGGTGTTCACCGTGACCCAGGTGCTGGAGCAGCGCTACCAGGCCTCCTCGCGCCTGATCGGCGGGGTGGTCATGGTCGCCTACGACCTGATGGTGGCGGTCACCGCGACCATCGCCATCGGCTCGGTCACCGAGGTGGTATTCGGCATCCCGCGGATCCCGGCGATCCTCTGCGGTGGCGGGATCGTCATCGTCTATTCGGTGATCGGCGGCATGTGGTCCCTTACGCTGACCGACATCATCCAGTTCGTGATCAAGACCGTCGGTATCTTCCTGGTCCTGCTGCCGTTGTCGATCGACGGCGCCGGTGGCCTGGCGCGCATGCAGGAGGTGCTGCCGGCGGGCTTTTTCGACCTCGGCCACATCGGCCTGGATACCATACTCACCTACTTCCTCCTGTACTTCTTCGGCGCGCTGATCGGCCAGGACATCTGGCAGCGGGTGTTCACCGCGCGCAGCGAGACGGTGGTGCGCTACGCCGGGCTTGGCGCCGGCGTCTACTGCATGCTCTACGGCGCCGCCTGCGCGCTGATCGGCGCGGCGGCGCGGGTCCTCCTGCCGGACTTGGCGGTGCCGGAGAACGCCTACGCCGAGATCACCCGCGAGGTACTGGCGCCGGGCCTACGCGGCCTGGTGGTGGCGGCCGCGCTGTCGGCGATCATGTCCACCGCCAGCGGGTGTCTGCTGGCGGCGGCCACCGTGCTGCAGGAAGACATCTACGCGCGCTTCCTGCGCCCCGGTACCACCAGCGACATCCGCCTGAGCCGTTGCATCACCCTGCTGATGGGGGGGGCGATGCTGGTCCTGGCGTGCCTGGTCAATGACGTCATCGCGGCCCTGAGCATCGCCTACAACCTGCTGGTCGGTGGCCTGCTGGTGCCGATCGTCGGCGCGCTGCTGTGGCGTCGGGCCAGTCCGCGGGGAGCGATCGCCAGCATCGTCGCCGGTTGCCTGGCGGTGATCGTCTGCATGGCCCGCGACGGCCTGCTCGCCAACTCGCCGATCGTCTACGGCCTGCTGGCCAGCCTGGCGACCTTCGTCGCGGTCAGCCTGGCCACCCGTCCTGCCGCCAGCCTGCGAGCCCAGCCGGAATGAACCCACGGCGCCGGGCGGCGCCCGGTGCTTTCTTCCCGCCACACGGAGACGCTCCATGTCGAACGACCATCCGCAGCCCCTCGACGCCGCCGAGATTCCCCGCTTCGCCGGTATCCCGACCTTCATGCGCCTGCCGGCGTTCACCGACCCGGCGGCGCTGCAGGTCGGCCTGATCGGCGTGCCCTGGGACGGCGGCACCACCAACCGCGCCGGTGCCCGCCATGGCCCGCGCGAGGTGCGCAACCTGTCCAGCCTGATGCGCAAGGTGCATCACGTCAGCCGCATCGCGCCCTACGACCTGGTGCGGGTCGGCGACCTCGGCGACGCGCCGGTGAATCCTATCGACCTGCTCGATTCGCTGCGCCGCATCGAAGGCTTCTATCGCCAGGTCCATGCCGCCGGCACCCTGCCGCTGTCGGTCGGTGGCGACCACCTGGTGACCCTGCCGATCTTTCGCGCCCTGGGTCGCGAGCGGCCGCTGGGCATGGTGCATTTCGATGCGCATTCCGATACCAACGACCGCTACTTCGGCGACAACCCCTACACCCACGGCACGCCATTCCGCCGAGCCATCGAGGAAGGTCTGCTCGATCCGCTGCGCACGGTGCAGATCGGCATCCGCGGCTCGGTGTATTCGCCGGACGACGACGCTTTCGCCCGCGAGTGCGGCATCCGCGTGATCCACATGGAGGAGTTCGTCGAACTGGGCGTCGAGGCGACCCTGGCCGAAGCGCGGCGGGTGGTGGGCGACGGGCCGACCTATGTGAGTTTCGACGTCGACGTGCTCGACCCGGCCTTCGCGCCCGGCACCGGCACCCCGGAGATCGGCGGCATGACCAGCCTCCAGGCCCAGCAGCTGGTCCGCGGCCTGCGCGGGCTGGACCTGGTCGGCGCCGACGTGGTGGAAGTCTCGCCGCCGTTCGATGTCGGCGGCGCCACGGCGCTGGTGGGGGCGACCATGATGTTCGAGCTGCTCTGCCTGCTTGCCGAGTCGGCCGCGCGAAGCGCCTGACGGCGTTCCGCCGGCCCGGCTTTGGCGCTATAACGAAGGCGGACCGAACGCCATGGGGGCGGGAATGCTGGGCAACCTCAACGACATCGACCTGCGCATGCTGCGCACCTTCTGCGCCATCGTCGAGGCCGGCGGCTTCACTGCCGCCCAGGTGCGCCTGAACACCAGCCTGTCGCGCCTGAGCGTGCTGGTGCGCGACTTGGAGGTGCGCCTGGGCTATTCCCTGTGCCGGCGCGGCAACGGCGGTTTCCAGTTGACCGAGGAGGGACAGGAACTCTATGACGCCGCGCTCGGCCTGTTCAGCGACATCGCCCGTTTTCGCGAGCAGGTCCGCGGCCTCGGCGGGCGCGATCGCGAGGCGTTGCACCTGGGTTGCGTCGATGGCGTCATCGGCCAGCATTGCCTGCCGTTGCCGCTGGCCATCCGGCTGTTTCGCCAGCGCGCCCCGGAGGTCCTGCTCAAGCTGCACACGCGGCGTCCCGACGAACTCGAGCACGCGGTGCTGGAAGAGCGCCTACAACTGGCGGTGGGGGCCTTCCATCACCGGTTGTCCGGGCTCTACTACCAACCCCTGTTCCGCGAGGAGCAGAACCTCTATTGCGGCAGCGCGCACCCCTTCTTCGCCCGGGCGGACGACGAGCCGGCGCTGGACGAGATCTGCGCCGCCGACTATGTCGGCCGCGGCTACATGGCGGAAAACCACCGCCCGCACGACCTGCGCTTCAACCAGGGGACCGACGCCTACACCATGGAGGCCATCGCTACCCTGGTCTTCAGCGGCACCTACATCGGCTACCTGCCGACGCACTACGCCGCCACCTGGGTCGCCGAAGGACGCATGCGGGCGATCCGGCCGCGGCAACTGGCCTACGACTCGGAATTCCATTGCATTACCCGCCAGGGACACGAAGAACGACCGACCCTGACCCTGTTCCTGCGCTCGCTGTTCGAGGCGCAGAAACAACTGGGCGTGCAGGTGCCGGCGAATACGAACGGTATCGCTCGGCAACTGTGACCGAGCGCACTGGCTGGAGCCTTTCCCTGCCGTTCGGCGGGCATTTCTGTATCGCCGCGACCCCTGCGCTAAGTTGGCGGTCGAACCCGTTCCGCGAGCAGAGCGACGATCCATGGACGACCTACCCGGCATTCCCGAAGACCCGCAGGAGGCCGCGCTGGCCTTGCTGCACAGCCGTGCCGAAGTGGCCCGGCTGAAGGAACGCGAGCAACTCTTCAGCGCCTTGCTGGCCAGCGTCAACTCGGTGCTCTGGGCCTACGACTGGCAGAACCGGCGGATGGTCTACGTCAGCCCCGCCTACGAGAAAATCTTCGGCCGTTCCGCGGCGCTGCTGCTGGCGGACTACGAGGAGTGGCGCAACAGCATCTACCCGGACGACCTCGACTACGCCGACAGCAGCCTGCTGCAGGTGCTCGAACGTGGCGCCGTGGAACAACGCGAATACCGCATCGTGCGCGGCGACGGCGAGGTCCGCTGGCTCAACGACAAGTGCTTCGTCAGTCGCCAGGGCGAGGCGGGACTGCCGCTGATGGTGGTGGGCATCGCCGAGGACATCACCGACAAGAAGCACATGGAGAGCGAGCTGCAACGGCTGGCCACCACCGATGTGCTGACCCAGAGCAGCAACCGTCGCTATTTCTTCGACAGTGCCGAGGCGGCCTTCAAGGAGTGTCGCCGCGAGGGGATACCGTTGGCGTTCCTGCTGCTGGACGTCGATGACTTCAAGAAGATCAACGACCGCTTCGGCCACCAGGTCGGCGACCAGGTCCTCCAGCGTATCGCCCAGAGCGGCAGTGCCGCGTTGCGCCGTGGCGACCTGTTCGGGCGGATCGGCGGCGAGGAGTTCGCCGTGCTGCTGCCCGGCTGCGACGAGCAGACCGCGCGACAGATCGGCGAACGCCTGCAGCGCGAGGTGCAACGCCTGCGCTTCCAGGAGGGCGAACAAAGCTTCGGGATCACCGTCAGCCAGGGCCTGACGGTCCTCCAGGCCGATGACGAGGGGCTCGGTGCCCTCTACAGCCGGGCCGACGCCGCGATGTACTCGGCCAAGCGCCAGGGCAAGGACTGCATCGTCGTGGGCTGACCGCTGGGCAAACGTTTCCGTTTTGTCGACGGCGCCACGGAATACCTCTTTGGGGAGGCGACCGGCAGGCTGCGGCTGCGGTACAATATTCCTTAAAGCTATTAAATACGAATAATTAATTCTTTTTAGGTTTATTGTGGATATTTTACTGTTTATTACCCACGCGCTATAAAGCGCAGGAAATAACGATTTTCTGAAACGTGGCGGTAACTCGCCAGAAAGGAAGCTGTAATAGGCGGTTTTCTGCCGATACCCTCCGGCCCCGTCAGCCGGGAGAAGGGCAGGAAGCCCGAGAGGACGCGAAGGCGGAGCCCGATGGAAAGATTGGCTTACAAATTGCCTTCACTGGCGGTGGGTCGAGATACCCGCCGCACAATAACAAGACACGAGTACACCCATGCACACGCTTCCGTTCGCTGCCTCCCTGCCTGCTTGCCTGCCCCGTCGTTCCATCGTCGCGGGTTGCGCCGTTTCCTGATCCATCGAATGCCGAGTTTCGCGCGCGCCATCTTCCGGGATGGTACGGCGCTCAGTGTTTCAACGACCGGTCGGGCCCACGCGTTCCACTTCCCCCGACCGGAAGACAATTAGCAATACCAATGGGGAAAAGACCAATGAAGAGTCGCAAGATCAACAAGTCACGACTGGCCCTGGCCATCACTGCCGGTACCCTCGGTGCCCTGGCGCAACAGGCGGTCGCCGCCGGTTTCATCGAGGACAGCAAGGCATCGCTGACCCTGCGCAACTTCTACATCAATACCGACAACCGCAATGGCACCGCCTCGCCGAGCAAGCAGGAAGAGTGGGGCCAGGGCTTCATCCTGAATTACCAGTCGGGCTTCACCCAGGGCACCGTCGGCTTCGGCGTCGACGCGCTGGGCCTGCTCGGCGTGCGCCTGGACGGCGGCGGCCGTGCCGGCAAGAGCGGCCTGGACCGCCAGCCGGGCACCGTGTTCCCGCTGGAAAGCAACGGTGAGCCGGTGCACGACTTCGCCAGCCTGGGCCTGACCGCCAAGGCCAAGGTATCCAACACCGAGTTCCGCTACGGCACCCTGCAGCCGAAGCTGCCGGTGGTCACCTACAACGACGGCCGCCTGCTGCCGGTCACCTTCGAGGGCGGCCAGGTCACCTCGACCGATCTCAAGGACTTCACCCTGGTTGCCGGCCAACTGGAGCACTCCAAGGGCCGTAACTCCACCGACAACCGCAGCCTGAGCATCGCCGGCGCCAACGGCAGCAGCGCCAGCTCGCGCGACAGCAACAAGTTCTACTACGCGGGTGGCGACTACAAGGTCAACAAGGACCTGACCCTGCAGTACTACTACGGCAACCTGGACGACTTCTACAAGCAGCACTTCCTCGGCCTGATCCACAACTGGCAGATCGGCCCGGGCGTCCTGAAGACCGACCTGCGCGCCTTCGACAGCAGCTCCGACGGCAAGAACGGCAGCCGTTCCGGCCGTGCCGACGGCTACGTCAGCAGCGGCTACTACGGCAGCGGCGTGACCAAGGGCGAAGTCGACAACCGCGCCTTCAGCGGTCTCTTCACCTATACCGTCAGCGGCCACAGCATCGGCGCCGGCTACCAGATCCTCAACGGCGACAGCGACTTCCCGTTCCTGAACCGTGGCGATGGCGAAGGTTCCACCGCGTACCTGATCACCGACGTGCAGATCGGCAAGTTCCAGCGTGCCGGCGAGCGCACCTGGCAGGTCCGCTACGGCTACGACTTCGCCACCGTCGGCGTGCCGGGCCTGACCTTCAACACCATTTACCTGAGCGGCGACAAGATCAAGACCGCCCGCGGCGACCAGAGCGAGTGGGAACGCGATATCTCCCTGGCCTACGTGATCCCGGACGGCACCTTCAAGGGCCTGGGCTTCACCTGGAAGAACGCCTCCTTCCGCAGCGGCCTGCCGGCCGCCGGTTCGAGCAACAACCAGCGCGACCAGGACGAAAACCGCCTGATCGTCAGCTACACCCTGCCGCTGCTGTAAGCTCCGGCCGGACAGGAAAAAGCCCGCGTCCTCCTGGAGGACGCGGGCTTTTTTCATTCAGGGCGCCACTCGGCGTGCCGTGCCGGCCAGCGCGAACAGCGCCGCGGCTGGCCATCCGCCCTGGGGGATGCCCGTCAGGCCTTGCGCGGCGCTGGTTGCTGCTGGGTGATGCAATGGATGTTGCCGCCGCCGAGGAGGATCTCGCGCCCCGGGACCATCACCACCTCGTGCTCGGGGAACACCCGCTGGAGTATCGCCCTGGCCTCGGCGTCCTTGGGATCGTCGAAGCTCGGCGCGATGATGCCGCCGTTGACGATCAGGAAGTTCACGTAGGAACCGGCCAGGCGAATGGAGGGATCGCGCGGCTGGCTGCCCTCGACGATATCCACGCCGTCGCACTCTTCCTGGGTCGCGTACAGCGGGCCGGGGATCGGCATCTTGTGCACCACCAGCTTGCGTCCCTTGGCGTCGCGGCTTTCTTCCAGCACGCGGAGGGCGGCCTGGCAGCGCAGGTAGTTCGGGTCGTCCTGGTCGTCGGTCCAGGCCAGCAGCACCTCGCCGGGACGCACGTAGCAGCAGAAGTTGTCGACGTGGCCGTCGGTCTCGTCGTTGTAGAGGCCGTTCGGCAGCCAGATGATGCTGTCCACCGCAAGGTAGTCGCGCAGGGTCCGCTCGATCTCCGCCTGGCTCAGGTGCGGGTTGCGGTTGTGGTTGAGCAGGCATTCCTCGGTGGTGATCAGCGTGCCTTCGCCGTCGACGTGGATCGAGCCGCCCTCGAGGACGAAGTCGTCGGTGCGGTAGCGGGCGCGCCGTTCGATCTCGAGGATCTTGCGTGCCACCTGGTCGTCGCGCTGCCAGGGGAAGTACAGGCCGCCTTCGAAGCCGCCCCAGGCGTTGAAGCCCCAGTCGACGCCGCGTACATCGCCCTTGTCGTCGATGACGAAGGTCGGGCCGGTGTCGCGGACCCAGGCATCGTCGCTGCTGATTTCCACGACGCGGATGTTGCCGTCGTCGAGGCGCGCGCGCGCGTTCTCGTACTGCCCGGCGCTGGCGCAGACGGTGACCGGCTCGAAGCGCGCGATGGCCTTGGCCACCGCGGCGAAGGCCGCCTGGGCCGGCTTGCCGCCGTTGCGCCAGTTGTCCGGGCGTTCCGGCCAGACCATCCAGGTCTGCTCGTGGGGTTCCCATTCGGCGGGCATGCGGAAGCCGTCGGCGCGTGGGGTGCTGGTCGGGTTGCTCATCGCTGCTCCTGAAATCGTTGCTATGCGCGGCGGACGCCGGCGCGGAATGCGCGGGGCGTCCCCGCGCGGATCGTTTCCCGAGGCCTCAGGACTCCAGCGAACCGTCGAGGGTCTTCAGCGGACCGTAGAGGTTCGGCCGGCGGTCGCGGAACACGCCCCAGGCGCTGCGGGTGCGCTCCAGCGCATCGAGGTCGAAGGTGTGGACAAGGATACCTTCCTCGGTGCGGTTCAGCTCCTCGACTTTCTCGCCGAACGGGTCGGCGATGAACGAGGAACCATAGAAGGTGATGTCGTAGCCATCCTGCTCCTCGCGGCCGATGCGGTTGGAAGCCACCAGTGGCATCAGGTTGGCCCCGGCATGGCCTTGCTGCACGCGCTGCCAGTGATCGCGCGAGCTGATGCTGGCGTCGTGCGGTTCGCTACCGATGGCGGTCGGGTAGAACAGGAGTTCCGCGCCGAGCAACGCCATGCTGCGCGCCGATTCGGGGAACCACTGGTCCCAGCAGATACCGACGCCGATCCGTGCGTAGCGGGTCTGCCAGACCTTGAAGCCGGTGTCGCCCGGATTGAAGTAGTACTTCTCGTGGTAGCCCGGGCCGTCCGGGATGTGGCTCTTGCGGTAGACCCCGAGGTTGCCGCCATCGGCGTCGATGACCGCGATGCTGTTGAAGCGGGCGCGCCCGGCGCGTTCGAAGAAGCTGATCGGCAGTACCACCTGCAACTCCCGGGCGAGGGCCTGGAAGTGGGCGATGGCGGCGTTCTCCTCGACCGTGGTGGCCAGCTGCAGGTAGTCCGGGTTCGGCTTCTGGCAGAAGTAGGGGGTCTCGAACAGTTCCTGGATCAGGATGATCTGCGCACCCCTGGCGGCGGCCTGGCGCACCAGTTTCTCGGCGCGGGCGATGTTCGCCGGACGATCCCAGGAGCAGGCCATCTGGGTGGCGGCGACGGTGACGTTGCGGGTCATGGAACACCTCGTGTGCTGGCTCGGATGGCTGCCGGGCTTGGCGGCGGCCGGTTGTGGGTCGGGCGGGCGGGAACGGGGTGTCGCGCCCGATCGAGTGATGGGCGGATTTATATCCGATAAAAATCGGACTGTGAAGCGGTTTAAGGGAGTTTTATGGATTTTCTATCGATTTAAATCGGATATAAATCCGGTTAATGGTTCGCTACGCTTTTCCAGGATCGGCGGCAGGTAGAGCCCCAGGTAGGCGTCGAACACCCGCATGCCTTCTTCCGCCAGGCGTGCGTCGATGATCCCGTGACGCTGTACCGACAATGCGTAGACGCGATCGCCTAGCTCCATGGCCAGGCTGAAGATCTCGATATCGGTCGGCAGCGGAGGCAGCAGGAAATGCCGCTCGAACAGGGCGCGCATGGCCTGGCCGAGTTGCACGTCATGTTGGCGATCGGCCTGGGTGACTTCGGCCAGGCCGTGGCTGGCGAGAATCAGTTGGCGGGCCGCCGCGTCGCGGGCGTAGACCGCCAGCATGCGCTCCTCGACGATCCGCGACAGGTCGCGCCAGCAGCGCAGGCCTGCATGGTCCACCGGCTGTTCGAGGCACGCGCGGAAGGCGGCGTGGACCTCGCCGGTCAGCCCCTGGAGCAGGGCCGGCACGCTGGGGAAGAAGTGGTAGACCGACGATGGTGGCATTTCCGCGCGTTCGGCCACGCTATAGATGGTCAGGCCGCCGATGCCTTCGTCGGCGAGCAGGCCGCGAGCGGCGTCGAGGATCGCGGCGATCCGGGCCTGGCTGCTGGCGCGGGGCTTGCGGGTGGGCGAGGTGGGCTGCATGTGGCGGGTCTCCGGGCGTGAGCGGCTATTGGACGCCAGCTCACGCGACCGGGGCAAGCCGCTCAGTGGCTGGCGCCGCGGAAGGCCTTCCAGATCTCGTCGACCACCGGCCGGAGTTTTTCCGGCGGCGTTTCCAGGGCGAACAGGCGGCGGCTGGTGTCGCGGTCCGGATACAGGCCGGGTTGCTGGCGCAGGGCGGGATCGAGGAAGCCGGCGGCGTCGGCGTTGCCGCTGGGGTAGAGGGTGGCGGCGGTGATCTGTGCGGCGATCTTCGGTTGCATCAGGTAGTCGATGAAGCGGTGCGCCTGTCGTGGATGCTGGGCGCTGGCCGGAATCACCAGGTTGTCGATGAACAGCACCGAGCCTTCCTGCGGTACCTCGAAACTTACCGGCTGGCCCGCCTTGGCCGCGCGCAGGGCGTCGCCGACCCAGGCCATGGCCAGGCAGAGGCGACCGCCTTCGAGGTCGGCGATGTAGCGCTCGCTGTCGACGTAGCGCAGGTTCGGTCGCAGTCCGTGCAGCGCCTCGGCGGCGCGGCGTACCTGGCTCGGAGCGGTACGACCGAGGTTGCGGCCCTGGTAGTTGAGGAGGATCGCCAGGGTTTCGTCCGGCGCGTCCAGCAGGCTGATGCCGCAGCTTTTCAGGCGCTGGCTCTGGCTGGCGTCGAACAGCAGGCTCCAGCTGTTGGGCAGCGGCCCGCCATAGGCGGCTTCGGCCTGCGGGGTATTGATGGCCAGGCCTACGGCACCCCATAGATAGGGGACGGCGTGGCGGTTGTCAGGGTCGACCGCGGCCAGTTTGCTCAGCAATTGACGGTCGAGATGGCTGCGGTTGGGCAACTGGGTGAAGTCCAGCGGCCGCAGCAGGTTGTCCTTCAGCAGGGCCGGCAGGGTGTCGTGGGAGGGGACGGCGACGTCGATCGCCTCGCCACTGCGCAGCGCCTTGTCCAGTTCCTCGGCGGTGGCGAAGGTGTGGTACTCGACGCGGATGCCGGTGTCCTTCTGGAAAGACTCGAGCACCTGCGGGTCGATGTAGTCGTTCCAGTTGTAGACGCGCAGGGTCTCCTTGGCTTGGGCCAGCCAGGGTGCGAGGGCGAGGAACAGCAGGACGGAAAGGCGGGGCATGGAATCTTCTCGCTGGACGGAACGGAGCGGACGATGGTGCCGGAGCCACGCGGCAGCGGCATTGATGCAGGCCAGCATCGAGTCTGGCGGGAGGCGTGGCGGCAGGCTGTGCCGTGGCGCACATTTCCCGGTTCCGAGAAAAGGACCGGGGCGGTTTCCCAGACACAGACGCCCCCGCGTTGAGTGTCTGCGAAACCGCCCCGGATTTCGCTGCGTACGGCGCCGGCCCAGGACCGGCGCGCCGATACCGCTACCTCAGACGGTATGCAGGTACCAGTTGTACTCGAGGTCGGAGATCGAATGCTCGAACTCCTCCAGCTCGCTTTCCTTGCAGGCGACGAAGATGTCGATGTACTTCGGGTCGATGTACTTCGCCATGATCTCGCTTTCGTCCAGCTCGCGCAGGGCGTCGCGCAGGTTGTTCGGCAGGCTCGGCTCCATCTGCTCGTAGGAGTTGCCTTCGANGTCGATGTACTTCGCCATGATCTCGCTTTCGTCCAGCTCGCGCAGGGCGTCGCGCAGGTTGTTCGGCAGGCTCGGCTCCATCTGCTCGTAGGAGTTGCCTTCGATCGGCGCGCCCGGCTCGACCTTGTTGGTCAGCCCGTGATGAACGCCTGCCAGCACCGCTGCCAGTAGCAGGTAGGGGTTGGCGTCGGCGCCGGCCACGCGGTGTTCCAGG
>NZ_JAJQKY010000013.1:0-195014 GCF_021213715.1 Pseudomonas sp. CP-1
GAGCCCAGGCGATCGGCCTTGAGGGTCAGGTGCAGGCCGGGCAGCCTGTCGGAAAGGGGGGGCGGCTGCTTCAGCGCGGTGAAGTTGCGTTCTTCCTTCTCGCCCTTCACCGGATCGACCGCGATGTAGACGCCAGATACCAGGGTTTCCAGGCCGGTGACGCCAGCCAGGGAAACCCGCGGCTTGACCAGCCAGAAGCGGGTGTCCTTGCTCAGGTACTGGCGCGCCTCCTTGTCCATTTCGATGGTGGCCACCACGCCCTTGATATCTTCGCTGACATCCAGCGCGACGACCTTGCCGACCGCGATGCCCTTGTACAGCACCTCGGTCTTCTTCGCCTGGATGCCATCGCTGCTCTCGAAGCGCACCTGGATCAACACCCCTGCCTGGTCGTAGGCGCGCCAGCCCAGCCAGGCCCCGATAGCCAGGGCCACCAGCGGCAGCACCCAGATCGCCGACCAGTTCGAGGTCTTGTGTTTCTTCGGGCTTGGCAAATCACTCATTCTCGTCGTCCAGATTGGTGTTGTCCCAGATAAGCCGGGGGTCGAACGTCACGGCGGCGAGCATGGTGAGCACCACCACGCTGGCGAAGGCGGCGGCGCCGAGATTGGCCTCGATGCTCGCCAGGTTGCCGAAATTGACCAGCGCCACGAGGATGGCGATGACGAAGATATCGAGCATCGACCAGCGCCCGACCCATTCGATGAAGCGGTACATCATGATTCGCTGGCGGGCCGACATCGGCTGGTGCCGCTGCACCGAATAGAGCAACAGGGCGATGCCGACCAGCTTGAAGGTGGGGACGACGATACTGGCGACGAACACCACCAGGGCGATGGGAAACATGTCGGCCTGGATCAGGGTCACGACCCCGCCCATGATGGTCGCCGGGGAGCCCTTGCCGAGCATGTTGACGGTCATGATCGGCAACAGGTTGGCGGGAACGTAGAGAATCATCGCCGAGATCAGCAACGCCCAGGTACGGGCGATGCTGCTCGGCCGCCGAGGATGCAGCTTCGCGCCGCAGCGACTGCAACGCGGATGCTCGTTCCCGTCGGCGCGATTCAACTGGTGGCACTCGCCGCAGACCAGAATGCCGGCATCGATCGCACGCATTGTCGTTCTCCAGGATCTCTGCCGGGACGGTGATGGTTTGTCGTCGTCCAGCGCGGCGGCCAACCTGTGCCTTGCCCGGCAGGGAATGGGCACGGGGAAACCACCTGTCGGGGGAGGCTGCCGTCGGAAGACGATTCTGTTCGGGGCGTTACAGCGATGGCATGGGTTCGGCCACTCACGCGCATCAGTTGTCCGCTCGGCTCGATCTGGCCAGGCTGGGCCGGACTCGCTATTCATGCCGCTTGGACGACGATCGAGCGCTGGGATCGCATGATGCTTATATAGTTCACATGAGTCAATATTGTCTCATGTGTTTTTCACCATCGCGCTATACGGAGCCAAGCGGCGATCCTGCCAGGGGGGCATCATGGCATTCGCCACGGAAGGAAGGACCCCCGGAGAGATTGTGGCGCGCCTCCTGTCTCATGCCGATGCAAGTGGCGGTATCGGCCGAGAATCCCTCGACACCGAGAAGCGGCTTTTCCGCGTCCAGGCATGGGACGATAGGAGCACTCGGGTAGCCCTGGATCGATACTCGCTTTGCTCATTCGGGGTACAGGCAGGAACACCGGCGGGCCTCTTCCGGGGCTCCTCCAGTGTCCTGCTGCACACCTCTGAGGCTCCGATATCCTCCGACCCTCGTCTTTGCCCGGTTCCTCTTTCAGTCAATCGCCGCCCGCGTCTCAACCCCGTCCACCAACCGCGCAATCCCCAATGGGTTGCCATCCTTCAGCGCTTCCGGCAGCCACGCGTCCGGGTAGTTCTGGTAGCACACCGGGCGCAGGAAACGGTCGATGGCCAGGGTGCCCACCGAGGTGCCGCGGGCGTCCGAGGTGGCCGGGTACGGGCCGCCGTGGACCATCGCGTCGCAGACTTCCACGCCGGTCGGATAGCCGTTGAGCAGCAGGCGCCCTGCCTTCTGTTCCAGTAGCGGTACCAGGTCGGCGAAGGACGCCAGGTCTTCCGCTTCGGCAATCAGGGTCGCGGTGAGCTGCCCGTGTAGCCCATGCAGCGCGCGCTTCAGTTCGGCGTGGTCGGCGACCTCGACGACCACGCTGGCCGGGCCGAAGACTTCTTCCTGCAGCAACTCGTCGCCCTCCAGCAGCAGGCTGACGTCCGCCTGGAACAGTTGCGGCCGGGCCTGGCGGCCCTCCTGCGGCTGCCCGGCGAGGTGGCGGACGCGCGGGTGGGCGTGCAGCGCCGCCAGGCCTTTTTCATAGCTGGCCAGCGTGCCGGCATTGAGCATGGTCTGCGCCGGCTGGTCGTCCATGCGGGCGGCGAAGCGTTCGAGGAACGCCGAGAATTGCGCAGAGCGGATGCCGATGACCAGCCCGGGATTGGTACAGAACTGGCCGCAGCCGAGCACCACCGAGGCGCTCAGTTCGTCGGCCACGGCCTCGCCGCGCTTCTTCAGCGCCGCCGGCAGCAGCACCACCGGGTTGATGCTGCTCATCTCGGCGAACACCGGGATCGGTTGCGCCCGGGCGGCCGCCATGTCGCAGAGGGCGCGGCCGCCCTTCAGCGAACCGGTGAAGCCGACCGCCTGGATCGCGGGATGGCGGACCAGCCGCTCCCCTACTCCGCCGCCGTAGATCATGTTGAACACGCCCGCCGGCATGCCGGTGCGCTCGGCCGCGCGGAGGATCGCCGCGGCGACCCGTTCGGCGGTGGCCATGTGTCCGCTGTGTGCCTTGAACACTACCGGGCAGCCGGCGGCCAGGGCCGCGGCGGTATCGCCGCCGGCGGTGGAGAATGCCAGGGGGAAGTTGCTCGCGCCGAACACCGCCACCGGGCCGAGGCCGATCCGGCACTGGCGCAGGTCGACGCGTGGCAGCGGCTTGCGTTCGGGCCGGGCGCGGTCGATGCGCGCGCCATGGAAGTCGCCGCGCCGCAGGACTTCGGCGAACAGGCGCAGCTGGCCGCTGGTGCGGCTGCGTTCGCCCTGGATGCGCATGGCCGGTAGCGCGGTTTCACGGCAGACGATGGCGACGAAATCATCGTCCAGTGCGTCGAGTTCGGCGGCGATGGTATCGAGGAATTCCGCGCGGCGGCTGGCCGGCAGTTGCCGGTAGTGCGGGTAGGCGCTGGCGGCGGCTTCGGCGGCGGCGTCCACTTCTTCCGGGGTGGCTTGCACGAAGCGGTACGGCAGCG
This sequence comes from Pseudomonas sp. CP-1, assembly GCF_021213715.1. Taxonomy (NCBI): domain Bacteria; kingdom Pseudomonadati; phylum Pseudomonadota; class Gammaproteobacteria; order Pseudomonadales; family Pseudomonadaceae; genus Pseudomonas; species Pseudomonas sp. CP-1. Next base: position 3,268 of record NZ_JAJQKY010000013.1, read on the forward strand.
CCTCACCGCTGGCGGCGTCGAGGCTTTGCAGGAAGAGCGTGCCGGCCGCGCTGCGGGCGCCGCCGATGAAGTTGTGTCCGAGGATGGCTGTCATGTCGACCTCATACAGGGGAAGCCCCGCCGGGGATGGCCGGCGGGGTTGGAGCCGAGGCTCCGCAGGAATGAAGGAAACCGTGCCGCGGGTCTCTCGTGGAGCTCCGGCCTATGCACGGCGGTGGGGCTTCAGAGCGCTACCACCCGCCCCGGCGTCAGTGCGGTCTCGACGGCGGCGATGCCATTGCGCAGCGGCGCGCCGAACTCGGCCATGGCGATCTCGAAGACATCCCCCGGAGCAGCCTTGATCCCGTCGGCGAAGGACAGCGTGGCGGTACCGAAGTAATGCACGTGGACGTCGCCCGGACGGAGGAACTGCGCGTACTTGAAATGGTGGTACTCGAGGTTCTCCAGGCTGTGGCACATGTTGTCCTCGCCGGAAAGGAACGCCTGCTGCCAGAGCACTTCGCCGTCGCGCAGGATCCGGCTCTCGCCCTGCAGGTGGCGCGGCAGTTCGCCAACCCGCAGCTCCGGCCCGTAGCAGCAGGCGCGCAGCTTGGAATGCGCCAGGTACAGGTAGTTGCGGCGCTCCATCAGGTGGTCGGAGAACTCGTTGCCCAGGGCGTAGCCGAGCCGATAAGGCCGGCGGTCATCGCCGATCAGGTAGAGCCCGACCAGCTCCGGCTCCTCGCCGGCATCCTCGGCGAAGGCCGGCAGCGGGAAGTCCGCGCCGGGGCGCACGACGATGCCGCCGTCGCCCTTGTAGAACCATTCGGGCTGCGCGCCGACCTGGCCCGCCGGCGGCTTGCCGCCCTCCAGGCCCCACCTGAAGATGCGCATGGTGTCGGTCAGCGCGGTCTCGTCGCCCTGGTTCTGCTGGTGCATGCGGTCGCGCGTCGCGGCGCTGCCCAGGTGGGTCAGGCCGGTGCCACTGACCAGGCAATGGGCCGGGTCGTCATGATCCAGCGGCGGTAGCACCCTTCCCTCCTCCAGCAACCCGGCATAGTCCGGGCCTGGCTCGCTGCCTCGGCGCAGCACCTCGTCGTGCAGGCCGATGCCCGCGCGAATCGCCGCCAGCCCCAGTTCGCGCGTGCTGCGCACGCCGCGCAGCACCTGTATCCCGGCGCCTTCGACGACGCCGACCCGGCGCTGCCCTGCCCGGTCCTCGAATTGAATCAGCCGCATCTCGGCTCCTCCTGTGGGCTCCGACTATCACTCGATGATGATGAAATCCTTGAGGTGCTCTTCGGATATCTCCAGGCCCAGGCCGGGCTTGTGGTCGTCCAGCTGGATATAGCCGTCGACCGGCTGCGGCTCGCCCTTGAACACGTAGTAGAACAGCTCGTTGCCGACCTCGACGTCGAACACCGGGAAGAACTCGGCCATCGGCGAGGCGGTGCTGGCCATGGTCAGGTGATAGTTGTGCAACTGTCCGGCGTGCGGGATCACCGGCACCGACCAGGCCTCGGCCATGGCGTTGATCTTGCGCGCGGCGGTGATCCCGCCGACGCGGTTGGTGTCGTACTGGATGACGTCCACCGCGCGGCGCTCCAGCAGGTCCTTGAAGCCGTGGCCGGTGAATTCGTGCTCGCCGCCGGAGATCGGCATGATCCCCATCTTCTTCAGCTCGACGTAGCCCTCGATGTCATCGGCGATCACCGGCTCCTCCAGCCAGCGCGGTTCGAACTCGGCGAGCTTCGGCAGCATCCGCCGGGCGTATTCCAGGGTCCAGCCCATGTAGCATTCGAGCATGATGTCGATGTCCGGCCCGGCCAGTTCGCGTAGCGCGCGGACCTGCTCGATGTTCCTGCGCATGCCCGCCGGGCCGTCCTTGGGGCCATAGCCGAAGCGCATCTTCAGCGCGGTGAAGCCCTGGTTCAGGTAGCCCTGGGCCTCTTCGAGGAAGGCGTCGAGGTTGTCGTTGGCGTAGAGCTTCGAGGCGTAGGTCCAGATCTTCTCCTTGGTGCGACCGCCGAGCAGCTTGAACACCGGCTTGTTCACCGCCTTGCCCATGATGTCCCAGATCGCCAGGTCCACCGCCGAGATGGCTGCCATGCCGATGCCCTTGCGGCCCCAGGCGTGGGTGCGGCGATACATCTTCTGCCAGATGTACTCGTTGTCGAACGGGTCTTCGCCGATGCAGATCGGCGCCAGGTAGAGGTCGACGATTTCCTTCGCCACGCGCGGCGCCAGGGCGCAGTTGCCGATGCCGACGAGGCCGTCGTCGGTCTCGATCTCCACCACCAGCCAGCCGTGGAAGCGGAACGAGCCCATGGCGTCCCCTTTCTCGAACAGGATGTCGCTGGCATTGGTGCAGAAGTGCGCCTGCGGCGGGACGACCTTGCCCTTCCATTCGAAGACGCGGGTACGGACGGATTTGATTTTCATGTCGCAGCTCCTATCGGTGCGTAGTGTGGGTCAGCCGGCCTGCCGCGCTCGCAGCGGGACGGACGGCGATCCGGAGGTCTTCAGCCGGGCCAGCAGGCAGGCGCCGAGCAGGCCGACGGCGGCCAGGGCGAACATGCCGGCGCGCGGGTCGGCGAACTGGCTTTCCATGAGGGTCTTGAGGTTCGGCGCGACGAAGCCGCCGAGGTTGCCCAGGGAGTTGATCAGGGCGATGCCGCTGGCCGCGGCCGCACCGCTCAGGTAACCGGTGGGAAGGGTCCAGAACAGCGGCTGCACCGAGACGAAGCCGGACGCGGCGAAGCAGAAGGCGATCACCGCCAGGCCCAGGTTGCCGGCCAGCGCCGAGGCGGCGATGCCGGCTGCGGCCATGCCCAGCATGGCCACCGCGAGCTGGCGGTGCAGGCCGCTGCGATCGGCCTGGCGGGTCACCAGGCGCGTTACCACCAGGGCGCAGACCCAGGGAATCGCGGTGATCAGGCCTACGTTCAGGCCGACCTGGCCGTCGAGGAAGCTGGCGATGCGGGTCGGCAGGTAGAACACCACTCCGTACACGCTCATCTGGATGGTGAAGTAGACCAGGCAGAACTTCAGCACCTGGCCGCTGCGCAGAGCGCTGAGGAAGCCGTGCGGGCCGCGTGCCTGTTTGCGGGTGTCTTCTTCGGCCAGCTCGCCTTCCAGCGCCCGCTTCTGCTCGTCGCTCAGCCAGCCGGCATCGCGCGGGCGGTCGACCAGGTAGAAGTAGGCGGCAATGCCGACCAGCGAGGCCAGCAGTCCCTCGGTGACGAACAGCCACTGCCAGTTGGCCAGGCCGAAGATGCCGTGGAACTCCAGCAGCCAGCCGGACAGCGGACCGCCCAGCACCAGCGCCAGCGGCAGGCCGAAATAGAACAGGCCGAGCGCCTGGGCACGGCTGCGCTGCGGGAACCAGTAGGTGAGGTAGAGGATGATGCCGGGGAAGAAGCCCGCCTCGGCGACGCCCAGCAGGAAGCGCAGGACATAAAAAGTCATGGCGTCGTCGGCGAACATCATCGCCGCCGAGACCAGGCCCCAGGTGACCATGATCCTGCACAGCCAGACCCTGGCGCCGAGGCGGTGCAGCATCAGGTTGCTGGGTACCTCGAAGCAGGCATAGCCGATGAAGAAGATGCTCGCGCCGAACGCGAAGGCGGCATCGCCGAGGCCGGTGTCGGCTTGCAGGAAGGCCCGCGCGTAACCGACGTTGGCCCGGTCGATGAAAGCCAGTACATACATCAGGACCAGGAAAGGCAGGAGACGCAGGCGGCTGGTGGCGATCGCCGAGGACAGCAGCCTGGCGTGGTCGTTCATGGCGCTCATGGAGGGCTTCCTTCTTGTTGTTGTTGTTCGACGCGGAGGCGGCATGGCCGCTTGCGTTGGGCCGACTGTAGCCAGGCCGCTCCCGCGCGGATAATCACTTCTGCGCATTCATCGATAACCCCAGGCAATACCTTTTCACCAATCAGCCAATCGCCGGTTATCGGGCAGCAGCGAGAGCGGCCCTGCGCTCAGAGCAGCGGCAGGGAATACGAGAGGATCAGGCGGTTCTCGTCGACATCGGCGGCATGGTTGGACCGCAGCATGGCGTTGCGCCAACGCAGGCCGAGGTTCTTCAGCGGGCCGCTCTGGATCACGTAGGCGACGTCCACGTCGCGTTCCCAGGCGCGGCCGTCGTCCATCGCCTTCGTCCGGGCATGGGCGCCGCTGGCGTAGCGGGCCATGGCGGTCAGCCCGGGAATGCCCAGGGCGACGAAGTCGTAGTCGTAGCGCAGTTGCCAGGAGCGCTCGCCGGCGCTGGTGAAGTTGCGCACCTGGATGTCGTTGACCAACGGCGTGCTGGTGCCGGCGATGTAGATCATCCCGTCGTCGCCGTACATGCGCTGGTAGCCGGCGCCGAGGCTGTGGCCGCCGCGGGTCGCGCTGAAGAAACCGGTCAGCGCGCGATTGTCCAGTTCACCGAGCTTCGCGGCACCTTCGTCGCGCGTGTCGAAGAGCCCGACGCTGGCGCCCAGGCGCCAGCCGCCGAAGCTCTGCTTGTGGCTCAGGCTGTAGTAGTCCTGCCGGTAGATGTCTTGCAGCCGCGCCTGCCACAGCCCGACCTGGCTGCGCTCGGCATTGAAGCGGTATTCCGCGCCCAGGTAGTCGAAACGGTCGGAGAACGCCCCGCCACGCCCATCCACCGAGAGGTCCTGGTGGTCGCTGGAGTTGCGCTGGCTGAGCGAGCGCATCTGCCCGCCGTGCAGGGTCAGGCCGGCGATTTCCCTGGAGGTCAGCATGCCGCCCTGGAAGGTCTGTGGCAGCAGGCGGCCGTCGTTGCGCAGGAGGATTGGCAGTTCCGGCAGCAGTTCGCCGAGCTTCAGCTCGGTATTCGACAGCTTCAGCTTCGGCGCCACGCCCAGTCGCGCGTAGTCGTCCGCTGCGCGTCCGTCGGCGTGGCGTGGCAGCAGCCCGGAGCCAGCACGATCAGGGCTGCTGTCGAGCTTCAGGCCGAGCTGGCCGATCAGCTCGACGCCCAGGCCCAGGGTGCCCTGGGTATAGCCGGACTTCGCCTGTAGGAGAAAGCCTTGGGCCCACTCCTCCTGCTTCGACTGCGCCGCGCCGGGCTGGCGGAAGTCGCGATTGAAATAGAGATTGCGCAGGCCGAGGCTGACGCTGGCGTCTTCGATAAAGCCCTCGGCGCCGGCGAGCGACGGCAGGCCGGCCAGCAGGACCGGGGCGAGCGAGGCGGATTTCAGCAGGTTCGGAGCGGAACGGGTCATTGTTGTTTTTCCTTTTCCCAGGCCGAGGCGAGCCGTGGAGCGCTGCGGCTCCAGGCGATGTGTCTCTCGTCGAAGGTGCGACGCCTCCTGCCCCGCCGCGACGGTACAGGGAGGCGCCAGGGAGCGCGTTACGAAGGGGCGGCGCTCTGGTTGTCGCGTCGCATGCAGGCGATCAGGCTTTGCGCCTGCCCATCCGGCAGGCGATCTCGAACGCCTGGCGGGTGGCGCCGACGTCGGCCCTTCCCTGCCCGGCGATATCGAAGGCGGTACCGTGGGCCGGCGTAGCGATGGGGATCGGCAGGCCGCCCTGGACGGTCACGCCGCGGGAGAATCCCATCAGCTTGATCGCGATCTGCCCCTGGTCGTGGTACATGGTCACCACCGCGTCGAAGGCACGGGCGTCGCCCTGCACTTTGAGGAAAATGGTGTCGGCGGGATACGGGCCGTCGGCGGCGATCCCCTGTTCGCGCGCCTTCCGCACCGCCGGAGCGATGATGTCCAGCTCCTCGCGGCCGAAGCTGCCGTTGTCGCCGTTGTGCGGGTTCAGTCCGCAGACGCCGATGCGCGGCCGCGCCAGGCCGCTGCGGCGCAGCGCGTCGTCGATCAGGCGGATCGCCTCCCCTACCCGCTCCTGGCTGAGCAGGCCCGGCACCTCGGCCAGGGCTACGTGGGAGGTCACCCGCGAGGTCCAGAGGTCGTCGAGGACGTTGAACTCGCAGAACGGGCCGCCGAACCCCAGGCGCTCGGCGAACCAGTGCAACTCGTCGCTGTGGTCCATGCCGGCCATGTGCAGCGAGGTCTTGTTCAGCGGGCCGAAGAGGATCGCGTCGGTCCTGCCGCTGCGGGTCAGTTCGAGGGCCTGCGCGAGGGTCTCCAGGCTGTAGCGGCCACCGACGGCGCTCGCTTCGCTGCGTGGGAACTCGCCCTCGCCCTGGCCGTGCCAGGGATGCAGCAGTGGCGTGGCGTCGGCGAAATCCAGGCTCTCCAGCGCGTCGATGCGCCGGTAGGGGAATTCGCAGCCGGCGATGCGCATGCCGCGGCGCATTTCCGCTTCGTCGGCGATCAGCACGATGTGCGCCTTCTCGCGCACCTCGGTGTCGGCCAGCAGGCGGGCGATCAGTTCCGGGCCGATGCCGGCCGGATCGCCCAGGACCATGGCCAGTCGCGGTAGGGATGGAGCGTTCATGGGGAAGTCCTCGGGTCGGGCGACGCCTGCTGCAGGCGCACGGTGTCGGGTACGGTGCGGTAGATGCGCCGCGCGTTGCTATGGAAAAGCCGTTCCTGGTCGGCGTACGGCAGGTCGGCGACGATGCGTTTGAAACCGCCATAGATGTCGTCGAACGAGCCGCACAGGCTGTCCACCGGGAAGTTGCTGGCGAACATCGCCCGCTCGATGCCGAACAGGGCGATGCTTTCGCGGACGATCCAGGCGTTGTCCTCGACGCTCCAGCGCCGGCCGGCCTGGCCGATGCCGGAGATCTTCAACGCCACGTTGGGGCATTCGGCGAAGCGCGCCATGGCCCGTTGCCAGGCGGCCAGCCCCTCCTCGCTGCGATCGGACGGCAGGCCGGCGTGGTTGAGCACGATCAGCGTATCGGGGAAGTCGCGCGCCAGGCATGCGGCCTCGGCGAGGTTCCACCAGGGTGTCTGCAGGTCGAAGTGCAGGCCGTGCCGGGCCAGCTCGGCATAGCCGCGACGCCAGCGCTCGTCGCTCATCAGGCTGCGCAGCTCGCCGACCTGTTGCGGGCGTTGCGGACCGCCGGGCTTGTGGCGGACGCTGCGGACCCGTGCGAAGCCCGCCTGCGCCGCCAGCACCTCGGCGGCGTCCGGCGCGTCCAGCCAGGCCTGCGCCACCACCGCGTGGGGCGCGCCATGGCGTTCGGCGAGGTGATGCACGAAGCGGGTTTCGCCGAGCGGATCGCGCGGGTCCCACTCGGTTTCCACGTAGACCGTCTCGACCACCCGGTGTGCGCCGACGTCGCCGAAGTAGTCCGCCGGCAGGTAGCGGCGCTTGATCGCGCTGTAGTCGCCGTAGCGGAACGGAATCTTGGCGTCCTCCGCGAGCCAGGGGTGGTAGTTCGCCTGCGGGTCCCAGAAATGATGATGGGCGTCGACGATCGGCCCGTCGTACAGCTCAGCCATGCTTTGCCTCGGTCTTGTCCAGGGAAATCAGCAGGGTGCCGGCGATGAAGGCTGCCGAGCAGAGGGCGAAGAAGCCCAGCACCGCGGCATATCCGCCCAGGTGTTGCAGCAGCAGCCCGACCAGGATCGGCACGGCGATGCCGCCGAGGCTGCCGGCCATGTTCATCACCCCGCCGACCAGGCCGACCCGGGCCGGAGCGGCGAGCAAGGCCGGAAAGCTCCAGTACAGGCTGCCCCACATCAGGAAGAAGGCGGTCAGCGCCAGCAGGGTCACGGCGGCATAGGCATCTTCCAGGCTCGGCAACAGCAGGAAGGCGACCAGCGCCGCGAGGCCCGAGACCGTCAGCAGGCCCTTGGCCGCCAGGCCGCGGCGCACGCCCTTGCGGATCAGCAGGTCGCAGAGGAAGCCGCCGACCAGGGAACCGACGGCGCCGCAGAGGAAGATGACGAAGGTCGCGGCGCCGATACCCTTGATATCGAAGCCGCGCGCCTGCGCCAGGTAGCTAGGACCCCAGGTCAGCAGGCCGAAGAACACCATGGCCCAACTGGCGCGGCCGAGGACGATACCGACCAGGGAGCGGCCGGCGATGCCCAGTCTTCCGCCGGCCTGGCAGTCCGCTTCGGCGAGCGGGGTGGAGCGGTCGGCGTTGATCCGGTCCAGCTCGGCGGCGTTGACCCCGGGATGCTCGGCCGGGTCGTCGCGCAGGTAGTGCCAGGCCAGCCAGGCCATGGCCAGGGTGGCGATGCCGGCGATGAAGAAGGCGCTGCGCCAGGAGCCGAGCACGGCGATCAGGTAGGCGATGACCAGTCCGCCGAGAGCGACGCCCAGCGGCCCTCCGCAGTCCATCAGCACGGCGCCGCGGCTGCGTTCGCTGGAGCCCAGCCACAGCGAGTTGAGCTTGCCGCCGGAGGGGAACAGCGGCGCTTCCGCCGCGCCCAGGGCGACCCGGGCGAACATCAGCGACAGGCCGCCGCTGGCGAAGGCCGCGAGGGTCTGGAAGGCTCCCCAGAGGCCGGTGGACCAGCCGATCACCCGGCGCGGGCCGTAGCGGTCGATCAGCCAGCCGCCGGGAATCTGCAACAGCGCGTAGGCCCAGAAGAAGCTGCTGAGGATCAGCCCCTGCATGCTCGGCGTGAGCTGGAATTCACCGGCGATGGTGGGCATGGCGATGGACAGCGAGACCCGGTCGACCAGGTTGATCACCGTCAGGGCGAAGACGATGGCGAAGATGCGCCAGCGGACGTTGCTGGGTTTTGCGGCAGTGGCCTTGTCCTGGGCAGGATCAGCCTGGAGCACGGCAGTCTGTGCCTGAGCCATGGGTCGTACCTCTTTTATTGTTGTTCTTGTGCTGCGGAACTGGGTTGGCAGGTCCGGCAGGCCCACTATCCGGCTTTCCATCGATAACCGTCTAATCAAAGCTGCTCATACGGCCATTTCCTACGGTTATCGCTCCAGATGTCCGACATCCGCTTCCACTCATAACCCCAGGCTATCGGTGTATGCCTTATTTTGAGTGGACGCTTATCGGTGCGCTTCGCACACTCCGCTCTACCCATAACAACAATGACAACCAGAGGTCCTCCATGCGTACCGCATATGCGCGCTCCGTCCCCTCCTTCCTGGCCGCTTGCGCCCTGCTCTGCTGCACCGCCCTGCCCGCCCTGGCGGCTGCCTGGAAACCCGAAGAGAACCTGGAGATCGTCGTCGCCGGCGGTCCCGGTGGCGGCACCGACCAACTCGCCCGTCTGGTCCAGTCGGCGATCAGCCAGAACAAGCTGCTCGAGGTCAACACCGTGGTGCTGAACAAGGGCGGCGGCAACGGCGCCGAAGCCTTCCTCGACCTGAAGCTGGCCAAGGGCAACGCGCACAAGCTGGTGATCGGCACCAACAATGTCTACCTGCTGCCGTTGGTGGCCCGGCTGGGCTACCAATGGACCGACCTGACGCCGGTGGCGGCGGTGGCCGAGGACGACTTCATCCTCTGGACCTACCAGGCGGCGCCGTGGGCGGACGCCGCGGCGTTCCTCGCCGATCTGAAGAAGGACGCGGCAGGCATGCGCTTCGGCGGCAGCCAGTCGAAGGACGTCGACCAGACTCTAAGCCTGCTGCTCGGCAAGCAGGTCGGCGGCAAGCTGACCTACATCCCCTTCAAGAGCGGCAGCGAGGCGTCCATCCAGTTGGCCGGCAGGCACATCGCCGCCAACCTCAACAACCCGGCGGAAAGCCTCAGCCAGTGGCGCGGCGGCCAGGTCCGGCCGCTCTGCGTGTTCAGCCACGAGCGCATGATCTACACCGCCAAGGTCGCTGCCGAGCAGTCCTGGGCGGACATCCCCACCTGCCACGAACAGGGCCTGGGCATCGACCAGTACCGCTTCCCGCGCACCGTGTTCCTGCCCGGCGGAGTCAGCGACGAGCAGCGCGCCTTCTACGTCGAGTTGATGCGCAAGGTCAGCCAGACCGCCGAGTTCAGGGACTATGTCGAACGCTCGGCGCTGGCGCCGACCTTCCTCGCTGGCGAGGACCTGGTGAGCTACATCGAGAAGGACCGCCAGCGCGTCATCCCGCTGTTCCAGGAAGCCGGCTGGCTTCGCCAGTAACCCGCGTAGCGCGACCAGGAGACGAACATGTCCAGCTCATCCAATGCGCCGCTGGTCGCCACCCGCTGGGTGGAGATCGGCCTGGCGCTGTTCACCGCCGCGCTCGGCGCGATCGTCATGTACGGCAGCCAGGATATCGGCATCGGCTGGGGCGACAGCGGCCCCGAGGCCGGCTATTTCCCCTTCTACATCGGCCTGCTGCTGAGCGCCGCCAGCCTCGGCAACCAGCTCATGGCCCTGTGCCGCTGGCGGGCGCTGGGTACCTCGTTCGTCGCCCGCGCGGCCTTTCGCCGGGTGCTTGCGGTGTTCCTGCCGATCGCCGCCTACGTGGCGGCCATGCCGTTCGCCGGGATCTACCTCGCCTCCGCGTTGTTCATCGCCTGGTTCATGTGGCGCGACCGCAGCCGCGACAAACCCTACGGCGTGCCGCTGATCGTCACGCTGTCCTGCGGCGCGGCGCTGGCCAGCTACCTGGTCTTCGCCGTCTGGTTCAAGGTGCCGCTGGATGCCGGAATACTGGCCGACCTCGCGGCCTTCGTCGGGAGCGCCAGGCCATGAGCGAATTCGATTCCCTGATGCAGGGCATGAGCCTGGTCCTCAGCGCCCATCACCTCGGCCTGATGGTGATCGGCGTGCTGCTCGGCATCCTGGTCGGCGTGCTGCCGGGCCTCGGTGCGCCGAACGGGGTGGCGCTGCTGCTGCCGCTGACCTTCAGCATGTCGCCGGTGTCGGCGATCATCCTGCTTTCCTGCATGTACTGGGGCGCGTTGTTCGGTGGCTCGATCACCTCGATCCTGTTCAACATCCCCGGCGAGCCCTCGTCGGTGGCCACCACCTTCGACGGCTACCCGATGGCGCGCAACGGCCAGGCCGGCGAAGCGCTGACCGCCGCCTTCACCTCGGCGCTCCTCGGGGCGCTGGTCGGCGTGCTGCTGCTGACCTTCCTGTCCACCCATATCGCTCGCTTCGCCCTGGCGTTCAGCTCGCCCGAGTTCTTCGCCGTCTACCTGCTGGCGTTCTGCACCTTCATCGGCATGAGCCGCAACCCGCCACTGAAGACCCTGGTGGCGATGACCATCGGCTTCGCCATGGCCGCCGTGGGCATGGATACCGTGTCCGGCGACCTGCGCCTGACCTTCGACCAGCCCTGGCTGCTTTCCGGGCTGAGTTTCGAGGTGGCGGTGATCGGCCTGTTCGGCATCGGCGAGATCCTCTGCACGGTGGAGGAAGGCCTGGTGTTTCGCGGCGAGCGCGCACGCATCACGCCGATGGTGATCCTGCGTACCTGGGCCAGGCTGCCGCGCTACTGGCTGACCTGGCTGCGCAGCGCGCTGGTCGGCTGCTGGATGGGCGTCACTCCGGGCGGCCCCACCGCAGCCTCGTTCATGAGCTACAGCCTGGCGCGGCGCTTCTCGAAGAACCGCGAGAACTTCGGCAAGGGCGAGGTGGAAGGCGTGATCGCTCCGGAGACTGCCGACCATAGCGCCGGCACCAGCGCCCTGCTGCCGATGCTGACGCTCGGCATCCCCGGCTCGGCGACCGCCGCGGTGATGCTCGGTGGCCTGATGATCTGGGGGCTGCATCCCGGGCCGACGCTGTTCGTCGAACAGCACGACTTCGTCTGGGGCCTGATCGCCAGCATGTACCTGGGCAACGTGGTCAGCCTGATCGTGGTACTGGCGACCGTGCCGCTGTTCGCCTCGATCCTGCGGATTCCGTTCGCCATCGTCGCGCCGATCATCGTCATGGTCTGCGCCATCGGCGCCTACTCGGTGCACAATGCCATGCTCGACGTGGTCCTGATGCTGCTGTTCGGCGCGCTCGGCTACCTGTTCAAGAAACTCGGCTACCCCATCGCCCCGCTGGTGCTCGCCGCGGTGCTCGGCGACAAGGCCGAGGACGCGTTCCGCCAGTCGATGCTGTTCTCCGACGGGCAACTCTCGGTGTTCTGGTCCAACCCGCTTGTGGCCAGCCTGACCGGCGCGGCGCTGGCGATGCTGCTCTGGCCGTTGCTGGCGCGGTGCGCCGGGGCGCTGTTCCGGCGTGGCCGGCGGAGTCTCCGGCATGCCGCCTGAGCCTGCGTCTGGCGGCGGGGTGGATTTCTTGTCACCCTGGGTCTCCCCGCCGCCAGCGAGATACGCCATGTCCCGGATTCCCGACGCCAGCATCATCCACAGCCGCCTGCGCCTGCGCCAGTTGCGCCTGATGCTGGCCCTGGAGGAACTCGGCTCGCTGCGCCGCGCCGCCGACGAGATCGGCATGACCCAGCCGGCGGCGACCAAGATGCTCCACGAGGCCGAAGACCTGCTCGGCGTCGAGTTGTTCGAGCGTTTGCCGCGCGGCATGCGCGCGACGCCTTTCGGCGAGACGCTGATCTATTACTCGCGGATGATCTTCGCCGAGCTGTCCGGGATGCGCGAGGAACTGGTTGCCCTGGAATCCGGCAACCTCGGCCGGGTCACCGTCGGAGCGATCCCGGCGCTGGCCTCGAGCCTGCTGACGCGCACCATCGCGACCCTGAAGCAGAGTCATCCACGGCTGTCGATGAGCATCCAGGTGGACACCAGCGACGTGCTGGTCCAGGCCCTGCAACAGGACCAGCTGGACGTGGTGCTCGGACGCATCCCCAGCGGCGCGCGCACCGACGACCTGGTGTTCGACAGCCTCGGCGAGGAAGAGCTCTGCGTGGTGGTCGGCGCGCAGAACCCGTTGTCGCAGGCACGCAAGCTGGACTGGGGCGAGTTGCAGGAGCTGACCTGGGTGTTGCAGCAGCACCCCAGCCCGATGCGCGGGATCGTCAACCAGGCCTTCCACAATGCGCGCATCGACCTGCCGAGCAGTATCGTCGAGACCACCTCGATCATGACCCTGCTCTCCCTGCTGCAACAGACCGACATGATCGGCATCACTCCACGCTCGGTGATCGAGGACTACCCGGGCAAGCACCTGCTGGCGATCCTGCCGATCCAGCTGGAGCCGCGCCTGCCGCCCTATGGCCTGATCACCCGACGCAACCGGGTCCACTCCTCGGCCATGCAGACCTTCATGGCCAGCGTACATGCCGAACAGGCGCGGCACCTGGCGAAGTGAGCGGCACTAGCACAAATGAGCTAATAGCCGCGAGCCGGCTGGACCTCTAACATCCTCGGGCATTTCAACGGAGTGAATGCCATGCCCTCGATCAAGCCCTTCGGTCTCGCCCTGCTCGTCCTCGGTCTCAGCGCCTGCGCCTCCCTCGGTCAGTCGGGGAATCGCGACAACGAGGTCAAGGTCGCCGCGCAGAAGCTCATCGGCCAGCCCGCCGGCAAGGCCTTCGAACTGTTCGGCAAGCCCGACCAGGGCCTCGGCCCTTCGTCCTACGGTAGCGGCGGCTTCTACGCCTGGAACCGCGTGCGGACCCACATGGGGCCGGACAAGGTCTTCATACAGACCGGCACCGAGTACGTCGGCCAGCGCGAGACCTGGGTCGGTGTCGGTGGCCAGGGGGTCGCCGGCATGGCGCCGGTGAGCAGCGAGGCGGTCTATCGCAAGACCGGCTACTACGAGAACGAGACCATCCTCGACTATTTCTGCAGCATCACCCTGTACACCGACAGCCGGGACATCATCACCAACGCCAGCGTGATCGACTGCCGGGACAGCCGCTGACGGGGCCGCCGGGCCCCGGCCTTCCTTCTCGACGACGAACCCCCGACGCGGAAGCCCTGCGGACCATGGCGTTACGCTATCGTTTTTATTTCCTTGAATCCTTGTTTTCATACCTCTTATTTCGTCTGGAAATAAGATAGATCGATTCATTCTTTTCTCCCGACCCTTGGCCCCTGCCAAACTCCCTTCGCCACGGGATACCCCCGCGCCGACATGGCGGCATTCCCATCCGGAATGTCCGCCCCACATTGCAAGGCCCTGATCGTCGATCGCGGCCGACAAGGAGCTGGAACTTTCATGAAGAAACTCCCCGCCATCACCGCCCTCGCCCTCGCCCTGATCTCCGGCCTGGCCCAGGCCGACCGCCTGGAGGACATCCGCAAGGCCGGCGTATTGCGCGTCGCGTCCTTCGACAGCAACCCGCCGTTCGGCTTCGTCGACGCCAAGAGCAAGCAGATCGAAGGCCTCGACGTCGACTATGCCAAGGCCCTGGCCGACAAGCTGGGCGTCCGGCTGCAAGTGCTGCCGACCAACCCGGCCAACCGCATCCCGCTGCTGACGGCGAACAAGGTCGACCTGGTCCTGGCCAACTTCACCATCACCCCGGAGCGTGCGCAGCAGGTGGACTTCAGCATCCCCTACTTCTCCTCCGGCCAGCAGTTCATCGTCAAGAAAGGCACCCTGACCTCGCCGGAAGTCCTCAACAAGTGGCGGGTCGGCGTGGACAAGGGCACGGTCAACGAAGGCGTGCTGCGCGAGAAGTTCCCCGGCGCCAAGGTCATCGCCTACGACGACACGCCCTTCGCTTTCACCGCCCTGCGCAACGGCCAGGTCCAGGCCATCACCCAGGACGGTCCGAAGCTGATCGGCCTGCTGGCCAACGTGCCCGACCGCGACAAGTACGAAGTGCCGCCCTTCACCATTTCCAACGACCTGATCGGCGTCGGTATTCCCAAGGGCGAGAAGTCCCTGACCGAGTTCGTCGACAAGAGCCTGCGCGAGCTGGAGCAGGACGGTCAGGCGCAGAAGATCTACGACACCTGGTTCGGTCCGCAGACCAAGACCCCGCTGGCGCGCCTGTACAAGATCGGCGACAAGAGCTGAGCGGCCCGCTTCGCCCGCACGACCCGCGCGCCTCACTTCGCTGAGGCGCGTTTTTCGTTCTACCCGACGGAATCCCGCACATGTTCGGCGAACTTCTCGCCCCGCAGTACCTGCGCTGGTTGCTCGACGGCTTCCTGCTGACCCTCGGTCTTGCCCTGCTCAGTTGCCTGCTCGCCACCCTGATCGGCGCCCCCCTGGCCATCGCCCGGCTGTCGCGCCGGCGCCTGCTGTCCTGGCCGGCGCGCGCCTACCTGGCGCTGTTCCGCAATACCCCGCTGCTGGTGCAGCTGTTCTTCTGGTACTTCGGCGTTCCCGCGCTGCTGCCGGAGGCGCTGGTGAGCTGGCTGAACACGCCGCACGAGACGCCCTTGCTCGACTGGCCGTCCTTCGAGTTCCTCGCCGCTGCCTGGGGGCTGACCCTCTATACCTCGGCTTTCGTCGCCGAGGAGTTCCGCGCCGGCATCGCCTCGGTACGCCCCGAGCAGCGTGCCGCCGGCCTCGCCCTGGGGCTGACCCAGCGCCAGGTATGGCGCGTGGTGGTGCTGCCGCAGGCCCTGCGCACGGCCCTGCCGCCGCTGCTCGGGCAGTACATGAATGCGCTGAAGAACTCCTCGCTGGCGATGGCCATCGGCCTGGCCGAGCTGTCCTACGCTTCGCGCCAGGTGGAAACCGAGACCTTCAAGACCTTCCAGGCCTTCGGCATCGCCACCCTCCTCTACATCGGCGCCATCGCCCTGATCGAAGCCTTCGGCCAGGCGTTGCAGCAGACCCGCCGCTACCGCCAGGGAGGCGCCTGAGATGGATTTCTCGGTCATCTCGGACAACCTGTCCTACCTGCTGCTCGGCGCCTACCCGGACGGCCCGCTCGGCGGAGCGGCGCTGACCCTGCTGCTGGCGTCGCTCTCCGGGCTGGCTTCGGCGGTGCTCGGCCTGGTCCTCGGCGTGGCCCTCGCGGTGCTGCCCGGCAAGCCGCGCCTGCTGCTGGTGACGTTGCTCGGCTTCTTCCGCGCAATCCCGGTGCTGATGCTGATCTTCTGGACCTACTTCCTGCTGCCGATCGTCTTCCATGTCGACGTACCGGCGCTGGCCACCGTGGTCTGTGCGCTGTCGCTGATCGGCGGTGCCTACCTCGCCCACTCGGTGTACGCCGGCATCCACAGCCTCCCCGCCGGACAGTGGGCGGCCGCCCGCGCGCTCGGATTGCGGCCGTGGCAGGTATTGCGCCTGGTGATCCTGCCGCAGGCGCTGCCGGTGATGCTGCCGTCCTTCCTCAACCAGTGGGTGTCGCTGATCAAGGACACTTCCCTGGCCTACGTGATCGGCGTCGGCGAGCTGTCCTTCGTCGCCACCCAGGTGAGCAACCGGGTGATGGTCCACCCGACGGAGATCTTCCTGTTCGTCGCCCTGCTCTACTTCCTGCTCTGCACCAGCCTCGACCTGGCCGCCGCGTTCCTCGCCCGCCGCCGGCGGGCTTGAGCGGCGGCGGGCGGCTCAGGCGTCGCCGCGCGCCCGCGCGTAGTCGACCAGGTCGCCGAGGTAATGCGGCGAGGCGCGCAGGACGCCATCGTCCCAGCCGTAGAGCACGCCCAGCGCCGACACCTCCATGGCCCACCAGCCCCAGGCGTAGGGGCCGGTCAGGCGGCGGGTCTTCTTCTGCGCCTTGGGGGAAAGCTGGAAGAACTCCCGGTACTGGCTTTGCAGGTAAGGCGCCAGCGCCTGGGCGTCGCTGCCGTCCGCCTCTTCGAAGAACGCCCGCAACTGCCCGAACGGCCGTGGATGGAAGGTTTCCTCGCTGGCGGAAGTCAGGCCGAGGGCGGCCGCGCCGAGATAGTCGAGCAGGCGGTCGGTATCGAACTGCAGGACCTCCTCGACCAGCGCCGGGATTAGCTCCTGGGCGTCGAGCAGCACGCCCATGGCGAGCAGTTGCAGCGCGAACGGGTACTGGCCGGTGCGCGGCGCCAGGGCCGGCGCCGTCTCGAAGTCGACCTCGCCCTGCTCGCGCAGGCTGTCGCGGGCGGCGCCGAGCAGCCGGCTGTAGTCCAGCCACAGCGCGGCGGTCTCCAGGTAGATGGAACGCAGTTCGGCGCCGGCCAGGCCCCGGTCGATGGCTTTGAGCAGCAGCGTGCTGGCGTTTTCCGCGGCCTGGCCCCAGGCCCAGGCGTTTTCCAGGGCTGCGTGCCCTTGCGCGGCGAATGGCTGGCGATAGCCGTGGCTCCGGGAAAACCTGTCGAGCGCGGCGATCAGTTCGCGCCAGTCGGCTTTCCAGTCGGCGAGGTCGATGTTCCTTCGCGGCGCCCGGTCGGTGCGGGCCAGGTTGCGCCATAGCGGCAGGGCTTCGGCGAGTCGGTTGTCCAGGGTGAAGGGGAATGCGTGCATGGCGGCCTGTGGTGATCGCGGCCGTTTCCGGCCGATCCGTGCGATCCGGAGTGCGGCCGTCCAGGCCGCGTCCGGTATGGACGGCCGATGCTAGCGCAGCGCGACGCCCCTGCGAAAGGCCCGCCCTAGCGGCCCGTCGGCTGGTTCCGGTAGTAGCAGAGGAAGGCCTCCAGCGGCAGTGCCTTGCCGAAATGCCAGCCCTGGCCGAGGGCCTCGGGCGAGCGGCGCAGCACGTGGTCGGCCTGGGCCTGTGTCTCGATCCCTTCGACGACTACGCCGATCTCCAGGTGCTCGGCCATCGAGCAGAGCTTGTCGAAGATCAGTTCGACGGCGCTGCTGTCGCCGATGGACTGGGTGAAGACCTTGTCGATCTTGATCGCGTCGACCGGCAGGTTGGCCAGGTAGACCAGGTTCGAATGGCCGGTGCCGAAATCGTCCACGTAGATCTTCAGGCCGAGTTCGCGCAGGCGGTTCATCCCGGCCAGCAGGCAGCCCTGGGCCTCGGTGGTGCGCTCGGTCAGTTCCAGCGCGACCTGTTCCGGGCGCACGCTTTCCCTGGCCATCTGGCGCATGGCGAAATCGATGAAACCGGGGTCGGCGATGTCCTTGCCGGTGACGTTGACACTGACGTAGAAGCTCCGCTGCTCCCTCAGCAACGGCCCGAGCTGCTTCAGGGCGCGGCGGAAGACGAAACGGGTCAGCAGTTCGATGTCGCCGCTCTCCTCCAGGGCGCCGATGAAGACATCCGGGGAAACCCGCCCCAGGCTGCTATCGGTCCAGCGCGCCAGGGCCTCGACCCCGGCGCAGCGGCCGCTGGCCAGGCGCACGATGGGCTGGTAGTGCACCTCCAGGGCCTCGCGCTTCAACGCGCGCAGCAGCCTGGCCGGCAGTTTTTCGTCGTTGAGGAAGCCGAACAGGTAGCTGAGCAGCAGCATGACGCCGAACAACAGCCCGCCGCCGATCGCCGCGGCCATGGCCGCGCGTCCGGGCTCGGTGCCAAGCAGGCCGCGTTCACGGAGAAGGGAGACCACGCAGATGTCCTGCGTCGGGTCGCACAGGCTTATCTGCCGGGCGCCGATGAAGCGCGGCCAGCCGGGCCGGCCGAGCGCCTCGAGGGGCTGGTCGTCGTCCCAGGCGAAACGGTGGTAGATGTAGTCGCCGCCGCGGCTGACGGCCGCCGCCGAGATGCCCGGGTCCGGGTGGTCGACATCGAAGTAGGCATGCGGGGCGATGAAGAGGATGGCGTTGCCGCGCCCGACCAGGCCGGAAGGCAGCATCTGCAGGGGCAAGGGCATGCCCTCCGACCAGAAGCGGGTGCCTCTGGCGTCGATCCGGTCGGGCGCAGCCAGCCCCCACGGCGATCGTAGCCGGCCGCGGACGCCGGTACAGACGATGCGATTGCCGCTGACCCGGCCGACGTCGCTCATGAAGCGCGATTCGAGCACGATGGAGCGCAGCGCCTCCAGGTCCTGGTCGCTGCAGGCCGCGGGGCCGCCGGCGTTCATCTCGTGGAGCATCTGCTCGGCCGCGGAGGAAATCTCCAGCGCCCGCTCCAGGGCCATTTCGGTGTAGGACGCCAGGTGCGCCCCGTCGTGCTGGCGATCCAGTTCGTTGATCACGAAGATCCCGCAGACACTGCCCACCAACGACGTGGTGAGCAGTATCGGCAGGATCCGCCGCCAGTTGATCCGACCCGCGGCAGCCGTTTCACGCTCGGACATACCTTCTTCCCGTCAAAAGAGTTCATGGAAAGCACGCCAGATTGCCGAACAGCTTCACGGGCCCTGTCGGGCCGTGCGCAGAACCTTTTCAGATTTGTCCCGATCGTGACAACGCTACCTTCGCCAGCGCCGTCCAGTCCGATTCCCCGTCGCCATGGGCGATGGCTTCGAGCAACACGTCGTGCAACAGGCTGGCCAGCGGCAGCGGCACGTTGTGGCGCTTGCCGGCGGACAGCGCCAGGTCGACGTCCTTCAACCCAAGGACCAGGCGGAACTTGGCCGGGGTGAAACGCTGCTCGACGATCTGCGGGCCGTAGTTGCGATAGACAGGCGCATCGAAAAGCGTCGAGGACATGAGTTCCATGAACCGGCCGGGCTCGACGCCCAGGCGCTTCACCAGGGCGACGCTTTCGCCCATGCTTTCGATGGCGCTGGCGATCATGAAGTTACCAGAGATCTTCACCGCCATTGCGCTGCGCGGGTCTTTTCCGAAAAACCATGTCTTCTGTCCCATAATTTCCAGCAGTGCCTTGACTTGCTCGATGGCTTCCTCCGGACCGCCGACGACGATGTTCAGCTTGCCGGCCTCGGCCACGTCGGTGCGGCCGAACACCGGCGCGGCGACGAACGCGATGCCCTGGCGCTGGTGTGCCTGGTCGAGCGCCTCGACGCAATCGAGCGACAGGGTCGACATGCTCAGGTGGATTAGACCCGGCCTCGCCCGTTCGAGCGCGCCGCTGTCGAGCAGCACGCCGCGAATCGCCTGGTCGTCCGCCAGCATGCTGATGACCACGTCGAGGCCGAACAGCTCGCCGACCTCCTCCGCCCTGGCAGCGCCCAGCGCCACCAGGGGCTCGCAGGCCGCCGCGGAACGGTTCCACACCGTCACTTCGAGTCCCGCCTGCACCAGGCGGGTGGCCATGGCGGCGCCCATGCCGCCCAGGCCCAGAAATCCGACTTTCATCCGTTTCACTCCTCATGGGGTCTTGTAGGTTCCGGATCTACCGGAGACAGGCTGGCCGCTGGCAGTTCCTCGAGAAGGAACACCTGGCGGTCCGCCAGGAGATCGGCGACGGCCTCGGTCATCGCCCTGTAGTGCGGCATCCGTCGGTGCCGCTCGATGGCGTCGCGGTCGGCCCAGCGTTCGACGAAGACGAAGCGCCCGGCCTCGTCGAGGCTCCGGTGCAGGACGTAGGACAGGCAGCCGTCCTCGGCCCGCGACGGCTGCACGCAGGCCAGCAGCAGTCGCTCGACCTCCGCCGCCCTGCCCTCGCGCGCCTGCAACAGCGCTACCACGCGGATCGCCTGGTTCATGCGTCGGCTCCGACGCGCACCACCAGCTTGCCGAAATTGCGTCCCTGGAGCAGGCCGAAGAAGGCCTCGGGGGCATTCTCCAGGCCTTCGACCCGCTCTTCGCGGTACTGGATGAGGCCGTCGGCGAACCACTTCGACATGTCGCGCTGGAATTCATCGTAGCGATGGCCGTAGTCGTCGAAGATGATGAAGCCCTGCACCTTGATGCGCTTGCGCAGGATCGTGCCCATCAGCGCCGGCAAGCGGTCCGGCCCGGGCGGCAGGTCGGTGTCGTTGTAGTGGGCGACGATACCGCAGACCGGGATCCGGGCCTTGGCGTTGAGCAGCGGAAAGACGGCGTCGAAGACCTTGCCGCCGACGTTCTCGTAATAGATGTCGATGCCGTCCGGGCAGGCCTCGGCCAGTCGTTCGGCGAAGTCCGCGGCATGGTGGTCGAGGCAGGCATCGAAGCCGAGCACCTGCACGGCGTGGCGGCATTTTTCCGCACCGCCGGCGACGCCGACCACCCGGCAGCCCTTGAGCTTGCCGATCTGTCCGACGGTGGCGCCGACCGGCCCGGTGGCGGCGCCCACCACCAGGGTCTCGCCGGCCTGGGGTTTGCCGATGTCGAGCAGGCCCATGTAGGCGGTGAAGCCGGGCATGCCGAGCAGGCCCAGGGCGTAGGACGGATGCTCCGGCGACTCGCCCAGGCGCGCCAGGCCGCTGCCGTCGGAAAGCGCGTAGTCCTGCCAGCCGTTGGCCGAGAGTACCCAGTCGCCGACCTTGAACCCGGGATGGTTCGAGGCTTCCACCCGGCTGACCGTGCCGCCGACCATGACCGCGCCGAGTTCTACCGGCGGCGCGTAGGACGGCGCGTCGCTCATCCGTCCGCGCATGTAGGGATCGAGCGACAGGTAGACGGTGCGCAGCAGCACCTGGCCCGCGCCGGGCTCAGGAAGCGGAACCTGCTCGATGCGGAAGTTATCCCGGGTCGGGGCGCCGTGGGGGCGTGAGGCGAGGACGATGCGGCGGTTGACCTGCGTGGATTGGGACATTTCCAGACTCCTCTGTCTGACGCATGTGGCGAACGGCTCATACCGTGCGCCGGGCAAATTAGACCAGTCAACTACTGACGGGTCGAAAAAATACCCGCCTCTTGTGGGGCGGGTATTTCCTGGCGGTACCTCAGATTTCCAGCAGGCTGCGGGTGGTCTGCATGGCTGTCTCCAGCGGTCCCGGGCTGCGGTGCAGCTTGCTCAGCAGGCTCGCGCCGAGCCACAACTGGTACAGCGCGCTGGCCATGTGCCGAGCATCGCAGGGCGCGAGGGAGCCGTCGTCGCGGCCCTGCCCGAGGCAGCCGACCAGGCGTTCGATGATCCCGTCGGAGCCGTCGCGCAGGGTGATGCGCATGCTTTCCGAAAGGTCCGCCACCTCGGCGCTGAGCTTGACCACCAGGCAGCGCTGCTCGTCGCAGGGCGGGCAGGCGTTGTCCAGCCACTTCTGCCAGTAGCTCATCAGCCGTTCGCGGGCATTCAGCCCTGGCGCGGCGAAGCGCTGGTCCATGTCCGCCAGGTAGACGCGGAAATAGTCCTCCAGCAGGGCCTGGCCGAACTGCTCCTTGGATTTGAAGTAGTGGTAGAACGAGCCCTTGGGAACGCCCGCGGTCTGCAGGATTTCGTTGAGGCCAACGCCGGAGAAGCCTTTGACCGCCATGATCCGGTATCCGGTATCGAGCAGATGCTGGCGGGTGTCGTCGTAGCTGGGTTTCATGGGCGCACGGTAGCTTGAATTAGACCAGTCGTCTAGAAATGATTCGGAGCCATGAGTATAGCGCCGACGGCAACTGCGCCGCTGTCGGGAACCGTGCGGAACGGACGCCGGTCCGGCGCCCGCCCCGCTCCGCGGATTTACCCCTCGCGGACCTAGCAGGCCGCGACCGCCACGGCGGCAGGCTCCGGCTGGAAGCGCGCGGCGAGGAACGGCGCGATGTCCAGCGGCAGCGTCTCTTCGTGGACCAGCCGGTCGAGCAGCACCCCGGTGATCGCCGAGGTGAGGATGCCGGTGCGGAAATGCCCGCAGGCGTTCAGGTAGCCCTCCACCTCCGCCACCGGACCGAGAATCGGCAGTTCGTCCGGCGAGCCCGGGCGCAGGCCGGCCCAGGTGCGCTTGAGGTTGACCTGTTGCAGCTCCGGCACGCAACGCACCGCGCCCTGCACCAGGCCGGCGATTTCCGGGAAGGTGTTGCTGACGTCGAAGCCCTTGTCCTCGGTGGTGCTGCCGATCAGGATCTCGCCGTTGTCCTTCTGCGCCATGTAGCAGTCGCTGGTGGTCAGGCAACCGTTCAGCAGTCGCGGCATGCGCTCGGTGAGGACGATCTGGCCCTTCACCGGTTTCACCGGGATGCGCCGGCCGGTGGCCAGCTCGCTGAGTTCGGCGGCCCAGGCGCCGGCGGCGTTGATCAGGGTGCGGCAATGCAGTACCCCGGCATTGTCCGTGCGCACTCCGCTGATCCGCCGGCCCTGGCGCAGCACGCCGGTGACGTTGGTTCCCAGCAACAGCTCGACGCCGTTCTGGCGCGCCGCCTCCAGGTAGGCGTCGGCCAGGCGGAACGGGCTGACCTGGTGGTCGCAGAGGAATTCCAGCGCGCCATGGGCCGCGTGGCTGACCGCCGGCTCGGCACGACGCAGTTCTTCGCGGTCCAGCCAGCGTACCTGCTCGGCCAGATGCGGGATCTGCGCCACGATGTGCTCGGCGTACTGGCGATCCTCGTCGTCCTGGATCACGTATTTCAGGCCGGTGCGCTCGAACTTGAAGTCCATCCCGTGGCGTTCGATCAGTTCTCGGTGCAGTTCCGGGTACAGCGCGTTGGATTGCAGGGCGAGGTCGAAGAACGCCGGCGGCAGGATGTGCGGCGTGCTCGCGTCCACCGCCACCGCCGCGCCCTGGGCCTCGCGCCGGTTGCGGGAGGACATCATGCGGAAGAAGATCACCCCGCAGCCCAGCCCCACCGATTCGCCGATGGCCCAGAGGCCGCCGGCCGAGGCGCGGGTGGCGTTGCCCGGTCGCTTGTCGTCGACCACGGCGATGCGCAGGTTGCCGCGCCTGGACAGTTGGTAGGCGCAGGACGCGCCGATCACGCCGCCGCCGGCAATCACGATGTCATAGGTTCTGTTCATGTTCAGGCTTCCGTACCGAGGTTCTGGAATGCGGAAAACGGGATCGGATCGATCGGGAAACGCGGTCGCAGCCAGCCGACGTCGTGGCGTCCGGTGGCGCGGCGCAGGCGATCGCTGCAGTAGCCGATGCACATCCGCCCCTGGCAGTCGCCCATGCCGGCGCGGGTGCGCATCTTCAGCCCGGCGATGTCTTGCACGCCCTGTTCGAGCGCGCGCTCGATGTCGCCGCGGGTGACCTGTTCGCAGCGGCAGATAACCGTATCGGCCCGCGCCAGTTCGACCTGGCGGGCGCCGCGCTGGGTGTAGCGCTCGACTCCGGCGCGGAAGCGCTTGATCGCCTCCAGGCGGGCGAGATGGGATTCTCGGCGTTCGATGGCCTCGGCGGGCGCGATGGCCTCGCGTTGCAGGAGGATCGACAAGGCCGCGATGCGCCCGCCGATCATCGCCGCCTCGCCGCCGCGGATACCCGCCATGTCGCCGGCCAGGTGGATGTGCGGTTGGCTGCTCTGCTGCCAGACGTTGCATTCCGCGCGCAGGTATCCGTCGTCGCTGAAGCCGTGCTCCAGGCCCAACTGCTGGCTGAGCTGGGTGCGCGGGATGAAGCCATAGCCGACCGCCAGGGTGCTGGCCTTCACCGGTCGCGCGTTTTCCAGGTCGGGCCGCCACTCTTCGTCGTAGGGCGCTACCGTCACTTCCGTCAGTTCCCCCTCGCCGCTGGCCTCCACCACGCCCCAGCCATAGTGCAGCGGAATGCCGTTGAGCTTGAGATAGCCGAGCATGCTCAGGCCGTCGAGGAACAGTTGCGGCTTGTTCAGCAGCGCCAGGCTTTCCCTGGCCATGCGGCCGAACGCGCAGGCCTCGTAGACCCCGGCGACACGTACCCCGGCCGCATGCAGCTGGCAGGCCACCAGTGGCAGCAGCGGGCCGCTGCCGGCGATCAGGGTATCGCCCAGGGGCTTCACCACGCCGCTCTTGATCTGCAATTGCAGGCCGCCGAGGAGCATCACCCCGGGCAGGGTCCAGCCGGGGAACGGCACGCTGCGCTCATGGCAGCCGGTGGCCAGGAGCAGGTGCGAATACTCCACCTCGTGCAGCCGTTCCGCCTCGTCGAGGACCATCAGGCGCTGGCCGTCGCCGCCGACCACGCGGCTGTTCAGGCGCAGGTCGATGTGCCCGGCGCAGGCGGAGAAATCGCGCCGCAGTTTTTCCAGCATCCGGGTGTAGCGCGCGCCGAGGTAGGCCGGATCGACGCCGGCCCGCAAGGGGCCGCGATAGACCACCCCGCCGGGACGCGAGGCCTCGTCGAAGAGGACGCAGGGGACCCCGCGCCTGGCCAGCTCGATGGCTGCGGCCATGCCGGCCGAGCCGCCGCCGACGATCGCCGGGCGCAGGTTCATGGCCGTTCCTCCCGGTCGAAGCGGTTGCATTCGGTTTCCACCCGCATGCCCGGCCGGACGACGGTCTGGCAGGCGCGGCGCTTGGGCCGGCCGTCAATGGCGACCAGGCAGCAGTGGCATACGCCCATGCCGCAGAAGGCGCCGCTGGCCTGGCCATGGTCGTTGCGCGCGAGCCGGCGCAGGCCCACGGCATTGAGCACGTTGAGCACGGTCTCACCGGCAGCCGCCGCGACGGGCTGGCCATTGAGGTGGATGGTCATGTCTGCCCGCGAGAGGGGCTGGATATCGTGTTGACGTTCAAGAAGGTGCATTGCCCTTTCATCCGTGAGAGAGAGTCGGGAGCCGGCGACACTAGGAGTCGGGCCGGGCGCGGACATTGATCCATGACAGGTGGGTATCTTCCCCTGCCAATTCTGGTAGGTGGGGTGCAGGCGTTCGCGCGGAAAAGTCGAACCCGCGCCTACCCCAGGGTGCCAAGCAGGAAATCCGGCCCACCCGTGGAGGCCCCATGTGGTTCTCCCTGAATTGCGCGCGGGGAGTTCGAAGTTTCTTCCCGGCGTCGCAGCCATCTACCTAGCGCTCGCGCGGGCAGCGTGCGGAAAACAAAAAATTTGCCCGCGTTTTCTGATATCTCGCCGCTGCCCGGATTCTTATTCTCGACTCCTTCTTTGGCATATGCGGGAAAACGAACCATGCGTATCGACGGTCATCGTCAGGTGGTTTCTAACGCAACGGCACAGCCCGGACCGCTACTGCGCCCTGCGGATATGCAGGCACGGGCTCTACAGGACCTGTTCGATGCGCAGGGGGTGGGGGTTCCCGTCGAACATGCCTTGCGCATGCAGGCGGTGGCCAGGCAGACGAATACCGTCTTTGGCATTCGCCCGGTTGAAAGAATCGTCACTACGCTGATCGAAGAGGGTTTCCCGACCAAGGGCTTCTCGGTGAAGGGGAAAAGCTCGAACTGGGGTCCGCAGGCGGGGTTCATCTGTGTCGACCAGCATCTCAGCAAGCGGGAAAACCGCGACACGGCGGAAATACGCAAGCTGAACCTGGCTGTGGCGAAGGGAATGGATGGCGGAGCCTATACCCAGACCGACCTGCGTATCTCTCAGCAACGCCTTGCGGAGCTGGTGCGGAATTTCGGCCTGGTGGCAGACGGTGTCGGGCCGGTTCGCCTCCTGACCGCGCAGGGCCCCAGCGGCAAACGCTATGAGTTCGAGGCCCGCCAGGAGCCGGACGGTCTCTACAGGATCAGCCGCCTGGGGCGGTCGGAAGCGGTGCAGGTACTGGCCAGCCCGGCTTGCGGGCTGGCGATGACCGCCGATTATGACCTCTTCCTGGTAGCGCCCTCGATCGAGGCGCATGGCAGTGGTGGTCTCGATGCAAGAAGGAATACCGCGGTCAGATACACCCCTCTCGGTGCAAAGGATCCCCTGAGCGAGGACGGATTCTATGGCAGGGAGGATATGGCCAGGGGAAACATCACTCCGCGCACGCGGCAACTGGTGGACGCCCTCAATGACTGCCTGGGCCGGGGGGAGCACAGGGAGATGTTTCACCACAGCGACGATGCGGGCAACCCAGGCTCCCATATGGGTGACAACTTCCCGGCCACCTTCTACCTTCCCCGGGCCATGGAGCATCGGCTCGGAGAAGAGTCCGTTCGCTTCGACGAGGTCTGCGTGGTGGCGGATCGGAAGAGCTTTTCCTTGCTGGTCGAGTGCATCAAGGGCAACGGCTATCACTTCACCGCCCATCCCGACTGGAACGTGCCGCTGCGGCCCAGCTTCCAGGAGGCGCTCGACTTTTTCCAACGTAAGGTCTGATGCGCGAAGGTCGTTGGCAAAGCCCGCTTTCCCCGGCGGCATGGGCATCCTGCCGCCTGTCCAAGGCCTTCCGCTTGCCGGAATATGCTGGGCGGCGCGGGGAAGCTAGGAATGGATACTCCACTGGCAGGCGGAAGCGGGTATAGGCGAATCGTCCACCGTATGGATCAGTCCGCAAGCCAGGGCGTCTTCCGGACCGAGGATGCGCGGATAGGCCATTAGGTAGCTCGGGATGTCCAGGCGTTCCGGCGCATCACGGGTGTTCTCGGCGACGATCCGGGCGTAAAGCTCCAGGTCGTAGTCGAGGCTCATCGCATATTCCGCCATCCGCGCATGGTCCACCGCGCCATGCAGGGTCCAGTGGAAAGGATGGAACAGGAACTTGCTGTGGGCACTGGCGCTGCGTCGCTCGCCGGCGAGGAACAGGATGTTGCCCATCGACTCGACGGTACCCAGGTTGTGGGTATGTATCGGCACCGGCAGCGCGCGCAGGAAGTTGTACAGGGTAAAGCCGTAGCTGCATTCCCCGCCCATGGTGGCGATATTGATCCGCAACTCCTCGGCCTCCTGTTGCAGGACCTTGGCGCAAGTGTTGATCAGATTGCCGCAGGTGGACGAATTGATCGGCCCGGTGAAATGGATGATGTGCTGCTTGGACATGCTCGCCTCTCTTTCCGTATCGGTTCCTCGACGGTCTGCACGGGTTTCCCTACAGAGGATTGTCGCGCCTGCGCCGCGAGCCATCGGCGCGACGAATGGCAGTGCCGGCCAGGAACCAGGCACGATGAGCACGCGGCTGCCTTACGCAGGGAGGCTTCAGGCGTCGCGCTGTCGTTCCTCGCAGGCGCATTCGCGGGCTTCTTCGCTGGCTACGCCCTGCGGCGTATCTCCATCCCGCTCACCCATCCGCTGGTAGCGCTCACGCAGTTCGCGCAAGGTGTCGGCGTCCAGGTCGTCGAGTCCGAGCAGCGCGTTGTGGGCGCGCCGGGTGCTGCGCAGCAGTTCGTCGATCTTGATGTGCAGCGCATCGGTATCGCGGTTCTGGGTGTTCTGGATGAGGAAGACCATGAGGAAGGTAACGATGGTGGTCGAGGTATTGATCACCAGTTGCCAGGTATCGTTGAAGTCGAAGAACGGCCCGCTGATCGCCCATGCCAGGATCAATCCGAGGGCGATGACGAAGGTCGGCGGCCGGCCGCTCCAGTTGGACAGGCGTTGGGCGAATCGGGAAAAGCTCATGGTGGCGAACCCCCTGTGACGTTCTCCCTACTCCTGACCGCGGATTGACATCGGCGCTCCAGCGGCCGGACGGAATGACCGGCCGCCTTCGTGGGCGCGCTTGCCGGCCGGACCGGCCAAGGCCGGCTGGAGATTCTCCTCCAGCAGTTCTTCCACCAGCCGGCGCAGCGCCACGTGCCGTTCCTGGCCCGCTGCGCGCAATGTCTGGTAGCGCCGCAACTGGCGACTGGCGGAGGTCTCTCCGAGCAATCCACGGGCATGCTCGTAGGCCCATTCGTTGCCCTGGCGGGCCTGCGGCCGGCACTGTCGCCAGGCCATTTCCAGCCAGTCCCCGGCACCTACGCAGCGGCCGTCGACGAGATAGCGGCCGGCGCAACCGTAACGCAGCGCCTGCCAATAGTTTTCCTCCAGGCAGGCGTCGCGCGCGACCGGCAACGCACGCGGGCCCGCGCCCAGCGCTTCGCCCACCAGCGCCCTGAACAGCCCGGCCAGGCTCAGCGCGTCGGCCAGGCGCGGGCAGGCGTCGCAGATACGCAGCTCCAGGGTCGGCACATGGGAAGACGGCCGGATCATCCACCAGACCTGGCCATCCTCGCGGATGCAGCCGGCCTCGCGCAGCAGCGCCAGGTGGCGGCGATAGGCGTCCTCGTCGGGCAAGGCCGGAGGAATGTTCATCCTCGGCCACTCGCCGCAGAGTGCCCGTCGATAGCTCGCCAGACCGCTGCGCCGGCCGCCGCGGAACGGCGAGGATGCGCTCAACGCCAGCAGCAGCGGCAGCCACGGCAACACGCGCTGGAGCACGGCCATGCGGTCGTGGCTCGGCGGTATCTCCACATGCACGTGCAGGCCGCAGACCAGGCTGCGCCGGGCCACCCGCCCCTGGTCCTCGAACAGGCGGGCGAAGTGCGCCGCCGGGTTGCTTCGCGCCCGCCGCCAGTCGGCGAAGGGGTGGGTGCCGACGCAGAGCGAGCGCAGGCCGAATTCCATGGCCAGATGCGCCAGGCGTTGCCGGGCCTGACCGTGGAAGCGCGCGGCCTCGGCCAGGGTGGAGAACACCGGGCTGGCCACCTCGACCTGGCATTCGAACATCTCCTCGGCGAAATGCTCGCCGAGCGTGTCACGGCAGGCCGCGACGAATCCGGCGGGTGCGGAGCGGACGATGTCCAGGTCGGAGGCATCGAGCAAGAAGAATTCTTCCTCGATGCCGAAGCGAAGGCCGCTGGCGGCCAGGTCGTGGGTCATCGGCGCAGCTCCCGGGGTTTGTCTCGGGAAGACGCCGGAGTGCCGTCGAGGTTCGTTTTTTCCGCCGTGAGGTTCCCCGGCGCGCCACCGATCCTGCCAGTGAAACCTTTTTCCCCTGGTGTCACTCGCACCCATATGTGTGGTCGCCCCGGCCGCCCCCGCAAACCCACGACAAGGAACGCGACATGAGCCTGTCTTCGCCCCTCCCTGCCTCCAGTGCAAGCCCTTCGCCCAGGGTCCGCGACCTGTACCACGCCCTGCTCGACGAGCCCCGCGAGCACCTCGAAGCCGCCGGCGAGTTCCTCGACCAGCAATTGAGCCTGGCCGCCACCCATGACGACGACCTGCCGGAGGACCCCGCCGATTGGCCGGCCTGGCTCGATGCCGGGGCCCGGCGCACCGCCGAGGCGCATGCCGAATACCTCCGGGCACGTCGGCGCGGCGAAGGGCGACGCTACTTCCAGGTTCCCTCCCAGGCGATGCACTTCATTCGCAGCGTGGCCCCGACCAAGCTGGTCGATGGCGCCTGGCTCTATGGGCTGTTGCCGCATCATGGCGAGGAACGCCTGCGGCCGCTGCTGGAGACCTTCCTCGAAGAACTCGGCGACGGCGTCCCGGCACGCAACCACGTCCTGCTCTACCGGCGCCTGCTGGCCAGCATCGGCAGCGAGGAAGTCGAAGGCCTCAGCGACCTGCACTACCTGCAGGGCACCCAGCAACTCGCCCTCGGCCACCTCGCCACGGACTACCTGCCCGAAGTGATCGGCTACAACCTCGGCTACGAGCAACCGCCGCTGCACCTGTTGATCACCACTCAGGAGCTGCGCGAGCTGGGCTTCGACTCCTACTACTTCCAGTTGCACGTGACCATCGACAACGCCGCCAGCGGACATGCGCGCAAGGCCCTGCGCGCGCTCTACGACAACCTGCCGCAGCTTGGCGGGCGCGCGGCCTTCCTCGAACGGGTGAGGAACGGCTACCGCCTGAACGAGGTCGGCCTGAGCACCGAGCAGGTGATCGACGGCTTCGATCTCGAGGAAGAATTGCTGGCCATGTTCGAGCGCAAGCGCCCCTACGCCGCCGGTATGCATTCGGATCGTTGCCGGATCGGCGGGCGCACGGTGAACCAGTGGCTGGCGGTGCCCGGGCGGTTCCCGGCGTTTCTCGCCTGCCTGGAGGAAGAGGGCTGGATCCGGCGCCATGCCGATCCGCGCGGCAGCCGTTTCTGGAGCCTGATCGAGGGCGACCGGGCGGCGATGTTCGGAGTCTTCACTCCCTACGAGCGGCAGTTGCTGTACGACTGGATCGCTGGCGACTGGCAAGCCCCCGCTCCGGCGGACAGGGACCCGCTTGCGCCGCTGGCGGAGCCGGCGACGGCGGGCAGCGACGTGGACGCCGAGCAGGTCGCGCTGCGACGCGAGCTGCTGCGGCTATCCCCCGAGCAGGGCGTCGCACGCCTTCTCGAACTGATGGCCCCGCACCTCCACCACGGACCCGCCGGTCTCCTTGCCACGCGGATGTTCAGCCAGCGCTGGAGGGCCGCCCATGCCCAGCCTGAATGATCCGCGCCTGGACGTCCTGGTCAGCCTCGGCAACTGGTTGCGAGGCCAGGACTACCGTTTCGTCACCGTCACCCCGGCTACCCATGAGCGCGTCAACGCCCGCCCGGAAAACCGCATGGCCCGGGACCTGGCCGGCATCTTCGGCTGGAGCCGGGCATTCGCCGGGGAAAGCCTGCCGGCCGACTGGCTGACCCTTCTTGCCGGCGCCGACCTGATCCGCCGCGAGGCGGACGGCTGGCGCAGCCAGGTGCGCGTCTCCAGCCTCGGCGAGCAACTGTTCGTCCATTCGGCCTTCCCTACCCTGGCCGCCGACGCGGTGTTCTTCGGACCCGACACCTACCGCTTCGACCGGCTGATCCGCAGCCACCTGGCATCGTCCGATCCGGCACGCATCCGCCGTGCGGCGGATATCGGCTGCGGCGCCGGCCCCGGCGCGATCCGCATCGCCATGGCCTGCCCGGACGCCGAAGTACACGGGCTGGATATCAATCCGGCGGCGCTCGACCTGGCGCGGGTCAACGCGGCGCTGGCGGGGGTCGGTAACCTGACCCTGGCGCGTAGCGACCTGCTGAGCCAGGCGCCCGGTCGCTTCGACCTGATCGTGGCCAACCCGCCCTATCTCCTGGATGCCTCGGAGCGCGCCTACCGGCATGGTGGCGGGATGCTCGGCGCCGGGCTCTCGCTGGCAATCGTCGATGCCGCCCTCGAGCGCCTGGAAGCCGGCGGCAGCCTGCTGCTGTATACCGGCGTGGCGATGGTCGAAGGCGGCGATCCGTTCCTCGCCCGCATCCGCGAACGCCTGGCG
Source organism: Pseudomonas sp. CP-1 (assembly GCF_021213715.1). Classification (NCBI taxonomy): domain Bacteria; kingdom Pseudomonadati; phylum Pseudomonadota; class Gammaproteobacteria; order Pseudomonadales; family Pseudomonadaceae; genus Pseudomonas; species Pseudomonas sp. CP-1. Next base: position 34,613 of record NZ_JAJQKY010000013.1, read on the forward strand.
TCTCGGGAGTGGGACTGGGACTACCAGGAACTGGACCCGGACGTGTTCGCCGAAGAGTTGGACAGCCCCGCCTACCGCGAAGCCGAGCGGATCGCCGTGGTCGGCCTGCGGGTCACTCGTCCCGCCTGAGGCGCTCCAGGCCTTCCACCAGATCCTCGTTCAGGCGCTGCCAGCGCTCGGCCACCTCGGCCTCGGCCGGAATCACCGCGAGGACCTCGCCATCCACCCACTCCCAGGGCAGGCACAGGCGTTCCGCCTCGGCCCGGCTGGCGGCGCGCACGGTGCGGGCGAAACGCCGCCAGCCGCGCATGTGCTGGATTTCGTAGGTGGTCATGGGCTCCTCCGGAAGACAGGGACGTTTGTCTTTCGGCGCTCCCCGCGTCTTCCGGTTCAAGGCCCTGGATGGGCGGTCGCGGACCGCCCGGCACGCCACCTGAACCCCCTCGCGCCGGGCCGGTCCAGACTCCTGAACGCCACAGAAAAGAGGTGCCCGTCATGACCCGCGAAATGGCTCGGCTACTGATCAGTCCCTCCAATGCCTGGCCTCGTCTGCGCCAGGACTACGACCATCACCCTTTCGCCTTCCTCGTTCCGCTGTTGCTATTGCCGCTGCTGCCGGCGGCCTGCCTGTTCATCGGCACTACCCAGGTCGGCTGGTCGCTGCCGGGCAACGACAGCGTGCAACACCTCTCCAGCGGCAGCGCCCTGCTGCTGGCGACGATGTGTTACCTGGGCTTCGTCGCCGGCGTGGTGATCATGGGCTTCTTCGTACGCTGGGTGCTGTTCCGCACGCCGTCGCGCCCCAGCGTACCGGGCAGCCTGACCTTCACCACGGCGATCGCCGTGCCCTTGATGCTCGCCGGGATCGTCGCCCTGGTGCCCTGGCGGATCCTCCTGCTGCTGGCCGCGGCGGCTGCCTGCGCCTACTCGGTACGCCTGCTGTTCACCGGCCTGCCGCTGTTCATGCGCATGCAGGAGCGGCAGACATTGTTCTACGCCTTCTGCATCCTCGGCGTCGGCTTCCTGACCCTGCTGACCACCGCCTTCATCTTCATCGAGTTCTGGGGGCAAAGCCTGGCCGGCAGCGGCGAGTACCTGCGCTGAGGCTCAGCCGGCCTTCAGCGTGCCGGTCAGGAACAGGTACAACTCTTCCTGGCCGAACGGCTTGGCCAGCTTGGGCAACTGTGCCGCCGCGCCTTCGATCTTTTCCGCGAAGCCGGTGGCCAGGGCCATCTTCAGCGGCCGGCCCTGGGCCATGACCCGCTCCACCAACTGGCTGCCGTTCATCCGTGGCATCGCCTGGTCGGTCAGGAGGATGTCCAGCTCCGGCGTCGCCGTGAGAATCTCCAGGGCCAGGCTGCCGGAGTCGGCCTTGAGTACCGAGCAACCGAGGTCCTCCAGCATCGCCGCGGTGTTGTTCAACACCAGCGGATCGTCGTCCACCACCAGTACTCGACAGGACAAGCGCACCCGCTCGCTTTCGCTGGGCGCCTGCGGCGTCGCGCCATTGCCCGTACGGGCGCTTTCCGGGGTTCGCGGAACGGCGGGTATCCAGATGTTCGCGGTGGTGCCGACGCCCGGCTGGCTCTCCAGGGTGAGCCGGCCGCCGAGCTGCTCGGCGAGGCCGTCGACGATCGACAGGCCCAGCCCGGTGCCACGCCCCACCCCCTTGGTGGTGTAGAAGGGTTCCACCGCACGGCGCAGGGTTTCCTCGTCCATGCCGCTGCCGGTGTCGCTGATGCTCAGGCAGATATAGTTGCCCGGTGCGAGGCGATGGGGATTGTCCGCCGGCACCCGCTGGTTGCTCGCGGAAAAGACGATGCGCCCGCCGTTGGGCATGGCGTCGCGGGCGTTGGTGGCAAGGTTGATGATGGACAGTTCGAGCTGGTTGGCGTCGGTCAGGCCGAGGTCGAGATCCAGGGGAAAGCGCGTCTCGATCGATACGCTCGGTCCCAGGGAATGGATCAGCAGGTCGGTCATCCCGCGCAGCAGGTCGGGGATCGCGCAGGGCTGCGGATCGAGACGCTGCTTGCGGGCGAAGGAAAGCATCCGCTGGGTCAGGTTGGCGCCGCGCTGGGCGGCCTCCAGGGCGTTCTGCAAGAGGTCGGCGGTGCGCTGGTCGCCGGGCAGGCGTTTCTTCAGCAGCCCGAGGCTGCCGATGATCACCGTCAGCAGGTTGTTGAAGTCGTGGGCCACGCCGCCGGTGAGGTGCCCCAGGGACTCCATCTTCTGGGCCTGGAACAGCTCCTGGCGGGCCCGTTCCAGTTCGCGTTCGGCTTCGATCCGGTGGGTGATGTCACGGGTTACCTTGGCGAAGCCGATCAGCCGGCCATCGCTGTCGCGGATCGGATCGATCACCACGTTGGCCCAGAAGCGACTGCCGTCCTTGCGCACCCGCCAGCCTTCCTTCTCGAAACGCCCTTCGCGTTCGGCGGCGGCCAGGCCGCGGGCCGGTTCGCCGGCCTCGCGGTCTTCGGGGGTGTAGAAGCAGGAGAAGTGCCGGCCGATCACCTCTTCCGGCAGGTAGCCCTTGATCCGCTGGGCGCCGAGGTTCCAGTTGGTGATCCGCCCGCGGTGGTCGAGCATGTAGATGGCGTAGTCGGTAACGCTCTGCACCAGCAGGCGGAACTGCTCCTGGCTGCGCCGCAGCGCCTCCTTGGCCGCGCGCCCTTCGCTGAGGTCGTGGATCAGCTGGGCGAAGCCGAGCAACTGGCCCTGGCTGTCGCGGATGGCGTCGATCACCACCTGCGCCCAGAAGCGCTTGCCGTTGCTGCGCACCCGCCAGCCCTCGGTCTCGAAGCGGCCCTCGGCATCCGCCTGGCGCAGCGCCTGTTGCGGAACGCCGGCGTCGCGGTCCTTGCGGGTATGAAAGCAGGCGTAGTCGCGGCCGAGGATCTCGCTCGCGTCGTGGCCGAACAGGCGCGCCGCGCCGGCGCTCCAGCTGGCGATACGGCCAGCGCTGTCCAGCGTGTGGATCGCGTAGTCGTCGACCGCTTCGTCGAGCAGGCGGTTGCGCGTGGCCTGGTTCAAGGGGACTTTCGGTTTTCTTGTGGTTTTCATGGACGTGTTCACTCGTCGGCTGCTCGACCCGGGCTGCAAGGCACACCCAGCAAGGTAGTACGAAGAACGTCTTCCGGCCGCTCGCTGGCTCGCCCCAGGAACTTGGCCGACCTTTCGGAAGACCCCGGCGCGGCCGGCGAATTCCATTCGCCGGAACCTTGTGCGGAGTATGGCTTTCGATATGCAGGTAGGGACATCTCCTTTCCACCGCACCGACCCCGGAGTTCCCATGCGCAATCTGGAAACCGCAACCCTGAAGCTGGGGATATTCCATCCCCACGACAGCCTGAGCCAGGCGCTGATCGCCGCCGCCTTGCAGCGACAGATCGAAGTCAGCGCCTTGCAAGCCGATCTCAACAGCCTGCAGGCGCGCCCCGGGCTGCGCTGCAAGCCAGCCAGCCTGGCGTCGTCGATCGAGGTCAGCCAGGCGGCTGCCGGTCTCGACCTGCTGTTCGCGCCGTTGTCCGACTACGCCGCCGAAGCCTTGCCGCCGATCTGCGCCGCGCTGATCGATGGCGCCCTGCGCGCCGAGGTACCGCGCCTGTTCCTGCTTGGCCATTGGCAATGGCTGGTGGCGCCGCGCGACGCCGGCGAGGAGCAACTGGGTGCCGGGCTCGAGCGCAGCCTCACGGTCAGCGGCCTGGACTGGACGCTGGTGGAGGTCCCGAGCCTGCCCGCCGGCCTGCGCATCGACGATTTCAGCCGCGCCGGCGACGTCGCGGAAGTGGAGGCCGCCAGGGTATTCGCCTGCGCCGAAGCGCTGCTCGACGAAGTCCGTCTCGGCCTGCACAAGCGCCAGTGCCTGCGCCTGGCGCCCTGAGGAGAACCCGCCATGTCCGGCCCCGATACCCTCAGCCAGGCCTTCGGCACCTTGCTGCTGGCCCTGGCCTTCAGCGCCTTCATCGTTTTCGTTCGCGGCTACCGCCCGGGCGGGGTCAGCGGCGCCTGGTACGACCTGGTGCTCGCCTTCGTCGCGGTATGGCTGGCGTTCTGGCCCGAAGCCGGCGTACTCGCACGCTCGCCGAGCCTGGCCAATGCCCTGGGGTTGGTCTTGCAGGTCGGCGCTACCCTGCTCGGCTGCCTGCTCGGTTACGGGGTGGCAAGGGGATTGCGGCGGGCGATGCGGGAAACCCGGCAAAAAAGATCGGCTTCTTCGCCGGTGAATCGGCGAGGTTCGTAGCGGAGATATCGAGAAAACACATATAACCCGATGGCGTTGCGAATTTTCCAGATGCTTATAAGGAGTGCCGAACGGGCTTTTCACCCGCGATGATTGCATTCCGGCATCAGCGTTCTGCACGATCTCTTGCATTCTGCATCCCGCGCGCCATGCGGGATGCAGCTTATCCCGCAGATTCTGGATGTTGCCGGCATTTCGGCCTCGCGGCACCTATAGTTATCCGTACCGTTGGCATGTATCGACGGTTTCTCTCTGATTCAGGCTAATCCCGCTCCAGGGACGGAGTGGATTTTTTTCTTGCGTTGCGCAAACCGGGGAGAGCTGGCCAGATGAACCTTTCCTACCTGTACCTGAAGAAGATCCTCGAGGAGGAACTGCGCGACCACGACTGCCAGTGCCAACTGAACCCCGACTTCACGGTGACCATCAGTTGCCGCGTGGGTGGTCCCCACGGCGCGCTCTACATCGTGCCCAACAGTGACTTCCTGAAGAGCAGCAGCTTCAGCGACCTCAGCGCCTTCATCCTCAACCTGCGCGAGGAAATCACGCGCTTCGGCGAGTTCGAGGCGGAACTCCAGACCGGCACCGGCTGAGCCCCTCCCCCCTTCTTTTTCCCTCCCGCCGTCAGGGCTGCTGGTAGTGTCCCGGCGTGGTGCCCGGTTCATGGGTACGTTCCACCTTGCTGACCTGGATATCGCTGATCGCCTCGGCGTCGTGCGGTCGATGCAGTGCCTCCAAGTGGCGGCGGGCCTCCTCGCGGCTGAGGGTTTCCGCCTCGCTGTGCAATTCGCAGGTCATCGGCTGGTCGTCGAGGATGTAGCTGATCAGGAACAGCTGGCTGGCCATCGTCTCGCCCTCCTCTCTTCGGTGGGCCCTGCGCCAGGCGCAGGGCCCATGGCTATCACGGCAGGTTCGGCGGCAGCTCGGCGTCCAGCGCAGCGTCCTGCCGCGAGTCGTCGCGCTGGCGCTCCTGCAGGCGCTGCAGGCGGCGGGTCAGGTGCTGCACCTCTTCGCGCAGCAACTGCAACTCTTCCCGCGGTTCATTGAGCAGGCCCTTGACATGGCAATGCCCACTCAACCCGCGGCTGACCAGCAGGCCGCCGGCGACCGCCTTGCAGGCGCCGGGCAAGCCACCGCGGGCCAGGCCGAAGCCGGCCAGGACCAGTCCGGCGCCGATGGAAGCGAGTCGCTCGCCGCGCTGCAGGTTGTGCGGCAGGCCATTGGCCGTCGAAGTCGGCAGGTATTCGTTCATGGAATTCTCCTTGCTTCGGTTATCGGTCAGGCTTCGTCGTCCGGCGGTTGCACGAGGAACTCGACCAGCGTCCGCCGGCAAGCCTCGATGCCCTCTTCCAGGACGATCTCGAAACCGTGGGTGTTCTCGGTCGGAATGCCGATGCAGCCGACCTGCGCGGCCTCGCCGTGGCTCAGCAGCGCGCTGGCGTCCGAGGCGAAGTCCACCAGCAGCGCCGCCTGCGGCTGGTACTGGCAGCGTTCGGCGGCCCGCAACAGGCGGTCGGTGACATGGCGGCTGTAATAACCCTTGGAGTCGCCGCTGTTGACGATCGGGTCGCGGCACAGCCGGGTGCCGTATTCGGCTACCGTTGGGCCGACTTCTACCGCGATGCTGATGTCGCCCGGCAGTCGGCGCGCGGCGAACAGCGCGCCGGCGTTACTCTCCTCCTCCATGGTGGTGAGCACCAGGTAGAGGTCGCCGTGCAACTCGTCGCGGCGCCGGGCGATCTCGCGAGCCACGCCGAGCACGGCGAGCAGCGGTGCGCGGTCGTCGAGGAAGTGCGCGGCGACGCAATCCTGGAAGTACAACGGGCGCCGCCACAGACGGTTGAGCACCACGCGGGTACCCGGTCGCACGCCCAGATTCGCCAGTTCCTCGGCGCTGCGCCGGGTGACCACGTGTACGTCGCGCCAGTGCACCGCGCCCGAGAGCACGTCGGAGCCCTGCGGCGACTCGCCGGTAGCATGCATGCTGCCGTAGGACAGCACGCCGTCGAGTACCGCCTCGCCGGCCAGGATCTGTACCGGACAGACGCCGAAGCTCACCGGCTGGGCGCCGCCGAGCGCCACTACGCGCAGGGTACCGTCGGCCTCGACGCGCTTGACGATCATGGCGATCTCGTCGAGGTGCGCGAGCAGCCGCACCGCGGCCCGCCGCGCCTGCTCGCGCGGCAGGTGCGGCGGGCTGATGCGCGCGACCAGGTTGCCGGCGGCATCGCTGCCGACCTCGTCGCAACAGCCCTCGAGTTCCCGCTGGCAGATGGCCCTGACCTCGTCTTCCTGGCCACCGGGGCCACGTGCCAGCAGCAGTTCCTCGAGCAAGGCGCGGTCTTCTTCGCGCATGCCTCAGGCCGCCCGTTTTTCCAGGCGCGCCTTCAGCTCTTTCTTGTGCTGCTGCATGGCCTGGCCGAGTTGCTTGAGGGCGGCGGCGTCGAGCAATTGCCGGGCGCGCGGGAACAGCTCGCCCTCCTCCTCCTCGATGTGGTGCTCCAGGAGTTCCTTGAGCACCTTGACCCGGCCGGCGAACTGCACGGTGTCCGGGCGGGTGCGCTTGAGGTCGGGAAGGACCAGGGAGTCCACCGTGCGGTGTTCCTCCTTGGCCTCGTAGTACATCTTCAGCTCTTCCTTGCCGCCGCTGTCCCTGATCGCCGGATAGAGGATGTCTTCCTCGATGGCGGTGTGCAGCACCAGTTCCAGCTCCAGCCTGCCCAGCAGCTCGCTGCGCTTCTTCAGCGCCCGTTCGGTGGTCTCGCTGAGTTCGTTGAGCAGTTTCTTCACGGTCTCGTGGTCATGGACCAGCAATTCGATGGCGTTCATGGTCGCTCCTCATCGGTTTGTTATCCGAGTGCTCCGGCACTCTCTCTGGCTGAGCACGCGCTCCTCCGCCGAGTTCAGTCACGAGGACGGGCGGTCGCCTCGATCAGCGGAAACGCGGAGATCCGCAATGAGCGCGGTTCCTGGCCGTCGCGCAGCAAGGCCCGGGACCGCCTCATGGCATTCCCCTCGCGGCACCGGGCCTCAGGCGCGGGCGTCGCGCAGGGCGCGGACCCGGTCGTGGTGACGGAGCACGCCCTGGTACTGGCGCTCGATCACCTGGTGGATCTCCGCCGGCAGCGGTTTTTCCAGCGCCGCCTGGTAACGCTGCTTGGCGACATCCTCGCCGCGCTCGCATTCGTTGAGCACCGCCTCTTCGTCCTTGCCGGTGACCAGTGACTTCAGGTCGACCCAGCGCCGATGCAGGTCACCGGCGAAACTGGTGCTGTCCTTGGGTTTGCCACCCAGTTCCAGGACGATCCGCTCCAGCTCGTCGGCAGCCGCGGCGCAGTCGCGGCTCTGCTCCAGCATCGCCGCCTTCAACTGCGGATCGCGCAGGTCTTCGGCGCAGGCCTGGAAGCCGGCCTCGCCATCCTTGCTGGTTTGCAGCAGGTCGTTGAGTACGTCGAGGGTGTCGTCGAGGTTGGTCTGGTTCATTTCGCTCTCCTTGGCCCGGAGCTGTCCGGGAGTTCTCGCGTCTGTCGGCGCCGGCGCCTGCCGGCACGGAACGTGGGCAGCAACCAGCGCCCACGGAAGGTGGGAGGCTCGCCGTCGCGGAGCGTTCAGAAAGCCGGATGGATGGTGGCGTAGGCCGGGGTGATGCTGAGACGTTCGCCGACCACCATCTCGGTGATCCAGTCCACCAGGATCGAGGTATAGGCGTCCTGCGCCGCCTCGCTGCTGAGCGCATGGTCGGCGTGGTCGATGATCCGGTGGGTCAGCGAATGGGTCTGCTGGAAGGCGGCGCGGAAACTCATGATGGTCGAGTGCGGCACATAGCTGTCGAACTCCGACTCCACCAGCAGCACATCGCCGCGGAATCCCGCGCAGGCCTGCAGGGCTCGGTTGCTGGCGGCCGGGATCAGGCTGCCGCGATACTCGATGAGGTCCTCGCGGTCGAGCAGCAGCTTGGGCGTCAGCCAGTCCTCGTCGCGGTAGATCGCCGGTACCCGCAAGGCCAGCCAGCGCACCGCGCGCAACTGGCTGAGGATCGCCGCCAGGTAGCCGCCATAGCTGGTGCCGACCACCGCGATCGCCTGGCTGTCGATGGCCGGGTGGGCCACCAGCCGGTCGTAGGCGGCGAGCAGGTCCTGCAGGTTGTCCTCGCGCGTCACCAGCGCCTGGCGCCCGCTTTCCGCGCCGTGGCCGCGCAGGTCGAAGGTCAGGCACACGCAGCCGAGCCCGGCGATGCCCTGGGCGCGCTTCAGGTCGCGCTGCTGGCTGCCGCCCCAGCCGTGCACGAAGAGCACGCCGGGGACCTTCGCCCGGGGGCTGAGGAAGGTGCCTTCGATCCGGTCGTCGCCGACCCCGATGCGGATGCGTTCGCTGTTCGCCGTCATGCCTCCCCCGTCATCGCATATTTGAGCAGGAAGTCGCCGTGTTCGTCGGGGCCGCGATAGATCACCCGGCTGTTGTCCGGCAGGCGCTTGTCTTCGTGGATCTCGAACGACGCGGCGCGCACCGCGGGCAGTCCCGGGTCGGCGCGGAAGGCCTCCAGCGCGGCGATCTCGGCGCTGCTCGCGCCGCCGACCCGCCAGGACTGCTCGAGCACGCCGAAGCGCTCCCGACCGTTGCCGTCCCGGCCCTGGGCAATGTCGTAGTTGCGCCGCGAGGCGAAGCAGCCGGGGAAGAAGATCGCCGCGGCGGTGTCGAAGATCCGCGCGTACTCGATGGCCTGGCGCACCTCGCGGGCCAGGTCCAGGGTCAGCAGCTCGGCATAGCCACCGCGCGCCACCAGCAAGTCAGAGCCGGCGTAGACCAGTTCGCCGCGCGCGTTGCGGGTCTGGTGCTGCTGACCGTGGTAGCTCAGCAGGAAGCCGTTGACCCGGAGCTGGCCGACGCTATGGGTAACGACCCCGTCCAGGTTGGCTTCCAGTACCAGGCCCTGCGCCAACTGGCGCTCCTCCAGCCCGCCGAGCCAGCCGTCCAGTTCGTCGAGGTCGTGCGCCACGTACTGGCCGAGGCCGCCACAGGCCTCCGCCAGCTTGGCCCGCACCGGTCCTTCGGCGAGCAGGCGGGCGCCGGCGCGGTGTGCGTCGGCCAGGCTGAAGACGCTGACGCCGTTGAGCACGACGTCGCGGACCTTCTCCGCGAACAGCGGGTTCCAGCCTTCCGGCGCCACGCCGCCGCGCGGCAGCGGATGGACGATGGCCTTGCCGGCGATGAGCGCGTGCTCGACGAAACCGCCGAGCAGATCTTCGTCACTGTTCACGCCCAGGCGCACGGCGGTCTCCCTGCCGACCAGGGTGCGGGTCGGGACCAGGTAGAGGGGGCCTCGCTGGTGCAATTCGGGTTCGTAGCGGCCGCCGAACTCCAGCTTCTGGACTTCCGCCAGCCAGCGCGCCAGGGCCAGGTTGCCCTGCACTTCATGTTCGGCGGCCGCGGGATCGACGCTATGGGCCACCACCAGTCTCTGCCGAGGGTCTGCGCTCATGTTCCGCTCCTCCTGGATGGAGACCCGGCGTTCAGGGCTCCGGTATGGGCGAGAGGGACTCTTCGTCGGGCCGTTCCATCGGAACTTCTTCCGGGAACTCCTGGGGGACGTGGCTTTCGTGGTCAGGAACCGGGTATTCGTCCGGGTCCCCGGATGGGTTGCGTGGACTCGTCGCTGGCGCACCCGATGATGCAGAAATGGAAAAACGCATGTCCGCCTCCATCGTTGGTATGAGTTCTAGATGGAGGGTACGAGAGCGGATTTGGTTCGGACCATGCGTCGGAAGGCCGGGTCGGCGCCTGGCCGCCCCGGCGCTGAAACAGCCGGCTCAGCGAGCCAGGCTCATGGTGCGCAGCTTGCCGCCGGCGACCAGGACCTTGCGGTGGGTGAGATGCTGGTTGTCGCTATCGCGGAACGTGAGCAGGTCGATACGCTTGCGGAAATAGTCGCTGTCGCGGATCTGCAGCGGCCCCTGGTCGATGATCAGGTCCCGGCGGATACGCTCCAGCACCTGGTTCAGCAACAGCGGGTTGCTCTGCTCCTGGTCGGAGATCGCCCGGCTCACCAGGCGCTTGCCCTGGTCGTTACGCAAGGTCACCAGCAACGCGCCGTCAGGCCGAGGTTGGCAACTGACGCGCACATCCTTGAAATGCTCTTCCAGGTACTCAACCAGGTTTTCATCGGTCTCTAGCATTGCTGGCCTCCTGTCTCATCAGATTCTTTGACGCCGGTAATCAGGCGTATCTCTGCCGAGCAGAAGGCGTACCAATTTCTCTGGAAAATAAAATTCTTATAAATCAATAAGTTGAAAAACAAGCCGGCGAATTGATATTTGCATTTTGCAAGAAAGCCCCCGGCAAGCCTTGCATTCGGCAACCCGCCGCGCCCGTCGTCTCGCCTGCAACCCCCTGGCGAGGCCTCTCGCAAGCCGAGCCGCCGGTAAAAAAAACTAAACTTCCGCCGCTCCCCTCCGGTCACCCCTAGCAAGGACTTCGCCCATGCCACGGCGCGACGGAGTCCGACCGACCAACGCCAAGGACAACGTACGACCGGAGGATGACATGGGACATTCTGTTGCAGGCGCTTGCCTGGAAGAACCCGCGGTACTGACCGCTTTTCCGTCGCTGCTGCACCCGCAGGACCCGCCGCAACAGAGGGATCGGATACTCTTCGTCACCGCCGAGCTAAGCGACTTCGTCAAGGTCGGCGGACTCGGCGACTTTTCCGCCGCGCTGCCGCGGGTGCTCAAGCGCGAGCATTCGGTGCGGGTCCTGTTGCCCGGCTACCGCCAGGTGCTGGAGCGCTGCCGCGACCTGCGGATCATCGGCAGCCTGCCCGGCCAGGCGGCGATCCCGCCCTGCGAGATCGGCCTGGTGACCCTCGACGACGGCCTGGAAGTCATGCTGGTGCTCTGCCCGCTGCTCTACGAGCGCGAGGGCACGCCATACATGGACGACCAGGGCAATGACTGGCCGGACAACCACCTGCGCTTCGCCCGCCTGTGCCTGGCCGCCGCCGAGATCGCCGGCGGCCGCGGCGCCCAGGGCTGGCAGCCGGGCCTGGTGCACGCCAATGACTGGCCGTCGGCGCTGACCCCGGCCTACATGGCCTGGAACGGCGTGCGCACGCCGAGCCTGTTCACCATCCACAACCTCGCCTACCAGGGCCTCTGCGACCTGCAATGCAGCGCCGAGCTGGGTCTTCCCGACGAAGCGCTGAGCCACGAAAGCATGGAATTCCACGGGCGCCTGTCGTTCCTCAAGGCCGGCATCGCCCATGCCCACCACATCACCACGGTGAGCGAGACCTACGCCCAGGAAATCACTACCCCGGAATACGGCTGCGGCCTGCACGGCATCCTCAAGTGCAAGGTCGAGAAGCGTCAGCTCAGCGGCATCGTCAACGGTATCGACGATAGCTGGCAGCCGCACTGCGATCCACACCTGGTGGCCGGCTTCAGCGCCCGCCAATGGGCCGGCAAGCGCGCCAACACGCGCTACGTGGAGGAGCGTTTCGGCCTGGAGCCGGGCAAGGGGCCGCTGTTCGCGGTGGTCTCGCGCCTGGTGCAGCAGAAAGGCATCGACCTGACCCTGGAGATCAGCGATGCCCTGCTCCAGGCCGGCGGCCGCCTGGTCAGCATCGGCCGTGGCGAGCCGAACCTGGAGAAGGCCATGCTCGAGCTCGCCCGGCGTCATCCCGGCCAGGTCGGCGTGCATATCGGTTTCGACGAGACCGAGGCCCGCCGTATCTACGCCGGCAGCGACTTCCTGCTCATGCCCTCGCGCTACGAGCCCTGCGGGCTCAGTCAGCTCTATGCGCAATGTTTCGGCTCGCTGCCGATCGCGCGCTGCACCGGCGGCCTCGCCGATACCATCGTCGACGGGGTCACCGGCTTCCTGTTCCGTGAGGAAACCGCGCAGAGCTACCTCGACGCGGTGATGCGCGCGATCAACGTCTACCACTGTCCCTCGCTGCTCAACGCCATGCGCTGCAAGGCGATGGCCGCGCCGATGTTCTGGAGCGACTCGGTGGAGCCTTACAACCGCCTGTACCGGCGCCTGTTGAGGAATACCGCTCCGGCCCTGCGCGGGGTACGCCAATGATGGCGATCCGGCGCCGCTTCGGCGCCCAGTTCCAAGGCAACGGCCGAACCTGCTTCGGCCTCTGGGCTCCGGACGCCCGCGAGGTCCGGGTCGAGACCGCCGACGGCCGCGACTGGCCGCTGGAAGGCAGCGACAGCGGCTGGTTCGAGGCGACCCTGCCCTGTCCGCCCGGCACCCGCTACCGCTACCGCATCGATGGCCGCCCCGGGGTGCCGGACCCGGCCTCGCAGTTCCAGCCCGACGGCGTGCATGGCCACAGCCAGGTGCTGGACCATGACGCCTACGCCTGGCGCGTCGACGAGTGGCGCGGGCGGCCCTGGCACGAAGCGGTGATCTACGAGCTGCACGTCGGCCTGTTCGGCTCCTACGCCGAGGTCGAGCGCTTCCTTCCGCGCTTGGTGGAACTGGGCGTGACCGCCGTGGAGCTGATGCCGCTGGGCGAGTTTCCCGGTCGCCGCAACTGGGGCTACGACGGCGTGCTGCCGTTCGCCCCGGCGTCGGCCTACGGCACGCCCGAGCAGCTCAAACATCTGATCGACAGCGCACACGGCATGGGCCTGATGGTCTTCGTCGACGTGATCTACAACCACTTCGGCCCGGACGGCAACTACCTCGCCCAGTACGCCGCCGCGTTCTTTCGCGACGACCGGCAGACGCCCTGGGGCCAGGCCATCGATTTCCGTCGCGGCGAAGTCCGCGAGTTCTTCTATGAAAACGCCCTGATGTGGCTGCTCGACTATCGCATCGACGGCCTGCGCTTCGATGCCGTGCACGCGATTCCCGATAGCGCGTTCCTCGTCGAGATGGCCCGCCGCCTGCGCGGCGCCGCCGGCCCCGAGCGCCATCTGCACCTGGTCCTGGAGAACGACGACAACCGCGCCAGCCTGCTGCGCCAGGGCTACGACGCACAGTGGAACGACGATGGCCACCATGCGCTGCACGTCCTGCTCACCGGCGAGAACGACGGCTACTACCAGGACTACCCCGAGCCGCTGCGGTGCCTGGCGCGCTGCCTGGCCGAAGGCTTCGTCTACCAGGGCGAAGCCAACCGCCACGGCCGGCCGCGCGGCGAACCGAGTGCCGACCTGGCGCCGGACGCCTTCGTGCTGTTCCTGCAAAACCACGACCAGGTCGGCAACCGCGCCTTCGGCGAGCGTCTCAGCGTTCTCGCCGAACCCCAGGCGTTGCGCCTGGCGATAGCGCTGCAACTGCTCGCGCCGATGATCCCGCTGCTGTTCATGGGCGAGGAATGCGCCGCGCGCGAACCGTTCCTGTATTTCACCGATCACCAGGGCGAACTGGCGGACGCGGTCCGCGAGGGACGACGCAAGGAGTTCGGCGAGTTCGGCCGCTTCGGCGACGGCGCCACCCTGGCTTCGCTCCCCGATCCCAACGCGGTGGAGACCTTCGAGCGCTCGCGTCCCGGCCTGGCCGATTGCGACCCGGCCTGGCGCGGCTTCTACCGGCAACTGCTGGAAATCCGTCACGAACACCTGATCCCGCGCCTGCGCGGCGCCCGTTCGCTGGGCGTGACCACCATCGCCGGCGCCGCGCTGTCGGCGCGCTGGCGACTCGGTGACGGCAGTGACTGGCGAATCGACTTCAACCCTTCTCCGCTCGAAGCGGAAGTCGAGCCGCCGGCGGCCGCCACCCAGGTGCTGTTCCTCGACAACCTCGCCTGTGCCGAGTATCGCCGCGGCCGCCTAAGTCCCCGCAGCATCGCGGTCAGCCTGGAGCCCGCCCATGAGTGACGCACGCCTGGCCGAACTGGCCGCCGCCGTGGGCCTGCAACTCGACTGGCAGGACGCCAACGGACGGCCGCAGCGGGTCGACCCGGAGGTCCAGCGCGGCCTGCTGGAAGCACTCGGCTATCCGGCGCAGAGTCCGCAACAGATCGAACAGAGCCTGGCCGCGCTGGCCCGGCTGCGCGAGGACAGCGCCAACCTCGGACTGCTGGTCGGCGAATGCGGCCAGCCGCTGGAGCAAGCGCTCGGCCCCGCCGGCACCCCGGGCGAACTGGTCTACGAGGACGGCACGCGGATCGCCCTGCGCCTGGACGCCGAAGGCCGCCTGCCGGCGCAGGCCCGCAGCGGCTATGCGCAGCTGTCGCTGGAGCAGCGGGAATGGGCGGTGGCGATGGCGCCGCCGAGCTGTCCGTCCCTGGCCAGCCTCGCCCCGGGTCGCTCGCGTCGCTGGGGTCTGGCCGCCCAGGTCTATGCCCTGCGCCGCCCCGGCGACGGCGGCCTGGGCGACAGCGCCGCCCTCGAGGACCTGCTGCGCAGCGCCGCGCGGCATGGCGCCGACGCGCTGGCGATCAGCCCGCTGCACGCCCTCGCCGAGGCCAACGGACATGCCTACAGCCCCTACTCGCCGTCCAGCCGGCTGTTCTTCAATGTCCTGCACGCCGCGCCGGCGAGCATTCTCGGCGCGGCGGCGGTGGAACAGGCGATCCGTCGCGCCGGCCTGGCCGCGGAGATGGCCCGCCTGGAGAGCCTGGAGCTGATCGACTGGACAGCGGCGGCGGACCTGCGCATGCGCCTGCTGCGCCAACTCCACCGCGACTTCACCGAGCGCGCCAGTCCCTTGCGCCACGACCTCGCCGAATTCCGCCGCGAAGCCGGCGAGGCGCTGCTGCACCACTGCCGCTTCGAGACCCTGCAGGCGCACCTGGGCGCTGGCCCCGACTGGCGACGCTGGCCGGAGCCGCTGCGCCGCCCCGGCGAGCCGGCGGTGGCCGCATTCTGCGCCGATCACGCCGAGGAAGTGGACTTCCGCGCCTTCGGCCAGTGGCTGACCCAACGTTGCCTGCAACATGCCCAGCGCCAGGCGCGCGAGGCCGGGATGGCCATCGGTCTGGTCGCCGACCTGGCGGTGGGCGCCGACGGCGGCGGCAGCCAGGCCTGGTCGCGGCAGGAAGAGCTGCTCGCCGAAGTGAATGTCGGCGCGCCGCCGGACATCCTCAACCAGTCCGGACAGGACTGGGGCGTTTCCGCGTTCAATCCCGAAGGCCTGCGCCGCCACGGCTACCGGGCATTCCGCGAGATGCTGCGGGCCAACCTGGCCTGGCCCGGAGGGCTACGCATCGACCACGTGATGGGCCTGCAACGTCTCTGGCTGATCCCGCGCGGCCAGCCGCCCCACGCCGGCGCCTACCTGCGCTACCCGCAACGCGAGCTGCTGCGCCTGCTGGCGCTGGAGGCCAGTCGCGCCTCGGCGCTGGTCATCGGCGAGGACCTCGGCACCGTGCCCGAAGGCCTGCGCGAGGAACTGGCACGCCGCCAGGTGCTGGGTACCCGCGTGCTGCTCTTCGAGCGGCGCGGCGAACGCTTCGTGCCCCCGGCGCAATGGCCGGCGGACGCCATGGCCACCACCAGCACCCACGACCTGCCGAGCCTGTCCGGCTGGTGGCGGGGCCAGGACATCCACTGGCGCGGCCGCGCCGGACACCGCAGCGCCGAGGAATGCGCGGCCGACCTGGAACTGCGCGCCGAGGAGCGCCGGGCGCTGGCCGCCAGCCTCGAACCGCCGGTCGATCCCGACCCCGCCGCCGAAGTGCCGCTGGACGCCTGCATCGGCTATGTCGGGGCAACCCCCGCGCCGTTGGTGCTACTGCCCCTGGAGGACGCCCTGGGCAGCCTGGAGCAGCCGAACCTGCCCGGCCCCGGCGACGCCCACCCGAACTGGCGGCGGCGCTGGCCGGAAAACGCCGCGCAGATGCTCGGAACGCCGCAGGTCGACCGGCGCCTGCGCCTGCTCGAACGCAGCCGCCGGGATGCCGAGGAGGCCGCCCATGATTGAGCCCCGCGCTACCCTGCGCCTGCAATTCCACGCCGGCTTCACCCTCGACGATGCCCTGCCCTGGCTGGACTATTTCGCCGACCTGGGCATCAGCCATCTCTACGCCTCGCCGCTGTTCCGCGCGCGGCCCGGCTCCAGCCACGGCTACGACGTGGTCGACCCGACCCGGATCAATCCGGAACTGGGCGGCGAGCCGGCGCTGCTGCGCCTGATCCAGGGGCTGCGGCAACGCGGCATGGGCCTGCTCATGGACATAGTGCCGAACCACATGGGCATCGGCGGCGGCGCCAATCCCTGGTGGCAGGACGTGCTCGAATGGGGGCGCGAGAGTCCCTACGCGAGTTTCTTCGACATCCAGTGGGAATCCCACGACGCCGCGTTGCGCGGCCAGGTGCTGCTGCCGTTCCTGCGCAGCGACTACGGCGAGGTCCTGGCTGCCGGGGAGATCGGCCTGAGCCTGGACCGCGAGGCCGGCCGCCTGCTGGCGAGCCACGGCGAGCAGCGCTTCCCCCTCTGGCCGGGCAGCTACCCGGAGCTGCTGGAAGACAGCGGCGAGCCGCGCCTGTCAGACCTGGCCGGCGGTTTCCGCGAGTGCCAGCAGGACCGCGAGACCTTGCGCGAGATGCAGCGTCGACTGGCGGCTGCGCTCGCCGAGAGCGCTCCGCGCGCCGCCCTGGAGCGCACGCTGGGCAAGCTCCAGGAACGCCACGAGGAGGCTCGCCAACGCCTGCACCGCCTGCTCGAGGCGCAGCACTACCGCCTGGCCAGCTGGCGCACCGCGGCGGACGACATCAACTGGCGCCGTTTCTTCGACATCAGCGAACTGGTCGGCCTGCGGGTCGAGCGCGGCGAGGTGTTCGAGGCCGTGCACGGCAAGGTCTTCCAGTTGCTCGAGGACGGTCTGCTCGATGGCCTGCGCATCGATCACGTCGACGGCCTGGCCGATCCGCGCGGCTATTGCCGACGCCTGCGCCGCCGCAGCGAGCGGATCCGCGCCCGTCGCGGCGGCGCGCCGATGCTGCTGTACGTTGAGAAGATCCTCGGTGGCGAGGAGCGCCTGCCCGAGGATTGGCTGTGCGACGGCACCACCGGCTACGACTTCATGAACCAGGTCAGCCTGTTGCAGCACGATCCGCGCGGCGAACGACCGTTGCGCGAACTCTGGCAGCGGGTCAGCGGACGCCCGGAGGCGTTTCTCGACGAGGTCTACCAGGCTCGCCAACTGGTCCTGGCGGGAAGCCTCGCCGGTGACCTGGAGAACCTCGCCCAGGGTCTTTTGCGGGTGGCGCGGGCCGACCTGGCCAGCCGCGACCTGACCCTGGGCGGTATCCGCCGCGCGCTGTTCCAGTTGCTCGCGCGCTTTCCGGTCTACCGTACCTACGCCGGGGCCTGCGGTCGCTCGGTGCAGGATCGCGAGGTGTTCCGCTATGCCGCAGAGGCGGCCCGCGAGGATCTCGACGAAGCCGACCGGGCGGTCCTCGACCATCTCGAACGCTGGCTCGGCGGGCAGCCGCTGCGCGAGCTGCCGCCCGGTCCGCTGCGGCGCCTGCGCGGCGAGTTGCTGGCGCGCTTCCAGCAGTTGAGTTCGCCGACCGCCGCCAAGGCCGTGGAGGATACCGCCTGCTATCGCTCGGCGGCCCTGCTCTCGCGCAACGACGTCGGCTTCGACCCGCAGCGCTTCGCCGCTTCCGCCGAGGAATTCCATGCCGCCTGCGAAGCCAGGCGCCTGGCCAGCCCGCGCGCCCTGCTGGCCACCGCCAGCCATGACCACAAGCGCGGCGAGGACGCCCGCGCCCGTCTTGCGGCGCTCAGTGAACTGGCGCCCTGGTTCGCGCGTAACGTCGAGCACTGGCAAAGCCTGGCCACGCCGTTACGCCGCGACCTCGCCGAGGGGCCGGCGCCGAGTCCCGGCGACGAGCTGATCCTGTTCCAGGCCCTGCTCGGCAGTTGGCCGCTCGACGCGCCTTGCGACGGCGCCGCCCTGGACCAAGCGTTCCTCGCGCGGATGCGCGAATGGCAATGCAAGGCCTTGCGCGAAGCCAAGCTGCGCACGCGCTGGACCGCGCCCGACGAAGACTACGAGCGCGCCTGCGCCGACTATCTGGAACAACTCCTGCGCGCGCCACTGGCCCAGGCCCTGCGCCAGTCGCTGGGCAACGCGGCGGCGCGACTGATGCCGGCCGGGGCCCTGAATGGCCTCGCCCAATGCCTGCTGCGCCTGACCTGCCCGGGTATCCCCGATCTCTACCAGGGGCGCGAGGACTGGGACTTCAGCCTGGTCGACCCGGACAACCGGAGGCCGGTGGACTTCGCCCGGCACGCCGCCGCCCTGGCCGCGCCGACGCCCTTCCCGGAACTGCTGGAGCACTGGCGCGACGGTCGCATCAAGCAGACCCTGATCGCCCGCGTGCTGGGGCTGCGGCGGATGCAGCCGGGCCTGTTCCGCGACGGCGACTACCTGCCCCTGGAGGTCAGCGGCGAGCATGCCGAGCGGGTCCTGGCCTTCGCCCGGCGCAGTCGTCACGGTTGCCTGCTGGTGGTGGTCCCGCGCCTGGCCTGCGCCCTGCTCGGCCACGCCACGCAGCCGCAGGTGCCGGCCGAGGCCTGGGGCGACACCTGCCTGCTGCTGCCGCCGAGTCTCTCCGAATGCACCTACAGCGGCCTGTTTTCCACCATGCCGCTGCCCAGCGACGGGCACCTGAGCCTGTCCGAAGTGCTCGCCGACTTTCCCGTCAACCTGCTTTACCGCCTCGCCCAGGAGGACACCCCATGAGCGCCGACGAAAAACGCATACGAGAGTTCGCCTACCAGATCTGGGAATCCGAGGGCTGCCCCGACGGCCAGGCCGAACGCCACTGGGCCATGGCCCGGCAACTGGCCGAAGCGGAAGCCGCCGCAGCGGCACCGAAGAAGACCCGCGGTCGGGCCAAGGCCGCCAAGGAAACCCCGGCCCTGCTGCAAGCGCCGGCCGCCAAGCCGCGCAAGCCGAGGGCCACGTCCCCGGCGCGGCCCGCCAGCGAAAAACCGGCGGCGGCCAAGCCGCGCAGCCGCCGCAAGCCCGAAGCGGGCGAATGAGGAGTCCAGTGCATGAGCAGAAAGCGTAGCCCCGCCCCTTCGCGGATCAGCGAAGGGCACCCCTTCCCCCTTGGCGCCACCTGGGACGGCCTCGGCGTCAATTTCGCGCTGTTCTCGGCCCACGCGACCAAGGTCGAGCTGTGCCTGTTCGACGCGCGCGGGGAAAAGGAGATCGAGCGCATCGAATTGCCCGAGTACACCGACGAGATCTGGCACGGCTACCTGCCCGACGCCCACCCGGGGCAGATCTACGGCTACCGGGTGCACGGTCCCTACGAGCCGGATGCCGGCCACCGCTTCAATCCCAACAAATTGCTCCTCGATCCCTACGCCAAGCAGTTGGTCGGCCGCCTGCGCTGGTCCGAGGCGTTGTTCGGCTACACCATCGGCTCGGCCGACGCCGACCTCAGCTTCGACGAGCGCGACAGCGCGCCCTTCGTGCCCAAGTCGAAGGTCATCGATCCGGCCTTCACCTGGGCCGAGCGCCCGCCGGTACGCGTCCCCTGGGACCGCACGGTGATCTACGAAGCCCACCTGCGCGGGCTCAGCATGCGCCATCCGCAGGTCCCGGAGGCGGTTCGCGGGACCTTCGCCGGGCTGATGAACGCCGACCTGCTGGCGCACATCCGCCGGCTCGGGGTGACCAGCGTCGAGCTGCTGCCGATCCACGGCTTCGTCGACGACAAGCACCTGCTGGAAAACGGCATGAGCAACTACTGGGGCTACAACAGCATCGCCTTCTTCGCCCCGCACCCGGCCTACCTCGCCAGCGGCCAGGTCAACGAGTTCAAGGAGATGGTCGCGCACCTCCACGACGCCGGGCTGGAGCTGATCCTCGACGTGGTCTACAACCACACCGCGGAAGGCAACGAGCTGGGTCCGACCCTGTGCATGCGTGGCATCGACAACGCCTCGTACTACCGCCTGATGCCCGACCAGCGCCGCTACTACATCAACGATTCCGGCACCGGCAACACCCTCGACCTCAGCCACCCCTGCGTGTTGCAGATGGTCACCGACTCGCTGCGCTACTGGGCCACAGAGATGCGCGTGGACGGCTTCCGCTTCGACCTGGCGACCATCCTCGGCCGCCATCCGGACGGTTTCGACGAGCGCCACGGCTTCCTCGTCGCCTGCCGCCAGGACCCGGTGCTGAGCAAGTGCAAGCTGATCGCCGAACCCTGGGATTGCGGCCCCGGCGGCTACCAGGTAGGCGGCTTCCCGCCCGGCTGGGCGGAATGGAACGACCGTTTCCGCGATTGCGTGCGCGCCTACTGGCGCGGCGACGACGGCATGCTGCCGGAACTGGCGCGACGCCTAACCGCCTCCGGCGATCTCTACGACCAGCGTGGACGGCGGCCCTACGCGTCGGTGAACTTCGTCACCGCCCACGACGGTTTCACCCTGCGCGACGTGGTTTCCTACGATCACAAGCACAACGAGGCCAACGGCGAGAACAACGCCGACGGCAGCGACCACAACCTGTCCTGGAACCACGGCTGCGAGGGCCCCACCGACGACCCGGAGATCCGCGCCCTGCGCCTGCGCCAGATGCGCAACCTGCTGTCCACCCTGCTGCTGTCCCAGGGCACCCCGATGCTGGTCGCCGGCGACGAGTTCAGCCGCACCCAGCAGGGCAACAACAATGTCTATTGCCAGGACAACGAACTGGGCTGGATCGACTGGCGGCTGGACGACGAGGGCCGTTCGCTGCTGGCCTTCACCCAGCGCCTGCTGGCCCTGCGCCAACGCTATCCGATCCTGCGCAGGGGGCGCTTCCTGGTCGGCGAGTACAACGAGGCGCTGGGGGTCAAGGACGTCACCTGGCTGGCGCCCGGCGGCGAGGAGATGACCGAGGAACACTGGCACGACGAGCACGCCCGCTGTCTCGGCGTGCTCCTCGATGGCCGCGCGCAACCCACCGGGATCCTGCGCAGCGGTGAGGATGCCACCCTGCTGCTGATCCTCAATGCCTACCACGACGCGGTGTCCTTCCGTCTTCCCGAGGTGGCCGAAGGCAGCGGCTGGTCCTGCCTGCTGGATACCCAGCGGCCGGAGGACCCGCTCGGCGAACGCTACCCGTTCGCCAGCGAGTTCCTGGTCGGCGGCCGCAGTTTCCTGCTGTTCGAGCTACAACCGCCGGGCGCCGGAGCGGAAGGATGAACGGCGGGGAAAAAAGCTGAACCGCCCCCGGCACCTCCAGTCGGAACCTTTAGGTGCCGCACGCGGCGCCTGCACATCCACCCTACACAGGAGGACAGCATGAAGATCAGCGACATCATGACCCGCAACGTCCAGGTCGCCGACCCGCAGCAGAGCATCCGCGAGGCGGCCGCCACCATGGCGAGGATCGACAGCGGCGCCCTGCTGGTCGGCGAAGGCGACCGCCTGGTCGGGATGATCACCGATCGCGACATCGCCATCCGCGCGGTGGCCGGCGGCCTGTCCGGGGATACCCCGCTGGGCCGCATCATGAGCGGCGACATCCACTATTGCTTCGAAGACGAAGACGTCCAGCACGTGGCCCGCAACATGGCCGACATCCAGATGCGCCGCCTGCCGGTGCTCAACCGCGAGAAGCGGCTGGTCGGCGTGGTTTCCCTGGGCAACATCGCCAGCTGCCGCGACCAGGCCTCCAGCGCCACCGTCCTGCAGGGCGTCGCCCAGGCCCACTACTGAGCCTTTCTTCCACCCGGCCCGCCTTTGCCGTTCCGGCCGAGGCCGGGCCCCAACCGGGAGAACGCCATGAAAGCCGTGGTATTCCATGACATCGGCGACATCCGCCTGGAAGACGTGGCGGAGCCGCGCCTGCAGGAACCCACCGACGCCATCGTGCGGCTGACCGCCTCGGCGATCTGCGGCACCGACCTGCACTTCGTCCGTGGCAGCGTCGGCGGCATGCGTCCGGGAACCATCCTCGGCCATGAGGGCGTGGGCATCGTCGAGGCGCTCGGCGACGAAGTGCGCAACCTGCAGGTCGGCGACCGGGTGGTGATTCCCTCGACCATCGCCTGCGGCAATTGCGTGTATTGCCGAGCCGGCTACTACGCCCAGTGCGACGTCGCCAACCCCGGCGGCAGCCAGGCCGGCACCGCGTTCTTCGGCGGTCCCCGGGCCAACGGCGGCTTCCATGGGCTGCAAGCCGAGAAAGCGCGGATTCCCTATGCCAACATCGGCCTGATCCGCCTGCCCAGCAGCATCAGCGACGACCAGGCGATACTCCTGTCGGACATCTTCCCCACCGGTTACTTCGGCGCCGAACTGGCCGGTATCGCCCCCGGCAACACCGTCGCCGTGTTCGGCTGCGGTCCGGTCGGCCAGTTCGCCATCGCCAGCGCGTTGCTCCTCGGCGCCGCCCGGGTGTTCGCCATCGACCGCCACCCGGACCGCCTGCACATGGCCCGCCAGCAAGGCGCCGAAGTGATCGACTTCGAGCGCGAGGATCCGGTCCAGGCCCTGCGCTGGCTGACCGCCGGGATCGGCGTGGACCGCGCCATCGACGCCGTCGGCGTGGACGCCGAGCACAGCCATGGCACCGCCACCCCGGCGCCGCGCCAGGAGGGCACCAGCTGGAGTCCCGGCAACGCCCCCGCACAGGCCCTGGAGTGGGCGGTGCAGGGCCTGGCCAAGGCCGGCACCCTGTCGATCATCGGCGTCTACGCCGAAGACTCGCGGCAGTTTCCCATCGGCCTGGCGATGAACCGCAACCTGACCATCCGCATGGGCAACTGCCACCATCGCAAGTACATTCCGCTGCTGCTCGAACATGTGCTCAGCGGACGCATCGACCCGGCGAAGATCCTCACCCAGGTGAAGCCGATCGGCGACGCCATCGAGGCCTTCGAAGCCTTCGACCGCCGCGAGACCGGCTGGATCAAGGTCGAACTGGTGCCGCAGAAGCGCCAGGTCGAGGGCAGCGAGGAACGCCTCGACGAACGCGCGGTGGACGAACTGGCGCGCCGGCCGACGCCGGAAAGCGGCGCCCGGGGGTGATGCATGAGCGCACCGGCACGCCTGCGCATCGGCATTTCCGGCTGGCGCTACGCCCCCTGGAGAGGTGACTTCTATCCCGAGGGGCTGCGCCAGAAGGACGAACTGCGCTTCGCCTCGCGGGCGGTGAACAGCATCGAGATCAACGGCACCTTCTACGCCCTGCAGACGCCCGAGCGCTTCCGCGGCTGGGCCGAGGACACCCCCGAGGACTTCGTTTTCAGCGTCAAGGCCCCGCGTTACATCACCCACGTGCGGCGCCTGCGCGAGATCGACGAGCCGCTGGCGAACTTCTTCGCCTCCGGCCCCCTCGCCCTGCGCCAGCGCCTCGGCCCGTTCCTCTGGCAGTTCCCGCCGAGCATGCGCTTCGACCGCGAGCTGTTCGCCGATTTCCTCGCCCGCCTGCCGCGCGACGGCGCCGCCGCGCAGAAGCTCGCCCGGCACAGCGCCGCGCGCCTGCACCGCGAGGGCTACCTCGACGGCGATCCGGCGCAGCGCCTGCGGCATGCCGTGGAAATCCGCCATGAGAGCTTCGTCGACCCGACGTTCATCGAGCTGCTGCGCGAATACCGGGTGGCCCTGGTGGTGGCCGATACCGCCGGCAAGTGGCCGCTGCTCGGCGACGTCTGCGCCGACTTCCTCTACCTGCGCCTGCATGGCGACAAGGAGCTGTACCGCAGCGGCTACTCGGAAGCGGCCCTGGGCCAGTGGCAGGCACGGATCCACGCCTGGGCCAGCGGCGGCCAGGCCGACGACCTGCGCCGGGCCAGCCAGGACGCACCGGCGAAGGCGACGGCGCGCGACCTGTACTGCTACTTCGACAACGACGTCAAGGTGCGCGCACCTTACGACGCCCGGCGCCTCCTGCAGCTGCTGGAACTCGACGGCAGCCTGCGCACGGTGCCCGGACAGTTGCCCGATGACCTGCGGGAGAGTGCCGCATGATCCTGCCGCGCCTGCAGGTGCTGACGGTGAACACCCACAAGGGTTTCAACCCGTTCAATCGGCGCTTCATCCTGCCGGAGTTGCGCGAAGCGGTGCGCAGCGTCGGTGCCGACCTGGTGTTCCTCCAGGAGGTCCTCGGCTCCCATAGCCTGCACGCCGCGCGCCTGCCGTCCTGGCCGCCGGCGCCGCAATACGAGTATCTGGCCGACAGCATGTGGCCGCAGTTCGCCTACGGGCGCAACGCGGTGTATCCCGAAGGCCACCATGGCAATGCCGTGCTCTCCAAGCATCCGATCCTCGCCCACCGCAACCTCGACGTCTCGGTGGCGGGCAACGAGGAACGCGGCCTGTTGCATGCGGTGATCGACATCGGCCGTCCGCTGCACGCGGTCTGCGTGCACCTGGGATTGCGCGAGGCGCAGCGCCAGCGCCAGTTGCAACTGCTCTGCGAGCTGGTGGCGGGCCTGCCGGAGCGCGAGCCGGTGGTGGTCGCCGGCGACTTCAACGACTGGCGCCAGCGCGCCGACCGCCTGCTCGCTGGTTGCGGCCTGCGCGAAGTCTTCGTCGGCGCCCAGGGCCGGCCGGCGCGCAGCTTCCCGGCGCGCTGGCCGGTGCTGCCGCTGGACCGCATCTACCTGCGCAATGCCCGCGGGCGCCAGCCGCGCATCCTCTCGCGGCGGCCCTGGTCGCACCTGTCCGACCACCTGCCGCTGGCGGTGGAGGTGGAGCCATGAACTTCCCCTGGCGCGACGGCAACCGCGTAGAACTGCTGATCAACGGCGAAGAGTACTTTCCGCGCCTGTTCCAGTGCATCGCCGAGGCGCGCCGGGAGATCCTCCTGGAAACCTTCATCATCTTCGAGGACGAGGTCGGCCGGCAGTTGCAGGAAGCCCTCAGCGCCGCCGCCGAGCGCGGTGTCGAGGTACAGGTCACGGTGGACGGCTACGGCACCGCCTCGCTCAGCCCGGACTACCTGGCCAGGCTCACCGCCGCCGGGGTTCGCGTGCACCTGTTCGACCCGCGCCCGCGCCTGCTCGGCATGCGTACCAACCTGTTTCGCCGGTTGCACCGCAAGCTGGTGGTGATCGATCGCCAGCAGGCCTTCGTCGGCGGCATCAACTACGGCGAGGACCACCTGGTGCGTCGCGGCAACATGGCCAAGCAGGACTACGCGGTGCGCGTCGAGGGCCCGGTGGTGCGCGATATCCGCCAGGCCTGCCTGGCGCTGCTCGAACCGGACGCCGACTACCCGCCGTTGCGGCCGTCGGGCGCCGGGCAGCCGGCGCGGGTGCGCCTGGTGATCCGCGACAACGACCAGTCCAGCGACGACATCGAGCGCGAGTACCTGCAGGCGATCCGCCAGGCGCGGCGACGCCTGCTGATCGCCAACGCCTATTTCTTCCCCGGCTACCGCCTGCTTCGCGAGCTGCGCGATGCGGCGCGCCGCGGCGTGCGCGTCGACCTGGTACTACAGGGCATGCCGGACATGCCGCTGGTGCGCCTGTGCAGCCGGCTGCTCTACGACTACCTGCTGCGCGAGGGCGTGCGTATCCACGAATACTGCCAGCGTCCGCTGCACGGCAAGGTCGCGGTGATCGACGACGACTGGTCGACCATCGGTTCGAGCAATCTCGATCCCCTCAGCCTGTCGCTGAACCTGGAGGCCAACCTGGTGATCCACGACGTCGCCTTCAACGGCCAGCTCTACCAGCACCTGCGCGAGCTGGCGCGCCGCCACTGCCGGCGCATCAGCCGCCGCCACGCCAGGCGCGGTTACTGGTGGCGGGCGCCGCTGATCTTCCTCGGCTTCCACTTTTCCCGGCATTTCCCGGCCATCGCCGGTTGGGTACCCGCCCATCTGCCGCGCCTGAAATCGCTGGAGCCGCGTCCGTCGCGGCGCTGGCAGGAACGCCAGGGCCAGCGGGGCAACCCATGAACGGCGGCGGTCACGCAACTGCCTCGGCGGCGCCACGCCGCGCTCACTGGCGCTGGCTGCGCAGGCTGCTGACCCTGGCGTTCTTCGTGCTGGTCCCGGTGCTGCTGTTCCTGCTGGTGAAGAATCTCGACTGGCAGGAAGTCCGCCACGCCCTCGGCGAGTATCGCCCCGCGACCCTGTTCCTCGGACTGCTGCTGGCGGCCGCCGGCTATACGGTGTTCAGCAGTTTCGACCTGCTCAGCCGCTACTACATCGGCCACTCGCTGCCCAAGCGGCGGGTCTTCACCGTGGCCTTCGTGTGCAATGCGTTCAACCTCAACCTGAGTTCCTGGGTCGGCGCCGTGGCGCTGCGCTATCGCCTGTACAGCCGGCTCGGCCTGGGCATCGCCGACATCACCCGGATCCTCACCTTCAGCCTGGTGACCAATTGGTTCGGCTACCTGCTGCTCGCCGGCATCCTGTTCAGCTGCGGCCTGCCGGCCTTGCCGCCGGGCTGGAAGCTCGGCAGCGACGGCCTGCGCCTGATCGGCGCCCTGCTCCTGGCGCTGGCCGCCGGCTACCTGCTGGCCTGCCGTTTCGCCCGACGCCGCGCCTGGGGCTGGCGCGAGCATCGGCTGACCCTGCCGTCCTGGCGGCTGGCGGCCCTTCAAGGCCTGCTCGGAGCGAGCAACTGGTCGCTGATGGCGCTCCTGCTGTACAGCCTGCTGCCGCACAGCGTGGATTACCCGAGCGTCCTGGCGATCCTCCTGATCAGCAGCATCGCCGGGGTCATCACCCATATCCCGGCCGGGCTCGGGGTGCTCGAAGCGGTGTTCATCGCCCTGCTCCAGGGGCGCCTGTCCCAGGGCGTGCTGCTGGCCGCGTTGATCGGCTACCGGGTGCTGTATTTCCTCCTACCCCTGGCGCTGGCCTGCGTGGTCTACCTGCTGTTGGAGCGCCGGGCGATCCGCCTGCGCCGCAAACAGCGCCGCCTGCGCCAGGGCCAGGCTTGAATCAGCCGGCCGGACGCAGCAGCAGCGTGCCCAGCGGCGGCAGGTCGAGCAGCAGCGACTGCGCCTGGCCATGGGCGCCGCACGACTCGCTGGAGACGCGGCCCTGGCTGCCTGAGCCGGAACCGGCGAACGCCTGGGCGTCGCTATTGAGCAGCACGTCCCAGTCGCCGCCTTGCGGTACGCCGATCCGATAGCCCTGGCGCGGCACCGGGGTGAAATTGTGTACCGCCAGCAGCGATGGCTCGCCGGCCGCGTGGCGCAGCCAGGCGTAGACACTGTTCGCCTGGTCGTCGCCGATCAGCCATTCGAAGCCGAGCGCCTCGCCGTCGCGCGCATGCAGTGCGGGGAGTTCGCGGTACAGCCGGTTGAGGGCCGCCACCAGGTCCTGTACGCCCTGATGCTCCGGATAGCGCAGCAGGTACCAGTCCAGTTCGCCGTCGTGGTTCCACTCGCGCCACTGGCCGAACTCGCAGCCCATGAACAGCAGCTTCTTGCCCGGGTGCGACCACATGAAGCTCAGGTACAGGCGCAGGTTGGCGAACTTCTGCCAGCGGTCGCCGGGCATCTTGTCCAGTAGCGAGTGCTTGCCATGTACCACCTCGTCGTGGGAGATCGGCAGGATGAAATGCTCGGAGAAGGCGTAGAGCAGGCCGAAGGTCAACTGGTGGTGGTGATAGCGCCGGTGCAGCGGGTCTTCGCTGATGTACGCCAGGCTGTCGTGCATCCAGCCCATGTTCCACTTATGGCTGAAGCCCAGGCCGCCCTCCGCCACCGGACGGCTGACGCCGGGCCAGGCGGTGGATTCCTCGGCGATCACCAGCGCGCCGGGGGTTTCGCTGGCGACCACCTGGTTGAGGTGATGGAGGAAGTCGATGGCCTCCAGGTTCTCCCGGCCGCCATGGCGGTTCGGCAGCCATTCGCCTTCCTTGCGCGAATAGTCGCGATAGAGCATCGAGGCCACCGCATCCACCCGCAGGCCGTCGACGTGGTAGGTGCGCAGCCAGTGCAGCGCCGAGGCCAGCATGAAGCCGTGCACCTCGCTGCGGCCAAGGTTGTAGATGTAGGTATCCCAGTCCTGGTGGAAGCCTTCGAAGGGATGTTCGTACTCGTACAGCGCCGTGCCGTCGAAACGGCCCAGGCCGTGGGCGTCGGTGGGAAAATGCGCCGGCACCCAGTCGAGGATCACGCCGATGCCGGCCTGGTGGCAGGCGTCGACGAACGCGGCGAAGTCCTCCGGCGTGCCGTAGCGCGCGGTGGGGGCGAACAACCCGAGCGGCTGGTAGCCCCAGGAGCCGCCGAAGGGATGTTCCATCACCGGCATCAGCTCGATATGGGTGAAGCCGAGCTGGCGCACGTAGGGAATCAGCTCCTCCGCCAGTTCCGACCAGTGCGGCGGCCGGCCGTCGCGGTGGCGCCAGGAGCCGGCGTGGACTTCATAGATCGACAGCGGTGCCGCATAGCCCTGGCGCTCCGCGCGCCGGGCCAGCCAGTCCTGGTCGCGCCACTCGTGGCGCAACGCCGCGCAGGTCTTCGAAGCGGTTCCGGGCGGCGTCTCGCAGGCCAGCGCCAGGGGGTCGGCCTTCAGCGGCAGGAGGCCGTCGTGGCCCTGCAACTCGTACTTGTACAGTTCGCCCTCGCCGAGGCGCGGGACGAACAGTTCCCAGACGCCGGATGGATAGCGTCGTCGCATCGGGTGACGGCGCCCGTCCCAGCCGTTGAAATCGCCGACCACCGAGACGCGCACGGCGTTCGGCGCCCAGACCGCGAAGCGCACGCCCTCCACGCCTTCGTGACGGGTCAGTTGCGCGCCCAGGCAGGAGGCCAGTTGGCGGTGGTTGCCTTCGGCGAACAGGTAAAGGTCGAGTTCGCCGAGCAACGGCCCGAAGGCATAGGGGTCTTCGCTTTCCTGCACGCCGTCCGGCCAGTGCACGCGCAGGCGGTAGCGCGGCGGTAGGCGCTCCAGGCGGCGCTGGAACAAGCCGCTGCCGGGGTCGCTCTGCTCCAGTTCGGCGAGCGTCGCGCCGTCTTCGTCGAGCAGCTCGACGCGCTGCGCGCCGGGCAGGTAGGCGCGCAGCACGCCGCCTTCGCCGCCGGGGTCGCGCTGCGGGCCGAGGAAGGCGAATGGATCGCCCTGCAGGCCGCGCTGCAGCTTGTCCAGCTCCAGTTGCCAGCGTTCGCGTTCGGACATCGGTTCGCTCATCGGTTCTTGCCCTTCAGGAAGTGTTCGGTGAGTTCGGCCAGACCGGCGAGAGGCACTTCCAGCCAGACGGGGCGGTAGTCGGCTTCGTAGAGCAGTTCGTAGGCGGCCTTTTCCAGGCAGGCCAGGGCCAGCGCCGCGCCCTCGCCTTCGCGGCCGTGCCAGGCGTGCGCGAGGCCCGCTGCGGCGGCGCGGTAGCCGACCAGGAAGGCGTCGCGGGCTTCGCTGCGATAGCGCATGGCGACCTTGCGCCGGGCGCTGTCGGCCTGTTCCGAGCTATCGGTGCTCTGCGCGTTGCGCAGGACCATCGCCGCCGCGTAGTCGAACGAGCGCAGCATGCCGCCGACGTCCTTCATCGGACTGTGGCGCTGGCGGCGCTCTTCCAGGCTGCGCGCCGGCTCGCCCTCGAAGTCGATGAAGCGTGCGTCGCCCTGAACCATCAGCACCTGGCCCAGGTGCAGGTCGCCGTGAACCCTGATCAGCAGCCCGCCGGCTGCCTGCCGGGCCAGCAGCGGCAGGCGTTCGAGCAGCACCGGCAGGCGTTCCAGCAGGCGCCGCGCCTGTTCCGCCGCCTCGCCCTGCAACGGCCGTGGCGGCTCGCTCAGGCGTTTGCCGGCTTCGCGCAACTGTTCGGCGATGCGCAGCGCCCAGGCCTGGACGCTGGCTTCGTCGCTCTCGCGGCTGCCGAAGGCCGGATCGTCCGACTCGCCGGCCAGTACGCTGTGCATCTCGCCGAGCCGGGCGCCGAGGTTGGCGGCGAAGCCGCGCAGTTCGGCGAGGCTGTCGTATTGCCCTTCGAGCGCCTCGCTGGCCGCGGATATCTCGTCGCGCACGGCTCGCTCCAGGTTGTCCAGGGTCCAGTTCCAGGCGTCGCCCTGGTTGTTCAGGTAGCCCTGCAGGATCATCAGCGTGTGCGGCTCGCCATCCGCGCCGACCCGCCGTACCTCGCCGAGCAACGGGGCGATGCCGGGGTAGCCGTGGCGGGTCAGGTAGCCGCCGACCTCGATTTCCGGGTGCAGCCCCGGAAGGATCTTGCGCAGCACCTTGAGGACCATGCGCTCGCCGAAGCGGATCGAGCTGTTGGACTGTTCCACCGAGAACGGCAGGACGTCTTCGTCGGCGATGTCGTCCAGTTCCGCCAGTCCCGCCGCCGGGATGAACTGGATCTCGCCGTCGCCGTGGGCGATCACCGCCTCGGCGCGGAGTTGCGCGAGGACCTTGCGGGCGAACAGCGGCAGGCTGGCGGCGTCGGTCAGCAGGCCGACCTTGCGCCCGCGCCGCAGGCGCGCCAGGGCCAGCAACTGAGGCAGGCTGTCGCCGCGCTGGTCGGCGTCGAGGAAGCCCAGCGGCAACTGGTAGCGCAGCCCGTCGATCTCCACTTCGCACAGCGCACAGCGCGGCTCCGCCTCGTCCAGCGGAACGATGTAGCAGAGCCGTGGTTGGCCTTTCTCGCCGGCGAACCAGCGGCGCTTCGGCAGGTAGGCCGGCAGTGTCTCGCCTTCCAGGATGTTCCGCGATGCGCCCTGCAGCAGCTCGCCGAGGCGCTGCTTGACCACCAGGGTCGGCAGTTCCGGCAGGCGCTCGTCGGCGGCCACGTGCCAGCTCGGCATCTGCGTCGCGTCGGCCAGGTAGAACCAGTAGAAGCCGTAGGGCGGCAGGGTCAGCAGGTAGGTCAGCTCGCCGATCGGCGGGAACGACATGCCGCCGATCATCTCCACCGGCACCTTGCCGGCATGGCTGGCGAGGTCCAGTTCCACCGCCTGGGCCGCGCGCGACAGGTTGGCCACGCAGAGGATGCTGTCCTGCCGTTCGCCCTCGGCGTATTCGCGCAGGTAGGCGAGGATCCGTCGGTTGCTCGGCGCGAGCATCTTCAGGCTGCCGCGGCCGAAGGCCTTCTGCTGGCTGCGCACGGCGAGCAGGCGGCGCATCCAGTTGAGCAGCGAATGCGGGTCGCGCGCCTGCGCCTCGACGTTGATCGTCTGGTAGCCGTACAGCGGGTCGAGGATCGGCGGCAGCACCAGCTTCGCCGGGTCGGCGCGGGAGAAGCCGCCGTTGCGGTCCACCGACCACTGCATCGGCGTGCGCACGCCGTCGCGGTCGCCGAGGTAGATGTTGTCGCCCATGCCGATCTCGTCGCCGTAGTACAGGGTCGGCGTGCCCGGCATCGACAACAGCAGGCTGTGCAGCAGCTCGATGCGCCGCCGGTCACGCTCCACCAGCGGCGCCAGGCGCCGGCGGATGCCCAGGTTGAGGCGCGCGCGGCGGTCGGCGGCATAGTGGTTCCAGAGATAGTCGCGCTCGTCGTCGGTGACCATCTCCAGGGTCAGCTCGTCGTGGTTGCGCAGGAAGATCGCCCATTGGCAATTGGCCGGGATGTCCGGGGTCTGGCGCAGGATGTCGGTGATCGGATAGCGATCCTCCTGGGCGATGGCCATGTACATGCGCGGCATCAGCGGGAAGTGGAAGGCCATGTGGCATTCGTCGCCCTCGCCGCCATCCTCGCCGCCGAAGTACGGCCGGGTGTCTTCCGGCCACTGGTTGGCCTCGGCCAGCAGCATGCGGTCGGGATAGTGCGCGTCCAGCTCGGCGCGGATGCGCTTGAGCACCTGGTGGGTCTCCGGCAGGTTCTCGCTGCTGGTGCCGTCGCGTTCGATCAGGTAGGGAATCGCGTCCAGGCGCAGGCCGTCGACGCCCATGTCCAGCCAGTAGCGCATCACCCCGAGCACCTCGCGCAGGACCTGCGGGTTGTCGAAGTTCAGGTCCGGCTGGTGGGAATAGAAGCGGTGCCAGTAGTACTGTTGGGCTACCGGGTCCCAGGTCCAGTTGGACTGCTCGGTGTCGATGAAGATGATCCGCGTACCCTGGTATTTCTCGTCGCTGTCCGACCAGACGTAGTAGTCGCGGGCGCGCGATCCCTTCTTCGCGTGGCGGGCGCGGATGAACCAGGGATGCTGGTCGGAGGTGTGGTTGATCACCAGCTCGGTAATCACCCGCAGACCGCGTCGATGGGCCTCGGCGATGAACCGGCGGGCGTCGGCGAGGCTGCCGTAGTCGCTGTGCACGCCACGGTACTGGGCGATGTCGTAGCCGTCGTCGCGGCGTGGCGACGGGTAGAACGGCAGCAGCCAGAGAGTGTTCACGCCGAGGTCGGCGATGTAGTCGAGCTTCTCGATCAGCCCGGCGAAGTCGCCGATGCCATCGTTGTTGGCGTCGTAGAAGGATTTCACGTGGACCTGGTAGATCACCGCGTCCTTGTACCATTGCGGGTCGTTGAGAAAGACCGGTTTCTCGCGTCTGGCCATGGGTTTCTCCTTATGCGTCGACGCGCCGCACGCGCCAGATGCCGAACGGCAGGTGCCAGGGTTCGATGCGCATCCACTGGACCTTGCCGTGCCAGACCCAGCGATGCCCGTTCATCAGGTCCTCGCCCTGGAGGCTGGCGTCGTCGGGCAGGCCGAACTCCCACAGCGGCAGTTCGAAATGCGCCTCCTGGGCTTCGTGCGGGTCCAGGCAGACCGCCACCAGGACGAAGTTGGCGAGGTCCGCGGTGCGCTTGCCGAAATACAGGATGCGGTCGTTCCAGGCGTTGTAGGCCTGGAACCCGAGGTGCGTCTGCAATGCCGGGTTTTCCCGGCGGATGCGGTTGAGCCGGGCGATCTCGGCGACGATGTTGCCCGGCGCCTGGTAGTCGCGCGGACGCAACTGGTATTTCTCCGAGTCGAGGTACTCCTCCTTGCCCGGCAAGGCCGCCGCCTCGCACAGCTCGAAGCCGGAGTACATGCCCCACAGCCCCGAACCCATGGTCGCCAGGGCGGCACGGATGAGGAAGCCGGGGCGGCCGGAGCTTTGCAGGAACCAGGGATTGATGTCCGGGGTGTTGACGAAGAAGTTCGGCCGGTAGCAGTCGCGCCAGGGTGGCTGGTTGAGTTCGGCGAAGTACTCCGCCAGTTCCTGCTTGTCGTTGCGCCAGGTGAAATAGGTGTAGCTCTGGCTGAAGCCGACCTTGCCCAGGCGCGCCATCATCGCCGGACGGGTGAACGCCTCGGAAAGGAAGATCACCTGCGGATGGCGGCCGCGCACTTCGGCGATCAGCCACTCCCAGAACGGCAGTGGCTTGGTGTGCGGGTTGTCGACGCGAAACAGCGTCACGCCCTGCTCGACCCAGCCCAGCACCACGTCGCGCAAGGCTTCCCACAGGCTCGGCAGGGCCTGTTCGGCGTAGAAGTCGACGTTGACGATGTCCTCGTACTTCTTCGGCGGGTTCTCCGCGTAGCGCAAGCTACCGTCCGGACGCCAGGCGAACCAGCCGGGATGCTCGCGCAGCCAGGGGTGGTCGGGGGAGCACTGGATGGCGAAGTCCAGCGCCAGTTCCATGCCGTGCTCGCGCACCGCAACGAGCAGCCGGCGGAAATCCTCGCGGTCGCCCAGTTCGGGATGGATCGCCTCGTGGCCGCCCTCCTCGCTGCCGATCGCATACGGGCTGCCGGGGTCGCCGGCCTCGGCACGCAAGGAATTGTTGCGGCCCTTGCGATGGGTGCGGCCGATGGGGTGGATCGGCGGGAAATAGAGAACGTCGAAGCCCATCGCGGCGATCTGCGGCAGGCGCCGGATCACGTCGTCGAAGGTACCGTGGCGTGTCGGGTCGCCGCTTTCCGAGCGAGGGAACAGCTCGTACCAACTGGCGAAGCGCGCCAGCGGTCGCTCCACCTCCAGCGGGTATTCGCGGCTGCGCACCAGGTGCTCGCGCGGGCCGACCAGACGCAACAGTTCGCCGGTCTGCGCCGCCAGCCACAGCGCCACCCGCTCCTCGACGCTCTGGCAGGCCTGCAGGCGTTCGGCCAGCGGCGCACAGGCGGCGGCGATCTCCAGACCGCCGCGCTCGGCGCAGCGCCGCAGCAGTTCGTCGCCCTCGCGCAGCTCCAGGTCCAGCGGCAGGCGCGCGCCATGCTTGGCACGCAGTTCGCGGCGGTAGCCGGCAAAACGGTCGATCCAGGCTTCGATACGGAAGTACAGGCGGCCGCAGGGCGGCGTGCGCAGCTGCGCGCTCCAGAAATCGTTGCCTTCGGGCAGTAGCGGCAGGCGCCGCTCCGCGGTTTCCCCGACACGCCGCCAGACCACCTCGGCACCGAGTACCTCATGGCCATCGGTGAAGATTCGCGCGGCCAGGCGCAGGTCGCGGTCGCTCTCGGTCTTCGCGGGATAGGCGCCCTCTTCCACCACCGGGCTGACCGACTCGATGGCGATACGGGGCTGCTGGATGGCGATGACCAGCGGATCATCGTCGCTGTTGCGGACAATCGAACTCATCGAGGCGCGCTCCTCCGGGACGTGGGTTCGGCGATGGGTCGCGAGGCTTCCGCCGGCCTCGAATGGCCGGCGGCGCGGACGATCATTGATTCCGAGCCCGCCGGCGACCGATTGGTTCAGGTTGATTTACCCAGCGGCTCGCCTCAGGCCTTGCGCCGCGAACGCGAGGCACCGGACTTGGCGCGTCCCTTCGCGTCGGCCCCGGCCTTTTCGCTGCCCTTGTCCTTGCCGCCGCCGGCGCGGGAACGCAGGCTGCGCTTGAGCAGGTCGGTGAGATCGATGATGTCGGCGCCCTTGCCGGCCACCTCCTCCTCTTCCTCCACCGCGTGCAGCTGGCCCTTGGCGGCCTTTTCCTCGACCAGCTTCATGATCTTGTCGCTGAAGCTGTCCTTGTATTCGTCCGGCTCCCAGTGGGAGGCCATGTCCTCCACCAGGCGCTTGGCCATCTCCAGCTCGCGCTTGTCGAGTTTCGCCTCGGTGACGCTTTCGTCCAGCTCCAGGCCATCCAGGCTGCGCACCTGCGACGGCCAGCGCAGAGTGATCAGCACCAGGGCGTCCTCTAGAGGCCGCAGGAGCGCCAGGTGCTGGCGGGTGTGCAGGACGACGTTGGCCAGGGCGACCTTGCCGGTGCGCTCCAGGGTCTCCCGGAGCAACGCGTAGACCTTGCCTCCGCGCCGGTCGGGGGCCAGGTAGTACGGGGTATCGAAGTGCTGCAGGGGAATTTCCTGGCTATCGACGAAAGCGAAGATCTCGATGGTCTGGGTCGACTTGGGATGCGCCGCGCGGATTTCTTCCTCGCTCAGCACCACGTAGCGGCCCTTTTCGTACTCCACGCCCTTGACGATGTTCTCGCGCTCGATCTCCTTGCCGGTGACCTTGTTCACCCGTTTGTAGCCGACCGGCTCCATGCTGCGCTGGTCGAGCCAGTCGAAATCGATGCCCTGCGACGAGGTCGCCGCCGACAGGCTCACCGGTATATGCACCAGGCCGAAGCTGATCGCGCCTTTCCAGATCGCACGCGCCATGCCGGTTTCCTCCTCTTGATGGTTACAGCGTGCCGCCGTCCGCGTAACGCACGCGGCCGTCGGCGGCGATGTCGGTGATGCGCTGGAGCAGGTTGTCGGCGGCGGTCTCGGCGTCGCTCAGGCAACTGCAACCCGGGGTCACTACCCACAGCATGCGTACCGCCGCGCCACGCCGCTTGGGCTGATAGAGGATCAGGCCGACCGGCTGGCAGCGCTCCTGCATCGCGTCGGTCCAGGCGGTACAGGCGTCGAAGTCCTTGAACATGACGGAACTCTCCTCAATGGCTATCGGAAGATGGCGGCGAACGGTTCAGGCAGGCCAGGACATGCAGCACCAGTAGCGCCAGGACCGTCCCGAGTACCGCGGTACCCTGGTGACCGAGTCCGACCGCGACGCCTATGGCGGTGCTGGCCCAGAGTCCCGCCGCGGTGGTCAGGCCCCTGACCCGGCTTTCCCGACCTGCCTTGAGGATGGTGCCGGCGCAGAGGAAGCCGATGCCGGCGACGGTGCCCTGGATCACCCGGCTCAGCGCGTCCGCCCCGCCACCCTGCAATTGCAGCGGCATGACGAACAGCGCCGCGCCGAGGGTTACCAGCATGTGCGTGCGCAGGCCGGCGGCCTTGCCGCTCTGCTCGCGCTCGTAGCCGAGTACCGCGCCGAGCGCCGCCGCCAGCAGCAGGCGCAACGCGGCGCGGGCGGTCTGCTCGAAGTCGGCGAGATCGGCGAACTCCTCGCCGAGGATCTTCCACAGCGTCTCCCAGGCGCTCATCGGCGTTGTATCCCGCTGTAGCGCAGGGCACCGCAACGCAGGCAGCGCTCGCAGTCGAAGGTTTCCTCACCCAGTCGCAACGCCGGTTGCCGGCACCAGTCGCAACCGCCGATCAGGCAACGCAAGGTCATCCGGGTCCTCCCGCCGAATCGCTCGGCCAGCCGCCCTTTCCAGCTGTGACCGACGAGACGACGGGAAGGTGCGATCGGATTCGCCAGCGGCGCTCCTCAGGCGGGGATCGCCTTGGTCGCCGCCTCGCGCTGCCAGATCCGGTGCTGCATCAATGCCTGGCGCAGACCGGGGAAGACATCGGTGGCCGTGGCGCCGAGCACCACGCCGGGGTCGCCAGGCAACGAAAGCTGGCTGGCCAGCGCCTGGGCATCGCCAGCGAAGGCCACTGGCTTCAGGTGCTTGTAGGCTTCCAGCAGGTAGTGCAGACCGCGTCCGTCCGCGCCGATGGCCTGGCTGCTGGCCGCGCCACCAGGCACGAAGACCGCGTCGAAGGCTACCGACGGCAGGCCGTCCCAGGTTCCCTCCGGGATCAGTTCGGCACCGTTTTCGGCCTGCACCGGCGAAGCGCTGGGGGCGATCAGCTTGGCGTCCGCGCCCTCCTGTCGGAGCGCGTCGCGTAGGTCGCTGACGTCGCTCTCGGCGACGCCGTCGGCGATCAGGATCGCCACCTTGCGCGAACGGATGTCGCCGGACAGCAGGTTCATCTGGCTCAGCGCCGGCGACGGCTTCGGCTGCGGTGCCGGGTTGGCCGGCGCGGCGAGCTGCACACCGACGTTCGCCGCGACCCTGGCGGCCAGTTGCGGATCGATGTTGAGGAGTATCTGGTTGACTTCGCGCTCACGGATCGATTGCCGCTCGACCTTGGACAGTTCGAAGCTGTAGGCGGCGACGATATGCGCCTGCTCGGCCTCGCTCATGCTGTGCCAGAACAAAGCGGCCTGGCTGAAATGATCGGCGAAGGAGTCGGCGCGCTTGCGCAGCTTGCTGCCGCTGACCGGCTCGTGGTAGCTGGAGAAGCCGCCGTTGCGCGCCGCCGGCGGGGTTTCCTTCGGCCAGCCGCCGTCGATCGAGTTCGGTTCATAGGAAGCCCGGCCGCGGTTGATGGTCTGCCGGTGCGGCGCGTCGCGCTGGTTGTTGTGGAACGGACACAGCGGGCGGTTGATCGGGATTTCGTTGAAGTTCGGCCCGCTCAGGCGCAGCAGTTGGGTGTCGGTATAGGAGAACAGCCGACCCTGCAACAGCGGGTCGTTGGTGAAGTCGATTCCGGGGACCAGGTGGCCGACGTGGAACGCCACCTGTTCGGTCTCGGCGAAGAAATTGTCGGGGTTGCGGTTGAGTACCATCCGTCCCACCACCCTTACCGGCACCAACTCCTCGGGCACCAGCTTGGTGGGGTCGAGCAGGTCGAAGTCGAAGCTGTCCTGCTGGTTCTCCGGGATCACCTGCAGGCCCAGTTCCCATTCGGGATAGTCGCCCTTCTCGATGTCCTCCCAGAGGGTCCGCCGGTTGAAGTCGGGGTCCTTGCCGGCGAGCTTCTGCGCCTCGTCCCAGACCAGCGAGCAGGTCCCGGACTTCGGTCGCCAGTGGAACTTGACCAGCACGCTCTCGCCGGCCGCGTTGACCAGGCGGAAGGTGTGCACGCCGAAGCCCTGCATGTTGCGGTAGGCGATCGGAATGGCGCGATCGGACATCAGCCACATGACCATGTGCGCCGACTCCGGGGTCAGCGAAACGAAGTCCCAGAAGGTGTCGTGGGCAGACGCTCCGGTGGGAATCTCGTTGTGCGGTTCGGGTTTCACCGCATGGACGAAGTCCGGGAACTTGATCGCATCCTGGATGAAGAACACCGGCATGTTGTTGCCGACCAGGTCGAAGTTGCCTTCGTCGGTATAGAACTTCACGGCGAAGCCGCGTACGTCACGCACCGTATCCGCGGACCCGCGCGGCCCCTGCACGGTGGAGAAACGCACGAAGACCGGGGTACGCTTGCCCGCCTCGGCGAGGAAGCCGGCCTTGGTCAGGTCGCTGAGGTCCTCGTAGGCCTCGAAGTAGCCATGCGCCGCCGAGCCACGAGCGTGGACCACGCGCTCGGGAATGCGCTCGTGGTCGAAGTGGGTGATCTTCTCGCGCATGATGAAGTCTTCGAGCAACGACGGTCCGCGCTCGCCGGCCTTCAGGGTGTTCTGGTTATCGGCGATGCGGGTGCCGGTATTGGTGCTCAGGGCCTCTCCGGTGGCGTCCTCGCGATAGGCCTCCAGCTGTTCCAGCTTGGCGTTGCTGTTGCCACGGTCGACGGTGTCGGTGCCGGCCGCCTGGCTGCGCTGCTCGTTGTTCTGCTCGCTCATCGGTTTCCTCTCCTCATCCTGGGCATGAAAATGGGGCGGATGCCTCCCTGCTCCGCCCCATTCACTTCACTGCGCGGTTATCAGTTCCCGCCGTGGCTGCGCTGGCCACCTTTCTTGCCAGCCTCGGAGGCCCGCTGCGGATCGTTCTTGAAGTTGCCGCCGCTGGCCTGGCCGCCCTTCTTGCCGGCCTCCGAAGCACGTTTCGGGTCTTCCGCGAAGTTGCCTTTACCACCTTGATGCTGTGCCATTTCTATTTCCTCCGAATAATCTCTTCAGAACAGATTTCATGGACGCATGCGTTGCGCATGCCCTAACTCTGAGAGGGTGTTTCGCCAGGGGTTCAGATTATTTTCAGCGAATGAAAGCGAAGCGTTTTGCCAGCATGTTTCGAGCGCAATCCATAGGGTTCAAAGATCCTTGCCTTATTCCATTGCCAGCATTGACAGAAATCCCAGAATTGCGTCAGATGAAAGCCCGCACATCTCGGAGGAGCACCATGAAACCCTACGAGCATCCGGCCTACAGCGATCCCGTGGTAAGCAACGAAGAACCCGATCGCGATTGCCATGAATGGAATTTCGAACCGGGAGACAGCGATCAGGAACCCTACCCCGAATATCATGGAGCGAATACCGAAGAAGCCCCAGGCGGAGGCACTTAATTATTCTTTTCTATTGCAACCCCTGACATTCCGATAGACCCATTCAATAATTAATCGTCGAACTTTAAAACAAATGGAACTCGCCATGGAAAACAGTGACGAAGTGCGATTCCAGCACTATTTCATTTCTCTCGTCGAACAGGTGGCGAAACCGCTTTTCGTCGACTCCTGCGAAGAGGCGCGCAGCTACGGCCTGGACTGCAACGTGGACCTCAACCTCGACGAGGACGGCCATCCTCGCCTGCGCCTGGAAGTCGGCGAGCCGGGAGGCGAGAAAAGCCACTACAGCCTGCTGGCGATTCCCGGCGAGCGGGTCATCCATCGCCAGTACCTGGCCGGGGCCCAGGAATGGCACAGCCTGCCGGCCGAGCTGGCGTCGATCAACCCGATGGTGCTGGACAGCGAGCTGGCGGTATTCTTCCGCCGCGCCTTCGACCTTCGCCTGGAGGGCCCCGAACGCCGTCACCCGGCCGGCTTCTGGTAAGGCCCTTCATAGCTTCCAGATATCCCGGGCGTATTCGCTGATCGTCCTGTCGGCGCTGAACCAGCCGATCCGCGCCACGTTGAGCAACGCCGAGCGCCACCAGCGATCGGGCTCGCGCCAGACTTCCTCGACCCGGCACTGCGCATGCCAGTAGGCCTCGAAGTCGGCGCAGAGCATGAAGCGGTCGTCGTGCACCAGGCCGTCCACCAGCCCTTCGTAGCGGCTGCGGTCGTCGGCCGAGAACAGCCCGCTGCGGATCGCCTCCAGGGCTTCCTCCAGCCGCGGCGAGGCCGCGATCACCCCGCCCATCTCCAGCTCCCCGGCTTGCCGGCGCTGCTCCACCTGCTGGGCGCTGAGGCCGAAGATGAACATGTGTTCCAGGCCGATCCGCTGGCTCATCTCGACGTTGGCGCCGTCCAGGGTGCCGATGGTCAGCGCGCCGTTGAGGGCGAACTTCATGTTGCTGGTCCCGGAGGCCTCGAGCCCGGCGGTGGAAATCTGCTCGGAGAGGTCCGCCGCGGGAATGATCGCCTCGGCCAGGCTGACGTTGTAGTTGGGCAGGAACACCAGCTTGAGCAGGCCGCGCACGGTGGGGTCGTCGTTGATGGTGCGGGCGATGTCGTTGGCCAGCTTGATGATCAGCTTGGCCTGGTGGTAGCTGGCGGCAGCCTTGCCGGCGAAGATCTTCACCCGCGGCACACGGTCGGCGGTCGGGTCGTTGCGGATCTCCTGGTACAGCGCCACGGTGTGCAGCAGGTTGAGCAACTGCCGCTTGTATTCGTGGATACGCTTGATATGCACATCGAACAGCGCTTCCGGCTCGATCGCCACGCCGAGGCTGTCCAGCACCAGGCGCGCCAGGGCGGTCTTGTTCTGCCGGCGCTGCTCGGCGAAGCGCGCCCGCAGCCTGGCGTCCTCGACGTGCTCCTCGAGGTCCGGCAGGCGCCGTTCCGGGGTGTCCAGCAGGTCGGCGCCGAGGGTCTCCACCAGCAGCTCGGTCAACCCCGGGTTGGCCTGGAACAGCCAGCGGCGGAACGACACGCCGTTGGTCTTGTTGCTGATGCGCTGCGGATAGAGGCGATGCAGGTCATGGAACACGGTTTCGCGCATCAGCTCGGTGTGCAATGCCGATACCCCGTTGATCTGGTGCGAACCGAGGAACGCCAGGTTGCCCATGCGCACCCGCCGGCCGTGGCCCTCCTCGATCAGGCTGACCGAACGCAACAGGTCGAAGTCGTGGATGTCCTGGGCACGCAGCGCGTCTATATGGAAGGCATTGATCAGGTAGATGATCTGCATGTGGCGCGGCAACAGGCGCTCCATCAGCGCCACCGGCCAGGATTCCAGGGCTTCCGGGAGCAGCGTGTGGTTGGTGTAGGACAAGGTCGCCACGCTCAGCGCCCAGGCGTCCGGCCAGGCCAGTTGGTGCACGTCCACCAGTTGCCGCATCAGCTCGGCGACGGCGATCGCCGGGTGGGTGTCGTTGAGCTGGATCGCCACCTGTTCCGGCAAGCTACGCAGGTCGTGATGATGGCGCAGGTGGCGGTCGAGCAGGTCCTGCAGCGAGGCTGAGACGAAGAAGTACTCCTGGCGCAGGCGCAGTTCCTGACCGGCCTCGGTGCTGTCGGCCGGATACAGCACCCGCGAGATGCTCTCCGCCTTGACCACGTCGACCACCGCGCCGATATGGTCGCCGGCGTTGAAACGGTCCAGTTGCAGATCTTCCTCGGCGCGAGCGCGCCACAGGCGCAGGGTATTGACGCTGGCACGCCGCCAGCCGACGATCGGCGTGTCGTAGGCGATCGCCCGGATCCGCTCGTCCGGCCGCCAGATGGCTCGGCCACTGTGCTCGCTGTCGACCTGCACGCT
This sequence comes from Pseudomonas sp. CP-1, assembly GCF_021213715.1. Taxonomy (NCBI): domain Bacteria; kingdom Pseudomonadati; phylum Pseudomonadota; class Gammaproteobacteria; order Pseudomonadales; family Pseudomonadaceae; genus Pseudomonas; species Pseudomonas sp. CP-1. Next base: position 76,341 of record NZ_JAJQKY010000013.1, read on the forward strand.
GCCGCCGAAGTCGATGTAGTAGCTGACCTCGGGTCGTTCGAACTCCCAGGGATTGCCGAAATCCAGCCAGGTCTCGGTCTGCTCCTGCTGCCAGCCGTCGGTCAGCACCTGGCGGAACAGGCCATGCTCGTAGCGGATGCCATAGCCATGCGCGGGAATGTCGAGGCTGGCCATGCTTTCCATGAAGCATGCCGCCAGGCGTCCGAGGCCGCCGTTGCCGAGCGCCGCGTCCGGCTCCAGGGCAACGATCCGCTGCAGGTCGACGCCCAGCTCGGCAAGGGCCTGGCGGGTTTCCTCGAGCAGCCCGAGGTTGCCGAGGTTGTCCAGCAACAGGCGACCGATGAGGAACTCCAGGGACAGGTAGTAGACCCGCTTGCGCGCGGGCGCTTCGCCTTGCGGGGTGGCCTCCTCCCAGTGGTCGATGATGTGGTCGCGCACCGCCAGGGCCACCGCTTCGAACCAGTCGTGCGGGCAGGCGGTGGATGGGTCGCGGCCGACGCTGTAGCGCAGCTTGGCGAGGATGCTGGCTTTCAGGGTCTGGACCGTGCTCGGGGTCTGGTCTTGGCTGTCGGGCATCGCCGGGCTTCCTTCCGGCCCGCCGCTGCAGGCCGGTGCTTGCGGGGTTTTCTCAGGCGCTCTTGCGTACCGGCACGGCGGCCGCCGCGCTTTCCTGGCGCAGGCGGTCGAGCAGGTCGTGGCCGGCCAGGGTCAGGTGGTGGACCACCCAGTGCTCCTGGCCGGTCCAGGAATGCTGGACGCTGCCGCAGAGCAGTTGCGCCTGGTTGAGCAACTGCAAGTGGTAGGCCACCGCCTCGCGGCAATGACCGGGCAGCTCGCGCGCTTCCCAGTGCTGGCCGAAGCCAAGGCTTTCCAGATGCTCCAGCAGATCCCTGATCAACCCCCAGTCGCGTTTCATCGCCGTGCTCCTTGTCTGCGTCGCGGCCGGCCGTTCCGGCTACCTAGAAGCGGAGTCGCGGCGGCCGCGATGGTTCATTCTTTTTCGCCGGCGGCCCGCCTGGGCCGCACGACGGAACCGCCGGGCGCCGGCGTCAGTCGGGAGGAATGTCGTTGCCAACGGTCGGTGCGCGAACTGGCGCGAGAGCTGGAGCGCAGCTTCACTGAGCAGTGACCTTTCCCGTATTCCGGCAGGAGCGCTCCGATGCAGGCTTTCATGGTTCATTTCTCAGACGCCGGACAACCCGGCCGGACCGTGCTCACCACTTTCGCGCCAACCCTCAGCACCAGCGAGGCGCACGTTCGCCTGCAACTCTGCTATCCCCTGCTGTTCCCGCAGCGTCTGAGCGCGGTGCGGGTCTACCCCCTGCTGCCGGCGGCGGCACGCGAGTGAACGCGGCCGCCGGGGCGCCTCAGCCGTTGACCACCGTACCGCCGTTGACGTGCAGCACCTGGCCGCTGACGTAGGACGAGTCGTTACAGGCCAGGTAGACGTAGCTGGCGGCCAGCTCTTCCGGCTGGCCGGGCCGGCCCATCGGCGTATCCGCGCCGAAGTGGGCGACCTTCTCGGCGCTGAAGGTGGACGGGATCAGCGGCGTCCAGATCGGGCCCGGGGCCACGGCGTTGACGCGGATGCCGCGGTTGACCAGGTTCATCGACAGCGAGCGGGTGAACGAGGTGATCGCGCCCTTGGTCGAGGAATAGTCGATCAGCTGGGGGTTGCCCTTGTAGGCGGTGATCGAGGTGGTGTTGATGATCGCCCCGCCCTTGCCCATCAGCGGCAGGGCCGCCTTGGTCAACTGGAACATGCCGAAGATGTTGGTGCGGAAGGTCTTCTCCCACTGCTCTTCGCTGATGTCCTCCAGGCGCGCCTGCGGATGCTGCTCGCCGGCGTTGTTGACCAACACGTCGAGGCGCCCCCATTTCTGCCTTAGCGTGTCCACCACCTGGCGGCAGAATCCGGCGTCGGCGACGTCGCCGGCGAACGCCAGGCACTGGCGGCCGAGCGACTCGATGATCTCGCGGGTCTTCGCCGCGTCTTCGTTCTCATCCAGGTAGACCAGCAGCACATCCGCCTTCTCGCGGGCGAAAGCCACCGCCACCGCGCGGCCGATACCACTGTCGCCGCCGGTGACCAGGGCCACCTTACCCTCCAGCTTGGCCGCCGGACGGTAATCGGCGGAAACGAACTCCGGCTTCGGCTGCATCTCGCTTTCGTGGCCGGGACGTTGGTCCTGGTGCTGCGCCGGCAGGGTCTGTCGCTGTTCGCTCATGGTGGTTTCCTCTCTGTCGGACGCCTCAGGCGCGTTCGCCGCGCAAGGCGCGTTGATGGAATTCAGGCAGGCGCCGCAGCGCCCAGCGGGTGGCTTCCCGGCGCATCCGCGCGGGGTCGCCGTGGAAGCGCTCGCGGCGCGAGAACAGGGCGAGGCCGGCGGGCAACCGGAAGGCCCAGGCGAAGCACACGGTACCGGGCGGGATGCCGTCCTTCGCTTCACTGCCGAGCAACCCCGTGACCGCCAGCGCGGCGCTCGCCGGACTGCGTTGCAGGGCCGCCCTGGCCATGGCCTCGGCGACCTCCACGCTGGTCAGGTTGAAACGCTCCAGCCAGTTCGGGTCGAGCCCCAGCAGGGCAAGCTTGGCCGCCGGCGAATAGACGACGAAGCCGCCTTCCATCACCTTGCCGCTGCCGGCCACCGCCGACAGTTCGGCGCTGATCTGCCCGGCAGTACAGGATTCCGCGGTGATCAGGCTGAGGTCGGCGCTACGCAGGTAGGCCACCAGGCGAGAGGCCTCGTCCGCGAGTTGCAGGTCGGGCATGGCACGCTCCTCAGGGCGAGATCGGGTCGCTGGCGGGAAAGGTCTCCTTCAACGCATCGTCCAGCTGGCGATCCTCCGCCACCTGGGGCCGGGTGGTGCCGCCACAGGGGCAATCGGCGTCGCCACACGGCTCGCCCTGGGGGTGGCCGCTGGCGCAGGCCGCGCAGCAATAGTGCTGGCCGTCGCGTTCGACGGCATCGGCGCCGGGCTGGCAGGTGCATTTGGGACAGGCACAGGTTTCGCTGTTCATGGGCAGTCTCCAGTGGGGTTCACTTGCTGTGTTCCGGTGAGGTCACCGGGCGCAAGCCACGGGGGCCGGTCCAGCCCCAGAGGACCAGGCCGAGCACGGGCAGGAGCAGGATCAGCAGCGACCAGCCGAGCTTGCGACTGGCGGAGCTGTCGCTGCGGAGCACGCTGTTGATGGCCCAGGCATCCACCAGGAGCAACAGGACCAGCAGCGCGAGGATCAGGTAGGCGGTATCCATCGGGGGCCTCCTCGGCATCTCGTTGCATGGTGGAGGCCCTGTGCGCCGGGGGAGTTCCGCCTTTTTCGCGGACGGTCAGCCGCGCCCGAGCTGGCGCCGCATGGCCGCGCTGATGCGCTGGCGGGTGCCGGCGTAGTCGGCCCAGGGATCGTCGCCGGCGAGTTCGTCGAGGCGCTGCGGCAGACTGCGCAGGTTCCATTGGTTGGCGCCCTGCAGCGAGTCGAGTTCCTCGCGGAACACCGGTACCGACACCGGCAACCCTTCGCGGGCACGCACCGAGTAGGCGGCCACGGTGCTGGCGCCGCGGCTGTTGCGCAGGTAGTCGACGAAGATCTTGCCGACCCGGTTGCGCGGCCCGGAAACCGCCGAGAAACGCTCCGGCATCAGGCGCGCCAAGTGCTGGGAGATGGCCTGGGCGAAATCCTTGACCTCGTCCCAGCCATGCCGGCGCTCCAGCGGCACCAGCAGGTGCATGCCCTTGCCGCCGCTGGTCTTGAGGAAGGCGCGCAGGCCCAGCTCGTCGAGCAACGTCAGGCTCAGCTGGGTCGCTTCGAGCATGCGCTTCCACGGCAGCGCCGGGTCCGGGTCGAGGTCGAGGACGAAACGGTCGGGCCGCTCCAGGTTGGCCAGGCTGGCGTTCCAGGTATGGAATTCGATGCTGCCCATCTGCACCGCGCCGACCAGCGCCTCGGCGCTGCGGATCTGCAACAGCGGCGGATGACCGGGATCGAGCGCCGGGTCGAGCTGGACGATGCCGGGGATCTTCAGGCGCGCCGCGTGCTTCTGGAAGAACAGTTCGCCGCCGATTCCGTCGGGGCCGCGCACCAGCGACACCGGGCGCTCGCGCAGGTCGCGCAGGAGCAGGTCGGCGTAGCGCGCATGGAACTCGGCGAGTTCCAGCTTGCTGGCCTGGATCGACGGGTCGATCAGCCGCTGCGGATGGCTGATGCGCACGCCGGCGGTGGCCGCCCGCGACGCACCGGCGCCGGCCTTGCGCGCGCCGCGCAGCGACGGCGGGCCGGCGGGACGCTCGCCGGTCACCTCGCGCGCCGGCTTGTCTTCGCGCAAGCCGTGGAACACTGCCTGGCGGATGATCCCGCCACGGGTCATCTGCGCATAGGAAACCTCGCACAGCTGTTGCGGGCGCACCCACTGCACCGACCCGGTCTCGCGCGCCGGCGGCACCTTCGCCAATGGGCTGGAGCGGACCGCGAGGGGTTCCAGGCGCTCACGGACCTTCTTCAGGCTGGCCGCGGTGAAGCCGCTGCCGACCTTGCCGGCATAGCGCAGCCGGCGCTCCTCGTCAGGGCTGTAGAGGCCGAGCAGCAAGGCGCCGATATGCCGGCGAGAGCCCTTCGGCTCGGTATAGCCGACGATCACGAACTCCTGGCGCAACTGGCACTTCAGCTTGATCCAGTCGTTGCTGCGGCGCGAACGGTAGGCGCTGCCCAGACGCTTGCCGATCACGCCTTCGAGACCGAGCTTGCAGGCGCTGGCCAGCAGGTCGCGGGGGTCTTCCGCGAGCGTCGCGGAGAACCGCAGCGGGTCTTCGTCGCGCCCTTCCAGCAGCGCCTCCAGGCGCGCGCGGCGCTCCTCCAGGGCGACATCGCGCAGATCCTCGCCTTCGTGGTACGGCAGGTCGAAGAGGACGTACAGGATGTTCTCGCCGCGACCTTCCTCGAAGGCGTTCTGCAGGGCCTGGAAGTCCGGTCGACCCTTCTCGTCGAGGACCACCAGTTCGCCGTCCAGCCAACTGCGCTGCAGACCGAGCCCGGCCAAGGCCTTCTCCAGGTGCGGCAGGCGTTCGGTCCAGTCATGGCCGTTGCGGGTCAGCAGGCGCACGCGGCCGTCTTCGATGCGGCTCATCAGCCGATAGCCGTCCAGCTTGAGTTCGTAGGCCCACTCCCCTCGCGGAGGCTGCTCGACCAGGCTGGCCAGCTCGGGGGCGATCCATTCGGGCATCGGCGTCTTCCCCCCGCTCTTGCCGCGTCGCGCCGGCCTGGCCGCGGGCGTGGCGGCTTCGCCATGGCGGGGCAGCAGCGTACGCTCGCTGAGCACGCTGTCGGGACGCTCCTTCAGCACGTCGAAGCGATCCAGGCTGCGCGCCTCGCCGTCCTTGGCCTTGACCAGGAACCACTGGGGCTGCTTGCCGCGCAGGTTGGTGCGGATCAGGTGCCAACGCCCGGAGAGTTTCTCGCCATCCAGGGCGAAGCTGAGATGGCCCTTTTCCAGGCCCTCGCGCGGATCGTCCAGAGGCGTCCAGGCGCCTCGGTCCCAGACGATGACATCGCCGGCGCCGTAGTGCCCCTGGGGGATGCTGCCTTCGAAATCGGCATAGTCCAGCGGATGGTCCTCAACCTGCACCGCGAGCCGCTTCACCGCCGGGTCGAGGCACGGCCCCTTGGGCACCGCCCAGCTCTTCAGGGTGCCATCCAGCTCCAGGCGGAAGTCGTAGTGCAGGCGGCTGGCGTCGTGCTTCTGGACGCAATAGCGGAGCAGACCGGTGCTGTCCTTGCGAGGCTTGCGGCCGCTGGGCTCCGGGGTCTGGCGGAAATCGCGCTTGCGGGCGTACTCGGCGAGCGGCTTGCTGCTGGGCATGGTGGGCTCCTCGGTGGTCAGACGCCGGGGCAGACCGGCGCGCTGTGCAGGACCAGGTCGATGGCTTTCCCCAGTTCTTCCAGGGTCACCGGTTTGAGCAGCACCGGATAGGGTGCCGCCGGGTCGATGCCGACGCGAGCGCTGTCGCTGAGCAGGATCACCCGCATCCGCGGGCGCACCGGCAGGCTGGTTTCGATGAGCATGCTGCCGCTCAGAGGACCTTCGAGCTGCTCGCTGAGCAGGAACAAGTCGATCACCGCGTCCGAGGCCAGGTGGTCGAGGGCTTCGTCGCGACTCGCCGCGCTGAGCACCGCGTAGCCTCGATCGAGGAGGAATTCCTCGATCCGCCAGAGCTGCTCGGCGTGTTCTTCGAGGACCAGGACGATCTTGTTTTCTCCGTTCACCATGGTTCTCCCTGTCGGATTGTCAGGAAGGCTTCGCTGCAAGGTTCGCGCCGTCCGCCCCGCTTGCGCCGGAGCAGCGTGACCACGGCGATTGGGCGCGGGCTGATCGCAAAGTGCGATCAGCAGAGTGCCCGGAAGGCGCCTGTTCATCGTGCAGATTGCCCGATCCGCGCCGACCGCTGGTAAGCCCGCCGGCACCAACCGCGTCGACCGGGGTCCAGCCTGAGAGACCGCGAGCGAAGGAGCCAGCCATGCGCCCTGCCCCAGAAGACGCCGCAGACGATGCGTTCGACCAGCGCGAGTATCCGATCCCGGAGCGCCTGGAAAGCCAGCGCCGCGCCTGGCGTTTCGAACGGGCGGGCCTGTGGGTCCTGCTCGGGGTGATCCTCCTGGCGCTGACCGGAGTGTTCGCCGGCGGGCCTCTGAGTTCGCGGACGCTGGTCAGCGACAGCGGCAGGCTGACCCTGGCCTACGAGCGTTTCGAACGCAGCGGCGCCGCCAGCCGCCTGCGCATCGATCTGCGCGGCGCGCCGGGCACCGAGGTTGGCGTGCGCCTGGGCGGCGGACTGCTACAGGCGCACAGCATCCAGAGCCTGCAACCGCAACCGCTGCGCAGTCACAGCTGGCGGGGTGGCCTGGAACTGGAGGGAAGGCTCGACGAAGACGGTCGCCTGAGCCTGTTCCTGACGTTGTTGCCGAACCAGCTCGGCGAAGTCGCCAGTCGACTGGAGTTCGCCGGCGAAAGCCTGGCCTTCGACCAGTTCATCTACCCCTGAGTCATCCGTTCCGAGGAGGCGCACGATGGATTCCGTACTGCGAGCCGCCGCGCTCTACCTGGTCCTGCTGGTACTCTTCCGCATCGCCGGGCGGCGTTCACTGACCGACATCACCACCTTCGACCTGCTGCTGCTGATGATCATCGGCGAAGCCACCCAGCAGGCGCTGCTGGGCGACGACTTCTCGCTGGTCAACGCGGTACTGGTGATCATCACCCTGATCGTCATCGACGTCGGTCTGTCCCTGCTCAAGCTGCGCCATCCGAAGCTCGACACCCTGATCGAGGGCTCGCCGACGCTCATCGTCGAGTACGGCAGGCCATTGCACGCACGCCTGGCCGAGGCCCGCCTGCGCGAGGAAGACATTCTCCTGGCCGCCCGCGAGACCCAGGGCCTGGAACGCATGGAGCAGATCCGCTTCGCCATCCTCGAGAAGAACGGCAAGATCTCGATCATTCCCGATCGCGGCGACTGACGCTGCGCGCGTGGCGCATCAGCAGCGGCTGGATGCTCAGGCCGTGCACGCAGATGCTCAGGGCGACGAGGCTCAGCACCAGGTCGCTGGCGGTATGCGCGAGCGCCGTAGGCAGCCCCTGGTTCAGCGCGTAGCTGAGGTAGTACAGGCTGCCGATGCCGCGGATGCCGAACCAGCCGAGCAGGCGCCGCTGCGCCGGGTGCATCAGCCGCCGGCCGACCAGCAGCCAGACCATCGCCGGCCGGCACACGCAGAACAGCAGCAGCGCCAGCGGCAGCGCGCGCCAGTCCCAGTGCTGGTAGAGCATGGCGCCGAGCAGGGTCACCAGCAGCACTTCCAGCGAGCGCTCCAGCAGGTTGCCGAAGGAGAGCACGTCGAGCATCACCGCGCCGGCTGCCACCTTCGGGTGTTCGCTGCGGTCGGCGCCATACTCGATGGTGCCGCTGGCCTGCCCGGCCTCGCGCACGTCGGCGGCGGCCGCCTGCGCCTCGGCCGGTGCCGAGGCGTGTCCCAGCGTCGCCACCTCGGCGTGGCGCAGGCCGATCCCGGCGGCGAAGCTGGCGAGGAAGCCCCAGCCGCCCAGCGCGTCGGCGCCGACATAGGACAGCGCGATCAGCGCCAGGGCGAGGAAGTCGTTGGCCGACACCGAGGTGTCGGTGTGCCGCGCCCGCAGGTGGATGGCCAGGCGGCCGAGGCCATGGCCCAGGCAATAGCCCACCAGCAATCCGGCGGGGATGGCCCAGAGGACGTCGCGCAACAGCCAGTCCAGGCCGCTGCGGTCGAACTCGCCAGGCAGGCCGCCGCCCTGACCGATCAGCAGCAGGGCGGCGATGACGAAGGGAAAGGCGATGCCGTCGTTGAGTCCCGCCTCGCCGGATACGGCGTAGCGCAGGCGATCGTCGTCGCCGGCGTGGTTGACCTGGATGTCGCTGGCCAGCACCGGGTCGGTGGGCGCGAGGATCGCCGCGACCAGCAAGGCCAGCCCCCAGTCCAGGCCGAACAGGAAATGCGCGCCCAGGGTCAGGCCGAGGATACAGCCGAGCAGGACCGGTCCGGCCAGCAGCCAGGCGGCGGTCCAGGCCGGCGAGCGCAGCGGCAGGCGCAGCTTGAGGCCGCCGATGAACAGCGAGATCAGCAGGGCCGCCTCGGCGAGGTGTTCGAACCAGCCGCTGATGTCCGCCAGGCCACTGCGCCAGGCATGCAGCCCGGCCGGGCCGATGGCCAGGCCGAACAGCAGGTAGAGGAACGAGGTGCTGACCGGCAGCAGGCGCAGGTAGGCCGAGGCCAGGCCGAGCGTCAGCAGGATGCAGCCCAGTACCAGCAACCACAGGCTGAAGCTCATGCCTGGCCAGGCTCCGCCCGCGGGGGCGTTACTTGGATGGGTGCGCCTTGGCCAGCGCGCGGGCCATTTCCAGGTGGTGCTTCAGGGCCGGCAGGTGGGTCTTGGCGAAGGCCTGCAGTTCCGGGTCGGTGAGGTTGTCTGCGGCCTGGGTGAAGAGTTCCACGGCTTTCTCGTGGGCCGCCACCTGGTTGTTGGCGTAGGCCGGGTCGAAGGAGGCGTCGCGCAGGTCGAGCAGGGTCGCCTTGGCCTTGTCGGTCAGGCTGGCGTCGTCTTCGACCTCCAGTTTCTTGCGCTCGGCCAGGCTGCGCAGTTCGGCGTTGACCTTGCCGTGGTCGTCGATCATCTGCTTGGCGAATACCTTCACATCGGCGGCGGTGCTCTTTTCCAGCGCCATCTTGCCGGCTTCGATTTCCGCCACGCCGGCCGCCGAGGCCTCGCTGACGAAGGTCTGTGGCGCGGTCTTGTTCATGTCCTGGGCGTTGGCGAAAGGCAGGGCCAGGACCAGCAGGAGCCAGGCGGCTCCCTTGAGGGGAAGGCTGATTGCTCTGTTCATGGTCGACTCCGTTGGCGTGACAGGGAAAAAATGCCGGGACTTCGGCACAACGCACCTCGGCATCGTCGCTGCTGTGACGGCGCCGCTGGCCGACCGTTCAGATTTTTCGCCGACCGTGCCAGGCCGGGCGCCCTCCCCGGTCACCCCTGGCGGCTCGCCAGCGCCTCGATCCGCGCCCGGCTCTTCGGCCGGCGTACGGACAGCGGCGGTTCGACCCGCATCGGCGGCGCGATCGCGTTGCCCTGGAGATAGACGTCCCCGGTCGGCAGCCGGGCGAACGCATCGTCCTCCTCGAGACCTTCCAGGACCACGCAGGGCGCCAGTTCGCGGCACAGGGCCAGCAGGTGGCGCAGCACTTCGGCGCCCTTCGCCGAGCGACGTGCTTCGCGGGTATACCGGCAATCGATCTTGATCACGTCGGGACGGGCATCGAGGACGAAGTCCAGGTTGTTGTGCGCCGCGCCGAAGTCATCTATCGCGATGCGCACGCCATGTTCGCGCAGGCGTCGGATGAACTCCCGGGTCGCGACTCTCTCGCCCACGGCGGTCTCGGTCAGCTCCAGCGTCAGCCGCCGTGCCACCTGCGGACGGGCGGCCAGCCATCGGCAGACGGCTTCCCACCAGGCATCCATCGCCGCGCTCTGGCGCGACAGGTTGCAGGCCAGGCGCAAGGTAGGCTCGGCGTTCAGCCGGTCGAGGACCGTACCCAGCACGCAGCGATCGAGCAGGCGTATCAGGCCGAGCCGCTCCAGCGCCAGGATCAGTTCCTGGGTCGGCAACGGCGGCTCGCCGCTGGCGGCCGTGACCCTGAGCAGGGTTTCCCGGTAGAGCGGCTCCCATTCCGGATGCCCGGCATGCCGTACGGCCTGCCAGTCCAGGCGCACCCGGCCGCGCGCCAGGGCGGCCTGGAAACGCCGGGCCAGGCGCAGGTCGCCGGCCAGGGAGGCGGCAACGGCCGGCGGGTGCTCGTGCTGGCGAGCCTGTGGGGAACTGTTCACTGTAGAGCTTTCCTTTCCTGGCGGCTGACGCCGTTGTCGTCGATCCAGTCGAACGCCACCTCGCCGCGCGTCCCGCCGTCCACCCGCCGCGGCAGGCCGAGGCGTCGTTGCGAGCGCGGAGCCAGCAGCGTTCCGGGCAGATCCAGGCGCGTCTCCCCTATCTCCAGCGCCAGCCCCGCCAGGGACACGAAGTACGGCGTCGGGTTGTCCACCCGCAGGGTCTCGTCGCGCAGCGCGAAGCCCAGTTCGGCGGCCGCGTCCTCGGCGTGCGGATGCAGGCCGTGCGGGCGGTACAGCACCTTCATCTGGGTTCGCAGGGTGACCGTGAGCCGGGGCCGGCCAGCGGCCTCGGCGGTGGCTTGCGGGGGGATCTCGTAGATGTTCAGCCAGTACAGCGATTCGCGATCCCGTGCCTGGGCCTGGCCGGTAGCCAGCAGGCGCAGGCTGCGCTGGCGTCCCGGCTCCAGGCGGAATACGGACGGCAGCGGCAGGAATGGAGCCAGCGCGGTATCCGGTTCGCCGTCGAGGGCGCCGTCATCGACCCACGCCTGCACCAGCACCGGGTAGGGATTCTGGTTGACCAGCAGCAACGAGGCCTCGCGCTGGCCCTCCACGAACACCAGGCGGGTGCGCTCCGCGGTCACTCCGGCCTCGCTCGTCGGCGCGAGGCAAAGCATGGCCAGCAGCGCGAGCGCGCGCCTACTGGACACGGATAACCACCTGCGCCGTGGCCTCGACTCGCCCCGCCGTGACGCCGGGCTGGCTGCCGAGCGCGAGTTTCTCCAGGCGCGCGCGGAAGGTTTCGCGGTACAGGTCGATGCCGCCGCTACCGCCGTTGGCCTGGGTCGCGCCACCGATGGCGGGGTACCAGCCGGTGGCCTCGGCGTTGCTGCCGCCGGCGGAGTTCTCGTTGGCCAGGAGCGTCATCGGCGTGCCGTCGCGGTAGATGCGGATGCCGACCCCACGGGCAATGCCCGGCTCCCCGTAACGGTCGGAGAGCAGGTAGGACAGTCCGCCACTGGCGTTGACCAGGCCCAGCGCCGGGCTGGCCGCCAGGGCCCCGCTGGACACGCGGATGCCCAGCGCCGTGGCGCCGGCCCCGGTGCCGTTGGTCATGCCGCTCTGGCACTTGAAGGTGAGTTCGAAGGGCGCCTCGCGCACGCCGCCGCTATCGATCTCGGCCAGGGTGATGGGCGGGAACTGCACGTGCGGGGTGACCGTCATCACCGCGCAGGTGGGATAGCGTTTCAGGGTCACGTAGCGGTACAGGCCGATGGCACCCGGCCAGTTGCTGTACCAGCCGCCCCAGTTGCCGCCCACGTGCGCCTGGCCGACGGTCGGCGCGGTCAGGCCCGGCCCCTTGATGGCGATGTAGGCCGCCGGCTGGGTGTAGGAATAGGGCTGCGAGAGGATCGTCGGCGAGTAGTAGCGGATCGCCTCCAGCGGCGCGCTGTACAGCTCGGCGCGTACCGCTGCGAGGTTCTTCGCCTTGACCAGCTGGAAGCCGCGCGAGTCGATGTCCAGCCCGGAGAGCTGGCGCTCCTTCCAGATCGGCGTGATGGTTTCCCCCGTCTCGACGTTGGTCAGGCGCAGCAGCACGTTGGGCCAGGCGGTCCGGTAGGCATCCTGCAGGCCGATGTCGTTGCCCACCGTGTCGGCGCCGGTGTAGTAGCCGCTATAGAGATCGTCGCCGTTGGTAGAAAACATCTCGTAGACGGCGTCCCCGGCGCTACAGCGGAAGAACACCCGCTCGGGGTCGTAGCCGCCGGTGGCGCCGTACTGGGTCAGCGGCGCCACCGCGCTGGCGATGAGCGTCGGATAGGGCTGGAAACTCTCGTCGCTGACGTTGACCACGCTGGGCAGGCCGAGCGAGCCATTGCAGGTGTCGCAGGCGCCGGTCCAACTGCCCGCAGTGCCTTCGCCGGGGCGGATCTGGGTGGTCGAGGTGGTCGTCTCGCTGCCTACCGAGGTGACCCGGTAGCAGGTTGCCTGGGCGCTGGCGGGAAACCCCAGCGACACGCCGAGGGCCAGCGCGGACGACAGGAGAATCATGTGGTTCATCTGGCGGTCTCCGGGTTGGAATCGATGGCGGCTGCCCGGCAGGTGCCGCGCAGGCGGATCAGCACCTGGTCGCGGGGCGCGCCGGCCAGGTCGTAGGGCAGCTCGCAACGCTCCTGCCGTGCCGTTCCCCATTGCACCAGCAACCTGCCCCGCTGGTTTTCCGCGCGCGCATAGACCTGGCCGCCCTGCCCGACCATGCCGATGGCCGCCCCGCCGTCGTCGACCACCACGGCGCCGAGCGGCAGCACACTGCCGTCCTCGCGCCGTGCTTGGATCAGCAGCGGATGGCCGGTCAGCGTCCTGAACGTCACGCGCACGCTGGCACCGGCGTAGGGCGCGACCTTGCGCTCGGTTTCCAGCAGTTCGGCGTCGGGATCGATGCCAACGGGATCGAGGGAGATCGGGTTGTAGCGATAGGGCGACAGCGAGGGGGCCAGCGCATAGCCGTTGCCGTCGATGCGCGCGCCCTGCCCGCCGCGTATCGCGGCACCGCTGGCGCCCTTGGCCTCGACCAGGGCGAAGGTATCGCCGACGCTGGGGCCAAGGGTCAGCCCGTCGCGGTGGGCGACCAGCGCGCCACGGATGCCGCCGCTGTATTGCCGGTAGCGATCGCCCTGGGCATAGCCGGCATTCACGGTGGCCAGCGCCGCCTGCTTCTGCAAGGTGCCGTTCCAGGTGGTGTCGGCGACTTCGCTGTCGCGGTTGGCGGACAGCGCGTAGCTCCAGGTACGCTCGTCGCCCAGCGTACCGTTCAGCCCGGTTTGCAGGCTGCCGCCACGGCTGTCGCCGGAGCGCCGGGTAGCCATGGCGCTGAGCGTCGGCGCCCGACTGGAAGAACCCAGCGGCATGGAGACGCTGAGGGTCAGGGTGTCGTTGCGCTGGCCGCTGCGCCGGTCGCGCCGGAGCAGCTCGACGCCAGGGTCCTGGTCGCCCTGCTCCTGGTAGTAGGTGGTGGTCTGCCGCGACCAGGCGAGGTTGTAGCTCAACTGCCCCCAGGTGTTGGAGTAGCCGAACTGCAATTGGGTGTCGCGGCTCTTGCCGTCGTAGAAATCGCTGGAGGAGCCGGAAAGATAGAGGTTGCCGTAACCGCCGAGGGCCTGGCTCACCAGTAGGTTGAACTGGTTGCGCTGCTTGTAGCTGCCGGAATCCCAGGTGTCCCCGTGGCGCAGTGCGTCGCGCGAGCCGAGCACGTCGCCGAGTTCGCGGTAGCCTTCGGTGGAATAGCGGTAGCCGGCCAGGGTCAGGGTAGTGCCGGTGGGCTGGAAGGTCCGGCTGTAGTCGAGCCCGATGCGCCAGCCCTGCTTGCGCGCGCCATCCTCGACGCGTGCGCTGGAATAGGTGCTGTTCAGGCCGAAGGCGCCGAAGCGGGTGGCGAGGACGCCGCCGCCCAGCATGGCCAGGTAGTCGTCGGCGACACGCAGTCCCAGGTTGGCGGTCAGGGCGTTGCTCATGCCGCGCTGGTAGGTGAAGTCGGCGAACAGGTCGTCGCCGTCACCGTACTGGCGCGCCTGGCCCAGGGTGAAGCTGTAGCGCGACAGGCCGGGACGCATGGACTCCGGGACCGAGGCGAACGGCACGCTGAAGCTCGATACGCTGCCATCGGCTTCGAACACCTGGACATCCAGATCGCCGGCATAGGCGCTGTCGTAGAGATCGTCGATGACGAACGGACCGGGGGCGACATTCACCTCGCGGATCTTCCTGCCGTTCTGGCTGATCACCACCCGCGCCGCGGTGGCCGCGGTGCCGCGCACCTGCGGCGCATAGCGGCGCAGGGACTCGGGCAGCATGCGGTCGTCGGTGGCCAGGCTCAGGCCGCGGTAGCCGATGCTGCCGAGCAGGTTGCCGGTGGTGTAGCTCTCCCCCGCCGTCAGTTCGCTGCGCCAGGCCGGCAAGGCGCGCTGGGCATAGGTGCGGATGCCGTTCCACTTGCGCCTGGCCTGCCCGTTGTAGCGGGAATAGGTGTAGTTGGACTGGTGGCGCAAACGCCACAGGCCGAGGTTGATGCCGCTGTTCAGGCCGACATAGGCGTAGTCCGATCGTCCCGATTCGCCGCCGCGGTAGTCGGAGCGATAGAGGTTGGTGTCGTAGTTGACGAAGCCCATGCTGTCGCCGGCGTCCCACTCCTCGGGGCTGACGTAGCCGCGCGGCTTGAGGTCGAGCAAGGCCTGCGGCACCGAGAGGTCCAGGCGCAGGCGGGCGACGTCCAGGCTGAACCGCGAGCCGGGCAGGCGCGTGTCGAGAAAGGCGCAGTGGGCACCTTCGTCGCTCTTGCGCGGCTTTTCGCCAGGCTTGGCGCCGAGGCGCTGGCGCAGGAAGTCTTCCTCGAGGCAGGGCTCCACCGCGCCGCTGGCGGGGTTGGCGCGGAAACTCACTTCGCTGCGGCTGGCGAAGCGCTCGTTGAGGTAGACATCGACGTGATAGCGACCCGGATCGATCCGACCGTCCTGGTTGAAGCGCGACAGGTCGCCGCCGCCCAGGGAAGAGCCGAGCAACAGGCGATCATCGAATTCGTAGCCGGGCTGGGCATGACCGAAGGCGCTCGCCGCCAGCGCCATGCCGCCCGCCATCAGGGCCGTGCCGGTGCGGCAGCGGCGTTCATGGCGATAGGTCATGACGGATATCCATATGGGCGCCGTAGTCGTTGATCAGCAGCGCGTGCAGGCGCACACGTCCCGGCGGCAGGGCTTCGCGGGTTTCGGCCTGCCATTCGGCATGGCTGCGCGGCTCCAGCATGCCGCTGCGCAAGCGCCAGCGGCGCTGGCCGACGCTGAGCGTGGCGCTGGCGAACGAGGCGTAGTAGCCGCTCGGGTTGTCCACCCGCACCGCCCAGCCGGCGCTGCGCCGGACCAGTGCGAAACGCAGTTGCCCGGGCAGGTCCTCGGGACGGCCATGGATGCCCGCCGGGCGGTAGAACAGCTTCAGGCGATTGCGCAGCATCAGCAGCATCTGGTTCCGATCCGCATGGCTGCTGTTGCGTGGCGGGATCTGCAGGACGTTGAGATGGAACAGCGATTCGCGATCGCCCGGCAGGCCCTGCCCGGTGTAGACGATGCGCAGCGTCTGGCCGCTGTCCGGGGCCATGCGGAATACCGCCGGGTTGACCAGGAACGGCGCGTCCGCCTGATCCGGCGGCGCGTCCGGGGCGTCGATGTCGACCCAGGCCTGGACGACGTTGGGAAACGCATCGCGATTGCTCAGTTGCACGGTCTTCTCCCGTGCCTCGCCGGGATAGATCACCCGGGTCCCGGTCACCACCACGCTTGCCCGCGCCTGGGCGATGCTCGCCAGCAGGACGAGCAGAAGCGCCGATGTCCTGCCGGATCGGTACGAATGTCTGGGCATGCGGCTTACCTGGCCGGGCACGGTCCAGCGACCGGGCCCGGCTTTAGTGCTGGGAAAAGGAAGGGGCGGCGCATGCGCCGCCGGCATTCACTCGTAACGCAGCGTGTAGGTCACGGCGCCGAGTACCGGACCGGGCGTCACGGTCGCCGCTTCGGAGACGTACTGCACCGCGTAGTCGTAGCTGGTGCTGGTGGCTCCGTTGGCGAGCACGATGTCGCCGGCGGGCACCGCCGCGCCGCCGGCCAGGTCGACCGGGTTGCCGCCGACGCTATCGAGCAATTGCAGCGCCACGCCCGTCGCGCCGCTGGCGGCGGTGTTCACCAGGTTCCCGGCGGCGCTGGGGTTGGTGGCCTGGAACAGGGTGGTGAAATGCTCGTCGGCCGTCGGCGCGACGCAATCGGTGAGTTGCAGGGTGAAGGCGGTTTCGCCGGCGCTGCGGCCCACTGCGCCATCGAGGGCGCTCACCGGTACGCTGTCGAGGATCACCGTGGGGTCGGTGAAGCCGTTGACCGCGACCTGGCAGGTCTGGTCGGTCACTTCGCCGCTGAATGTGATAGTGTTTGCCGCCATCGCGGTTCCCGAAGCGGCAATTGCCGCAAAGGCCAATACCACTGCGCATGGGTTCGAAGTTCTGGTCATGCCTATGTTCCTTGTGTGAGGCAATAATCGTCCACCCGCCTTTTATTTCGGCCGGGAACGCGGTAAAGACTCGAACGAGTTCAAATCGATAATCAGTGGTGCGAACCACCGATATAAGTATCCCGTGCACAGGCGTCGAGGTGAACGCCGAACGGCGGACTTATAAATCCGTTCGAGTGCCCGCCATTCGGGGAATTGCCTCGTTTCGCAGGGTACCGCCGCCTCTTCGCGCTATCCGTCGACATTGCAACGCTTGTATTTCCGACTATGGAACTCTGGCATCCGGCCTCTCTTGCTTGTCTTCGCCAGTTTGGACTTATAATAAAAACCGTCATCCGTGTAATGCATGGATGGTGCCATGCAGTTAACTTCCAAGTTGGAAGTATGCACTTCCCTGTTATTCAACGAATAATTACCTTCGACTTTTCCCGGGCAATTTTCATGTTCACCCGCAGGCGCTTCTCCTTGCGCAGCAAGCTTTTTCCGCCGCCGCTCAGAAGTCCGGTGCGCAGACGAGTGCCAACGGCGGCGTGCGCACTCTCGTTGCAAGTGGGCGCTGCGCCGATGCTGTTCGGAGAATCCGTCTTGCGACAAGTCAACAACTCGAACCACGGCTTCGCCTAGCATTGAAAAAGTTCCTGCACGACAGTTGTCGGGCCTGTTGGTCGTCGCTCTGCCAAGTGCCTGGACATATTTCCGTTATCCACTGATTCGGAGTCCAACGTCGCCGAACGTGCCGGCTGCCGCGACTCTCGAAAAAATAGCCTGGAGAAACTCCGAAACAAACATTGCACATGGACCGTCGTCGCAACGGTCTCCCTCAATAGTTATTAAAAGAAGAGGTTCGCACCCATGGCAGGCAAGCATTACCAGGATGCCGATGTGCATGCCGCAACCCTATCCCGCCTCCGACTGGTATTCCGGAACTTCGAGCGCGTCTGTGTCGCCTTCTCCGGTGGCAAGGACAGCTCGGTCACCCTGCAATTGGCGCTGGACGTGGCACGCGAGTTGGGACGCAGCCCGGTGGACGTACTGTTCATCGACCTGGAGGGGCAGTACCAGGCCACCATCGATCACGTCAGCGAGATGCTCGGGCGTCCCGACGTACGCCCCTGGTGGGTCTGCCTGCCACTCAACCTGCGCAACGCCTCCAGCCTGGAGGAACCTTACTGGTGCTGCTGGGAGCCCGGCGCCGAGGCCGACTGGGTGCGCCCGCTACCGAAGCAGCGAGGCGTGATCAGCGACCCGGCGTTCTTCCCCTTCTACCGCTACCGCATGGAGTTCGAGGAGTTCGTCGCCGGCTTCAACGCCTGGCTGGCCAGGGAAGAGCCTACCGCGTTCCTGGTCGGCATCCGTTCGGACGAATCGCTCAATCGCTACCTGGCGGTCAAGCGCAGGAGCCGGGCGAAACAATGCGCCTGGACGCCGCCGGGCGGCTCCGCGCCGCTGGCCTGGAGCGCGCGCGACCGGGCCAACCCGCAGGCGGTGAGCTTCTTCCCGATCTACGACTGGCGTTTCGAGGACCTCTGGCGCTGCGTCGCCGACCATGGCTACGCCTACAACCGCCTCTACGACCAGATGTACCGCGCCGGCGTGCCGTTCTCGCAGATGCGCATCTGCCAGCCCTATGGCGACGACCAGCGCAAGGGCCTCGACCTGTTCCACCGGATCGAGCCGCGCACCTGGTTCCGCGTGGTCCGGCGCGTCGCCGGCGCCAACTACGGGGCGCGCTATTGTCGCCAGCGCTTCCTCGGCTACCGTGGCGGCCTTGGCCTGCCGCCCTCCTTCGGCACCTGGCGCGAGTACAGCCAGTTCCTCCTGCGCAGCATGCCGCCGCCCCTGCGCGGCATCTACCAGCGGCGCATCGAGCGTTTCATCCTCTGGTGGAAGCAGCACGACTATCCCCTTGCCATCTGGCCGGACGCGGGGATCCCGGCCCTGGAGAATCGTCGCAAGCAGCCGTCCTGGCGGCGTATTGCGCTATCCCTGCTGAAGCAGGACATGGCCCGCTCGCTGTCCTTCGGCTTCTCCCAGGCCGATATCGACAGACTGGTCCCCGGTCGGGAGAAGCGCTCGTGATCCGCCCGCAAGACTGCGAGATCCTGCAGTGGCGCTCGTTCGACGACGAGGCCGCCTTCTTCGCCAGCATGGGCCGCTTCTTCGCCAGCGCCCGGGTGCGCCGCGAATGCGGCGGCTACCCGCTGAGCGACGGTCCCTACCACCGCTGGTTCGTGCTCCGCCGCCAGGGGGACACGCGGATACTGGGGTTCGTCAGCCTGGAGCAACATCCCGACGTGGTTCGCCTGCGCGATGCCTACCTGCGTGCGGAAGCGCGCGGTCGCGGGCTGTTCCGCACCCTACGCGAGCGGGTTCTCGGACATGTCGACCAACTCGGGCTGGCCTGTACCACCCGCGCGCCCCAGGCCTGCGCGCGCCTTCTCGAACCGCACGGCTTCGCCGTGCATTCCACCCGGGGTAGCTGGGTGACGCTCATGAGGAAAGCCCATGGCACAGACAAAGACACTGACGGAGCGGGCCGAGGCGCTGTTCGGCGAACTGCACGGGTTGCCGCTTGCCGAGCGGATTGAAGCCATCAACCGGATCCGCCGGCTGCTCCACGCGCACAGTCCGTTCGCCGAAGAGCCGGTCGATTGCGTGCAGTGGGTGCGTGCCGAGCGCGTCGCCGGCAACGACTACAACCCCAATACCGTCGCGCCGCCGGAGATGCGACTGCTGAGGCTGTCCATCGAGTCCGACGGATTCACCCAGCCCATCGTCGCCTATCCGCAGGCCGACGGGCGCTACGAGGTGGTCGACGGCTTTCACCGCCTGCGCGTGGGCAGCGCCAAGGGCGCGCTGCGCCAGCGTTTGCACGGCTACCTGCCGATCGCCGCGATACGCGCCGGGCGTGAAGGCGACAGCGAGCGCATCGCCGCCACCATCCGCCACAACCGCGCACGCGGCGTGCACGGCGTGTTGCCGATGACGGCGATCGTGGTGACCCTGCTCAAGGCCGGCTGGAGCGAGACCGACGTGGCCCGCGAACTGGGCATGGACAATGACGAGGTGCTGCGTTTCAAGCAGGTTTCCGGATTGCCCGAGCTGTTCCTCGAACACGTGTATTCCCGCTCCTGGGAGTAGCGGGCGGCGCCGTCGGCCGCACCGCTCGCCCAGGCTCAGGCCGCGCCGGTGGTCAGGCTGATGTGCTTGTACTCGACGAAGTCGTCCAGGGCGGCGACCCCGTTCAGCCGGCCGAGGCCGGACTGGCGGTAGCCGCCCTCCTCGAATTCGTCGTAGACCTTGGCCCAGTCGTTGATCCACACGGTGCCGGCGCGGATCTTCCGCGCCACCCGGAAGGCACGCGCGACCTCGCGGGTCCAGACCCCGGCCGCCAGCCCGTACTCGCTGCGGTTGGCCAGGGCGACGCCCTCCTCCTCGCGGTCGAATACCTGCAGGGTCAGCACCGGTCCGAAGGTTTCCTGTTGCACGATGTCCAGGTCCGGATCATCGACCTCCAGCAGGGTCGGACGGTAGAAGGCGCCGGCCGCCAGCTCGCCCTCGGTTACCGGGCCGCCGCGGACCACCACCCGCGCGCCGGCGGCGATGGCCTGGCGTACGGCTCGCTCGACGCGCTCGACGTTGGCCTTGTCGATCAGCGGCCCCATGTCGCTGCGCGGGTCCGCCGCCGGCCCCACGCGCAGGTTTTCCAGGCGCTGCGCCAGGCGTTCGCGTAGCCGTTCGGCAACGCCGCGCTGCACCAGCAGGCGCGAACCGGTCATGCAGAACTGCCCGGCGAACACCGTCAGCGACTTCTCCAGCACGGGCAAGGCGGCGTCCAGGTCGGCGTCGTCGAACACCAGGTGCGGTGTCTTGCCGCCCAGTTCCAGGCCGAAGCGCTTCAGGTGCCGCGCGCCGGCGGCGGAAATCGCTCGGCCGGTGGCGCTCGAGCCGGTGAAGCTGATCACCGGCACCTCGGCCGCGTCGATCAATCGCCGGGGCCTTCGGAACCCGATTCGCTGAAGATGTTCACCGCCCCGGCAGGCAGCGACGGCGCTTCGGCGATGATCCGCGCGACCAGGGCGTTGGTCTGCGCGGTCTGCCCCGGCATCTTCACCACCGTGGTGGTACCGGCGGCCAGCGCCGGCGCCAGGGAGCGGATCATCAGCACCACCGGTGAATTCCACGGCACGATGATGCCGGCGACGCCCATCGGCTCGCGCAGCACCAGCGACACCACGTCGGGGCGCGGCGTGCCGCTGGCGCCCCGTTCGCTGCGCGCCAGGCCGGCGTAGTAGCGCAGCTTGCCCGGCACCATGCCGACCTCGAAGGCAGCCTCGGGCTTGATCTTGCCGTTCTCCAGGGCAAGCAGGTCGATGAGCGCATCGGCATGCCGCTCGAAGGCCGCGGCGATTTCCTCCAGGGCTGTCGCGCGCAGCGCGTGGTCGTCCTTCCAGGGACCATCTTCGAAGGCGCGCACAGCGGCGGCGATCGCCGCATCGGCCTCGGCCCGCCCGCCGTCGGCGTAGGTGCCGATCGGCTGGCCGCTGGCCGGGTCGAAGGATTGTCCCCGCTGCGCGGAATCGAGCCATGCGCCGTCGATCCAGTGTCTGGCGTGTCCGTTCATCTGCAAGTTCTCCTGGGTCGGTCAGGCGATGTGCTGCGCGAGGTGCTCGGCAACGGCGATGGTGGTGATGTTGGTGGCCACCGAAATGGCATCGGGGAAGATCGAGGCGTCGATCACCCGCAATCCTTGCAGGCCATGCACCCTGCCCTCCAGGTCGACCACCGCCCAGCGCTCGCCGGCGCGGCCCATCGGCGCGCTGGAGGTCGGGTGGTGGTAGGTATCGAGGGTGGCGCGGATCGCCGCTTCGATCTGCGCATCGCTGCGTGCCTCGGGCCCTGGTCCGAGTTCGGCGTGGATCAGCCCGGCGAGCGGTTCGCTGCGGCCGATCCGGCGCGCCAGCTTGACCCCTTCCAGCAACCGCGCGCGGTCTTCGGCCTCGGCGAGGAAGTTCAGGTCGATCAGCGGCGCGACGGCCGGGTCGCGGCTGGCCAGGCGCACACTGCCCAGCGATTGCGGCCGGGTCAGGGCCACGGCGAGGACGAAGCCGACCCCGGTTGGGCTCATCTCGGCGGGGAACAGGTGGGTGGCGGTGATGTGCAGGTCCAGCTCGCCGTTCTGCGCCCGCGAGCTATGGGTCCAGAGCTTGGCGCCGATCACCGGCGACTGCGCGCCGATGCGCTCCGGCCGGGCGGCATAGGCGTTGTAGTAGAACGGATGGTCCTTGAGCCGGCGGCCCACCGGCAAGTCGGCAAGCAACGGGATCGACAGCGCCTTCAGCTCGTCGGCCGGGCCGACACCGGAGCGCAGCAGGATCGCCGGGCTGCCGTAGGCGCCGGCGCTGAGGATCACTTCGCCGGCGTGGATTTCCTCGCCGGAGGCCAGGCGCACGCCCACCGCGCGCTTGCCTTCGAAGAGCACCCGGTCGACCAGCGCGTCGCCGCGGATCGACAGGTTGGCGCGGCCGCGCACGGCGTTGTCAAGATAGGCCATGCCGGTGTTGACGCGCACACCGTTGACGACATTCATCGGGTACGGCCCGACGCCGTTGGCGTCGGCGCCGTCGAAATCGGCGATGGCCTTGAAACCGTTGGCCAGGGTGGCGTCGATGAAGGCCCTCTGCATCGGCGAGAGATCGGCGCGGCTCAGTTGCCGCACCGGCAGCGGTCCGTCCCCGCCGTGCAGGGCCGGGTCGCCGCCCTGGCGGGTCTCCAGGCGGCGGAACGCCGGCAGCAGGTCGTCGTAGGACCAGCCCGGCAGGTTCCAGCGGGCGAAGTCTTCGCGCCGCGCGCGGATCGCCACCGCGCCGTTGATCGCCGAGCTGCCGCCGAGGACCTTGCCGCGGATCGCATGGATCGGATGCCCGATCGCCCCCGGTTGGGACTGGTAGCCCCAGTCGCTGGCGGGGTCGCCGCCGACGCTGTCGCTGCTGGCGATGATCCTGGGGTAGTCCCAGGCCGGATAGGCCTGGCCGGCTTCCAGCAACAGTACCCGGCGGTCGCCGCGCTCGCTCAGGCGCCGGGCGAGGACCGCGCCGGCGGAGCCGCCGCCGACGATCAGCACATCGATCCTGCCGCCATCGAAGGCCTTGCGGGGCGTTTCCGCCGTGGCGCTGGCCACGCCGGGCGCGCCGCCGAGCAGCGAGCCCAGGGCGAGCGCGGCGGAGCCGGCGACGGTCTGCGCCAGCAAGGTGCGGCGCGCCGGGTTTTCGGGTTGGTGCATGGGGTTCTCCCGTATCCAGATCGATTGACGGGAGCAACGCTATGCCCGGCGCGCCCTCGGCGACAGACAGCGGAAGGCGAACCGCTGGTTCGGTTTTTCCGAACTCAGCCCGGCGGCAACAGGCCACGCTCGATGAGCGCGCGGTCCCAGGGCGCCGGATCGCCGATTTCCTCTTCGAGGAACTGGCCGAGGACGAGGATCTTCCGGGGCGTCCGTTGGGTCTTGCGGTAGACCACGGAAACCTGCCCGCCGTCCGGCGAGTAGCCAGGCAGGACCGGCAGCAGCTCGCCGGCCAGCAAGGCATCGGCGGCCAGGAAGCTCGGCAGGATCGCCAGGCCGAGCCCGGCGCGCGCACCTTCGAGCAACTGGTGCCCGGAGTCGGTGCGCATCCTCACCCGGATGCGGAACGAGGCCGGTTCGCCGTCCACCGGCAGACAGAGCATGCCGCCGGGCTCGCGGTTGTAGTAGACCAGCCCGTCGTGCGCCTGTAATTCCTCGGGATGCTGCGGCACGCCATGCCGCGCCAGGTAGTCGGGACTGGCGCAGAGCAGGTGGCGGTTGGCGGTGATCGGCCGCGCCACCAGGCAGGAGTCGTCCAGCCGGCCCATGCGCAGGGCCATGTCGAAGCGCGGTTCCTGGAGGTTGACGAAACGATCGTCGGCCTGCACGTCCACCCGCAATTGCGGATGGCGCTCGGCGAAGCGCGCCAGCAGCGGCGCCAGGTAGCGCGGGGTGAAGGCCAGCGGCGCGGAGAGGCGCAACTGGCCGCGCAGGTCGTCGTCGGCGTCGAGCACCGAGGCTTCCGCCTGCTCCAGCTCCTGTAGCAGGCGGCAGGCGTGTTCGTAGTAGGTGCGACCGGGGTCGGTGAGGCTCAGCGGCCGGGTGCGGTTCAGCAGCACCCGGCCCAGGCGCCTCTCCAGTTGCTGGATCCGCTGGCTGACTTGCGACTTGGTGGTGCCCAGGCGGCGGGCGGCTTCGGAGAAGCTACGGGCGTCGACCACGCTGACGAAGGTGGTCATTTCGGCAAACTTGTTCATCGGTGTCCTTCTGCGATCCGCCCCCGCGGACCCCGATCATACGCTTTCCGCCGCTGCTATCCGCGCCTCGGCGACCCGGCGCAGGCGCTGCATGGACTCCTCCGACTCGCGTTCGATGCGCCGGCGCAGCAGGAACAGGTTGGCCAGGCGCATCGACCAGCCATCGAAGCGGTATTCCAGGGTGCGCACGAAGCGGGTGCCGGCCGCGCTCGGCTGGCATTCGTAGCTCAGGCGCAGGTGCAGCCCCCGGTCGCCACGGGCGTTGGCGCGCCACAGGTGTCCCGGCTGGTACTCGACCACCGTCCAGGACAGGTGCCCGGCGCGGCCGCCGGCGTGGATGTCCTCCTCGAAGCGCGCGCCGGCCGGCAGCGGGCCCGAGGCGCCGTCGACCCGCAACGACGAGGGATGCCATTCCGGCCAGAGTGCCGGGCTGGCGGCGTAGGCGAGGGTCGCCTCGGGCCCGCGGGCGATCTCGATTCGGTGCTGCATGCGGGTCATGGTGTGCTCCTCGGCGGTTTCCGCTTCCCAGTGGAGGGTACCGTAGCACCAGTCCATCAACGGGAAGACCAGGTTGAAGTTGTGCGTCTGCATCAGCTCGCGACGGTGATGCAGTTCGTGCAGGCGGCGCATGTGGCGGATCCACGGCAGACGGCTGAGCGGATGCTCCGGCGGCAGGTGTTCGCAGGCGTGGAAGATCTCGTAGCTGAGGTAGCCCAGCAGCAGGGTCGCGGCGAACAGCGCGGCGAGGTTGTCGTTCAGCAGGCCGAGCAGGCT
Source organism: Pseudomonas sp. CP-1 (assembly GCF_021213715.1). Classification (NCBI taxonomy): domain Bacteria; kingdom Pseudomonadati; phylum Pseudomonadota; class Gammaproteobacteria; order Pseudomonadales; family Pseudomonadaceae; genus Pseudomonas; species Pseudomonas sp. CP-1. The sequence continues at coordinate 100,883 of NZ_JAJQKY010000013.1, forward strand.
CCAGGCGAGCAGCGCGCCGAGGCTGAAGACCACCACCAGCCAGGCCGGGAACAGGATCACCCGCCAGTCGCGTGCCTGTTCGTAGCGCATCTGGCCGGCGACGAAGAAGCTGTGGTGGTCGCCGGTATGGCGCTTGTAGAACATCCGCCCCAGCGGGTGCTTGTGGTGGCCGAGGGACTTGTGGATGCGGTACTCGCCCCAGTTGAAGAACACCAACGCGGCCGGCACCGTCAGCCATTCCAGCAGGCTCGGCTGCTCGAGCCGGGAGAGGAAGAAGACGATCCAGGCGCCGCCGTAGGCGAGGACGAAGCCGGCGTGCAGCCAGGGGTTGTAGCCGGGCCGGATGGCCGCGCGGTACTGCTGGCGAAAGGGTTGGGGATCGAAGGACATGGTCGGCATCTCGCGTGTGATTGTTATTGGCTGGGCCGCGAACCGGGCCGATCCGCCGGGCGGAAGGGCTTGCATTCGAGTGTAGCGATGCCAGTCTTATCAGGGTAATGGATAAATAGAATGAGGATTATTCATGAAGCTGAACTTGCAGCAGCTCGACCTCAACCTGCTGCTGGTCTTCGATGCCCTGATGCGCGAACGCAACCTGTCGCGCGCGGCGATCCGCCTGCATCGCAGCCAGCCGGCGGTGAGCAACGCCCTCGCCCGCCTGCGCGAACAGCTCGACCAGCCGCTGTTCCGGCGCACCGCCAAGGGCCTGGAACCCACCGCCGCCGCCCTCGCCCTGTACGTGCCGGTGCGCCAGGCCCTGCATCTGCTGCAGGCCGGCCTTGGCTCCCAGGAAACCTTCGATCCGCACACTGCGCGGACCTTTCGCCTGACGATGAACGACTATGCCCAGTTGCGCCTGCTGCCGGGCCTGGTGACCCGCTTGAAGACCCTGGCCCCGCAGGTGACGCTGGAGGTGCGGCCCGACGAAGGCGCCTCGATCCCGGCGCAGCTGGCCAGCGGCGAACTCGACCTGGCGATCGACTACCTGTACTTCGACGAGCCTGAGCTGGCCTACCGGCCGGTCGGCGAGGAACGCCTGGTGGTGATCGGCCGCCAGGGCCATCCGGCCTTCCGCGGCGGCCTCGACCGCGCCGCCTACGAGGCCGCGCAGCACGTCTCGATCCTGCCGCGCGTCGGGCGCGGCAGTCCGCTGGAGATCGTCCTCGGCTCGGCCAGGGTACAGCGCCAGGTGCAATTGCTGGTGCCGCACTACCTGACCATCCCGGCCATCGTCGCCAGCACCGAGCTGCTCGGCACCGTGCCGCGCCGCCTGGCCGAGCGTTTCGCCGGCAGCCATGGTCTGCAACTGGCGGACGTCCCCTTCGAGATGGCCCCGGTGCAGGTCAACCTGATCTGGCATCGCCAGCAGGAAGCGACGCCCGGCCTGCAATGGCTGCGCGAGCAGATCGTGCAGATCGAACAGGGCTGAGTCGCAGGTTGCGCGCCAGGATCAGTCTTCCGTCACTTTCGATCATTGAGCGAGGCCTTTCCCGCGCCCTATGGTGAGGCTGCGCCCCGCTGCCGGTCCCCGGCCGCCCCGGGGATACAGTCCAGCACCCGCCAGAGGAGCCACCGTATGACCAGCCTGCCGCTCGAAGCCAACGCCGCCGCCACCCTCGCCGAATGGCACGGGCTGATCGCCCGCCGCGACCTCTCCGGGTTGCCGCGCCTGCTGCATCCCGACGCCGTGTTCCGCTCGCCGATGGCGCACAAGCCGTATGCCGGCGCGCCGGTGGTCTCGATGATCCTGAATACCGTGCTCACGGTCTTCGAGGATTTCGCCTATCACCGCCAGTTGGCCAGCGCCGACGGCCGCAGCGTGGTGCTGGAGTTCAGCGCGCGGGTCGGCGAACGCGAACTGAAAGGCATCGACATGATTCGCTTCGACGACGACGGCCGGATCGTCGACTTCGAAGTGATGGTCCGCCCCATGAGCGGCCTCCAGGCCCTCGGCGAGGAAATGGGCCGGCGCCTGGCGCCCTATCTGGCCGCGAGCAAGGCCTGAGGCGGAGGAACCTGCCATGACCCGCATCACCGAAGTCGTGGTCGAGCGTCGCCAGCTCGCCACCGCCGCCCTGCGTACGCGCAACCTGCCCGCCCCGGAGGCGCTGGCGGAAGGCCAGGCGCTGCTGGCGGTCGGCGAGTTCGCCCTGACCGCCAACAACGTCACCTATGCCGCCCTCGGCGATGCCCTGCGCTACTGGGAGTTCTTCCCGGCCGGCGAGGGGCTGGGCATCGTCCCGGTCTGGGGCTTCGCCGAGGTGCTTGCCTCGCGCTGCCCGGGGGTCGAACCGGGCGAGCGCTTCTATGGCTACTATCCGATGGCCAGCCACCTGCTGGTCGCGCCGGCGCAGGTCCGCGGCAGCGGCTTCGTCGACGCCAGCGAGCACCGCCGGAACCTCCCGTCGGTCTACAACCAGTACCTGCGCTGCAGCAGCGACCCGCTCTACCGGGCCTCCGACGAGGCCCTGCAGATGCTCCTGCGGCCGCTGTTCACCACCTCGTTCCTGCTCGACGACTTCCTCGCCGAGCATGCCTTCTTCGGCGCCACCGACCTGCTGCTGAGCAGTGCCTCGAGCAAGACCGCCATCGGCCTGGCCTTCCTCCTCCAGCGCAATCGTGCGCAACGCGGCCAGGACTACCGCATCGTCGGCCTGACCTCCGCGGGCAACCGCGCCTTCGTCGAAGGCCTGGGCTGCTATGACGAGGTCCTGGCCTACGACCGCCTGGACGCACTGGACGCCAGCGGAGACGCGCTGAGCGTGGATTTCGCCGGCAACGGCGCCCTGCTCGGCCAGTTGCACCAGCGCCTGGACGACCGCCTGCGCTACAGTTGCCTGGTCGGCGCCGCCCACTGGGACCAGCGCGGTGGCCTGCCGAAGGCGCTGCCGGGTCCGACGCCGAAGCTGTTCTTCGCCCCGGCGCAGGCGGAAAAACGCCTCAAGGACTGGGGCGGCGCGGCGTTCCAGGCGCGCCTGGCGGAAGTCTGGGGCGAGTTCTCGGCCTTCGTCGGCGGCTGGATCCAGGTCCGCCACGGTGTCGGCGGCAGCGAGGTGCTGGAGGTCTACCAGGACCTGCTGGCCGGGCGCTCGGCACCGCAACTGGGCTACATCCTTTCCCTCGACGGCGGCTGAGGCCGCCGTTCTATACTGCTGGACGGAGGTGGCGAACCCGTCGCGACCGACGAAGCGGGTTCCACCCATGGCGTCGGCGGCGCCCTTGCGCCGTCGCTTCGCGGGGGGATGGAGAGATACCGTCCATGAACCGAGCCAAGCTCTACCTCTGCTGCGTCGCACTATTGCTGGTGCCGGCCATCACCGGTGCGGCGACTGCCGACTACGTCTACGGCATGCCGCTGGACGTGGCCAGGGTGCTGAGCGTCGACGAGGCGCCCAGCGATACCTGCCAGGTGGTGCGCGCCACCCTGGTGTACCTGGACTCCCACGGCGAGCGCCAGGTGTTGCACTACCTGAAGCAGGCGCGTGCGTGCAGCGACGAATGAAACGACGGAGGAAAGGACGAACGGTCAGGGTTGTCGTTTCATTTCACGAAATTTTCACCGCTGACATGGATACTGGAACCAGCTGAAGGACCAGCGCCCCATTGCATAGAGCCCACCATCGAGTGGGCTTTTTGCATTCCGGGCCGCGTATCGCCTGGCCTTGGGCTCAATCCCGCTCTTCCCTGCGCAGCAGTTCGCGCTTGCGCTCCACGCCCCAGCGGTAGCCGGAAATGTCGCCGTCGCGACGTACCACCCGGTGGCAGGGAATCGCCACTGCGATCCGGTTCGCCGCGCAGGCCTGCGCCACCGCGCGCACCGCTCGCGGCGCGCCGATCCGTTCGGCGACCTGCGCATAGCTCGCCGTGCTGCCCGGCGGTATTTCCCGCAGCGCCTGCCAGACCCGTTCCTGGAACGCCGTACCGCGCACGTCCAGCGGCAGGTCCAGCCCCAGTTGAGGCGACTCGACGAAGCCCACCACCTGCGCCACCAGCCGTTCGAAGTCGGCGTCGCCGCCGAGCAGCTGGGCGCGCGGGAACTGGTCCTGCAACTCGCGCAGCAACGGCTCCGGCTCCTCGCCGAGGAGAATCGCGCAGATGCCATGCTGGCTCTGCGCTACCAGGATCGCGCCCAGCGAGCACTGGCCGATGGCGAAACGGATCGCCGCGCCGGCGCCGCCATCGCGGTAATCGCGCGGGCGCATGCCGAGGCGTTGCGACGAGGACTCGTAGAAGCGGCTGTTGGAGTTGAAACCGGACTCGTAGATCGCCTCGGTCACCGAAGCGGATGCCTGGCCCAGGCGCTCGCGCAGGCGCCGGGCACGATAGGCCGAGGCGTAGGCCTTGGGCGTCAGGCCGGTTTCGGCCTTGAACAGGCGATGGAAGTGGAACGGACTCATGCCCAGTCGGGCGGCCAGCGCCTCCAGTGCCAGCGGCGTCTCCGCCGTCTCGATCATCCGGCAGGCCTGCGCCACCCGCTCGGCGCGCTGCTCCGCCGCCAGGCTGCGGTCGCCGGCGGCGCGCCGGCTGGGCCGATAGCCGGCGGCCTCGGCGGCCTCGGCAGTGGCGAAGAACTCGACGTTCTCGCGCCTGGGCCGACGCGCCGAGGAACTCGGACGGCAATAGACCCCGGTGGTCTTCACCGCATAGACGAACGCCCCGTCCGCCGCCGCGTCGCGCGCCAGTACGGCGGCCCAGCGCTGTTCGTCGGTGTGGTAGGCGTTGCAAGGATCGGGCTGCTGGCTCATGGCGTTTCCCCTGTGGGAGCGGATGATGCCCGCAGACTAATTCGCCGTTCAAGCGCAAGAACTCCGGTTCTTGCGCTTGAATTCGAGCGAGGCCGTGCGCCCGGCTTCGGCAGGCGCGGGAGGCCGCCGGCTTGCCTACCCATCGCCAGGCGCCATAATGGCCCGCTCGAACCGGCGGAAGGACTGGGAACATGGCGTTCAAACGGATAGCACTGGCCTACTGCGTGCAACTGGATCGGGTGATCTCCATCGCCAGTGCCCGCCGCGAATACTTCTCCCAGGCCGAGCCGCGCAAACGCTTCGACTTCCTCTGCTCCAGCGAAGGGTGCCGGGCACAGGGGATCAAGGTATCGGCGAGCAACTACGACAAGCTGCCGCAGGACACCCGCAAGGCCGCGCACTTCAGCAAGTTCCCGCATTCCACCCACCTGCCGGACTGCGAGTGGTTCGTCGAGGACGACGAGGACGCTCTGCGCCCGGGCGAATCCGCCGAGGAGGCCGGCCAGCGGCGCATCCGCGACAAGCTGGACGCCTACGTCGAGGAATTCGATCCGGCCATCGCCGAGGAAGCCGCGCCGCCACCAGCGGACCCGGACGCCGAGGAACAGCCGCCGGCCTCCGCCGCAGTGCGCGCCGACGCTCCCGCCGCGCCTCGGCAGAGAACGCAACGGCGGCGGCGCACCCGCGATTTCGAACAGCTCGTCGACACCTTCCGCCAGGCCCGCGCCGAACTGCCGGCGGAAGAATTCAAGCAGTTGGACATCCACATCAGCGGCCTCGGCCGGATAGCGCTGCGCGCCTATTTCCAGCACATCGGCTATGCTACCCCGGGCAGCGCCGGCAAGGTGTTCTACGGCGGCGCCGACCTGCTGCCCAAGCGCTACGGCTCGCCGAACCGACCGCAAGGCTTCCGCTTCAAGTTCCGCGACCGCATCGACGGCAAGCCGGTATTCCTCTACGTCGCCCCGGAAACCTTGCAGGCCTATCCGCATCGGCGCTACCTCGAAGACATCCTCGGCTGCGCCGAAACGGTGCGCTACTTCACCCTCTACGCCCTCGGCCGGCTCGTCGAGGCGCCGAGCGGCAAGAGCTACAGCCTGGAGCCGGACGCCCTGCGCCACCTGGCGATCATCCCCGGTCCGGCGAAGGACGACGCCTCTCAGAGTTCGTCGTAGAGTCGGTCGCTGACCAGCATGTGCCCCGGCGCGTGGCTGATGTACAGCTCCGGCTGGGCTTCGGCGAGTACCGCCTGGGGCGTGACCCCGCAGGCCCAGAACAGCGGGATCTCGTCCGCCGCGAGCGGCACCGGGTCGCCGTAGTCGGGCCGCGCCAGATCGCGGATGCCGATCAGCGCCGGATCGCCCAGGTGCAGCGGTGCGCCATGGGTCATCGGGAAACGGCTGGTGACCTGGATCGCCCGGATCGCCTCGGCGGCCTTCAACGGCCGCATCGATACCACCGTGGGGCCAGCCAGGCGACCGCTCGGCCGGGTGGCGATGGCAGTGCGGTACATCGCCACGTTGCGGCCCAGCTCGAGGTGGCGCAGGCCGATGCCGGCGTCGAGCAACGCCTGTTCGAAGGAGAACGAGCAGCCGATGGCGAAGGCGACGAAATCCGCTTCCCAGAAGGTGCCGATGTCGCTCACCTCGACGGGCTCCTGACCACGTCGATGCACCCTGTAGCGCGGCAGGTCGCTGCGCACGTCGATATCCGCGCCGAGCCGGGCGAAGTGCGGCGAGCCGGGTTCGCTGACGTCGAGCAGCGGGCAGGCCCGGGGGTTCAGGGCACAGAAGCGAAGGAACTCGTCGGCCCAGGATTTCTGCAGGATCACCAGGTTGGCCTGCAAGTGGCGCTGGCCGAGGCCGCTGGTATGGCCGGTGTAGTCGCCGCGGCGGATCAGTTGGCGCAGGACCGGCGGCGGCAGTTGCGCGAGTTCGTGGAAGGTCGGTTCGGGCATGGCGGCTCCGTGCGCTGGCGGACGTCGTTGTTGGCGGGTTTGTAGAAGCGGACGGCGGTCAGCGTCCAACGAAATTTTTCCGCCGGGGGCGATCGGAAAATCCGAATCAGCGCGAACGCAGCCGCCCCACTCCTTTCTTCAGCGGCGCCAGGAGCATGCACTCCGGGCCGACGTTGGCCGCGTAGTCGGCCAGCACCGTCTTGCTCAGCTCCACCACTTCGTCCACCAGTTCCAGGCCGGTGCCGCCGCGCCAGGACACCACCACCGGCAGGTTCGGCGGCGGCGGGCCGAGGCGCAGCAGGGTCAGTTCGCCGCGTTCCAGTTCCTGGCTGACCAGCGCCGGCGGCAAGGCGCCGACGCCGAAGCCATCGCGCAGCAGGCGGGTCATCGCCGCCACCGAGTTCACGCAGTTCAGGCGCGGTGCCGCGACACCGTTGGCGTGCAGCAGGCCGAGCACGTCCTGGTGCGGCCGCGAGTGCTTGGAGAAGGTCACCACCCGCTCCCGCGCCAGGTCCGCCAGCGAGGCGTAGTCGCGGTGGTAGATCGAGCCGGTGGAGACGATCCAGCGCAGCGGGTAGCTGCCCAGTTCCAGGTTGAGCACCGACTCGTGGCGCAGCGAGTCGGTCTGGAAGATCAGGTCCAGGTAGCCCTTCTGCAACTGCTCGGAGAGGTTGCGCGCGGTGTCCGCCATCAGCTCGATCTCCACCGCCGGGAAGGTTTCCGTGACCCTGGCCACCAACGGGCTCAGCCAGGTGTGGATGACCGTGTCCATGGCGCCGATGCGAATCCGTCCCTGGGTGCTGGCGCCAGTGTCGAGCGACTGCTTCAGCGCGTGCATGGTGTCCATCATGCGCTCGGCGTAGGCCAGTACCTTGTCGCCTTCCGGGGTCAGGGTCACGCCGCGAGAGTCGCGGACGAACAGTTTCACGCCGAGTTCGTCCTCCAGCACGGCGATCCGGCTGGAAATGGAAGCCTGGGTGCTGAACAGCTTCTCCGCGGTGAGGCGGAAGCTCTTCAGGCGCGCGACCCAGACGAAGGTCTCGAGGAATTTCAGGTTCATGTGGCGGGCACCGACGGGCAAGGGACACAAGGTGGCAGGAGCGAGCAGCTTCCATGCCAGCGCCCGCCTTCCGGCGGCACATGATCGACGCATGACGGCCTGCTCCGCCATCGAAATTTCTTATCCCCGGCGGCCGCATAAATTAGTTGGACGCTCGCTGGCCAGCCTCGAAGAATGCGACCACCGGGTGCGACGGCGCCCACCGAATCCTCATAACACCAATAACGACGATCGGTGCCCCCATGGAAAAACACATGACCCTCGACGCCGGCCCGGACGCTTCCCGGGACGGTCATTTCGGCTGGTATCGCGCCCTCGACAAGCAGGAACGCCGGGCCTTCTGGAGCTGCAAGATCGGCTACGGCCTGGACGGCATGGACACCCAGATGCTGAGCTTCGTGATCCCCACCCTGATCGCCCTGTGGGGGATCAGCACCGGCGAAGCCGGCTTCATCCACACCATGACCCTGCTCGCCTCCGCCGCCGGCGGCTGGATCGCCGGGATCCTCTCCGACCGCATCGGCCGGGTGCTGACCCTGCAACTGACGGTGCTCTGGTTCGCCTTCTTCACCTTCCTCTGCGGCCTCGCGCAGAACTACGAGCAGTTGCTGGTCGCGCGGACCCTGATGGGCTTCGGCTTCGGTGGCGAATGGACCGCCGGCGCGGTACTCATCGGCGAAGTGATCAAGGCCCGCGACCGCGGCAAGGCGGTCGGCCTGGTGCAGTCCGGCTGGGCCATCGGCTGGGGCCTCACCGCCATCCTCTACTCGCTGATGTTCAGCCTGCTGCCGCCGGAGGAGGCCTGGCGCGCGCTGTTCATGCTCGGCCTGTTGCCGGCACTGTTCGTCCTGGTGGTGCGTCGGCTGGTCAAGGAACCGGCGATCTACCGCGAGGCCAGGCAGCGCAACCAGGGCGCCGACAAGGTCAGCTTCTACGAGATCTTCGCCCCCGGCATGCTCAGCATCACCCTGCGCGCCTCGCTGCTGACCACCGGCGCCCTCGGCGGCTACTACGCCATCACCGCCTGGCTGCCGACCTTCCTCAAGACCGAGCGCGGGCTGACCGTGCTCGGCACCAGCGGCTACCTGGCGATGGTGATCCTCGGCTCCTACGTCGGCTACGTGGTCAGTGCCTTCCTCACCGACCTGATCGGGCGCAAGAAGAACTTCGTCCTGTTCGCCGTCGGCTCCTTCACCGTGGTCCTGCTCTACACCCAGTTGCCGGTAAGCAACGGCGCCATGCTCTGGCTCGGCTTCCCGCTCGGCTTCTTCGCCTCGGGCATCTTCAGCGGCATGGGCTCGTTCCTCACCGAACTGTTCCCGACCCGCATCCGCGGCTCCGGCCAGGGCTTCTGCTACAACGCCGGGCGCGCCATCGCCGCGCTGTTCCCGATGCTGATCGGCATGCTCGGCCAGAAGCTCTCGCTGGGCCTGGGGATCGGCGCCTTCGCCGCGGTCTCCTACGGCGTGGTGATCCTCGCCGCCCTCAGCCTGCCGGAAACCCGCGGCAAACAACTGGAACTCTGAGCCGTCGACCGAGGAAACCCCAGCATGCATCCCACTCCCCGCCTGGCTGCCGCGCTGCTCGTCGGCAGCGGGCTGGGCTGGCCGCTGCTCGCCCAGGCCGACCTGGTCGAGGACAGCCACGCCAGCCTCGAACTGCGCAACTTCTACTTCAACCGCGACTTCCGCCAGAGCGGCGCGCGCGACAACGCCGACGAATGGGCGCAGGGCTTCCTCCTGCGCCTGGAGTCCGGCTTCAGCGAAGGCACCGTCGGCTTCGGCGTCGACGCCATCGGCCTGCTCGGCCTCAAGCTCGACTCCGGCGGCGGCAGCGGCGGAACCGGGCTGCTGCCGGCCGACGGCTCCGCCGGGGGTTCCCAGGACGACTACGCCAAGCTCGGCCTGACCGCCAAGGCGCGGGTCTCCAACAGCCTGCTCAAGGTCGGCGCGCTGCACTTCAAGAGCCCGCTGGTCTCGGCCAACGACACCCGCCTGCTGCCGGAACTGTTCCGCGGCGCGCTGCTCGACGTGCAGGAGATCGACGGCCTGACCCTGCGCGGCGCGCACCTGGACCGCAACAAGCTGAACAGCTCCAGCGACTACCAGGTGTTCAGCGCCAACCGCATCGGCGGGCGCAGCGATGCCTTCGACTTCGCCGGCGGCGACTATCGCCTGACCCCGGCGCTGACCGCCAGCCTGCACCAGGGTCGGCTCAAGGACATCTACCGACAGACCTTCGCCGGCCTGGTACACACCCTCGACCTCGGCGGACAGCGCTCGCTCAAGAGCGACCTGCGCTTCGCCCGGGCCAGCGAGGACGGCGGCTTCCGCGAACTGGACAACCGCGCCTTCGGCGCCCTCTTCAGCCTGCGCCTGGGCGCCCACGCGGTGGCCGCCGGCTACCAGCGGATCAGCGGCGACGATCCCTATCCCTACATCGCCGGCAGCGACCCGTACCTGGTCAACTTCATCCAGATCGGCGACTTCGGCAACGTCGACGAGCGCTCCTGGCAACTGCGCTACGACTACGATTTCGGCGCGCTCGGCCTGCCCGGCCTGAGCTTCATGAGCCGCTACGTCTCCGGCGACAACGTCGCCCGCGGCGCGGCCAACGACGGCAAGGAATGGGAACGCAACACCGACCTCGGCTACGTGGTGCAGAGCGGGCCGCTGAAGAACCTTGGAGTGAAATGGCGCAACGCCACGGTGCGTTCGAATTTCGCCAACGACCTCGACGAAAACCGCCTGATCCTCAGCTACAGCCTGGCGCTGTGGTGAGGTCCGGCGAGCAATGACCTGAAGGAACCAGCATGAACAGCCTGTTGTTGAACTGCGATATCGGCGAGAGCTTCGGTGCCTGGAGCATGGGCCTGGACGCCGAGGTGATGCCGCTGATCGATTGCGCCAACATCGCCTGCGGCTTCCACGCCGGCGATCCCGGCACCATGCGCCGCACCGTGGCCCTGGCGGTGGAGCATGGCGTGCGCATCGGCGCGCACCCCGGCTACCCCGACCTGGTCGGCTTCGGCCGGCGCTCGCTGGCCTGCTCGGCGCAGGAAGTGGAAGACCTGCTGCTCTACCAGATCGGTGCCCTCGACGGACTCTGCCGCGCCCAGGGCACGCGGGTACGCTACGTCAAGCCGCACGGCGCGCTGTACCAGGACATGATGCGCGACCCGGCGATCCTCGCCGCCGTGCTGCGCGCACTGGCGGCCTACGACCGCACCCTGCCGCTGATGCTGATGAGCACCCGCGACAACACCGCGGCGCGCGCGCTGGGCGAGGCCCACGGCATCGAGCTGTGGTTCGAGGCGTTCGCCGACCGCGCCTACGACGGCGCCGGCTACCTGGTCTCGCGCAGCCAGCCCGGCGCGGTACACCACGACGCCGAGACGGTGCTCGCCCAGGCCCTCCTGCTGGCCCGTGGCGCGCCGCTGAGAGCCAGCGACGGCAGCGCCCTGGCGCTGGAGGCGCAGACCCTCTGCGTACACGGTGACAACCCCGCCTCGCTGGCCGCGGTGCGGCGCATCCGCGACGCCCTGGAGGCGGCATGAGCCAACCGCAACCGCGCATCGAGGTGGCCGCCATCGACAGCTTCGTCCTGCGCCTGTTCGAGCGCATCGACGAAGCCAACATGCCCTGGCTGCTGGCGGCGGAGGAAAACCTGCGGGCGGCGTTCGGCGCCGCCCTGCTCGACCTGGTGCCGTCCTACACCACCCTGCTCCTGCAATACGACCTGCTCCAGCTCGACCCCGGCGAAGCCCGCGCGCGGATCGCCGCGGCGCTGTCCGACTTGAGCCCGAGACGCCAGGACGGCGGCCGCCTGCACGTCCTGCCGACCTGGTACGACCCGCGGGTCGGCCCCGACCTGGAACCCCTGGCGCGGCGCAAGCAGCTCGGCGTCGCCGAGCTGATCCGCCGCCACAGCCAGCACGAGTACCGGGTCTTCGCCCTCGGTTTCAGCCCCGGCTTCGCCTTCATGGGGCTGGTCGAGGAAGCCCTGGCGGCGCCACGCCTGGCGACTCCCCGGCAACGCATCGCCGCCGGCAGCGTCGGCATCGCCGAGCGCCAGACGGCGGTCTATCCGCAGGCCTCGCCAGGCGGCTGGAACCTGCTCGGGCGCTGCCCGGTGCGCTTGTTCGACCTCACCCTGGACGGCTACAGCCTGCTGCGCGCCGGCGACCGGGTGCGTTTCGAACCCATCGGACACGCCGAATTCGTCCGCCTCGGCGGCGACGACACGCCCCTGGAGGTCCAGGCATGAACGACTCCATCCACGGCGGACTGCGGGTGTGCCAGAGCACCCCGCTGGTCCAGTTGCAGGATCGCGGCCGCTTCGGCTGCCGCCATCTCGGCGTGACCCAGGGCGGCGCCCTCGACTGGCTGTCCATGGGCTGGGCCAACTGGCTGCTGGGCAATCCCCTGGACGCCGCGGTGATCGAGATCGCCCTCGGCGGTTTCGTCGCCGAATGCCGTGCCGACGGCTGGTTGGCCCTGGCCGGCGGCGATCTCGGCGCGACCCTCGATGGCCAGCCGCTGCCGGCCTGGGGCGCGTTCGCCGTGCGCGACGGCCAGCGCCTGGCCTTCGCCCACCCGCGCCAGGGCGCCCGCGCCTACCTGGCGGCGCCCGGCGGCTTCGCCGGCGAGCGCCAGTTGGGCAGCCTGGCCACGGTGGCCCGCGAAGGCCTGGGCGGCCCCCGCGCCGACGGCAAGGCCCTGGCCGCAGGCGACAGCCTCGGCTGGCTGGCCGATGGCGCACGGCCACGCACGCTGCCGATGCCCAGCGAACGGATCATGGACTGCACCGGCGAAGCGCGCCTGGAGCTGATCCTCGGCGCGCAGATCGGCGACTTCCCGGCGATGAGCCTGTTCGATGCGTTCAACGGCGACTGGCAGGTGGATACCCGCGCCGACCGCATGGGCGTACGTCTGCTCGGCCCGCGCCTGGAATGCCGGCAGCAATCGATGATCTCCGAAGGCATCGCCCTGGGCGCGGTGCAGGTGCCGCCGGACGGCCAGCCGATCGTCCTGCTCAACGACCGGCAGACCATCGGCGGCTATCCCCGTCTCGGCGCCCTCGCCCCGCTGGCGCTGGCGCGCCTGGCGCAATGCCTGCCAGGCCAGCGGGTACGGCTGCTGCCGACGGTGCAGGAGGCGGCGCACCGCGAGCATCGACGCCTGCTGGCGGCCTGGGACGCGTAGGCGGTTTTTTTGAACGGCGCGGTATGGCGAGCGTCCACCGCACACTCGTCCCGTCCGGAGGTTCGCCATGCCCAGTCGCCTGTCACTGATCGCCGCCCTGCTGTTGCCCCTGGCCGTCCAGGCCGAACCCGCTGATACCCGCGCCCTGCTCGCCGACAGCCTGGCCGACAGCCAGGCCCAGGTGGAGGCAGCCGAGCAAGCCATGCGCCGTTCCGAAAACAAGGCGGTGCAGCTCTATGCCAAGCGCGTACTCACCGAACAGCAGGAGTTCGACCATCAGTTGCGCGCCCTGGCCGGGGAAAAGGCCTTGGCGCTGCCCTCGCCGCGCCAGACCGAACGGCAGGCCGCCGCTCCCGGCGGCTTCGACGAGCGCGGTTTCCTCGACGCGCAGATTCGCCAGCAGGACCGTCTGGTCGCACGCTTCGAGGGAATCGCCCGAAACTCCGCCGATCCCGACCTGCGCCGCTTCGCCGACGAATGGCTGGCGCGCTTCTACCACCACCGCGAACTGGCCGACCAGTTGCGTAGCGGCCGCGCCGACTGAGCGCCGCGACCGCCTTGCTCAGTGCCGCGCGAGGACCTGCCGGGCGCTCTGGCGAATCACCCCCCAGCGCTTGGGATCGTCCTGCAGCATGGCGCCAAGCAGGTGCTTGGCCTGCTCGAAACTGATGTGCGGCGGCAGCGGCGGCACGTTCGGGTCGGTGACCACCTCCAGCAGCACCGGGCGGTCGGCGGCGAAGGCCTCGGCCCAGGCGGCGTCGATGTCCTCCGGGCGATCCACGCGGATGCCCTTGAAGCCGAGCATGTCCGCATAACGCGCGTAGGGGAAATCGATCACTTCCTGCGCCGGGCTGAACTCCGGGTCGCCGGCCAGGGCACGCTGCTCCCAGGTCACCTGGTTGAGATCGCCGTTGTTCAGCACCAGCACGATGAAGGTCGGCGAGTCCCAGCGCTGCCAGTACTGCTGCACGGTGACCAGTTCGGCGTTGCCGTTCATCTGCATGGCGCCGTCGCCGACCATCGCCACCACCGGCCGCTGCGGATAGGCGAGCTTGGCGGCGATGGCGTAGGGCACGCCGCTGCCCATGGTCGCCAGCTTGCCCGACAGCGAGCCGAGCATGCCCGGGCGCATGCGGATGTCGCGGGCGTACCAGTTGGTATGCGAGCCGCTGTCGCCGCAGAGAATCGCATCGTCCGGCAGTTGCTCCGACAAGGAACGGAATACCCGCTGCGGGTTGATCGGGTCGGCTGGCTCTTCGGCCTGGCGCCGGGCTTCCTCGCGACTGGCCGTCACCGCCCGCTCGACCCGGCGGCGCCAGGCGCCGTGCTTTTTCTGCTCGAGCAGCGGCAGCAGGCGCTCCAGGGTTTCCCCTGCATCGCCGAGCAAGGCCTGATCGATCGGATAGCGGATACCGATGTTGCGCGGATACAGGTCGATCTGCACCGCCCGCGCCTGGCCGGCCTTGGGTAGGAACTCGCTGTAGGGGAAAGTGCTGCCGACGATCAGCAGGGTGTCGCAATGCTCCATCAGCATGCTGCTGGCGCGGGTGCCGAGCAGGCCGATGGAGCCGGTCACGTACGGCAGGTCGTCGGAAACCGCCGCCTTGCCCAGGAGCGCCTTGGCCACTCCGGCGGCCAGGCGCTCGGCGACCGCTTCCAGTTGCCGGTGCGCGCCCAGGGCCCCGGCACCGGCGAGGATCGCCACGCGCCGGCCGCGATTGAGGATCGCCGCGGCGGCTTCCAGGTCGGCGTCGCGCGCGTAGGGTCGCGGCTGGACGAAGCCCACCGCCGACATCACGTGGCCGTGCTCGTGGGGCTGGCGCTTCGGGACCGCCATCTGTTGCACGTCGTTGGGCACGATCACCGTCGCCACCTGCCGCTCGCCGACTGCCACGCGCAGGGCTCGGTCCAGCACATGGAGCAGTTGTGCCGGGCTGACCACGGTCTCGACATAGGCGGAAACGTCCTTGAACAAGCTCTGCAGATCGACTTCCTGCTGGTAGTCGCTGCCCAGCGCGGTAGCCGCCTGCTGGCCGACGATGGCCAGCACCGGCTGATGATCCATGCGCGCGTCGTAGAGCCCGTTCAGCAGGTGGATCGCGCCCGGCCCCGAGGTGGCGAGGCACACCCCGACCTCTCCGGTGAACTTGGCGTGGGCGCCGGCCATGAAGGCCGCCATCTCCTCGTGGCGCACGCGGATATAGTCGAATGCCTCGGCGCGCCGGCCCATGGCGCCCATGATCCCGTTGATGCCATCGCCGGGGTAGCCGAAGACGCGCTTCACCCCCCACTGGCTCAAGCGTTCGAGCAATTGATCGGCAACCGTGCTGGACATTCTCGCCTCCTGGTCGTGTCTGGGGTCGTACCAGTGAGGACTGGCGCCGCAGGCGAGGGTTCAAGGCAATCGAGCGGCGGTGCCGACGGCGAAATCGACTGAACTGTCGGCGCGGGCGACCGGCCCAAGGGACAGGGCCCGCATGGGCGCAATCGCCAGGAGGTGCCGCCATGACCCGCGCCATCAACGATCCCGGAAACGAAGACCCCGGTTCCCTGCTGGAAACCGACGCCGACGCCCTGCTCGGCGGTGCCGCCGCCCAGGCGCCGGAAGAGCGCTGCCGGCTCGCAGCCCAGGCCTGCATCCGCGCGTGCGAGCGCTACCTGGCGCTCTGCATCGAGTCCAGCAGGGAACAACGCCAGCACGCCGGCGACTGCGCCGACCTCTGCCGCCTCGCTGCCCTGCTGCTGGAGCGCCGCAGCCCATGGGCGCCGGCCGCCTGCGAGCTGGCGGCGCGCTATGCCCTGGCATGCGCGGAGCGTTGCGATGGCGACGAGCCGCTGGAGCGCGAATGTGCGGGTGCCTGCCGGCGCTTCGTCGAGGCCTGCCGGCCATTGTTGCCGGCCTGAGGCTGGCCATTTCTGCCGTCGTGGTCTTGAGTCTGAATGTGCTGGGCAAGCTGATTTCCTTGCCTGCCCCGGCTTCTCGTTTCGCCTTCCCAGGCGAGCCCCTTTTGCAAGCGTCTGTACGGACCGGAGACATAGCGGACAGGTGTGCGGAGTTGCCGGAGAAAGACCACGAGAGACGCCATGAGCCTGAGAGAGGAGTTCATTTCGAAGTCCTGATCCGTAGGGCGAATAACGCCACGGGCGTTATCCGCCGATGTCGCGGATAAGCGGCGGATAACCGCGAGCGGTTATTCGCCCTACGGAGCTGGAGCGGCAGCCGGCGATTCCGGAGGCCTGTAGGGCGAATACCGCCACGGGCGTTATCCGCCGATGTCGCGGATAAGCGGCGGATAACCGCGAGCGGTTATTCGCCCTACGGAGCTGGAGCGGCAGCCGGCGTTTCCGGAGGCCTGTAGGGCGAATACCGCCACAGGCGGTATCCGCCAATACCCCGGATAAGCGGCGGATAAACGCAAGTGCCTATTCGTCCCGCGACAACCACGCCATCACCGCCCGGTTCACCCACGGCGGAGACAACTGCCCAGCCCAGTACAGCGCCGTGAACAACCCGCCCACCGGCCGGTGTACCCGCCGGCTGTGCGCCTGCCGCCAGGCCGCCTCGGCGATATCCTCGGCGTCCAGTCTCAGCCCCAGGCGACGCAACACCGGCGGTCGGTAGGTCTGCCCGGCGACCATCGGCGTGCGGACGAACGGCGGCATCAGGTCGGCGACGCGAATCCCGTGGCGGCGCCATTCCAGCTCCAGCGCCTCGGTGAGCCCGCGCACGGCGAACTTCGAAGCCGAGTAGACGGCCATCTCCGGTACGCCATAAAGCCCCGATGCCGAGCCCATGTTGAGTACCTGCGCCTGCGGCGTCGCGCGCAGGAACGGAAAGGCCGCGTGACAGCAGTTGAGGACGCCTTGCAGGTTGATCGCCAGCAACCGCGCGTGGTCCTCCAGGGCGACCTCTTCGAAGCGACCGAAACGCAGGATGCCGGCGCAGTTGAACAGCAGGCGCAGGCGGCCGTCGGCACAGAACTGCGCAAGCGCCTCGCCGACCGCGTCGGGCTCGCTGACGTCCACGGCACGCTGCCAGGCGCCCGGCAGTTGCGCGGCCAAGCCGCGCAACGCCTCGGCATCGATGTCCAGCAAACCGACCCGCCAGCCCCGGCGGTGGAACAGCCGCGCGCTGGCGGCGCCGATTCCGGAAGCGGCACCACTGATCAGGATGTTCTGCACCTGTCGCCCTCCGCGCTGCATTCGACGACGAACGCGGCCGCCTCGTCCAGCGCCCGGTCGGCGCTGGCCAACACGCCGGCGTGGGCCTGGAACACGTGCCAGCAACCGGCGTAGCGCTGCAACCGCACCGCGACGCCCTGCTCGCCGGCCCGTTGCGCCAGGCGCAGGCTGTCGTCGCGCAGCAATTCGTCCTCGCCGACCTGTACCAGCAGCGGCGGCAGCCCCGCCAGGTCGGCATGCAGTGGCGACAGGGCGGCCGAGCCTGGCTCCGCGTCGGCCGGCAGCAACAGGCGCACCGCGCTTTCCAGCCAGGCCCGCGACAGCAGCGGGTCGCCGGCCTCCGGCGTGTGCAGGCGCTGGCAGCTGAGGTCGGTCCAGGGCGAGAGCAGCAGCAACCCGGCCGGCAACGGCAAGCCGCGCGCCTTCAGCTCCAGGGCCAGGGACAGCGCCAGGTGGCCGCCCGCCGAGTCACCGGCGAGCAGCAGTCGGCGCGGCGAATGGCCGGCCTCCAGCAATGCCAGGTAGACCGCCAGGGCGTCGTCGCGGGCGGCGGGGAACGGATGTTCCGGGGCACGCCGGTAGTCCACCGCGCAGACCTCGGCGGCGCAGCGCCGGGCCAGGTGCGTGGTGATCGCCCGGTGGGTCGCCGGCGAGCCGATCAGGTAGGCGCCGCCGTGCAGGTAGAGCACCCGGCGCCGCGCCTCCACCCCGCGCGGCCGCAACCACTCGCAGGGCACGCCGGCGAGGCTGCGGCGCTCGCGAACGACGCCGCCGGCGCCCAGCGTCGCCAGGCTCAGCCCGCGCAGCACGCCGCGTTGCAGCGCCACTGGCATGGGCGGACGGACCAGCCCGCGGAACAACAGGCGCAGGCAGCCGCGCAGGAGACCGGCGCGCAGGCGTTGCGGCGGCGACATCAGGGGCGCTTCAGCGGGCCAGGTCATAGTCGGCAAGCTCCGGCCGGCGCGTACGCCAGCGATAGACGAAGGTGTAGCCTGGCCAGTTGTTGGTGTTCTTGCCGGCGGCAGTCTTGTACCAGCTGTCGCAGCCACGCTCCCAGACGGTATGGCGCAACCCCTGTTGCACCTCCAGGTTGAAGCGCCGCTGGACCTCGGGCTTCACGTCGAGGTAGCGCAAGCCCTGCGCCTGGAGCTGGCGCAGGCAGCCGAGCACGTAGGGGAACTGGCTTTCCAGCATGTAGACGATGGAGTTGTGACCGAGGTTGGTGTTCGGCCCGTAAAGGATGAACAGGTTGGGGAAGCCGCTGACGCTAATGCCCTTGTAGGCTTCCGCGCCATCCGCCCAGGCCTGCCGCAGGTCGCGTCCGTCGAGGCCGAGGATGCGCATCGGGGCGAGGAACTCGGTGGCGGCGAAGCCGGTACCGAAGATGATCGCGTCGACCTCGTGCCGGCGGCCGTCACGGCCAACCACGGCGTCTTCGGTGACTTCGCGAATGCCCGTGTCGACCAGTTCGACATTGCTCCTGGCCAGCGCCGGGTAATAGTCGTTGCTGATCAGGATGCGCTTGCAACCCAGAGGGTAGTCGGGAACCAGCCGCGCGCGCAGTTGCGGATCGGCGATCTGCCGGTGCAGGTGACGATGGAAGCTCAGCCGCATCACCTTCATCAGCGCCGGGAAGGTCGCGAAGGCGAGCATCCGCGATTCGTGGTGCAGGTACTTGAGCCCCCGATCCAGACGTTGCAGCCACGGCCAGCGCGCCTTCAGGCGGCGTTCCCAGTCAGCGTAGGCGCGGTCCGGCTTGGCGATCACGTAAGGCGCGCTGCGCTGGAACAGCGACAGGCGTTGCACCTGCGGGGCGATCCGCGGGACGAACTGGATGGCGCTGGCTCCGGTGCCGATCACCGCGACCCGCTTGCCGGCCAGCTCGACCTCGGCGTCCCAGTTCGCCGAGTGGAACGCCGGACCCTGGAAGCGCTCCAGGCCGGGCAGGCGCGGCAGCAGCGGCCGGCTCAACTGGCCGGTGGCGCAGACCAGGGCCCGTGCACGCAGCGTCTGGCCATCGGCGCAGCGCACCTGCCATTCGCCGCTGCCGGCGTCGAAACGGGCCTCCTCCACCTCGCAGTGGAAACGGATCTTCTCGCGCAGACGGTACTTGTCCGCGCAATGCCGCAGGTAGTCGAGGATTTCCGCCTGCGGGGCGAACTTGCGCGACCAGTCGGCCTTCGGCTCGAAGGAAAACGAATAGAGATGCGAGGGGACGTCGCAGGCGGCGCCCGGGTAGCGGTTTTCCCGCCAGCAACCGCCGACATCGGCGGCCTTTTCCAGCACCAGATAATCGTCGATGCCTGCCTGTCGCAGGCGGATCGCCAGGCCGAGACCGGCGAAGCCGGCGCCGACCACCAGCACCCGCAAGGGGGCTTCAGGGCGGGACTCGTTGTGCATTGTTGTGCTCCCGTTTGTTGCTTGCCACGCCGTCCGGCGCGATTCCGCCCAGCGGCGGATGGCAGCATCCTAGTTCGCCGGGGCGACTGGCGTTATGGCCGGGCCGGACATAAAGTTGTGATTTTCGGTCAACCTCGGACGCCACCATGCCCACTCCGCCCTGGTCTCCCCGCCGCAGCGCCATCAGCGCGCACCTGCTGATCCAGTTCGGCATCGACCGCGGCCTCGGCCTGGAGCAGTGCCTGGCAGGTAGCGGCCTGGATATCCGCCTGCTCGGCGATCCCTCCGGGGAAATCGACGCGGCCCAGGAACTGAGCGTCGTGCGCAACCTGGTCCGGCACCTGGGCGACGCCTGCGCACCGGGCCTGGCGGCAGGCCTGCGCTATCACCTCAACGCCTACGGCATCTGGGGCTTCGCCCTGCTCAGCAGCCCGACCTTCCTCAGCGCCGCGCAACTGGGCCTGCGCTACCTCGACCTGACCTTCGCCTTCCATGGCATCCGCCTGGAGGTACACGACGACGAAGCGCACCTGGTGCTCGACGACGCCGGCATTCCCGAGGACCTGCGGATTTTCCTCCTCGAACGCGACGCCGGTGGCGTGCTGCGCATCCAGCGCGACCTCACCGGGCAGCGCCTGCCGATCCTCCGCGCCGGCTTCCGCCGCCCACCGCCCGCCGATCCCGCGCCCTACGTGCGCGAGCTGGGCCTGTGCCCGGCGTTCGGCCAGGCGGACAACCGGGTGGTCTTCGAACGGCGCTTCCTCGACCTCCCGCTGCCCGGCGCCAATCCAGAGGTGGCGCGCGCCTGCGAGGAGCAGTGCCGCGCCCTGCTCGCCCGCCGCCAGGTGCGCGGCGGTCTGGCCGGACGCATCCGCGACCGCTTGCTGAGGACGCCCGGCCACTTGCCGGACATGCAGACCCTGGCCATGGAACTGCACCTCACCGTGCGTACCCTGCGTCGCCGCCTGGACGACGAGGGCAGCAGCTACCGCCTGTTGCTCGACGAGGTGCGCCAGGCCCTCGCCGAAGAGCTGCTGGCCACCGGCGCGATCCGCCTGGAGGAGATCGCCGAGCGCCTCGGCTACGGCGAGGTGTCCAACTTCATCCACGCCTTCAGGCGCTGGAAAGGCATGACGCCGCGCCAGTATCGCCAGCGGCGACGACTCGACGCGATGTCCTGAGCCGCTCCGGGCTTATTCCTCGAAGGCAGGACGCCAGCGCTCGATGTTCGTTTCGCCGCCGCCTGCCAGCGGCTAGATTGGCCGTTCACGCGCGGCATCCGGCGGCGCGGCAGCGGAGGCATCTCCGCTGGCAACGGGAGAACGACACATGGGTTGCCAGCAACACGCATGGCCGGCGCACGCGCCGGAGCAGGTCGAGGCCGAGGTCAACTATATCCGCGACAACGGCCAACGGCCGGTCGCCTACACCTATCCGGCCCCCGCCGGGACGCCGCAGCGCAGCGCGCTGTTGCAGCCGACCCGGGTGGCGATCCGCAATGCGCGTCTGCTGGCGCAACCGGCCAGCCTGGAGCGCGAGGGTTTCCAACTGGTGCGCGAGGCGAGCGCGGTGGGCGATTTCGAGGATGAAGCCCAGGTTCGTGAACGCTACTACCCGGAAAGCATCGCCCTGCTCCGCCGCCTGACCGGCGCCGCCGAGGCGGTGATCTTCGACCACACGCTGCGCGTCGACCAGGCCGGGCGCGAAGAACGCGGCCTGCGCGAACCGGTGCGCTACGTGCACAACGACCAGACCCTGCGCTCGGCGCCGCGCCGGGTCCGCGACCACCTGCCGGCGGAACGCGCCGAACGGCGCCTGGCCGGACGCTTCCAGATCGTCAACCTGTGGCGTCCGTTCGGCCACCCGGCGCAGCGCGCGCCGCTGGCGTTGCTGGACGCCCGCAGCCTGGCGTTCGACGACCTGGTGGCCAGTGACCTGGTGTACCGCGACAAGGTGGGCGAAACCTACTCGGTCAAGCCCAACCCGGAGCACCGCTGGTACTACTACCCGCACCTGCTGCCGGAGGAAGCGCTGCTGCTGAAGATCTACGATTCGCGGGAGGACGCGCAGGCCCGCCTCGGCGCGCACACCGCCTTCGACGATCCCTGCACCCCGGCCGATGCGCCGCCGCGGCAGAGTATCGAACTGCGTTGCCTGCTGTTCTTCGACGAATGAGTCAGGCGGGGCGCAGGCTGATCCAGTAGTCGCTGTAGCGCAGCACGCGGATCGGCAGGCTGCGTCCGAGCATGTCCAGGGACGTGTGCATGTCGTCCAGCGGGAACAGACCGCTGACGCGGTTGCCGGCGATCTCCGCGTCGAGCTGGAGGATGCCTGGCAGATAGGGCCGGAAGGCCTCCGCGACCCAGGCCAGGGAGCGGTCGTGGACCTCCAGCCAGCCGCTGGCCCAGGCATCCTCTCCGGCCTGCATCGGGCCCTGTTCGAGCAGGCCGCCGGCATCGAACAGCAGGCTACGTCGTGCCGCCACCGCCAGCTGGCGTCCCTCACCGGTGGTCAGCCGCGCGCTGCCGCGCAGGGTCACCAGGCGGATCGCCCCGCGCTCCTCGGCCAGCAGCAGGCTGCCGCTGGCGCAGTCCACCCGTCCGGCGGCGCAGTCGAGGGCGAAGGCGCCGCGCGGGTCCTCCTTCACTTCCAGGCGCAACGCGCCGCGCCGCAGTTCCAGGCGTCGCTGGGCGCCGTCGAACAGCGGCCGCGCCTTGCTCCGCGCGTTCAGGCGCAGGCGGCTGCCGTCGGCCAGCAACCAGTCGCGGCGCTCGCCGGTGCCGGTCGCCAGTTCGCCGGGCAGGCCCATGCCGGCCTGGACCCAGCGCTCCAGGCCGGCGCCGCCGGCGAGCAGGACGAACAGCCCGAGGGCGCCGCCGACGAAGCGCCGGCGGCTCGACGGCTGCTCCAGGGCGCGCAGCACGGTAGCGCTCGGCTGGCCGCGCCAGGGCGAGTCCTGTAGCGGCGCGAGGCTGCCAAGCAGTTGCCGGAACACCTCGGCATGCTCGCTCGACAGCGCCTTCCAGCGTTCCAGGGCATCGCCCTCGGCGACGCTGAAGTCGCCGGATTGCAGGCGCACCATCCATTCGATGGCCTCCTCGACGATGCGTTGCCGTTCCGGCTTCTCGCTCATTCCTGGAATCCCCGGTAGCAGCAGTGCAAGGCATCCTTCATCAACTGGTGGATGCGCCCCAGGGACAATCCGAGGCGTTCGCCGATCTGCACGTAGGTCAGGCCTTCCAGCTGGCTCATCAGGAACACCGCGCGGGCCTGCCCGGACAGGCCGTCGAGCAGGCGGTCGATGGCTTGCAGGCTCTCGATCAGCATCCACTGTTCGTGGGGCGACGGCTGCACCGCCTCCGGCGCCTCGGCGAGGATCTGCAGGTAGGCGCGCTCCAGGTCCTTGCGCCGCCAGCTCTCGTACATCAGGCGTTGCGCGATGGTCGCGAGGAACGCCCGCGGCGAGCGGATCGACGCCGGGTCGGGGAGCATCCAGACCTGCAGGAAAGCCTCGGCGGCGAGGTCTTCGGCGCTGTGGCTACAGCCGGTCTGGTAGGACAGCTTCTTGCACAGCCAGTCGTAGTTCTGCTGGAACAACTGGGCGATCAGGGTGTTCTTGATGGAGCCTTGGCTATCCATGGTAAGCGTTCGCTGCTGGCAGGCCACGCCACGGATAGCGGTAGTGAGCCTGGAGGTTGAGGAACGGCGCCCGGGGCTGTTCCCGTGGCGCACGGTAGGGAATCAATCGAGGCGCTCCCGGCAGTCCGCCGTGCCCGCCGCCGGCCGCTGCGCGGACAGCCAGCCGCAGGCGGCGGCGCCGAGGATCAGCGCGGCGCCCCACCAGGGGAGCGCGCGCACCGCCACCTGGTCCACCAGGATCGCGCCGATGAAGGCGCCCAGGGCCACGCCCAGCTGGATCGCGCTGGTGTTGAGGCTGATCTGGATCGCCGCGGTGTCCGGGCTGAGTTCCACCAGGTATTTCTGGATCGCCGGCCCCGGCGCCATGTTGAACACGCACCAGAACACCACCGCGCCCAGCAGCAGCGGCAGGCCGCCGGTGGCGAACGGCAGCAGGACCAGGGCCAGTGCGTGCAGGAGCAGGAAGGCGACGAAGGTGGCCGGCCCCGGCCAGCGGTCGGCGGCGCGTCCGCCGAGCAGCGCGCCAAGGATGCCGCCGCCCCCGTAGACCAGCAGGACCAGGCTGATGGTCGGTTTGTCGAGGGCCATGCTGCCGACCAGGAACGGCACGATGTAGGTGTAGACGGTGAACTGGCCGGTCATCTGCAACAGCGATGCCAGGTGGGCGAACGGCACCCGGCCCCGGGCCAGCGCCCGCAGTTGCTCCGCCGGGGCGATGCCGGGCGCGCCGGGGATGGCCGGCAGCAGGCGCAGGAGCAGCGGCAGGCCGAGCAACGCGACCCCGGCGAGCAGCAGGAACAGGCTACGCCAGCCCCAGAACTCGCCGATCAGGGTGCCCAGCGGTACGCCCAGCACCAGCGAGGCGACGATGCCGGCGAACACCAGACCGATCGCCCGGCCGCGCCGTTCCGGCGCGACAATGGCCACCGCCAGGGTGATCGCCACCACCACGATGACCGAGGCGCTGGCCGCCACCAGCAGCCGGCTCGCCAACAACAGGGCGAAGCTCGGCGCGGCGGCGCTGGCCAGGTTGGCGCCGACGAACGCCAACAGCGCGCCGGCCAGCAGGCGGCGGCGCTCGATGCCGGCGCTGAGGTAGACCAGCAGCGGGCCGAGCAGCGCATAGACCAGCGCGTACAGGCTCATCAGCAACCCGGCCCGGCCCTGGCTGACGGCGAAACTGGCGGCCAGTTCGTCGAGCACCCCGGCCACCACCAGTTCCACCGTGCCGACCACGAAGGCCAGCCCGGCCAGCAGCCAGACGCCCACCTCCGCCCTGCTCCGTTCAGTCTCGCCCATGGCTGCGTGCCTCCCCGTCGATGGCATAGCGATAGCGCCCGAGCATGACCAGCAGCCCTGCCGCCACGCCGAACGCGCCGAGCAGGACCAGCGTCGAGCCCGCGTAGGAGCCCGCGCGGTCGTAGAAGTAACCCAGCAGCCAGGACCCCAGGCTGATGGCGATGGCGAAGGTGAAGGGCTGGATCGAGCCATAGATCACGCTGAAATGGCGCAGGCCGAAGTAGCGGCTGACGAAGTACTGGGTGGTGCCGGTCTCGCCGCCGGCGCCCAGGCCGATCAGGAACACCGCGCCCCAGAGTAGCGCCGGCGGTCCGCCAAGGAGCAGGAGCAGCAGCCCGAGCGCCGCCAGCAGGGCGAACGGCAAGGCGATGCGCGGGGTGTCGTAGCGGTCCAGCAAGTAGCCCAGCGCAGGTTGCGAAACGATCATGCCGACCCAAAGCGCCGCCAGCACGTCGGTGGCGACCTCCCGCGACAGGCCGTGCTCCTGCAACAGCGGCACGCCATGCACCATCACGCCGGTGACGGCGAACACGCCGAGGATCAGGTTGCCGACGATCAGCCAGAAGTCCGCCGAGCGCCAGGCCTGGCCTGGCGTCGCTCCGGGCAGCGCGCCGGCTGGCGGGCGCCGCGCCTGCGGCAGGTCGCCGGGGCGCTCGCGGAACAGCGCGTAGAGCAGCGGCAGCGCCAGCAGGCCTTCGAGCAGGCCATAGACGAGGAAGGTGGCACGCCAGCCGAAGGCGTCGATGCAGGCGCTGCCCAGGTACAGCGCCAGCGGCCCGCCGACGCCGAAGCCGAGTCCGAGGATGCCGTAGGCCACGCCGCGACGACGCTCGAACCAGCCGCCGAGAATCCGCGCATAGGGAATGTTGCCCGGCGTCAGCAGGCCGAGCAGCGCGAACAGCAGGTATAGCTGCCAGCCGCTGCGCGCCAGCGCCAGGCTGGCCAGGCACAGGGCCAGCGCGGCGGTCAGCGGCAGGACCAGGGCGCGCGCGCCCCAGCGATCCACCAGCCAGCCCTTCAGCGGGCTGCTCAGGGCTACCGCCAGGCCCAGCAGGGTCACCGGCAGCGCCGACTGGCCGCGGTCCCAGTCCAGGTCGGCGGCGATCGGCTCGATGAACAGCGAGAAGCTGCTGATCACCAGCCCGGTGGGGCCGAAGATCACCCCCACTACCGAGGCCAGCAGCACCCCACAACTGGCCACGCCGAACTCGCCAACGGCAGGCGCCGGCGCGACGTCCTCCATGGCCTCGCGGGCGACGCCGCTCATGCGTCGCGCCTCAGACGCTCGATCAGTTGGCGGCGCAAGCGGATGTCCTCGGCGTTCTCGGTGGTGGCCTCGAGCTGGACGATCTCGATGCCGGCGCGATGAAAGGCCAGGATCTGTTCCGCCACCTCGCCGACGCTGCCCACCAGCACCCCGGCGAAGCTGCGCTGCACGGTATTCGCCACCCATTCGCGCAAGGCCTCCGGCTCCAGCCGGGCGAGCCGGTCGCGCTCGCCGTCGCGGGCGACCTGCGGCGATGCCGCCAGTTCGTCGAGGGGCCGTGCCAGAAGCAGTTCGAAGGCGGCCTGGCGGTAGTGCTCGGCGATGTCCCGGGCCGCCGCCGGACTGTCGCCGAGGATCACCTGGAAGTGCTTCCAGAACTTCAGCCGCCGGCCCTGCTCCGCCGCCTCCTCGTTCAGCCTGCGCTTGAGCTCCGCGGTCTGCGTGGGGCTGGCGAAGTGGCCGGCGTAGACGTCAGCGAAGCGCACCGCCAGGCGTTGTGCCTGCGCCGAGGAGCCGCCAACGGATAGCGGCGGGCGCGGCCGCTGGATCGGCAGGAAGCCGCTGCCGGCGTCCTCCAGCCGGTAGAACTCGCCGTGGTAGTCGAAGGGGTCGCGGCTTTCCAGGGCGCGGGTGAAGACCTCCAGGTACTCCACGGCGCGCCGGTAGCGTTCGTCCTTGTCGGCGAAGTCGCCGTCGCGGCGCACGTCGGCGTCGCTGGAGCCGATCACCAGATGTACGCCGGCGCGCCCGTTGGACAGGCCGTCGAGAGTGGCCAGGGCGCGCGCGGCAACGGTCGGCTGGGCGCTCCCCGGTCGGTGCGCGACGGTGGCGCGCAGGCGCGGCGCCGCGGCCAAAGCCCAGCCGGCGACCAGCCAGGGGTCGGGCCAGGCAGCGGAAACGGTGAACAGCGCGCCGTCGAGGCCGTCCGCCTCTTCCAGGCGGGCCTTCTGCTGGATGTCGAAGGCACTCACCGCGCGACTGCGGGTGTCCGGCAGGAAACGCGCGGCCTGGCGGGCGAAGGCACTGTCGCCGATGACCGCGGAGGCGCGCACGCCGCCGCGCAGTTCGATGCTCATGGTTCGTCCTCCTTAGAAGGTGTAGGCCGCGCCGAGGTAGTAGAAGGCGCCGTTGAAGCTGATCTGCGAGGCATAGGTGTCGTACTGGTTGAAGCCGAGGTAGGCGCTCTCGGCCGGCAGCTTGTCGGGCTTCACGTCGAACAGATTGTTGGCCCCGGCGCTCAGGGTCAGGTTGCGGCTCGCCGCATAGCGCAGGGCGACGTCGGTGATGTACTTGGGCGAGTTCTCGAAGCGGTTGAAGACCGTGGTCGAATAGGCATGCTCGCCGGTGTAGTAGTCCAGTTCGGAAACCGTCTTGCTGTAGCGCGTTTCGCGCAGGGTCAGGCCCCAGCGCCGGTAGCTCCAGTCGGCCTGCAGGCTGACCTGGCTGCGCGGCGTGGAGCTGGTGATCCAGGCCTGCTGCTGGTCGTTGAGCAGCGGCTGGCCGTTGCGCCCGCGATGATTCCTGACCAGCTTCGTGCGATTGACGTTGGCGCCCAGGCGCCAGTCGATCCGGCCCCACTCGCCGAGCCGGGTCAGGTAGCTGGCGGTGAGGTCGAGGCCGTGGGTACGGGTGTCGGCGCCGTTGGTCATGTAGTGGGTGCTGACCTGGGTCAGTCCGGCCGGGATGCTGATCCCGCCGGCGCGCAGCGCATCGATCGCCGGCTGTCCGGAATAGGTGGCACCGTCGACGATGCGGTCGCGGATCTCGATGCGATAGGCGTCGATGGCCAGGTTCAGGTCCGGCAAGGGATCGAGCACCAGGCCGAGGTTGTAGCTGATCGACTTTTCCGGCTCCAGGTCCTCGGCGCCGAGCAGCCTGGCCGCCGGCGAGTTGACCGCCAGCAGGCCGCTGGCGATGGTCGGCGAGACGCCCAGGCTGGTGTAGTTCTCCTGGGCCAGCGACGGCGCGCGGAAGCCGCTGCTGAGACTGGCCCGCGCCGATACCTCGGGGCTGAAGCGGTAGCGGCTGGCGAGCTTGCCGTTGGTGGTGCTGCCGAAGTCGCTGTAGTGCTCGTAGCGCGCCGCCGTCTCCAGTTGCCAACCCTCGCCGAGGGCGGTGGACAGGTCGAGATAGGCGCCGAACACGTCGCGGCTCCACTGTCCGGCGCTGGCCGGCGCCTGCCCGGGGAGCGCCTTGGAACCACCGTTGTAGTAGGACCAGGGATCGCCGGCCTCGACCTCGTAGAGTTCGCGGCGTTGCTCCAGGCCCCAGGAGAAATTCAGCGGCGCCGGCAGCCAGGCGAGGTCGAAGTCGCGGCGCAGGTCGAGATTGTTGGTCCACTGGGTGGCCTTGTAGCGCGCCAGGTCGAAGGAGCGCGGCGAATCGCCGGTCTCGCCGTAGAGGGCGAGGTTGATCGAATGGTCCATGCCGATCTCCGGGCGGTCGGCGCCGTAGGTGGAACTGAGGTCCCAGTCCCAGGCGCCGAACAGCTCGCCGCCACGGGCGCCGAGGGTCAGCGAATAGTCGTCCTCGTCGCTGGTGATGCGCGGGGTGAAGCCGTTCGGATAGAGTCGCGGCGCCAGGGACGGCAACTGGTAGATCTGCGCCGAGGACACCGAGCGATGGGTATAGGTGGCGAAGCTGTACAGCTCGACGTTGTCGTCCAGCGCCACGCCGGCGTTGTAGGCCAGCGCCTGGCGGTGCAGCGAAGGGTCGCCGATGGACGGGTTGCCGTAGTGCCCGGTACGCTGGTCGATGCCGGCGCGGATGGTCCGCGCCTGTTCGCGGAACTGCGCGCTGAGGTTGAGGAAACCGCTCTCGCCGAAACGCAGGCCGCCATTCACCCCGCCGTTCTGGGTCAGGCCGTCGCCATCGCCGTAGCGACCGTTGTCGTAGGCGAGCCGGCCGCCGTGGTCGGCCGACTTGAGGATGACGTTGATCACCCCGGCGATGGCGTCCGAGCCGTACTGCGCCGAGGCGCCGTCGCGCAGCACCTCGATGCGCTCGATGGCGGCGAGCGGGATGGTGTCCAGGTCGACCCCGGTGGAGCCGCTCTGCAGCCCGCCGCTGACATTGATATTGGCGGTCTCGTGGCGGCGCTTGCCGTTCACCAGCACCAGCACGTGGTTGGGACTCAGGCCGCGCAGCGACTGCGCGTTGGTCAGCGCCGAAGCGTTGTAGGCCTGGGCCTGGCGCGACAGCGAGGGCAGCAGGCGCACCAGGGCGTCGCGCAGGTCGCCGCTGCCACTGTCGCGCAATTGCTCGGCGCTGACCACATCGATCGGTGCCAGGCTCTCGCCGGCCTTGACATCGGCCTTGCGGGTGCCGGTGACCACCACCGTGGCCAGGGTCCCGGCGGGCTTCGCCGCCGGCAGCGCGGCATCCGGCGCCGTGGCGCGTTGCAGGCTGAGCACCCCGGCGGCGCTGCGGCTGTATTCCAGGCCGCTGCCCCGCAAGGCCCGCTGCAGCGCCTGCTCGACGCTGTAGGAGCCCTGGATCGCCGGTGCCGGCAGGCCCTCCACCAGGTGCTGGTCGAAGGCGATCGGGGTGCGACTCTGGCGGACGATGCTCAGCAGTACCTGGGCCAGTTCGCCGGCCGGGATGTCGAAGCGCTGGATCTCGGCGCGGCTGGTGGCGCGGACCTCCTCTGCCGCCGACTCGCCGGGCTGGCCGAGGCAGGCCAGGCCGACCGCGCAGAGCACGGGGACGAGTCGAAGACGTGGCGAACGCGGGTTGGGCATGGTCGGTTCATCCTTGAGCGGTTGCGGATGCCACCGAGTGCAATTGCCCGTACCGATTTTCAGCCGCGCGGCAGACCGATTGCGCATAAGGTTATGCCTCGCCCTCCCGCGCCCGGCAGCGCCAGACACTGACCGGGATTTCGCTGACCTGTCCGTCGGCCTGCATGCGCCGCTCGGCGATCCGCCCGAGGCGGACGAAGAATTCCTCCAGGCGCGTCGCCGGCACCAGCGGTGCGAAATAGGTGCCGAAGGTGGCGGCGTGGAAACGCTGGTACTCGGCGGAGTCGGCGACGCGCAGGGCCGCCGGGCGGGAGACGATGGAGTCGACCCGGAAGTGCCGTTCGACGCGTTCGCGCAACGCCTCCCGGCCACGGGTGCGGGTGCCCATCGGCAGCAGCCCGGCTTCCGCGTAGAGCGCCGCCACCCGTTCCGGCGCGGCCAGGCCCATCTCGACCAGGGCCTGGGCGACCAGGTCGTCCTCGCCGCCGAGGCCATCCTCGGCGAACGGATGGTGCGAGGTGAACAGGAATACCCCCTGCGCCTCAAGGTGCCGCGCGACCCACCGGAACAGCCGCTCTTCGTCGGGATACAGCCAGTGCAGCACGGCGGTCATGCTGATCAGCTCGAAGCGTTCCGCCAGCGGCGGCAGGTCGAGCAGGTCGCCCTCCAGCAGACGCGCCTCGACGCCAGCCCCGCGCAACTGCGCGCGCGCCTGCTCCAGGCGCAGCGGCGAACGCTCGATGCCCCACAACCGTTGCAGGCCGGGCCAGCGCCGGGCGCCGCCGAGCAGCAGCGAGCCGATGCCGCAGCCGAGATCGAGCAGGCTGCGCGGCTCGATGCCGGCGCGGTCGAGCACCCAGTCCTGGTCGCGACGTTGCAGCAGTTCGCTGGAATCCTGGTAGCCGTCCAGGCTGCGCGCCTGTTCAATGATCGCGTTCATGTACGCCTGCTCCTTGGTTGAGGCTGTCCGCCGTGATGGTCCATACGCAGCCGTGGCCTTGCGGCTCTTCGTAGAGCCGCCAGTCGGCGTAGCAATCGCTGGCGGCGACGAACGCCGACAGCAGCTTGGTGCAATAGGTGCAGGCCGACTCCAGGGTGATCGGCACGCCTCGGGCGCGGGCGCGCTCGCGGTAGTCCCAGATCGCGCAGTGACGGTTGTGGAATACCGCGCGCCCGCCAGCCTCGGCCTGCACCTCGAAACGCGAACCGTAGAGCGCGGCCTGGCGTGCCAGGCGGTCGGCGGCGCTGGCCGGATCGCCCCGCCCCGCCGGTTCCAGCGCGCGATAGATGCGCGCGGTGGCACGCGCCCAGTCGTCGAGCCGGTAATCCGCCGGGCGCGCGACGATGAACTGTTCGATCAGCGCCTGGGCGCGGAAGAACACCGCCTGCCAGGCTTCGGCGCGCAGGTCGTCGGTCGCCGGCAGATCGGCGAATATCCGCGCGCTGGTCGCCACCCAGTCCCCCAGGTCTTCGCGCCGATGGCGCTCGGCGAGGTAGGCGGACATCGCCGCGTGCACCTCGAACACCCGCTGTCGCCAGAGCGTCGCCTGCGCCGCCGGATCGCGTTCGACGGCGCTCATCGGAGCGCCTCCCGGTGGCTGGCGAGAAACCCCAGCAGGTGCTCCAGCACCGCGTCCGGCGCGTCCTCGGGAAGCATGTGGCTGGCGCCGATGGCGGCGCCCTCGACCTGCCCGGCCCAGGTCTTCCAGATTTCCAGCGGATGCTGCCCGGCGGCGTAGGGGCGTTCCTGCCAGAGCACCTGGACCGGGCATTGCAGGCGCCGGCCGGCGTCGCGATCGGCCTGGTCGGCGTCGGCATCGACGCCCACCGCGGCCCGGTAGTCCTCGCACATCGCATGGCGCACGGCGGGGTCGCGGAACGCCCGCCGGTAGCTTTCCAGCGCCTGCGGGTGGTAGATGTCGCGGCCCTGGGCCATGCGTCGCAGGGTGTAGTCGAGGAAGTGCTCCGGATCGGCGCCGATCAGGCGCTCCGGCAGGTCGTATGGCTGGGCGAGGAGGAACCAGTGGTAGGCGTTGAGGGCGAAGGCCTTGTTCACCGCGGCCCAGTTGTCGAGGATCGGCACCACGGTCAGCGAGACGAAGGCCGCGACCGCCTGCGGATGGTCCAGCGCCAGGCGATAGCCGACCCGCGCGCCGCGATCGTGGCCGATCACCGTGAAGCGTTCGAAGCCGAGCTGGCCCATCGTTTCCAGTTGGTCGCGGGCCAGCGCGGCCTTGGAATAGTCGGCGCCCTCCTCGTCCAGCGCCCGCGATTCGCCGTAGCCACGCAGGTCGGCGAGGACCACGCTGTAGTCCTCGGCCAGGCGCGGAGCGATGCGGTGCCAGGCCAGGTGGGTCTGCGGATAGCCATGCAACAGCAGCAGCGGCGGGCCGCTGCCCTTCACGGCGACGCGGAGGCGCGCGGCGGAGGTGTGCAGGGTCAGGTAGTCGAAGCCGGGCAGCAACGGATCGGTGCTCATGGGCGGCGCCTCACAGGATGATGCTGATGCGCCGCTGGGCGCTGATGGTCTCGTGGTCCAGGCGGATCTCCCGCGAGACGATGCGCAAGCCCTCCGGACCGTCGCGCAGGACATGACTGGCTTCGCCGACGAAGTTCCAGGCCTCGCGGTTGCGGAACTGATGGACGACGAAGTTGCTGCGGCTGCTGACCAGTTCGCCCTCGACCCGCTTCAGCCGCACGTTGCCCACCAGGCGGCGGGTGCGCGAGCGCGGCTGCTCCATCCAGGTATGCCCGCCGAGGATGCTGTCGACCCGCTCGCGCAGGCGCACGTGGTCGTCGTCGATGATGTACAGGCTGTCCTCCGGCGCCTGGCCGGCCAGTTGCTCCTGCAAGGGCAGCACCCGGTAGCGTGCGGCGCGCTCGAACAGCGCGAACCAGGTATCCAGCAGGCGGTCGTCGAGCAGCTCGGCTTCGGCGACGAGGAAATCGCTGACCCGCGCCAGCAGGTCGCTGTCGGGACGGGACAAGGCAAGGCTCATGAGTATCCTCCGGGAAGAAAGTGCCGCTCAGAGGCTGATGTCGACCCCATGGCGGGTCAGCCAGCGGTCCAGGTTCAGCAGGTAGGCCAGGCCGGCGGTCGGGCTCGCCGAGGCACGCGGGCTGGGCAGCGGCGTGCCCTGTTCGAGAGCCTGGCGGACCCGCCCGGCGTCCACCAGTTCGAACAGCGGCGAGCGGCCGTCGGCGAGCAGGCGGCCGACCCGCTCGCGCAGCAGCGCCAGGTAACGTGGGTCGGGGTTGGCCGGGAAACCGCTCTTGCGCCGCTCCAGGATCGCCTGCGGCAGGTGCCCGCGCAGGGCCCGGCGCAGCAGGCTCTTGCTTTCCCCGGCGACGCTCTTCAGCGCCCAGGGCAGGTTCCATACGTACTCCACCAGGCGGTGGTCGCAGAACGGCACGCGCACTTCCAGGCCGACCGCCATGCTCATCCGGTCCTTGCGTTCGAGCATCGCCGGCAACCAGCGGCTCAGCGCCAGGTAGGCGACCTCGCGCTGGCGCCGCTGGGCGGCATCCTCGCCATCCAGTCGCGGCACTTCGGCGAGGGCCTCGCGGTAGCGCGCCCGGATGTATTCCGGCGCCGCCACCCGCTCGGCGACCTCCCGCCGCAGCAGTTGCCAGGGCCCGCTCTTGCCGGCCAGCCAGGGGAAGCCGTCGTGTGCGAGGGCGCTCGGGTCGTGGAAGAACGGGTAGCCGCCGAACACCTCGTCGGCCGACTCGCCCGACAGCGCCACCGTGGTGTGCTCGCGGACCTGGCGGAACAGCAGGTAGAGCGAGGCGTCCAGCTCGCCCCAGCCGGGCAGGTCGCGGGCCTGGAGCACCGCCTCGTCCTGTTCCAGCACCTCTTCCGGGGCGACCAGCACGGTACGGTGCGGCGTACCGAGGAAGTTCGCCGCCAGCTGCGCATAGGGTTCGTCCCAGCTGCTTTGCCAGGGCGTCGGGACGAAGCCGCGGCCTTCGCCGGGGAAGTCCACGGAGAAGGTCGGCAGGCGCCGCGCGTCGCCATCCAGCGCGGCCACCGCGAAGGCGCTGATGGCGCTGGAGTCGAGCCCGCCGGAAAGCAGGCTGCCCAGCGGGACGTCGGCCACCAGCTGCTCGGCCACTGCCTCGCGGAGCAACTGGCCGGCGCGTTCGGCGCTGTCCTCGGCGCCCTCTTCGTGACGTTCCGCGCGCAGCGCCCAGTAGACCAGCTCGCGCACACCATTGCGGTCGAAGCGCAGCGCCTGGCCCGGCCGGACCTGGCGCAGGCCCTTGTACAGGCCGTGGCCGGGAGTCGGCGCGGTGGTCAGGGCGAACAGCTCGGCGATGCCGCTGGCGTCGAGCACCGGGTTGGCCTCGGGGTTGGCGAAGATCGCCTTGGGTTCCGA
This sequence comes from Pseudomonas sp. CP-1, assembly GCF_021213715.1. NCBI lineage: Bacteria > Pseudomonadati > Pseudomonadota > Gammaproteobacteria > Pseudomonadales > Pseudomonadaceae > Pseudomonas > Pseudomonas sp. CP-1. The sequence continues at coordinate 134,755 of NZ_JAJQKY010000013.1, forward strand.
GGCGAACAGCACGCCTCCGGCGGTCGGGTAGTAGTACAGCGGCTTGACCCCGAAGCGATCGCGCACCAGCCACAGGCTCTGCTCGCGCTCGTCCCACAGGGCGAAGCCGTAGATGCCGCGGAGCCGGGCGAAGGAAGCCTCGCCCCATTGCAGATAGGCGCGCAGCACCACCTCGGTGTCCGAGCGGGTACGGAAGACCTGGCCCAGCGTCTCCAGCTCGGCGCGCAGCTCGCGGAAGTTGTAGACCTCGCCGCTGTAGGTCAGCGCCACCCGCCCGCCCGCCTCGGCAAGCATCGGCTGGGCGCCGTTCTCCAGGTCGATGATCGCCAGGCGCCGATGGCCGAGCAGCGCGTGCCGCGACAGCCACAGGCCTTCGGCGTCCGGCCCGCGCGGGGCCAGGGTACGGGTCATGCGTTCGAGGATGCTGCGCTGCTCGCCGAGGTCGCGGCTCCAGTCGGTCCAGCCGGTGATTCCACACATGGATGACGTTCCTTGCAGTGACCCTTTATTCCCCGCGTAGCCAGGGCGGCGCGCAGGGATCTGCAGGGAGCGATGGTTGAAGACGGCTCAGACGGCCACGGCGAGACGCCGCAGGGCGGCGGGCTGCTGCCCGAGCCGGCGGCTCCACTCGCGCCAGAAGCCGCGGTTCTGTTCCTCGTCGACGTGGCGGCGGGTTGCCGGCCCCATGCCGCGGGAAAAATCGCTGTAGCCGAGGGCGGCGTGGGCGTAGGCGCGCTGACAGGATTCGAGGATCTCGACGTCGTCGGGGGTGCCGAAACCGCCCGGGCCGATGAACGAGATCAACCCATTGATCCGCGCCGCCCGCTCCTCGCGGGTCTCATCGGCGAAGCCGGCGCCCCATACGGTGACGCTGACCTCATCGGCGGCGGTCGGGAAGAACGAGCGGATGTTCAGGCCGAGGATGTCGTTGATCACCAGGTTGGGAAAGATGAACAGGCTTTTGTTGGTGTGGGCGATGTCCTCTGCCCGCGCCTGCCCGAAGCGTTCCACCAGGCGTTCGAACTTGGCGGCGATGGACGGCTTGAGCGCTTCCGGGAACAACGGGCTCCAGTAGGCGATCGGCCGTCCGGTGGACGGCGGGCCGCTGATGATCAGCGCGTGGCCGTTGCCCAGCGCCTCGCCGCGACCGTGGCGCTTGTGCGACTCCGGATCGGTGCCGAGGGTATTCAGGTATTCCAGGTAGCGCTTGTGGGCGAACGGCAGGTGGTAGGCGTCCACGCCGTTTTCCGCGAGCAGCTTCCAGTTGGCCTTGATCGAATGCTCGAAGCCGCCGGGGATGATCTCCAGTTCCGCCTCGGACTGGTCGCAGATCAGGTCGATATAGTCCTTCGCCTGGCCCAGGTAGGTTTCCAGGGACGCTTGCCGGGCGCCGTAGTGGATGAACAGGAAGTTGCGGTAGACCGCGTGTTTCACCCGTGTCAGGGACAGCTCCGGATGGCATTGCCCGGCGTGTTGGTAGGCGGCCTTGTCCGGCAGGCCGATCAGGCTGCCGTGGCTGTCGTAGGTCCAGCCATGGTAGGGACAGGTGAAACGCTGGCTGTTGCCCTGGCGCTCGGCGCAGACCTTGGCCCCACGGTGCGCGCAGGCGTTCAGGTAGACCGCCGGCTCGCCATCGGCGCGACGCTGGATGATCAGGTTGCGCCCGCCGACGTCGCGGGTGATGAAGTCGCCGGGCTCGCGCAGCTCGCTGAGGTGGGCGGCATACAGCCAGCTGTCGTCGAATATCTCGTGCAGTTCGCGCCGGTGCAGTTCCGCGGAAACATAGGCCTGGCGCCTGACCCGGAAGTAACTTGCGTCGTCGGTCTCGATATATTCACTCACCGCCTAACCTCCGTGTAACGTTGACAACCCGGCAACGGGGACGGAGGAAACCTAGCACGGGGAAAATCAATTCCGGCAGACTATTTATTCATTAGCTAATAACTCGTAACCCCATGAAAAAAGACAAAATAATTATTTCCCTCGGCGACTGAAAATTCGTCCCTCTCATTGCACTCATGCTTTTATGAGGGGTCGCCCCGTTCAACTCTTCAGGTTCACCAGGTCGAGCAGGTCGGCACCGGCCTTGATCTCCTGCAGGACGATTTCCGAGCGGATGTCGGTGACGCCGGCGGCGCGGTTCAGCTTGTTCACGATGAAGTCCGAGTAGTGCTTGAGGTTGCGCGCCCGGACCCTCAGCACATAGTTGGTGGCGCCGGTCACCACATAGGCGGTGACCACCTCCGGCCAGTCCCGGACCCTGGCGATGAACGCCTCGTGCCAACCCTCGACGTCCTGGCGCAGCGACACATGGACGATGGCTTCCAGCTCCACGCCCAGTCGCTCGGCATCCAGTTCCACCGAGTAGCCGCGGATGATCCCCTCGCTTTCCAGCAGGCGCAGCCGGCGCAGGCAGGCGGATGGCGAGAGGGAGACCTTCTCCGCCAGGTCCTGGTTGCTCATCCGCCCGTCCTGCTGCAGGTGACGGAGAATGCGCAGATCGATGGCGTCCAGGGTCATGTGCAGTTCCTATCAGAATGAATAGCTATCTTCGAATTTTGTGCGAATAGATTGCCATGCGACCTTGCATTTCGCACGAAAATTCTCCGAAATCTCGTTCATTATCATTCGCTGGATTTCCGGAGAAAAACAATGACTTCGCTCCGCTACTGGGACATCAGTCCCGCCCTCGATCCGAGCACGCCGACCTGGCCCGGCGACACGCCGTTCCAGCAGGAATGGGCGGCGCGGCTGGACGAGCAGTGCCCGGTCAACGTCGGCCGGATCACCCTTTCGCCGCATACCGGCGCCCACGTCGACGGCCCCCTGCACTACCGCGCCGACGGCCTGCCCATCGGCCAGGTGCCGCTGGACGTCTACATGGGACCATGCCGGGTGATCCACTGCATCGGCGCTAACCCGCTGGTGACCCCCGAACACCTCGCCGGCCAGCTCGACGACCTGCCCTCGCGGGTGCTGCTGCGGACCTTCGAACGGGTCCCGGCGAACTGGCCGGAAGGCTTCTGCGCTATCGCTCCGGCCACCATCGAGTGCCTCGCCGAGCGCGGCGTCAGGCTGGTCGGCATCGACACCCCGTCGCTCGACCCCCAGCACTCCAAGACCCTCGACGCCCACCACGCGGTGGGCCGCCACGGCATGGCGATCCTCGAAGGCGTGGTCCTCGACGACGTGCCCGCCGGCGACTACGAACTGCTCGCCCTGCCGCTGAAATTCACCCACCTCGATGCCAGCCCGGTGCGTGCCGTGCTGCGCGCCCTGCCTACCGCGGAGTAACCGATGACCACTCGTGACGACTGCCTGGCGCTCGACGCCGGCGATCCCCTGGCCGACCTGCGCCAACTGTTCGCCCTGCCCGACGGCGTGATCTACCTCGACGGCAACTCCCTCGGCGCCCGCCCCCGGGCCGCCGTGGAGCGCGCCGCCGAAGTGGTCGCCGCGGAATGGGGCGAGGGGCTCATCCGCAGCTGGAACAGCGCCGACTGGCGCGGCCTGCCGGAGCGCCTCGGCGACAAGCTGGCGCCCCTGATCGGCGCGCGCGCCGGCGAAGTGGTGATCACCGACACCACCTCGATCAACCTGTTCAAGGTGCTCAGCGCCGCCCTGCGGATCCAGGAGGAAGAAGCGCCAGGGCGCAAGGTGATCGTTTCCGAATCGAGCAACTTCCCCACTGATCTGTACATCGCCGAGGGTCTTACCGACATGCTCCAGCGCGGCTACCGGCTGCGCCTGGTGGATGGCCCGGAGCAACTGCCGGCGGCGATCGACGCGGATACCGCGGTGGTGATGCTCAGCCATGTCAACTACAAGACCGGCTACCTGCACGACATGCGCGAGGTCACCCGCCTGGTCCACGAAAACGGCGCCCTGGCGATCTGGGACCTGGCCCACTCGGCCGGCGCGCTGCCGCTGGACCTGCACGCGGCCGAGGCCGACTACGCCATCGGCTGCACCTACAAGTACCTCAACGGCGGCCCCGGCTCGCCGGCCTACGTGTGGGTCGCGCCGCGCCTGCGCGAGCGTGTCTGGCAACCGCTGTCCGGCTGGTTCGGTCATTCCCGCCAGTTCGCCATGGAGCCGCGCTACCAGCCCGGCGAAGGCATCACCCGGTTCCTCTGCGGCACCCAGCCGATCACCTCGCTGGCCCTGGTCGAATGCGGCCTGGATATCTTCGCCCGGACCGACATGCAGCGCCTGCGCGACAAGTCGCTGGCCCTCGCCGATCTGTTCATCGAATTGGTGGAAAGCCGTTGCGAACGCTTCGGCCTGACCCTGGTGACCCCGCGCGAGCATGCCCGGCGCGGCAGCCATGTCAGCTTCGAGCATGCCCAGGGCTACGCCATCGTCCAGGCCCTGATCGACCGCGGGGTAATCGGCGACTACCGCGAGCCGGGCATCCTGCGCTTCGGCTTCACCCCGCTGTACACCCGCTTCGTCGAGGTCTGGGATGCGGTGCAGGCGTTGCTGGAAATCCTCCAGAGCGAAGCCTGGAAAGAGCCGCGCTACCAGGTCCGGCACAAGGTGACCTGAGCCCCGCTCGCGCGGGCCGCGCCGGTATTCCCGGGGCGGCCCACGAACACCCACCGCTCTCGCGCACAGGAGCCCGCGACCGGCACCCGCACATCGCCACCGACGTTCCCTCGGCAATTCATAAGAACCCCAATAAGATTCCAGAGGACATCCAGATGAACGACCCCCAGGGCTTCGAGGCCATCTCGCGCCGCGAACAGGGCCTGCAACGGCGGCTCTCGGCCGCGCAGATGAGCATGATCGCCATCGGCGGCGCCATCGGCACCGGCCTGTTCATGGGCAGCGCCTTCGCCATCGGCTTCGCCGGCCCCAGCGTCCTGCTCAGCTACGCCATCGGCGCGCTGATCACCCTGCTGCTGATGGGCTGCCTGGCGGAAATGACCGTGGCCCATGCCACCCCCGGCTCGTTCGGCGCCTTCGCCGAGCACTACGTCGGCCCGCTGGCCGGGTTCCTGGTGCGCTACGCCTATTGGGCGGCCATCGTCCTGGCGGTGGGCACCGAGGTCACGGCGGTGGCCATGTACATGAAGTACTGGTTCGCCGGTATCCCGGAATGGGTCTGGATCATCTCCTTCTCGACCCTGCTGATCGGCCTGAACGCCAGCAGCGTGAAAGCCTTCGGCAACTTCGAATACTGCTTCTCGACACTGAAGATCGCCGCCATCGTCGCCTTCATCCTGCTCGGCGCCTACCTGGTGTTCGGCTCCGCCAACCCGGCCTACGGCGTGCACAACTACAGCGCCCACGGCGGCTTCTTCCCGCACGGCCTGAAAGGCATGTGGATCGCCGTGGTGGTGTCGATCTTCAGTTATCTCAGCGTGGAGATGATCGCGGTCGCCGCCGCCGAGGCCGAACATCCGGAACAGGCGGTGAGGTCGGCGTTCCGCTCGACCATCGTGCGCCTGGTGGTGTTCTACCTGCTGACCCTGGCGCTGATGCTCGCCATCGTCCCCTGGGACCAGGCCGGGCAGAGCCAGAGCCCGTTCGTCACGGTGATGCAGGCGATCGGCCTGCCCGGCGCCACCGGGGTGATGAACTTCGTGGTGCTGGTGGCCGCGCTGTCGGCGATGAACAGCCAGCTCTACATCACCACCCGGATGATGTTCAGCCTGTCGCGCGCGGGGCACGCGCCGAAGGGCCTCGGCGAACTGAGCCGCCAGGGCGTGCCGCTGAACGCGCTGCTGCTGTCGAGCGTCGGTATCGCCCTGGCGACCCTGCTCAACCTGGTCTACCCGGAGCAGTCCTTCACCCTGATGATGGCGGTGTCGATGTTCGGCGCCCTCTTCACCTGGCTGATGATCTTCTTCACCCACCTCTGCTTCCGCCGCCACCGCGCCCGCCACGGCGGCGCGCCGCTGGCCTTCCGCATGCGCCTGGCGCCCTGGTCGACATTGCTCGGCCTGGCGCTGATGGCGGCGATCCTGGTCACCACCGTATTCACCGAGGCGTTCCGCATGACCCTGGTCTTCGGCGTGCCGTTCCTCGCGCTGCTCAGCGCACTCTACCTGGTCTTCGTCCGCAAGCCCGGCAGGGATTGTCCGATAGAACGGGCAACGCCCTAGGCGCTCTCCGCCCTGCGAACCTGGCGCGCAGGGCGAAGCACGACCGGCGCGCCCTTTCCGGACCGGGCGGTTCCGTTCCCCATACCTTTTCCGTCGCACAAAAAGCATTACCCGCCGGCCGCCGCGACTCCGTAGCGTAGTGCCCAACCGGACGTTCCGGCCCGCGGCGCGCCGCGGCCGGCGCGCTCCCGTCAGGGACGAAGTGGCGGCACGCCCAGCCATCGAGCGCACTGCATCGCTCTGCCCTGTGGGGACGCAGACGTCGTCAGCCATGAGGGGAACACGATGCATCCGACCTTTTCGCGGGTCCTGCTGGCCGCCGCGCTGGCCAGCGCCGGCAGCCCTGCCGTCGCCACCGAAATCCAGCTCGAGCAAGGCTGGAACGCCGAGCAACGCGCCTCCTGGTACGACGCCTCGCTCGGTTCGCGGCTGCTGCCGCTGGCCTGGGCCCAGGCGCTGGAGCGTCCGGACAGCGAGGAGCGCCTGTTCTCCGAAGACAACGCCCGGCGCCTCGGCTTTCCCCTGCGCAACTGGCAAGGCGGCGAACTGCGCCTGCCGCGCGGCTTCGCCCTCGACCAGCAGGACGACAGCCAGTTCTCCGACACCCGCCTGCGCTGGAAAGCCCGCCAGTCGTCCAGCGAACCCTGGGTCGGGCTGAATTGCGCCGGCTGCCACTCCACCGACATCAGCTACCGCGGCAGCGAACTGACCGTCGACGCCGGCGCCACCCTGGCCAACGTCCAGGCGATCTTCGACGAAGTACTCGCCGCGCTGCGCCGCACCAGCGACGACGGCGACAAGTTCGCGCGCTTCGCCGGCAACGTCCTCGGCAGCGAGGACAGCCCGGCCAACCGCGACCTGCTGAAGGCCGCCCTGGCCAAGCGCGCGGCGCTGATCGATACCCTGCTGAGCATGTCCGCCACCGACCTGCAACCCGGCCCGGGGCGCCTCGACGCCACCGGCCAGTCGCTCAACCGCGCGGCGATCAACTCCGGCGCCCGTCACCTGCAAGCGAACCCGACCGACGCGCCGACCAGCTTCCCGGCACTGTGGCACACGTTGCAGATGGACAAGCTGCAATCCAGCGGATTCGTGCCCAACGTCAAGGTCCTCGATCTCAACGGCCAGGTCTTCGACCTCGGCTACCTGGCCGGCGACATCGGCGTGGTCCAGGGCGACTACGGCGACGTGGTCAGCCATCCGCTGTCCGGCCTGGAGGGCTACATCTCGAGCATCCGCGTGGACAACCTGACCCGTGTCGAGGGCCTGATCCACAAGCTCAAGGCGCCGGCCTGGCCGAGCCAGCTGTTCGGCGCCCCGGACAGCGCCAGGCTGGCCCAGGGCAAGCGCCTCTACGAGGAGAACTGCGCGGCCTGCCATGCGAGCATCGGCCGCGACGACCTGCAAACCCCGATCAAGGTCCGCCAGGTGCGCCTGAAGGCCCATGGCGACGACGCGCCGATCGGCACCGACCCGTGGATGGCCTGCAACACCTTCACCTTCAGCAGCCCCAGCGGCAACTACTTCGGCCTGTTCCGACCGTCCCTCGGCACCCCCAGCGGCGTCGGCATCGTCGGGCGGACTTCGAAGATCGCCGACATGCAGGTCCCCGAGGTGTTCCAGATCATGCTCGGCAAGAAAGGCCAGCTGGCCGACGGCATCGCCGAGATCATCCACGCCATCGTCACCGGGCAGCAGACCCTGCCCGGCTCCGACAGCCTGCAAGCGCTTCCCACCGGGCAACTGCTGCTGGCCGGCGGCGACCCGGCCGGCAGCCAGGCGCCGAGCCTCGCCGCCGGCGAAGTCCCCGCCGACAAGAGTGCGCGCAAGGACTACTGCCTGAACACCGAGCATCCGTTCCTCGGCTACATCGCTCGCCCGCTGAACGGCATCTGGGCCACTGCGCCCTACCTGCACAACGGTTCGGTGCCGTCGCTGTACGACCTGCTGCTGCCCCAGGAGCAACGGCCGACCACCTTCTACACCGGCAGCCACGAGTTCGATCCGAGCCGGGTCGGCTACCTCACCGGGCCCGGCCCGGACAACGCCTTCCTCTTCGACACCCACCTGGAAGGCAACTCCAACGCCGGCCACGACTTCGCCCGCGAGTACGACGAAAGCCAGCGCCTGGCGCTGCTCGAATACCTCAAGACTCTGTGAGCCGGCCCCGCCCACATGCCCAATAGAGAGAACCGCCCGATGACCCTATCGCGACTCAGCCTTGCCATCCTTTCCGTCCTCGCCGGTGCCCCGGCATTCGCCGACGACAGCGGCGTCGACCTCGACCAGGGCTGGAACCAGACCCAGAAGACCGCCTGGCTGGAAGCCGGCCAGGGCTCGCGGATGCTGCCGCTGGCCTGGCTGGTGGCGCTGGAGCAGCGCGCCAGCGAAGAACCGCTGATGTCCGACGCGCTGATCCGCCAGTACGGCTATGTCCCGCACACCCTCGGCGGTTCCAGCGTGAAGGTGGTGCAGGGCTACGCGGTCGACCGCAGCGACGACAGCGACCTGACCTTCACCAAGCTGCGCTGGAAGGCCCTGCAGGGCTCCAGGGAACCCTGGGTCGGGCCGACCTGCAGCATGTGCCACACCTCGCACATCAGCTACCAGGGCACCCAGTTGACCGTCTACGGCGGGCAGACCATGGGCGACCTCGCCGGCTTCCAGCTGGAGATCCTCGGCGCCCTGCAGAACACCCGCGCCGACACCGCCAAGTTCGAGCGCTTCGCCCGCAAGGTGCTCGGCGCCGACGGCCTGGTCAGCGGCTACAACGACGCCAACAAGGCGCGCCTGCAAGCAGCCCTGGACGCCACCATCGTGCGCCTGCGCGACGGCTCGCACTTCAACCTGCCGCACGATCCCGAGTTCGGCCCCGGCCGCCTGGACGCCATCGGTTCGATCTTCAACTCGGTGGGCTACGAACTGCACGCCGACGAGCAGATCTACGGCGCCGAGGACGCCCCCGTGAGCTATCCGTTCCTGTGGAACGTACCGCAGCTGGACCGCGTGCAGTGGACCGGCTTCAACCCGAACCACATCAACGTGGTCGACATCGACAACCGCAAGTTCGACGTCGGCGCCCTGGCGCGCAACGCCGGCGAGGCGGTCGGGGTATTCGCCGACGTCAAGGTGCTCAGCCCGATCCAGTCGGCGCTGCACATCGGCTACCCGTCGAGCATCAACGTCGACAACCTGATCCGCATCGAAGACCAGCTCGGCCAACTGAAGCCGCCGGCCTGGCCGAACCAGCTGTTCGGCGCCCCGGAGCCGACCAGGGTCGCCGAGGGCCGCGAGCTGTACCGGCAACATTGCTCCAGTTGCCACACGCCGCTGGACCGCAACGACCTGCGGACCCCGGTGAAGACCGTGCTCACCCACCTGCAGGCGCGCGGCGAGGTCGCGCCGATCGGTACCGACCCGTGGACCGCCTGCAACAGCATCGCCCAGCTGAAGACCGGCTACGTGCGCGGCAAGCCCTACCTGTCCTTCGTCGGCACCGGCCAGCGCGGTTTCTACGGCAAGCAGGCCTATGCGGTGGACGTGCTCCAGGAAGTGGTGGTCCAGGCCCTGGCCGCGCGCGGCCTGAGCGTCGCCCTGGGTGCCTTCCAGACCGCCGCCCTGGGCATCTTCGACGGGCAGTTGCCGCCGCTGATCAGTCCGGTGCCGGACAGCCCCGACGCCGACAGCGCCGAAGCGACCGCCGCGGACGCGCCAGGCGCCCTGCTCCTGGCCGAAAACGTCGCGGCCGGCAGCGACAAGGCCCAGCGCCTGGAGCAGTGCCTGGCGATGACCAGCGACCTGATGGCCTACAAGGCGCGCCCGCTGAACGGTATCTGGGCCAGCCCGCCCTACCTGCACAACGGCTCGGTGGCGACCCTCTACGATCTGCTGCTGCCGCCGGACCTGCGGCCGCGGACCTTCTATACCGGCAGCGTCGAGTTCGACCCGGTCAACGTCGGCTACATCACCGATGCCGGCGGCGCCAACCGCTTCCTCTTCGACAGCGGCAAGCCGGGCAACGCCAATGGCGGCCACGACTACGGCAACGCGCAGTTCAACGAGCAGCAGCGCCGCGCCCTGGTCGAGTACATGAAGACCCTCTGAAGCCCCTCGCGCGGCCGGCGCTCCCGGCCGCCTCCCTCAACCGGCGGCGACCCGCCGCGCGGTCTCGACGAAGCATTCGAACTGGGTGTCGCTGGCACGAAGCCGCGAAGTCGGCGACACCGCCAGCCCCACCGGCAGGCGGAAGCCTTCGTTGACCGCCGCCGGCAGAGCGGTGAAGGCCACCCCCGGATAGGCGAACTTGGTCAGCGACAACGGCAGGAAGGCGAAGCCGTCGCCGCTGGCGACCTGGGCCAGGAGAATGCTCAGGTCGTTCGGCCGCACGCTGCGCCGGGGCGCGAAGGCAGCGGCATCCATCGCATCGTTCATGAACTGGCTGTAGGCGGGAAACAGCGAGTCCTTCGGTACCAGCAGCGGCTCGCCGACCAGGTCGTTCAGCGACCAGTCGGGCGCCAGTCGCCGGTGCAGGGTTTCCGACAGGGCGATGACGTGCTCGTAGCTGCCGATCTCCATCAGCTCGTATTCACGCACCACCTTCGGCGGCGCGCCGATGATCGCCGCGTCCAGGGACGACTCGCGGACCAGGCTGAGCAGGTCCAGCGATGGCGCCCAGGATGGCGAAACGGCGCTGCACACCCGCGCTTCCTTCAGTTGCCGGGCCAGCTCGCCGGACCAGCCGGGATCGAGGTAGCGGCTGAAACCGATGTGCAACTGGCGGTCGTCGCCGTCGCCGATGTCGCGGGTCAGCGCCTTGGCCTCGGCGATGATCTTCACCGCGCGGCAATGCACCACCCTGCCCACCTCGGTCAGGCTCACCCCGGCCGGACCGCGGACGAACAGCGCCTCGCCGATGTGCACTTCGAGCGCCTGGATCTGCCGCGACAGCGACGGCTGCGAAACGTGCAGCACCTCGGCGGCCTGGCCGATGCTGCCGTACTCGGCGACACAGGCGAAATACATCAGCTGGCGCAACGAAGGCATCGCCTTCGACCAGTTGATGATCGGGAAACTGGCATCGGTCACGGACATTGCGTACATACCCCTCGCTGGCAACACGGGTCGGATCGGCACGGGCAGGGAAACCCCGGGACGGCGCGACGAACGACCGCCGGCAGCCTGCTTCCGAAAGCCGTTTCGCGGCAGAAGAACGAAAGATAGGTAGCGGAGATGACAGGAAGCGCGACGTTCGGGGCCGGGACGCTCTTCATGGGCGGCGTCTTGTTCCCGCGCCGCCAGTATAGCCAGGCGGCATGGGGAACTGGCCATGCGGCGCGCCACCACCGCGGGCCACCCTCGCCGTTCGGATAGGTCCCCTTGCCAGGTCGGTCCGAAGCTGCCAGGGACCGTCGCAAGCGCTGCGCCGTGGGCACCGGCCACGAACTCAGGCCACCTCGTCGGCAGCGGCTGAACCGCTTCGTCTTTTCGTGAACCGCTTCCGTGTCGGCGGAGCGCCAGGGGGTCTACGCTGAGTTTTTCAGGATCAGGAGTACCGCCATGCTGGATCACGACCTGACTGTCGCCCTGCTATGCCGTCTCAACCAGAACCAGAGTGCCCTCGGCATGGCCCTGGAGGAGCTGGCGATCTGGGCGAAGCGCCATGAAGGCGGCGAAACCTACGATGTCGTCATGAACCACCTGCAGACCCTGGAGCGCAATGCCGACTTCGTCGCCGAGGCCATCGTCGTCCTGATGGCGGATCGCTGAAGCGCGCCGGACCCGTACGAGCGGACGAGCCTGCGCGGTGCGCTGGGCACGGTGCGCAGTAAAATCTTCAAGATTTTTCTTACAAGGTAATAGGACTCGTCCAAGTTACCTCGCCCATAGCTCCCGGTACCCTCGCCCGTTACACCTTCCAAGCACCAACGGGATCTCCAGGGCTTATGCTTCTTCGAACCATCAGTGTGGAAACTGCCGAGCAGACGGAACTGAATGCGGCCTTGTTGTGTGGTTTCGCCATTCCCGCCAGCGACCGCAACTTCATCGCCTACAGCCTCAACGAACAGGTCGACGAAAACGACTCGCGCGTCTACATCGCCTCCCTGTTCAAGACCGACGACGGCTTCCGCCTGGGCCGCCTCGACACCGACGAGGCCTGCGAGGCGGCCATCCAGGTGTTCCGCCAGCTGGTCCGCGAAGCCACCACCGGCAACCGTCGGACCAGCGACCTGGCCTACCACCTCATCGACCTGCAGGACGCGGCCATCGCCCCCTCGCGCCGGGAAGAACACCGCTCCCTGGTGCTCGAACGCGAGTGGGTGATGAAGCTCGTCACCTTCGAGTCCCCCCATGGCTACGGCCCCGCCCTGGATGGCGAGGAACCCTGCGCGGACGTCCCGCCGCTCGTCCATGAGGCCCTTTTCGAAGACGCCGCTCCCGATGTCTTCGCCGCGGACGATGCGGACGAGGCCACGGACGGGCCGGCGGAGCCCATCGACGAGCCCGAGGCGGCGGAAGACGAAACCGTCACCGAGGCCGGCTGCGTCGAGCCCGAGCCGCGGCCGGAGGCGGAAACGGCAGCGCCCGAGGGTGGGGCGCCAGCCGAGTTCGCGACGAAAGCGGAGCAGTCCGCCAAGGTAGCGGATGCCGAGGCCATCGGCGCCTTCGTCGACAACGCCAGTCATCTTCGCGAGGAGCTTGCCGACCTGGCGCAGATGCTCCACCCCGCGCTGCACGCCGCCGACGCCACGGGCAGCGCCAACCTTCCGTCTCCAGACGCCGCCGAGGAATCCTCCATGCCCCCGAGCCCCTCCCCCCTCGCCGCACCCGCGCCGGAACCGGTATCGGCCAGGGTCCCCAGCCTGTCGCTGCGCCTCCGGGTGCCGCCCGCACGCCTGGCCGGCGCCGAGGGCGAGGCCGACGCCAGAGAGGCGCCCACCCAGGCCGCCGCCGTCATTCGCCAACCCGAGGATGAAGCCCACGTGGATACGGATACCGCGCTCGATATCGGCAACGATACCGAGCATCTGCTACAGGACGTGCAGGGCACCCTGGCCGACCTCGCCGGAATGGCCCAGCAACTGAGCCAGCAGAAGCAGGAAGCGCTCAAGCAGCAGGAGTCGCTGGAGTCGCTCCAGACGCAACTGCACGAGAAGGAGCGGCAATTGCAGGAAAAGGAAAAGCAGCTCCGGCAGTGGCACAAGCGCCTGCAGGACGACCGCCAGGCGCTGGAGCGGGAAACCGAGCAGAGCAACCGTCTCCTGGCCGAGCGCAGCGCGGCCCTGCAACAACTCGCGGAAAGCGTCGAAGCCCGCGAGCGCAGCAGCGCGCGGCGAGCCGAAGTACTGCAGATCGAACAGGAACGCCTCGAAGAGTTGCGCAGCCAGCAGAACCTGCGTCAGGCCGAACTGGAAAAGCGCGAAGCCAGCGTCCAGCAGCGCAGCCTGGAACTCGGCGAGCGCTTCAAGAAGCTGGAAAGCGCCCGCGAGAAGCTGGCGCAGATCGTCAAGGGTTTCAACGAGACCGTACAGTTCAATACCGCTCTGCACGCCATCAGTCATACCGGGTTGAAGCGCCAGGAAGAGAGCGCAGCCGAACTGGAATAAGGTTCTCCTCCGGCAAAAGGGCGCGGCGCCGATACTGGCCCGCGCCCTTTTTCATTCGCCCAACCGCGCCCGGCCGCGCCCGGCCGCTCGCCCTCGGGACGCGGTGCCGCCGGCCAGTTCACCGGTGCGCAGAGCAGTTGTGCGCCGGACAGCGCAGGCAGGCGCACCCATTCGGGAAACTCCAGGTCGTAGCAGACCATCACCGCGATTCGCCCGAAGCGGGTGGCGACCACCGGCGCTGGCCCTGGCACAAGGCCATGGGAAGGACGGAGTGTCGGCAAGCGAAGACGGGAAGGGAATCAGTCAGGTCAAATAATCAGTTGAGCATTCTCTGAACCATACGCAGGGCGTTCGCTGAACCGAGGGCCGCTGAGGCTCCGCGTGGTCTCTTCTGCCCCCGCTCAAGGGCGGCGCGCAGCATGGCCCTCGGCGGAAACCTGTGGCGCCTGGGTCTGCCCCGCCTCGCGCGCCAGCAGGTCGCGCAGGCCCTGCGCATCCAGCGGCCGGCTGAGCAGGAATCCTTGCAGTTCGTGGCATTGCTCGTCGCGCAGGATATGCATCTGCCCTTCGGTCTCCACCCCCTCGGCGGTGACCCGCAGGTTCAGGGCGTTGCCGAGATTGATGATGGCCTGCACGATCGAACGGTCGCGCCCGGTCTTCTCCATGCTGGCGACGAAGCGCTTGTCGATCTTGATGCTGTCGAAGGGATAGGTGCGCAGGTAGCCGAGCGAGGAATAGCCGGTACCGAAGTCGTCCATGTTGAGGCGGACGCCCAGTTCCTTGAGGGCCGTCATGGTCCGCAGCGCGCCGTCGACATCGTTGAGCATGACGTTCTCGGTCACCTCCAGCTCTAGCCGGCGGGCATCCAGGTGGGCCAGGCGCAGCGCCTCGCGCACCTGCCAGACGATATCGCCGGTCATGAACTGCGCCGGCGACACGTTCACCGAGACCATCACCTCGCCCGGCCAGGAGGCGGCGGTGGCGCAGGCCTCGCGCAGCACCCAGTTGCCGATCTGCACGATCAGGTCGCTTTCTTCCGCCAGGCCGATGAACTCGTCCGGGCCGATCAGCCCGCGGTGCGGATGGTTCCAGCGGATCAACGCCTCCGCCGAGGCGATCGTCTGTTCCTGCGCCAGGAAGCGCGGCTGGTAGTACAACTCGAACTCGCCGTTCTGCAAGGCGGCGCGCAACTCGGTCTCGCGCAGCTTCTTCTCGGCGAGATGGGAGTCCATCGCTTCCAAGTAGAAACGCCAGGTATTGCGCCCCGCGGCCTTGGCCTCGTACATCGCCACGTCGGCGCAACGCAGCAGGCCGCGCGGATCGCCGCCGTGCTCCGGCGCCAGGGCCACGCCGATGCTGGCGCCGACATGGAAGCTGTGCCCTTCGTAGGCGATCTCGCGGTTGATCACGTCGATCAGCCGGCTACAGAACTTCTCGATTTCCAGCTTCGACGACACGTGGGTACTGACCACCACGAACTCGTCGCCGCCGAGCCGGGCAACCATGTCCTGGTCGCGGGTCGAGGCGCGCAGCCGTTCGGCGATGGCGTAGAGCACCGCATCGCCGGCGGGATGGCCATGCTGGTCGTTGATCGGCTTGAAGCGGTCGAGGTCGAGCATCAGTACCGCTACCGGCGACTTGCCAGCCTTTTCCGCCAGCAGGCGTTCGAGGAACTGGAACAGCTTGTTGCGGTTCGGCAGGCCGGTCAGGGCATCGTGCAGGGACAGATGCTGGATCTTCGCATGGGCTTCGACTTCGTCGGTGATGTCGGCCGCCGTGCCGCGATAGCCGCTGGCGACGCCGTTGCGGATCGCGCTGGCACTCAGCTTGCCGACCCGCGCCTGGCCCTGGCTGTCGCGGAAAGCGCAGACCAGGCTGGACGGCGCACCGGCATCGGGCAGCCCTTCCAGCCACTTGACGATGTTCACCGTATCGCTATCCAGCAACTCGTCCAGCCGCCGCCCGATCCAGGCCTCCGGCTGGTAGCCGGTGACGTCGCGGAAGCGCACGGAGAGATAGGTGAAGACGAAATGCCCGTCGACTTCCCAGATCCAGTCCGACGCCGCCTCGGCTATCGACTTGAAACGTTCCTCGCTGGCCAGCAGGGCCTGGTTGCTGCGTTTCAGGACCTTCTGCTGGCGATCCACCGCGCGAGCGTTGAGCACGGCGCTGCGGCTCAGCCAGAACAGCAGCCCGGCGGCGAGCACGAAGATTCCCAGCAGCGGCAACGCGGTCTCCCGCAGCATGGCGCTACCCGGACGCGACGACACCCAGGCCAGGCGATGGGGAGTGCCCTCCAGGGCAAGGCTTTCCTTGTCGCCCGCCGCGCCGCCGGCCAGCAGGTGCAGGTTGGCGATGCCGTAGTCGCCGCCGAGCTTGGCCAGCTTCGCCGGGGTCAGCCGGTCGACGAAGACCATCACCGAGGCCTTGTCCAGGTCGATGGGCGCATGATCGCTGGTGGGCTTGATCGCCGAAGCGACCAGGATCGCCGGTGCGCCGTCGAAGTCGACGTAGCGGCTGATCGCCGCCTCGTCCACCGCGGCGCGGCGGGCGGCGCTGAGGATGTCTCCGGCATCGGCGCCCAGCGAGTCGGCCAGCGAGCGCTCGGACAGCTCGCCCTCGAGCATGGCGTAGCGAGTGCCACGGTCGTCGATGACGAAGACGCCGTCGTAGCCGTTGGTGGTGTAGAGCACCGAGCCGAGGTTGTTCTTGGTGAAGGCCCAGTCCACGTCGACCCGGTTTCCCAGATAGACGTAGGCGTCGGTCCAGAACGAATAGGTGGTGGAGAACTGCTCGGAATTTTCCCGGCGATTCTGCAGCGCCTTTTCCACGTAGAAATGGCTCTGCTCGATGGCGATGTCGTCCTGCTGCCTGGCGATGTGCAGGATCGCCCAGCCGCATGCACCGAGGGCGAGGAAAAGGGCGGCCAGGAACATTAGGAGATGCTTGGAGACCTGGGAGACTGCGGTACCGCTGGCAATCGCTGAAGCAAGCATCGATTCGCCATCCTTGTGACCGTATAGGTGCGGGCCTTGGTCACTGTCTTATAGTTAAGCATCCAGGGGGCGTCAAAAAACCCGCTTGGCAAGCGCATCGGCGCCGGAGATGCGGCTGCCGCTCCCGGAAAGGCGCGCGCCGCCGCTGGCCTCGGCGGCGCGCGGCGGCTCTCAGCGGCCCTGCCTGGCGACGATCGCCTCGGCCACGCTGGCCGGTACCTCGGCATAGCGGACGAACTCCATCGAGTAGCTCGCGCGCCCCTGGGACATCGAGCGCACGTCGGTGGCATAGCCGAACATTTCGCCCAGCGGGACCTCGGCACGGATCACCTTGCCCGCCGGGGTATCCTCCATGCCCTGGATCAGGCCACGCCGGCGGTTGAGGTCGCCCATCACGTCGCCCATGTAGTCCTCCGGGGTCACCACCTCGACCTTCATCACCGGCTCCAGGAGCACCGCTCCGCCCTTCTGCGAGAGTTGCTTGGTGGCCATCGAGGCGGCGATCTTGAACGCCATCTCGCTGGAGTCGACGTCATGGTAGGAGCCGTCGTACACCGTCGCCTTCAGGCCAATCAGCGGGTAGCCGGCGAGCACGCCGTTCTGCATCTGGTCCTCGATGCCCTTCTGGATCGCCGGGATGAACTCTCGGGGAATCACCCCGCCGACCACCTCGTTGTGGAACTCCAGGCCTTCCTGCCCCTCGTCGGCCGGAGCGAAGCGGATCCAGCAATGGCCGAACTGGCCGCGGCCGCCGGACTGGCGGACGAACTTGCCCTCGATCTCGCAGGTGTTGCGGATGGTCTCGCGATAGGCCACCTGCGGCTTGCCGATATTGGCTTCGACGCCGAACTCGCGGCGCATGCGGTCGACGATGATGTCCAGGTGCAACTCGCCCATCCCGGAAATGATGGTTTGCGCGGTCTCCTCGTCGGTCTTCACGCGGAACGACGGGTCTTCCTGGGCCAGCTTGCTCAGGGCGATGCCCATCTTCTCCTGGTCGGCCTTGGTCTTCGGTTCCACCGCCACCGAGATCACCGGATCGGGGAAGTCCATGCGTTCGAGGATGATCGGCTTGTCGATGGCGCACAGGGTGTCGCCGGTGGTCACGTCCTTCATGCCGATCAGCGCGGCGATGTCGCCGGCGCGCACTTCCTTGATCTCGTCGCGCTGGTTGGCGTGCATCTGCACCATCCGCCCGACCCGCTCCTTCTTGCCTTTCACCGAGTTGAGCACCGCATCGCCGGAAGTCAGCACCCCGGAATACACACGGGCGAAGGTCAGGGTGCCGACGAAGGGGTCGGTGGCGATCTTGAACGCCAGCGCCGAGAACGGCTCGTCGTCGTCCGCATGGCGCTCGTCGTGCTTCTCTTCGTCGTCCGGGTCGGTGCCTCTGATCGCCGGGATTTCCGACGGAGCCGGGAGATAGTCGATCACCGCGTCGAGCACCAGAGGCACGCCCTTGTTCTTGAACGAGGAGCCGAGCACCGCCGGTACGATCTGGTTGGCCAGGGTCCGCTGGCGCAGCCCGGCCTTGATCTCCTCGATGCTCAGTTCCTCGCCTTCCAGATACTTGTTCATCAGTTCGTCGTTGGCCTCGGCGGCGGCCTCGACCATGTGCGCCCGCCACTCCTCGGCCAGCGCCCGCAACTCCGCCGGGATCTCCTCCTCGCGGTAGCTGGTGCCCTGGTCGTCATCGTTCCAGTAGATGGCCTTCATCTTCACCAGGTCGATCTGCCCGCTGAAGTTTTCCTCCGCGCCGATCGCCAGCTGGATCGGCACCGGGACATGGCCCAGGCGTTGCTTGATCTGCGCGACCACGCGGAGGAAATCGGCGCCCTGGCGATCCATCTTGTTCACGTAGGCCAGGCGCGGCACATGGTACTTGTTGGCCTGGCGCCAGACCGTCTCGGACTGCGGCTCGACCCCGTCGGCGCCGCTGAACACCACCACCGCGCCATCGAGCACGCGCAGCGAGCGCTCCACCTCGATGGTGAAGTCGACGTGGCCGGGGGTGTCGATGATGTTGAAGCGATAGCGGTGCGGGAACTGCTTGGTCGAGCCCTGCCAGAAGGCCGTGGTCGCCGCCGAGGTGATGGTGATGCCGCGCTCCTGCTCCTGGACCATCCAGTCCATGGTCGCCGCGCCGTCATGGACCTCGCCCATCTTGTGGTTGACGCCGGTGTAGAAGAGGATCCGTTCGGTCGTCGTGGTCTTGCCGGCGTCGACGTGGGCGACGATGCCGATGTTGCGATAAAGCTCGATGGGAGTGGTGCGAGCCATGATCTGCCCCTTGGGTGCTGCCCTGGATGATGGGAACGACTGCTGAAAGAAAAATGTAGCTGAAGAAAGGACGCCACAGCACCGCCGCGACGCCTGCTTTTCGACCTCGGCAGAGGGGACTGGTTCTGCCGCTCCGGCCCGCCGACGAAAGGCGCAACGGCAGGGCTTGTTCCCAGCGGACATAAACTCATGGCGCAAAGGTCTAAGCCGTCCCTGGAAAATCCCCCGGCTCGACGGACATCCCTGGACACACCGGAACAAGGGATGCCCCGACCATGCACCGATCGCTCCACACCGACCCGCCGCTGGGCGCCGCCCTGCTGCTGGCCCTGCAGCTCGCTCCCGGCAGCGCCGCCGCGGCGGAGGGACAGGCGCCTGTCGACCCGCCCACGGTTCAGTTGCAACGAATCGAGGTGACCGGTAGCGCGATCCGCCGGGTCGATGCGGAAACCGCGGTGCCGATCAGCGTCCTGCGCGCCGAGGAGCTGCGCCAACAGGGCGTGACCAGCACCGAGGAACTGATCGGCCGGCTTTCCGGCAACCAGGGCGTATACAACTCCAGTCGCTCGGTCGGCAGCGCCACCGGCGGCGCCTCGTTCGCCGACCTGCGCGGGATCGGCGCGAACAAGACCCTGGTGCTGCTCAACGGCCGGCGTCTGGCGAACAATGCCATCGACGGCTCCGCGGTGGATCTCAACACCATTCCCTTCGCCGCCATCGACCGGGTCGAGGTGCTGCGCGACGGCGCCTCCGCACTGTACGGCACCGATGCCATCGGCGGGGTGATCAACTTCATCACCCGCAAGAGCCTGAACGAAGGCCGCGTCGACAGCGGCTACGCCTCCCCCACCCACGACGGCGGCGGCAACCAGCGCAACGTCAGCGCTAGCTGGGGCTTCGGCGAGCTGGAGGAGGATCGCTTCAATGTCTTCGCGGTGGCCAACTACGACAAGCAGGAACGCCTCGGCGCCAAGGACCGCGGCTACACCTACAACTACCAGCCGGGACGCGGCCTCGACTACAGCTCCGGCACCGCCTTCCCCGGCAACTGGAGCCAGGGCGCCAACGCCAGCAATCCGCTGGCCGCCGGCGGTTGCAAGGGCGCCGACCTGATCCCGCGCAACGGCATCTGCCGGCAGAGCCTGTGGCGCTACCTCGACCTGGTGCCGGAAACCGAGAAGACCTCGGTGTTCAGCCGCGCCACCGGCAAGCTGGCCGACGAGCACAACGTAAGCCTGGAGTACTTCTGGTCGCGCAACGACAACGCTACCCAGGTCGGCCCAGGGACCCTCACCGGCCTGCAGATCGATCCCGGCACCGCCTTCTATCCCGGCAACGGCATCACTCCCGGTCCCGGCGGCTTCGTCCTCGACCCGAGCCGGCCGGTGGAGGTCAACTGGCGGCAGAGCGTGCTCGGGCCACGCCTGCAATCCTCGCAGAACACCGGCCAGCGCCTGCTGCTCGGCTTCGACGGCCGGTTCGCCGGCTGGGACTACGATATCGGCGCCTCGTACAACCAGAACAAGGTGGTCGACCACATCCACAGCGGCTACGTCGATGATCGCGCCGCCGCCCTCGGCATCGCCAACGGGACGCTGAACCCGTTCGGGCCGCAGACCGACGCCGGCCTCGCCTACCTCGGCAGCCATGCCCTGAGCGGCGACTTCCGTACCTCGGTCGGCCGCGTCAAGGGCCTGGACGCCCGCGCCAGCCGGGAGATCGGCGACTGGTTCGGCGCCGGGCCGGCGGCCCTGGCGCTGGGCGGCGAATTCCGCAAGGAGGCGTTCCACCAGGACATCCAGGACTTCGCCGGCAACGTGCAGAGCCTCGGCGTCGATCCCGCCGCCACGGTCAGCGGCGAGCGCAACCTGAAGGCGCAGTACGCCGAACTCAACGTGCCGGTGCTGGACAGCCTGGAACTCAGCGCGGCGATCCGCCACGACAAGTACAGCGACTTCGGCAGCACCAGCAACCCGAAATATTCGTTCCGCTTCCAGCCGTTCCGCCAGTTGGTCCTGCGCGGCGCCTACAGCGAAGGTTTCCGCGCGCCGTCGCTGTACGAACTGTACAACCCGACCTTCACCACCTATACCAGCGCCAACTACGACGACCCACGCCTGTGCGCCGGCGGCCAGCCGAGCCAGGGCGGCATCGCCAACCGCGACTGCGCCCAGCAGTTCTACAACGCCACCGGCGGCAATACCGACCTGCGACCGGAAACCGCGCGCAACGTTACCCTGGGCCTGGTCTACCAGCCGCTGCGCGACCTTTCCGTCGGCCTGGACTTCTGGTGGATCAGGATCGCCAACCAGATCGCCGAGTTTCCCGAAGCGGCGATCTTCGCCGACCCGCAGGCCTACGCCGGACGCATCGTGCGCAAGGCCGACGGCTCGATCGATCACGTCGTCACCGGACTGGCCAACCTCGGCAAGGTAAAGACCAGCGGCGTCGACCTGAGCCTCGACTATCGTTTCCCGGCCAGCCGCTACGGGCAGTTCGGGCTCGACCTGCAAGGCACCTACGTGTCCCGCTACGACTTCCAGCAGCAGATCGGCGGCCAGTACATGGACAACGTCGGCGACTTCCAGGGCGTCGGCGTGATCGCCCGCTGGAAGCACGTCGCCAACGCCACCTGGAGCCGCGACGCCTGGCAGGCCACCCTGAGCAACCGCTACACCAGCGGCTACAACGACTACGACCGCGCCAGCCACGGCAAGGTCGGCTCGTGGAACCTCTGGGACCTGGCCGGCAGCTACCGCCTCAGCCACGCGCTGGGGCTGACCCTCGGGGTGAAGAACCTGTTCGACCGCGAACCGCCGTTCAGCAACCAGACCTACACCTTCCAGAGCGGCTACGACCCGCGCTACACCGATCCCTACGGGCGCATCCTGTTCGGCCGCCTCAGCTACAGCTTCTGATGCCGGCGCGGGCGCCCGGCCGGTATGGCCGGCAAGCCCGTCGACGGCTGTCCAGCTACCAGATCCGGTAGCCCTGCCAGATTTCGCAGGCGACCAGATCTGGCAGGTTGTTGGGCTCCCGGTGCCATGCAACCTATTACGCCTCTCGCCCCCCACCCGTTCGCGCAAGAGGACACCGCATGATCATTCTCGGGATCACCAACAACGACCTGGCCGGCGCCTGCCTGGTGCGCGACGGCGGGATCGTCGCCGCCGCCAGCGAGGAGCGCTTCACCCGCCAGAAGGACCACAAGGCCTGGCCGAGCCGCTCCATCGACTATGTGCTCGGCGAGGCCGGCATCGACCTGGCCGACATCGACCGCATCGCCTACGGCTGGAACGCCGGGTTCGACGCCGGGCGGCACCTCGACCTCTACCTGGACCGGGTCCTCGAGGAAGCCCGCGAGCGTCCCGAGGGCCTGCCGCACCTGCGCAAGCGGATCGCCGACGAGATGGCCAACGACAAGGCCAAGCGCGGCGAATTCGATGCCTTCGTCCGCGCCAACGGCCTGCGCGGCAAGGTCGAGTACATCGACCATCACGAATGCCACGCCCTCGGCGCATTCGTCTGCTCGCCGTTCGACGAGGCGCTGACCCTCACCTGCGACGGCCGCGGCGACTTCCAGTCGCTCACCGTCACCCACTACCGCGCCGACGGCGGCGAGACGGTCCTGCAACGCGAGACCAGCGTCGACAGCCTGGGCTACTTCTACGGGCGCATCACCCGCCTGCTCGGCTTCAAGCCGAACCGCCACGAAGGCAAGATCACCGGCCTGGCGGCGTTCGGCGACGCGGAAAAGCTGCTGCCGCTGATGAACGACATGATCCGCCTGGAGAACGGCCGCCTGCGCGCCCGCTGCGGCGAACTGTACCTGCCCTCCTACGACGGCTACAGCGATCCGCTGCTGCAACGCTGCGCGGCGGAACGCCCGGCGGATGTCGCCGCCGCCGCGCAACGGCACTCCGAAGACCTGCTGGTGGCCATCGCCCGGGAGCACGTGGCGCGCACCGGTTGTGCCAACCTGTGCCTGGCCGGCGGGGTGTTCGGCAACGTCAAGCTGAACCAGCGCCTGCGCGAGATCCCCGGGGTCCGCGATGTCTACGTGCTGCCCTGCATGGGCGACGGCGGCCTGGCCCTGGCCGCGGCGGTGGCGGTGGCCTATCGCGAGAACGGTACGCGCTTCCCGGCGCCGAGCATGGCCCTCGGGCCGGACGCGCGCAGCGCCGCGCAGAATGCCGAGCTGATCGCCAGCCAGTACCCGCAGCTGGCCTACAGCCGGCCGGCCAACCTGATCGAGACGCTGGTCGAAGCGCTGCGGGAAAACCAGGTGCTGGGCATGTTCAAGGGCCGCATGGAGTTCGGTCCGCGCGCCTTGTGCAACCGCAGCATCGTCTACCATCCCGGCGATGCTAGCGCCAACGACTGGCTCAACCAGCGCATGGAACGCACCGAGTTCATGCCATTCGCCCCGGTCACCGCGGTAGAACACGCCGAGGCTTGCTACGTTGGCTGGCGTGAAGACCAGGTGGCGGCCGACTACATGACCATGACCTACGACTGCCATGCGGATTTCCGCGAGCGCTGCCCGGCGGTGGTGCATGTCGACGGCACCGCCCGGCCGCAGATCATCCGGCCGCAGGCCGATCCGTTCATGCACGCCCTGCTGCATGCCTGGCATGCCCGTAGCGGCCAGCCGGCGCTGATCAACACCTCCTTCAACCGCCACGAGGAACCGATCGTCTGCGCCCCGCAGGACGCCCTCGGCGCGCTGGAGGACGGCATGGTCGACCTGGTGGTGCTGGGCGAGTCCCTGCTGGTCTGGCGCAAGGGCGAGAACGCCTTCGCCAGGGCGCGCTTCGAGTGAGGCGCAAACCGCAGCGAACCGGCACGGCGACGCGGGAACCGGCATGTACCTGATCTTTTCCGGCTACTTCGCCGCCGAGGGGCTGATCTATCCGTTCTGGCCGACCTGGCTGGCCAGCCTGGGCTTCGGCGCCAGCCAGATCGGCCTGTTGATCGCCGCGGCCTACTGGCCGCAGGTGATCGCCGGGGTGGCGCTGACCTACGTGGCCGACTGGCGCTTCGACCAGTTGCGCCTGGCGACCCTGCTGGCGGCCCTGGCCGGCGCCTGCGCCCTGCTGTTCCAGCTGGCCGAGGGCCTACCGCTGTTCATCGCCCTGAGCGTGCTCTACGGCGCGTTCTGGACCAGCGTGCTGCCGCTCACCGAGTCCTACCTGCTCAAGCGCGACAAGGCCGCCCTGCAGAACTACGGGCGGGTACGCGCGGTCGGTTCGCTGGCCTTCATCCTCACCGCGACCCTGGGCGGCCTGCTGCTCGGTCGGTTCGGCCAGCAACTGGTGCCCGCCCTGGTCGGCCTGACGATGCTGCTCACCGCGCTGGCCTGCCTGTTCCTCCGTCGCCGCAGCCTGCGCCGTCCGGACTCGCCGCTGCCGGGCGCCAGGCGCCGTCCCGACCTGCGCGGGATCCTCCGGCAACGCCCCCTGCTGCTGGCCATCGCCGCGGCGGGAATGATCCAGCTGAGCCACTCGCTGTACTTCACCACCGCCTCGCTGGGCTGGCAGGCGCTGGGCTACTCGTCGTTCTCGGTCGGCGCCTTCTGGGGCCTGGCGGTGATCGCCGAGATCAGCTTCTTCGCCGTCTCCAACCGCATCCTGGACCGCCACCCGGCGCTCCAGATGATGCTCTTCTCCAGCCTTTGCGCGGCGCTGCGCTGGGGCTTGCTGGCCGGCAGCGAACATCTCGCCGCGATCCTCCTCGGCCAGTGCCTGCACGCCCTCAGCTTCGCCGCCTACCACGCCGCGGTGATGCGCTACATCCGCGACCACGCGCCGGAAAGCGCGCGGGTACTGACCCAGGGAATCTACTACTCTCTGGCGGTAGCGCTGCCCATGGGCCTCGCCAGTCCGGCCGCTGGCTGGCTGTACGAAGGCCTGCCGCAGTGGTCCTATCTGATCATGGCGCTGTTCGCCCTCGGCGGCGCGGTCCTGGTCTGGCTTGCCCTACAGAGTGCCCGAGATGCATCGACTAGCGTTTTCAGCCGTTCTGTTTGACATGGACGGCGTCCTGATCAGCTCCCGCGAAGCCATCGCCGCGGCCTGGAGCCGGGTTGCCGGCGAACAGGGCGTGGCGCTCGGCCCGGACTGCCTGCGCGACCACGTGCACGGTCGCCCGGGCGGCTACACCCTGGACTATCTGTTCGGCCACCTGCCGATGGAGCGCCGGCGGATCCTCAAGCAACGGGTCGATGCGCTGGAGGAAGGCGCCGACTGTCCCCTGCTGCCCGGCGTCGCCGCGGTGATCCGCCAGCTGCGTTGGCTGGACGTGCCCTTGGCGCTGGTCACCAGCAGTTGGCCGGCACGCATCGACCACGTGCTGCGCCAGCACGACCTGCAGGCGGCGTTCCGCACCCTGGTCAGCCGCGACGACGTGGTCCACGGCAAGCCGGCTCCGGATGGCTATCGCCTGGCCGCGGCCAGGCTCGGCGTGGCACCGTCGCGCTGCCTGGTGTTCGAAGACTCCCTCAGCGGCGTGCAGGCCGCCTGTGCCGCCGGCGCGACCTGCGTGGCGATCGGCGAGGAGAGCGGCCTGCTCGCCGCCGGCGCGCGCTGGTCGGTCCGGGATTTCCGCGAGCTACGGATCGTCCGCGAAGACGACCGGCTGTACTGCCAGCATCGGCACCCCGCCACGACCGGCAGCGAGAGGAGCGTTGGCGTCCCATGAGCCCGACCCTGCAAGATGCCCGGCTGCTCTGGGACTTCCTCGGCCAGGGCCGCTGCCATGTGCCCTGCGAACTGCTGGTGGTATGCGGCTCCTACGACCTGCGGGTCTGCGACCACGCCTGCGAACTGCTCGAACGCGGCCTCGCCGAACGCCTGCTGTTCACCGGCAACACCGGGCACTGGACGCGCCATCTCTGGGTCGAGCCGGAAGCCGAGCTGTTCGCCCGCCACGCCAGGGCACGCGGGGTAAGCGACAGCCTCATCGTGATCGAGCCGCGGGCGACCAACTTCGCCGAGAACATCGCCTTCGCCCGCGAGCTGTTCCCCGACCTGCGCCGCGCGACCTTCGTCACCAAGCCCAACTCGATCCGCCGCGTGGCGCTGACCCTGCCGGTCCGCTGGCCGGGGCTGGAGGGACACGTGGATGCGCCCGACTACGCATTTCCCGACGGCATCTCGAACCTGGTCGGCGTACTCGGGGTGATCGACGAGATGGTTGGCGACCTCGACCGCATCATGCGTTACCCGGCGCTGGGCTTCCAGGTCGCCTGCCCGATCCCGGCGCAGGTCATGGACGCCTGGGAACGCCTGGTGGCGCGGGGTTTCGACCGCCACCTGGTGAACCCGCCGCGCTGAGCTGACAGCTCTGTAATCTTCCCCACAGCTTGCCGACAGGCGCGCGCCGCTAGGGTGTCCGCATCGCCGCACCGCCCTGGCGGGGCCGCGACCTCCCGGCTGCGCAGGCTCGCGCAGTCCGTCCTGCCACCTGCGTGGAAACCAGCGGATGCACAGAACTTCGCGACGCACCTTCGTCAAAGGCCTCGCCGCCACCGGTCTGCTCGGCGGACTGGGTCTCTGGCGCGCCCCGGCCTGGGCCCTGGCCGGGCCGGGCCAGCAGAACCTGCTCGCCGGCGACAGTTTCGACCTGTTCATCGGCGAGACCCCGGTGAACCTCAGCGGCTCGCCGGCCACCGCCATGACCATCAACGGTTCGCTGCCCGGCCCGACCCTGCGCTGGCGCGAAGGCGACAGCGTGACCCTGCGGGTGCGCAACCGCCTCGCCGAGGACACCTCGATCCACTGGCACGGCATCATTCTGCCGGCCAACATGGATGGCGTGCCGGGCCTCAGCTTCGAGGGCATCGCTCCCGGCGGTCTCTACGAATACCGCTTCAAGGTCCGGCAGAACGGCACCTACTGGTACCACAGCCACTCGGGGCTACAGGAGCAGGCCGGGGTCTACGGCGCCCTGGTGATCGACGCCCGCGAGCCGGAACCGTTCAGCTACGACCGCGACTACGTGGTGCTGCTCAGCGACTGGTCGGACGAGAAGCCGCAGCGCATCCTCGCCAAGCTGAAGAAGCAGTCCGACTACTACAACTTCCACAAGCGCACCGTCGGCGACTTCATCGACGACGTCAGCGCCAACGGCTGGGCCGCGACCCTGGCCGACCGCAAGATGTGGGCCGAGATGAAGATGAGTCCCACCGATCTCGCCGACGTCAGCGGCTACACCTATACCTACCTGCTCAACGGACAGCCGCCGGACGGCAACTGGACCGGCCTGTTCCGCCCCGGCGAAAAGCTCCGCCTGCGCTTCGTCAACGCCTCGGCGATGAGCTATTTCGACGTCCGCATTCCCGGCCTGAAGATGACCGTGGTGGCCGCCGACGGACAGCACGTCGAGCCGGTCAGCGTCGACGAGTTGCGCATCGCCGTGGCCGAGACCTACGACGTGATCGTCGAGCCGGGCGGCGAGCGCGCCTATACCCTCTTCGCCCAGTCCATGGACCGCAGCGGCTACGCCCGCGGCACCCTGGCGCTGGCCGAAGGGCTTAGCGCGCCGGTGCCGACGCCCGATCCGCGCCCGCTGATCGGCATGGACGACATGGGCATGGGCGGCATGGACCACGGCGCCATGGGGCATGGCGCGGCGACGAGGCCCGCCAGCGAGATGGACCATTCGAAGATGTCGGGCATGGACATGAACGGCATGGACCACTCGAAGATGGCCGGCATGGACATGAGCGGCATGGACCACTCCAAGATGGCCGGCATGGACATGAACGGCATGGACCACTCCAAGATGGCCGGCATGGACATGAACGGCATGGACCATTCCAGGATGGGCATGGGCGCCATGCCGATGCAGTCCCATCCGGCTTCGGAGGACGGCAACCCGCTGGTCGACATGCAGACCATGACGCCGACACCGAAGCTCGCCGACCCCGGCCTCGGCCTGCGCGACAACGGGCGGCGGGTGCTGACCTACGCCGACCTGCGCAGCCGCTTCGCCGACCCGGACGGCCGCGAGCCGGGGCGCACCATCGAGCTGCACCTGACCGGGCACATGGAGAAGTTCGCCTGGTCCTTCGACGGCATCAAGTTCTCCGACGCCGAGCCGCTGCGCCTGACCTACGGCGAGCGCCTGCGGATCGTCCTGGTCAACGACACCATGATGACCCACCCGATCCACCTGCACGGCATGTGGAGCGACCTGGAGGACGAGCAAGGCAACTTCCTGGTGCGCAAGCACACCATCGACATGCCGCCGGGCACCCGCCGCAGCTACCGGGTCACCGCCGACGCCCTGGGGCGCTGGGCCTACCACTGCCACCTGCTGTTCCACATGGAGATGGGCATGTTCCGCGAAGTGCGGGTAGACGAAGGAGACAACGCATGAGCCGCCAGCCGAAACCCGCCCGCCTGGCCGGCGGTGCCCTCGCCCTGGGTCTGCTGCTGGGCCTGCCGAATCCCGTCGAGGCCGCGCAGGACAATGGCATGGAGCACTCGGCCATGGACCACGGCGCGATGCCTGGCATGGACCACGGCCAGAGGACCTCCGCCCCGGCGAAACCCATGGACCACCAGGGGATGGGGCATGGCCGGATGCCGGGGATGGACCACGGCGCCGCATCGCCCACCCCGGCACAGCCCATGGAGCACCAGGGAATGGACCATGGCCGGATGCCGGGGATGAGCCACGCTGCGCGGCAACCTCCGGGGCAGGCCGCGCCCAGCCAGAGCCGTACGCCGATCCCGGTGCCGACCGAGGCCGACCGCCGTGCCGCCTTTCCGCCGCTGGAGGGGCACAAGGTGCACGACAGCGCGCTGAACAGCTTCTTCCTGCTCGACCAGTTGGAATACCAGGACGCCGACGACGGCAGCGCGCTGGCCTGGGACGCCAGCGGCTGGATCGGCGGCGACATCAACCGCCTGTGGCTGCGCAGCGAAGGCGAACGGCTCGACGGCAAGACCGAGGACGCCGAGGTCCAGGCGCTGTTCGGGCACGCCATCGGTCCCTGGTGGGACCTGGTCGCCGGCGTGCGCCAGGATTTCAAGCCCGGCTCGCCGCAGACCTGGGCGGCGTTCGGCGTGCAGGGCCTGGCGCTCTACGACTTCGAGGCGGAAGTCACCGCCTTCCTCGGCGAGAACGGCCAGAGCGCGCTGCGCCTGGAGGGCGAGTACGACATCCTGTTGACCAACCGGCTGATCCTCCAGCCCAGCGCCGAGGTCAACCTGTACGGCAGGAGCGATCCCGCCCGCGGCATCGGTTCGGGCCTTGCCGATAGCGAGCTGGGCCTGCGCCTGCGCTACGAGATCCGTCGCGAGTTCGCGCCCTACATCGGGGTGACCTGGAACCGCTCCTACGGCAACAGCGCCGACCTGGCCCGCGCCGAGGGCGAGGACGACGACGAGGCGCGCTTCGTCGCCGGTATCCGCATGTGGTTCTGAACGCGATCGCGGCCAACCGCTAGCGGTAGCCGTCGAGCAACGGCGAATCGTCGATGAGGTCGCAGCGTTCCAGCGCTGGCAGGTTGCACGGCCGGTAGTCGGGGCATTCGTCCAGCCGCCGCTGCACCGAACGGTGCAGCTTGACCCGGGTTTCCTGCCCGACCGGTTCCAGCGGCCGCGAGCGCGGCCGGCCACGCGACCAGCGCCAGGCGCGGTTGCCGCTGCGGCGGTCCCAGACCAGCAGCGGCAGCCACTCGGCCAGGCGCCAGGGCCGGGTCATCACCGGCAGGATCGGCGCGGTCGGGTCCGGGCCCTGCTTCGAACGTGCGCGCAACTGGTCGCGGCTGCGCGCCGGGTCGACATGCAGGCCGGCCTCCAGCGCCTCGCCGAGCATCCAGGTAAAGGCCACCAGAGCCAGCCGCGAGTCCTTCGGCGCATAGCCACCGCCGACATCGGAGTGCATGCCGGGGAACCACACCTGCAACACGTCGGACTTGCGGTCCTTCTCGCCGAACCAGAGGTTCTGCCGGAAGAAGCAGCGGCATTCGTCGATGGCCAGGGCCTGGCGGACCACGTCGACCATTTCGTTGTTCGAGGAATACGGCACGGTCAGCGGGTCGTAGACCCAGCCCACCGAGGTCACGGTGTCGAACAGGCCGAGGAAGTGCACCTTCACCTGCCGGCCGAAGACCTTGCGGAAGCGTCCCAGCAGGCCGAAGTCCGGCCCGCGGCGACGCGTGCCGGCCCGCTTGTCTTCGTCGCGGGGCGGCATGCGGGTGGTGAGCAGGGTCCAGGCGTAGTCGAAGAGATGCGGCTGGTGCGCATCGATCAGGCCCACCGCACGCAGCATCGCGGCCAGCACGCGCACCGCGTAGGCGCCACGGGAAAAGCCGAAGAGGAATATCTGGTCGCCGGGCCGGTAGTGCTCGGCGAGGAAGCGATAGGCGCCCTCGACGTTGCGCTTGAGGCCCCAGCCGAAGGCCAGGCCGGCGATCCGCGAGGGAAACTTCTGCCACTCGAACAGGGTTTCCTTCAGGCCGAAGGTGCCGACGCCCTGGTCGTAGTAGGCCAGCACCCTGCGCGGATCGCGCGACAGCGAGCGGTACAGGCGCACCACGTTGGTCGGCTGGTCGCCGAAGCGGTTCGAGGTTCCGTCGATGCAGACCACCAACTGGCGCGGCGCGTCGTTGTCCTGGGCGCTGCCGGCAGGCGGCAAGGCGGAATCGGGGGAGAGATCGTCCATTGGGCTCACGCAGGCAAAGCCTGACTTCCGTCGGCGGTGGATGGGAATGGCGACGCATGATACCCAACCTGGATGATCCGCCAAGCGCGCATTGCCGGGAAACGGCGGCAAAGACGAAAAGCCCCTGGAGCCGCAGGGCGGATAACCGCTTCGCGGTTATCCGCAGCCCCTGGCTTCGGCGAGGGCGGGTCGAGCCGGCCGCTCAGCCTGCCCTGGATACCCCGAGGAACGGCTGCCACGCCGGCGCGCCACTATCCGCCGCGGCCTTGAGGGCGGCCACCGCCGCGTCGACGTCGGCCTCGCGGGTGTAGCGACCGAGGCTCAGGCGCACGCTGCGGCCGGCGCTGGCGGCGTCGTGGCCGAGGGCGAGAAGCACGTGGGACGGCGCCGGCCGCGCCGAGTTGCAGGCCGAGGTGCTGGACACCGCCAGGCTGGACTCCAGCGCCTGGGGGACGAAGGCCGGGTTGTCGAAGGTCAGGTTCAGGGTATGCGCGATGCGTGCGTCGGCGCTGCCGTTCAAGTGCCAGCCGTCGATCTGCGCCAGCCCCTCCAGTAGACGCCGCTGGAGTCCGGCGATGCGCCTGCCCTCCTCCTCGAAAAGCTCGCCGGCGAGGGCGAAGGCCTCGCCCATGCCGACGATCTGGTGGGTCGCCAGGGTCCCGGAGCGCAGGCCCTGCTCGTGTCCGCCGCCGTGGATCTGCGCCTTCAGCCGGCGCTCGGCGCGCGGCCCGACGTACAACGCGCCGATGCCCTTGGGCCCGTAGGTCTTGTGTGCGGAGAACGACATCAGGTCCACCGCCAGGCGGCCCAGGTCGATCGCCACCTTGCCGCTGGCCTGCGCCGCGTCGACGTGGAACAGCGCACCGCGCTCGCGCACCCGTTCGCCGATGGCGGCGATGTCGGTCAGGGTGCCGAGTTCGTTGTTGACCCGCATCAGCGACACCAGGCGGGTATCGGCGCGCCAGGCCGCCTCCACCTGTTCCGGCCGGATCAGGCCATCGGCGCCGGGCGCCAGCCAGGTCACGCTCCAGCCGTCATCGGCGAGTTGCTGCACGGTGTCCAGCACCGCCTTGTGCTCCAGGCGACTGGTGATCAGGTGGCCGGGCGTGTCCAGCGCCTGGGCCACGCCCTTGAGGGCCAGGTTGTTGGATTCGGTGGCGCCGGAAGTCCAGACGATCTGCCCGGCGCTGGCGCCGACCAGCGCGGCCACCTGCTCCCTGGCCCGCTCCACCGCCCGCCGCGCCTGGCGACCGTAGGCATGGGAGTTCGACGCGGGATTGCCAAAACACGCCTGGTAGCCGAGACACTCCACCATGGCCCGGATCACGCGCTCGTCCACGGGCGTGGTGGCGGCGTAATCGAAGTACAACGGTAACGAACTCATCGCATTCCCCCAATCGATCGAACGGCCCCGGAAGCCGACATGGCTCCTTGTCCCTGACGGGCCCGCAGGCCGATCTTAAGAAAAGCGCCGGGGCGTCTGGAAAGAACCTTTCGGAACATCCTTAGAGTCAGCATGGTTTCCCGCCTCAGATTCCCAGCCCGGCCACCCGCAGATGCTCTTCCAGGCGCAGCGCGGGTATCGCTCCGAGCAACTCGCGGGTATAGGGGTGGCGCGGCTGGCTGAACAGCGCAGCGGCGCTGCCCTGCTCCACCACCCGGCCGTCCCTGAGTACCAGGATGTCGTGGGCCAGGGCGCGTACCACGGCCAGGTCGTGGCTGATGAACAGGTAGCTCAGCCCGTGGCGACGCTGCAACCGACGCAGCAGCTCGACCACCTGGCACTGCACGCTGCGGTCGAGCGCCGAGGTCGGTTCGTCGAGCAGGATCAGCGCCGGCTTCAGCACCAGCGCGCGGGCGATGGCGATGCGCTGGCGCTGGCCGCCGGAAAACTCGTGGGGATAACGTTCCAGGCAAGGCTCGTCGAGACCGACCTCGCGCAGTGCCTCCAGCACCCGCGCGCGGCGTTCGCCGGCATCGCCGATGCCATGGATACGCAGGCCTTCGCCGACGATCTGTTCCACGCTAAGGCGCGGGTTGAGGCTGCCGTAGGGGTCCTGGAACACCGCCTGGAACTGCCGGCGCAATGGCAACAGGCGCTTGCCGTGCAGCCGGTCGAGGCGCTCGCCCTGGAACAGGATCTGCCCTTCGGCCGGCAACAGGCGCAGCAGCGCCTGGCCGAGGGAGGACTTGCCTGAACCGCTTTCGCCGACGATCCCCAGGGTGCTGCCACGGCGCAGCCGCAGGCTGACCTCGTGCACCGCGCGCAGTCCCGCGCGCCGGCGCAGCCAGCCGCCGGGCGCGGGGTAGTCGAGGCTCAGCGCGCGCACCTCCAGGCAGGTCTCGCGGCACGCCACCGGCTCCGCCAGCCCACCCGGCTCGGCCTCGATCAGCAAGCGCGTGTAGGGATGCCGGGGCGAACGGAACAGCGTCTCGCAGGCGTTCTCCTCAACGATCCGGCCATCGTGCATCACGCAGACCCGGTCGGCGACCCGACGCACCAGGTTGAGGTCGTGGCTGATCAGCAGGATCGCCATGCCCAGCCGTCGCTGCAAGCTTTGCAGCAGCTCCAGGAGGCGTTTCTGCACGGTGACGTCGAGAGCCGTGGTCGGTTCGTCGGCGATCAGCAGTTGCGGCTCGCAAGCCAGCGCCATGGCCAGCATCACTCGCTGTCGCTGGCCGCCGGAGAGCTGGTGCGGATAGGCCTCGAGCAGGCGTCGCGGCTGCTCGAGGCCGGCCAGTTCGAGCAGTTCCAGTACCCGCCCGCGCAGCGCGGCGCCACGCAGGCGGCGATGCAGGCGCAGGCCCTCGCCGACCTGGCGGCCGATGCGCTGCAATGGATTGAGCGAGGTCATCGGCTCCTGGAACACCATGCCGATGCGCTGCCCACGAATCGCCAGCAATGCCTGCGGCGACAGGGCGAGCAGTTCCTCGCCGTCCAGGCGCACGCTGCCGCCCAGGCGCGCCGCGCCCGGCAGCAGGCGCAGCAGGGCGTGGGCGGTCTGCGACTTGCCGGAGCCGGACTCGCCGACCAGGGCCAGGGTCTCGCCGGCGCGCAGGCTGAAGTCGATCCCCTTCACGACCTGCGTGTCGCCATAGGCG
This sequence comes from Pseudomonas sp. CP-1, assembly GCF_021213715.1. Lineage (NCBI taxonomy): Bacteria > Pseudomonadati > Pseudomonadota > Gammaproteobacteria > Pseudomonadales > Pseudomonadaceae > Pseudomonas > Pseudomonas sp. CP-1. The sequence goes on from NZ_JAJQKY010000013.1 coordinate 168,523, forward strand.
ACGCTCAGGTTTTCCACTCGCAACAGTTCCCGGTTCATCTCATTTCCTCGGATCGAAGGCGTCGCGCACCGCTTCGCCGATGAACACCAGCAGGCTGAGCAAGGTCGCCAGGACCACGAACACGGTCAGCCCGAGCCAGGGCGCCTGGAGGTTGTCACGGCCCTGCCCGACCAGTTCGCCAAGGCTCGGCGAGCCGGGCGGCAGGCCGAAACCGAGGAATTCCAGGGCGGTCAGGGTGGTCACCGCGCCACAGAGCAGGAACGGCAGGAAGGTCAGGGTCGCAACCATGGCGTTGGGCAGGATGTGCCGGAACATCACCCCGGCGTCGCCGAGGCCGAGGGTCCGCGCCGCCTTGACGTACTCCAGGTGACGACCGCGAAGGAACTCGGCGCGAACCACGTCGACCAGGCTGGTCCAGGAGAACAGCAGCATGATCGCCAGCAGCCAGCCGACCCCGGGCTGCACCAGGCTGGCGAGGATGATCAGCAGGTAAAGCATCGGCAGACCCGACCAGACCTCGATGAAGCGCTGGCCGAACAGGTCGATCCAGCCGCCGTAGTAGCCCTGCACCGCGCCGGCGCAGATTCCCAGCAACGACGAGGCCAGGGTCAGGCCGAGGGCGAAGAGGATCGACAGGCGCAGGCCGTAGATCACCCGCGCGAGCACGTCGCGGCCCTGGTCGTCGGTGCCCAGCCAGTTCTCCGCCGAGGGCGGCGCCGGCGCCGGGCGCGCGTAGTTGATGCTGCGGGCGTCGAAGCGGATCGGCGGCCACAGCGCCCAGCCGTCGCGGGCGATGCGTTCGCTCATGAAGCGACCGCGGTAGTCCGGCGGGAACGGCAGCTCGCCGCCGAAGGCGGTTTCCGGATAGTCCCGCAGCACCGGCAGGAACCACTGGCCACGGTATTCCAGCAGCAGCGGGCGGTCGTTGGCGATCAGCTCGGCGACCAGGCAGGCGACGAACAGCGCGAGGAACAGCCGCAGCGCCAGGCGCCCGCGGCGGTTGGCGCGGAACGCGGCGAGGCGGCGGCGGTGCAGCGGGGAAAGGACGATGGCCATCTCACTGTCTCCTCGCGGCGAAGTCGATGCGCGGGTCGACCAGGCTGTAGGCCAGGTCGCCGGCCAGCTTCACCAGCAACCCGAGCAGGGTGAAGATGAACAGGCTGCCGAACACCACCGGGTAGTCGCGGCCGAGCGCCGCTTCGTAGCCCATCAGGCCGAGGCCGTCGAGGGAGAACAGCACCTCGATCAGCAGCGACCCGGTGAAGAACACCGAGACCAGCGCCGCCGGCAGCCCGGCCACCACCAGCAACATGGCGTTGCGGAACACATGGCCGTAGAGCACCCGGCGCTCGCCGAGGCCCTTGGCGCGAGCGGTGGCGACGTACTGCCTGGATATCTCGTCGAGGAAGCTGTTCTTGGTCAGCAGGGTCAGGCTGGCGAAACCGCCGACCACCAGCGAACCCACCGGCAGCGCCAGGTGCCAGAGGTAATCGGCGAAACGCGCCAACGCGCCGAGGCGCTCGGCGCCCTCGGAAGCCAGGCCGCGCAGGGGGAACCAGTCCAGGTAGCTGCCGCCGGCGAACAGCACGATCAGGACGATGGCGAAGAGGAAGCCGGGCACCGCATAGCCGACCACCACCAACGCGCTGCTCCACAGGTCGAAGGCGCTGCCGTGGCGCACCGCCTTGGCCACCCCCAGGGGAATCGACACCAGGTAGGTGATCAGCGTCGCCCACAAGCCCAGGGACAGCGAGACCGGCAGCTTCTCGGCGATCAGGTCGACGACCCGCGCGTCGCGGTAGAAGCTCTCGCCGAAATCCAGCCGGGCGTAGCTCGACAGCATCAGCCAGAGCCGTTGCAGCGGCGGCTTGTCGAAGCCGTACTGGCGCTCCAAGGCGGCCACCAGCTGCGGGTCGATGCCGGTCTCGCCGTGGCGCTGCGGTTCCAGAGCGCCATGCCCACCCTCCCCGCCACGCCCCAGCGGGCCACCGCCGTCGACGCCCTGCAGGCGCGCGATGGCCTGATCCACCGGCCCGCCGGGTGCGGCCTGGACGATGGCGAAGTTGATCAGCAGGATGCCCAGCAGGGTCGGCAGGATCAGCGCCAGGCGGCGCAACAGGTAGCCGCCCATGTCACTGCGCCTCCCGGCTCGGCACGGCCCGCTCGCGGACTTCCCACCAGGTGTTCAGCCCCAGGCTGTAGCGCGGCGCCTGCGGCGGTCGGCCGAAGCGATTCCAGCTGGCGATCCAGACCTCGTCGGAATACCAGGTCGGGATCAGGTAGTAGCCCCATTGCAGCACCCGGTCGAGGGCGCGCACGGCGGTTTCCAGGGCGGCCCGCGAGTCGGCCTCGACCACCGCCTGCACCAGCCGGTCGATGGCCGGGTCCTTCAGGCCGATGCGGTTGTAGCCGCCGGGATCGGCGTAGCTGGAGGAATGCCAGAAGCTGTACTGCTCGTTGCCCGGCGAATTGGACTGGGAGAAGCTCGAAACGATCATGTCGTAGTCCCGCGCACGTATGCGCTCGATGTATTGCGAAGCGTCCACCTGGCGCAGGCGCATATCGATGCCGATCCGCGCCAGGTTGCGCTGGAACGGCAGCAGCGCGCGCTCCAGGCCCTTGCCCTGGAGCAAGAGTTCGAAGCGCAGCGGCCGTCCGGCGGTATCCAGCAGGCGTCCGTCGACGGCATGCCAGCCGGCCTCGCCGAGCAGGCGGTAGGCCTGCACCAGGCGCTCATGGATATCGCCGCTGCCGTCGTTCACCGGCGGAGCGTAGGCCTGGCCGAAGACCTCCTCGGGGATCTGCCCACGCAGCGGCTCCAGCAAGGCCAGTTCGTCGGCGCCGGGCAGGCCGCGAGCGGCCATCTCCGAGTTGTCGAAATAGCTGCGCAGGCGCTTGTAGCGACCGCCGAAGAGCTGTCGGTTGGTCCATTCGAAGTCGAACAGCAGGCTCAGCGCCTGGCGTACCCGGCGGTCCTCGAACAGCGGCCGGCGCAGGTTGAACACCAGGCCCTGGAGGCTGGCCGGGTACGGGTAGGGAAAGCTCTCCTGGCGCAACCGGCCATCGCGCAGGGCCGGCGAGTCGTAGCCGCTGCTCCAGGCCTTGACGCTGGTCTCGACATTGATGTCGGCCTGCCCGGCCTTGAACGCCTGCAAGGCCACGCCGCTGTCGCGGTAGTAGTCGAAACGGATCCGCTCGAAGTTGTACAGGCCACGCCCGACCGGCAGGTCGCGAGCCCACCAGTCGGGGTTGCGCCGGTAGCTCACCGAACGCCCCGCCTCGGCCTTCTCCAGCCGGTAAGGTCCGCTGCCCAGCGGCGGCTGCATGCTGCTGCGGTTGAAGTCGCGTCCCTGCCACCAATGCCTGGGCAGCACGTAGAGCTGGGCCAGCACCAGCGGCAGTTCGCGGTTGCCGGCATGACGGAAGTCGAAGCGGATGCGCAGGCGGTCCTCCACCACCGGCTCGCGGACCTCCTTGTAGTAGGCGCGCCAGAACGGGCTGCCCTGCTCGACCAGGCTGTCGAAGGAAAACTTCACGTCCTCGGCGGTGACCGCCACGCCGTCGCTGAAGCGCGCCCGCGGATCGATATGGAAACGCACCCAGCTGTTGTTCGGGGCTTTCTCGATGTAGCGCGCCAGGTAGCCGTATTCGGTGAACGGCTCGTCCAGCGACTGGAAGCCGAGGGTTTCGTAGATCAGCGCGGCCTGGGTCATGCTGATCGGCGTGCCGCGGTTGGCGAAGGGGTTCAGCGTGTCGAAGCTGCCGCTTTCCATCCGCCGCAGGCTGCCGCCCTTGGGCGCCTGCGGGTCGACGAAGTCGAAGTGCTGGAAACCCGGCGGGTATTTCGCCGGCTCGTCGTAGAGCGTGATGGCATGGCGCGGCTCGCTGCGGGCCAGGCTGGCGAGCAGGCAGCAGGCGAAGACCAGGATGCGTCCGGGCATGGCTCAACCACCGAAGTGATAGCTGAAGTCCAGCCACCATTGGCGGCCCATGGCGTCGTAGTTGCCGGTGGGATAGTACGGCCAGCCATCGGAGTCGTCCTCCTTGATCTGGTCGAGCAGGTTGTTCACCGTCAGGCCGACGCTGGCGCGTTCGTTGAGCCGGTAGCGGGCGCTGGCGTTGAACACCGTCCACGGGCTCAGGCGCCCGCTGCCAGCGGCGTTGGTAACGCTGCCGTAGCGCACCGCGAAGAGCGTCGAGGTGAACTGTGCGTAGTCCCAGGTCAGGCTGGCGTTGAGTTTGCTGCGCCAGTCGTGGGAGTCGAGGCTGTCGCGCTGGTTCTCGCTGGGGTAGTCGTCGGACTGCTGGTAGTCGTGGGACAACACCAGGGTGTAGCCGAGGGTCGAGGAGAAGGCGCCGTAGTCGCCGGCGCCCCAGCGGATGTTGCTGCGCAGGTCGATGCCGCTGGTGCGCTCCTTGGCCGCGTTGATGGCATTGACGTAGACCTTGTTCAGGCGATTCGGATCGACGCTGGCGTCGCCGGCGTTGCGCTCGACCCGCGCCAGGGTGTCGCGGCACTGCGCCGAGTCCGGATCGAGCCCGCCGCTGCGGCAGGCCGCCTCGTCGCGCAGCAGTTTGTCCGGATCGAGGGTGGTCAGCAGGTCGTCGATCTGGATGTGGTAGTAGTCGGCGGAAAAGTCGAACCTGCTCGACGGCGACCAGACGAAGCCGTAGCTCCAGTAGCGCCCGCGCTCGGACTTCAGGTCGGGCGTGCCGCTCTGCACGTAGTCGACCCGACCGTTCTTGCAAGCGCCGTCGACGCCTTTCTCGCAACCGTAGTAGTCCTTCTGCGCCGGGTAGTAGCCGTTGGCGTCGGCCTGGTAGATGTAGTTCAGGTCCGGCGCGCGGAAGCTGGTGCCGTAGCTGCCGCGGAGCAGCAGGCTGGTCAGCGGGCGCCACTCCAGCCCCAGGTTGTAGGTAGTCTGCTCCTCGGTGCGACCGCTGAACCTGTACTGGTCCCAGCGGCCGGCGGCGGACGCCAGCAGCGTGTCATGCAGCGGGATGCTGAATTCGCCGCCGGCGGCGTAACGGTCGCGCGAGCCGCCGGAGCTGCTGGCCTTGGAGACGTTGTAGAGGGAGCCGTCGTTGTATTGCGAATCGGGGCGGATCCTGTAGCCCTGCTTGCCCACCTCCAGCACGCCGGCGAAGGCCACCGGGCCGGCCGGCAGGTCGAACAGCTCGCCGTTGCCGGTGAAGCTGTAGGTCTGCGAGTAGGACTCGCTGTGCTGGGTCACGTTGCGCCGCAGGCTGCGCCATTCTTCCTCGCTCAGCGGACGTCCGAGGCGCGCCGGATCGGGATCGTAGACCGGGTAGCCATCGCGTTCGCCGAGCTTGCGGCCCAGGTACAGGTCGAGGATCCCGGCCGCCGGGGTGTAGCGGGTAGTGCGGTCGCTGCGGTACTCGGAGCGGGTCGCGGCCAGTTCGTATTCCCAGGAGGTATTGGCGACGCGGTCGCTGTAGCCGAGGGTGCCGGTCCAGGACACCTCGCGCCACTTGCTGTTGTTGCTGCTCTTGCCGCCGATCTCCTCGGGCGAGAACAGCCGGTACCAGCGCTCCAGGTCGCCGCTGGAGGCATTGATGAAGTCCGGCGAGGTGAAGGACGGCCCGCGGGTATTGTTCTGCAGGTGGTCGAAGCCGAACAGCAGGTCGGCGAACAGCTTGCCGCTGTCGCTCAGGTGCCAGGTGCCGCCGGCGTAGCCGTCATAGTTTTCCTTCTTGGTCTGCAGGGTCCAGTAGTTGTTGTAGTACTGGTCGGTCATGCAGCGATAGCCACCCCTGGCGCCCGGCACCGGCGCCACGTTGCCGCCGAACAGGCCGCCGAGGCCGGCGCAGGAGGCGTCGCCGAGGTAGCGTCCGCTCTGCGGGTTCAGCCGGTAACCGACGTTGTTGCCGTCCGGGTAGCTGTCCATGAAACCGCGCTGGTTGGCCCAGACCGGCTGGCGCTGCTCGACCTGCAGGCCGAACAGACCTTCGAAGTCGCCCGTCGCGCCGCCGCCGACCAGTTGCAGGCGCTGGTTGTCGCCGCCGCCGCGCTCGGTGGTGCCGGCGCGCAGGTTGACGTCGACGCCATCGAATTTCTTCTTCAGGACGATATTGACCACCCCGGCGATGGCATCCGAGCCGTAGATCGCCGAGGCGCCGCCGCTGAGGATCTCGATGCGGTCGATCATGACCGCCGGGATGTTCGCCAGGTTGGTGAAGTTCACCGAGCCGCCATAGGCGGTCGGGTAGTCGGCGACGCGCCGGCCGTTGATCAGCACCAGCGTGTGGTTGGGGCCGAGATCGCGCAGGTTGAGGGCGTTGGCCGCCGGTTGCCAGGTGTTGCCGTAGTCCTCGCCCTGGGTCATGCCGGTGTTCTGGGTCTGCGTCTGCAAGGCCTCGAAGACGTTGCGGTAGCCACGGTTCTGGATTTCCTCGCTGCTGATCACCGTGACCGGCGACGGCCCTTCCTGCTGGGCGCGGGGAATCCGCGAGCCGGTCACCACCACTCGCTCCAGGGTCTGCTCCGCGTTCGCCGCCAGCGGCTGCACCTTCGCCGCCGGTACGGCCGCGCGCAGCGGCGCGGCGGAAATCACCGCGCCGCGCTCGGAACGGCGGAACTGCAGGCCGCTACCGCGCAGGGCCTGTTCCAGGGCCTGGTCGACACTCAGCGGACCGCGCACCGCCGGCGCCTGCCGGCCGCGCACCAGCGACTGCTCGAAGGAGATCAGCAAGCCGCTCTGCCGCGAGATGCCTAGCAGCACCTGGTCCAGCGGGCCGGCGGCGACGTCGAAGGTGAGCGCCTTGGCGGCGAGCGCGGGCGTCTCCGCACGAGCCTCCGGCGGCGCGGCGTAGGCCGCCGCGAGCAGCGCGGCCAGGGCCAGGCTGGAAGGCAGGCGTGTGGATGGAGCATGGTGCGGCATCGTTCGGTTCCCCCCGAAAACATGGTTTCCAGGGGATGAGCGATGAGCGCGGGAGATTTGCAGGGCCAGCTTGGAACGCTTTGTTCTGAGCTTATAAACGCAGGCGAACAGGCGTATCGGCGGATAACGCCTCCGGCGTCATTCGCCCCACCCGACAATCTTCCCCAGCTCCGCTGCCGGCCTTGCCCCGCGTAGGGCGAATAGCCGCTTGCGGCTATCCGCCGGTTCAGGCACGGCGTATCGGCGGATAACGCCTCCGGCGTTATTCGCCCTACCCGACAATCTTCCCCAGCTCCGCTACCGGCCTTGCCCCGCGTAGGGCGAATAGCCGCTTGCGGCTATCCGCCGGTTCAGGCACGGCGTATCGGCGGATAACGCCTCCGGCGTTATTCGCCCTACCCGACAATCTTCCCCAGCTCCGCTACCGGCCTTGCCCCGCGTAGGGCGAATAGCCGCTTGCGGCTTTCCTCCGGTTCAGGCACGGCGTATCGTCGGATAACGCCTCCGGCGTTATTCGCCCTACCCGACAATCTTCCCCAGCTCCGCTACCGGCCTTGCCCCGCGTAGGGCGAATAGCCGCTTGCGGCTATCCGCCGGTCCGAACACGGCGTTATCCGCCCTGCCGCCCTCGGGTCAGTACGTCAGCGCCCCGCACCAGTGCGCGCTCTTCAGTTCCTCGTAGAGCGCGCCGATCTTCAGCGAGCACTGCCGCGACGGCGGGTAGATCAGCGACACCGGGCACAGCGGCGGTTCGAAGGGCTGGAGGATGCGTACCAGTCGACGCCGGCGGATCGCCTCCTCGGCCATGAAGCCCATCACCTGGACGATGCCCTGGCCGACCAGCGCCGCGTCGACCAGCGCGTCGGCCACGTCCAGCACCAGGTCGCCGCGCACCGCCAGGCTCAGCGGCTGGCCGTCGCGCTGGAACTGCCATTCCAGCAGCTTGCCGGTGTGCAGGTCGCGCACCGTCGGGCAGTTGTGCCCGGCGAGTTGCTCCAGGCGCTCCGGCGTGCCGTGACTGCGCAGGTATTCCGGCGACGCCACCGTGACCCAACGCAACGCCGCCAGCGGCCGGGCGATCAGGCGCACGTCGCCGACCCGGCCGAGACGCACGGCGGCGTCGAAGCCTTCCTCGGTGAGGTCGACCAGGCGATCGGTCATCGCCGCCTCGATCTGCAACTGAGGGTAGCGCCGGGTCAGTTCGCGCAGCGCCGGCATGATCACGATCCGCCCGAGCGCCTGCGGGGTGGTGATCTTCAGCGGACCGCTCGGCGCGCACTGGCGGTCCACCAGCAACTTCTCGACTTCCTCCAGCTCCGCCAGCAAGGGTGCGCAGCGCTCGTAGAACAGCTGGCCGTCCGGGGTCAGGCTGACGCTGCGGGTGGTGCGGTGCAGCAGACGCACGCCGAGTTCGGCTTCCAGCCGGCCGATGGCGCGCGACAGGCCGGACTGGGTCAGACCGAGGGAAACGGCGGCCTGGGTGAAGCTACGGGTCTCGGCCACGCGGGCGAGCAACTTGACGGCATTCAGGTCCATGGCGATCTCATCGATGATTATTTTCATCAGTGAAAGGACGGAGAGGCTATTTATCACGATTCCAGCATGAGAAACACTGGCCGCGCCCAACCCAGACCAGGAGTCCCGCCGTGACGGACCGTGCCGCCCCTTCCAACTGGATGCTCGCCCTGCTCGCCTGCGCGCAACTGATCATCGCCCTCGACGCCACCATCGTGTTCGTCGCCCTGCCGGAAATCAGCCGGGCGCTGGATTTTTCGGCGCAACGCCTGCAATGGGTGGTGAGCGCCTATACGGTGGCCTTCGGCGGCTTCCTCCTGCTCGGCGGGCGCGCCACCGACCTGCTCGGCCGGCGCCGCATGTACGTCCTCGGGCAAAGCCTGTACGCCCTCGCCTCCCTCGCGGGCGGCCTGGCCCAGAGCGAGTTGCCGTTGATCCTCGCCCGCGCCGTGCAGGGCCTGGGTGGCGCGCTGCTGTTCCCGGCGACCCTGGCGCTGATCGGCAATCACTTCGCCGAGGGCCCGGCGCGCAATCGCGCCCTGGCGATCTGGAGCATCGCCTCGGCGTTCGGCCTGGCCCTCGGTTCGGCGCTCGGCGGCGCGCTCACCGAACTGTTCGGCTGGGCCTCGATCTTCCTGGTCAACGTGCCGCTGGCCGGCGCCGCGGCGCTGCTCGCCCTGCGCCTGATCCCGGCCGACGCCCGGCGCCAGCGCGGCCGGCGCTTCGACCTGGCCGGCGCGCTGACGGTCACCGCCGGCGCCACCCTGCTGGTCTTCGCCCTAGTCCAGGGCCCCGAGTCGGGCTGGGATGCGCCCTCGGTACGTTTCGGACTTTACCTTTCCGTCCCGCTGCTGCTGGCGTTCCTCGCCATCGAACACTACAGCCGCGACCCGCTGATGCCGCTGCGCCTGCTGGGCAACCGCAACCTGCAGGTGGCGATGCTACTGACCGCGATCTTCATGAGCAGCTACGGCGTGCAGTACTACTTCCTGGCCATCTACTTCCAGTCGGTGTACGGCTACAGCGTGTTGCAGACCGGCCTGGCGTTCCTCCCGGCGACTCTGCTCTGCACCCTCGGTATCCGCGTCGCCGAGCGCCTGCTGGCCCGTCACGGGGCACGCGCGACGCTGGTCGCCGGCCTGCTGCTGGGCGCACTCGGGCTCGGCCTGCTGGCAGCGTGCCTGCCGCTGGGGCGCGGCTTCCTGGCGCTGCTGCCGGCCATCGTGATCCTCAGCGTCGGCCAGGGCATGACCTGGACCGCCATGTGGGTCAGCGCCGCCAGCGGCGTCGATCCCGCCGAACAGGGCGTCGCCTCGGGGATGGCCTCGATGACCCAGCAGATCGGCGGCGCGCTCGGCCTGGCCCTGCTGGTGGCGCTGGCCAACACCCAGGTGCGCGGCGCCGATGCCGCCAGCCTGCTGGCCAGCCAGGCGCGCGGCATCGAATGGGTGACCGCGCTCAGCGCCCTGCTCGCCCTGTTCGGCGCCGCCCTGGCCCTGCGCCTGCGCCGCGAGGAGCCCGCGGCGTTGCAGCCGAGTCGCGGCTGATCCCGCTCAGGCGTCGCCCAGCTCGGCGCCGAGCTCCAGCGCCAGGGCCTGGAAGGCCAGGCGCGCGGCACCGGGGTGGCTGCCCTGGCGCCAGAACAGCGCTACCTGGCGGGTCGGCAGCGCCGGCCGCAGCGCCACGCAGCGCAACCCGGCCTGCTGGCGCGCCACCGCCTCCGGCAGGATGCTGGCCAGCCGTCCGCGGCGAACCACGTCGACGATGGCGCTGATCGAGTTCGCCTCCAGCGCCACCCGCGCCGTCACCCCTTGCTGGCGCAGGTAAGCGTCGATGTGCCGGCGCGTGGCGAAGTCGTCGCGCAACAACGCCAACGGCAACTCCGCCAGCGCTGCGGCGGCCAGCGGCGCGTCCGCCGCCGGGTGTTCCGCCCCCAGCACCAGGCCCAGGCGCTCCAGGTAGAGCGGCTGGCTGTCGATCTCCACTGAACCCGGCTCGCTGAAGGCCACGCCAAGGTCCAGGCGATCGTCGATCAGCGCCGCCTCCAGGGCGTCCTGGGGCAACTCCTCGAGGCTCAACTCGATGCCCGGATAGCGCTGATTGAACGGATCCACCAGGGCGCCCACCAGATAGCAGGTGAAGGTCGGCGTCATGCCCAGGCGCAGGCGGCCGCGACTGAGGTCGCGCACCTCGTGGATCGCCCGTTGCGCCGCTTCCAGCTCGCGCAAGGCACGCCGCGCATGAAGCAGGTACAGCTCGCCGGCATCGGTGGGACGCACGCTCCTGCCGGAGCGGTCGAGCAATTGCACGCGCAGTTGCTCTTCCAGTTGCCGCACCTGCTGCGACAGGGTCGGCTGCGAAACGTGCAGCGCCTCGGCGGCGCGGGTGAAGTTGCGATGCTCGGCGACAGCGAGCAGGTAGCGCAGGTGGCGAAGCAGCATGGAAACATCCAACTATAGGCCAGACCAATGATTGGAATAATAAACCGGTCTTGGACCCTATGGCTCAATCCGCGCATCCTGGCCCCACCATTCGACGGCCAGGAGCCCAGCGCCATGCGTGACATCATCGACGGCTTTCTCCGCTTCCAGCGCGACGCCTACCCGGCGCGCTCGCAACTGTTCAAGTCCCTGGCCACCCGGCAAGCCCCCAAGGCGCTGTTCATCGCCTGCTCGGACAGCCGGGTGGTCCCCGAGCTGCTGACCCAGCGCGAGCCCGGCGAACTCTTCGTGATCCGCAATGCCGGCAACATCGTCCCCGGCTACGGGCCGCAGCCCGGCGGGGTCAGCGCCTCGGTGGAATACGCGGTGGCGGTGCTCGGGGTCGGCGACATCGTGGTCTGCGGCCACTCGGACTGCGGCGCGATGGGCGCCATCGCGTCCTGCGCCTGTCTCGACCAGCTGCCGGCGGTGGCCGGCTGGTTGCACCACGCCGAGGCCGCACGGGCGATGAACAGCGCCCACGAACACGCCTCCGAGGCGGCGCGGCTGGACGCCCTGGTGCGGCACAACGTGATCGCCCAACTGGCCAACCTGCGCACCCACCCCTGCGTCGCCCGCGCCCTGGAACAGGGTCGGCTGAACCTGCACGGCTGGGTCTACGACATCGAAAGCGGCCGCATCGACGCCCTCGACGGCGCCAGCCGGCGCTTCGTCTCCCTCGCCGAGCATCCCGAAGTGCGCGCGGTAGGCGGCGCACCCGGGCAGGCGGTCGCCTGAATCCCTTCCCTCACAACCACCCGCAAGGAGAGTCATCCCATGCAACACAGCCAAGTGTCCCCCAACGCGCGCCAGCAACTGGCCGAGACCGTGGTCCTGAACAAGGCCCGCCTGGGCCTGTCCTGGCAGGATCTGGCCGACGGCACCGGTCTCGCCCTGACCTTCGTCACCGCCGCCCTGCTCGGCCAGCATGCCCTGCCAGAGACGGCGGCGCGCAAGATCGCCGCCCAACTCGGCCTGGACGACGACGCGGTGCTCCTGCTGCAAAGCATCCCGCTGCGCGGCAGCATTCCCGGCGGCATTCCCAGCGACCCGACCATCTATCGCTTCTACGAGATGCTGCAAGTCTACGGCAGCACCCTGAAGGCACTGGTCCACGAACAGTTCGGCGACGGCATCATCAGCGCGATCAACTTCAAGCTGGACATCAAGAAGGTCGAGGACCCGGAAGGCGGCTCGCGGGCGGTGATCACTCTCGACGGCAAGTACCTGCCGACCAAACCGTTCTGAAGCGTCGCGCCGCCCGGCTCGCCGCCGGGCGCGCGCCTCAGCGGCTGGCGATGCTGACCCAGTAGGGCCCGTGGTAGTCGATCCGGATCGGCAGGCTCTGCTCCAGCAATGCCAGCGCCACGCCGCTGTCGTCCAGCGGGTAGATACCACTGACGCGCAGCGCCGCCGCGTCGTCGGCGACGCTGACGATGCCGCGGCGATAGGCGCGCAACGCCTCCAGTACCTCCCCCAGCGGACGGTCGCGGACCTCCAGCCGGCCATCCAGCCAGGCGCTCTCGCCGCCTTCGGCAGGACCTCGGGCGAGAATCGCCGAGGCGTCGAAACGCGCGCTCTGGCCGCGCTCCAGCAGGCATTGCCGTCCGTCGGCCGTGGTGATCCGCACCCGCGACTCGAGCACCACCACCCGCGAGCTGGCACCGTCATCGCTGACCTGGAAGCGGGTTCCCTGCGCCTCGACCTGGCCGCGCCCGGTGTCGACGACGAACGGCCGCGCCGGATCCCGTGCCACGTCAACCAGCAGGCGCCCCTCGCGTAAGCGCAGGCGACGCCGGTAGCCATCGAATTCGGGGCGTACCCGGCTGCGCGCGTCCAGCACCAGTTGGCTGCCATCCTCCAGGCGGAAACTCTGGCGTTGTCCGGTGCCGGTATACAGGTCGCCGGGCCAGGGGAAGCCGACGATGCCGATCCGCCCCAGCGCCAGCGTCGCCACGCCGAACGCCGCCAGGGCGAGGCTGCGCTGGAGAAACCGGCGACGGGCGGACGGCGCCTCGAGCGCGCCGATCAATTGCTCGGCGCGCAAGCCGTGCAAGGGCTCGTCGCGAAACGACTGCAAGCCCAGGCTGAGCCGGTCGAACACCGCACCGTGCTCGGCGTCGGCCTGGCGCCACTGCTGGAACGCCAGGCGCTCCTCGGCGCCGGCATGGCCGGATTGCAGCAGCGCCATCCACTGCGCCGCTTCGTCGAGGATGCGTTCGCGCCTTCCCTGGCTCATTCGGCAAGCACCTGGTAGCACTGCTTGAAGCCCTCGACCATGTACTGGTGGATGCGGCTGACGGAAACCTCCAGCAAGCCGGCGATCTCCACGTAGGTCAGTCCGCCGATCTGGCTATGGATGAAGGCGGCGCGGGCCTTCGGCGACAGCCCGGCGAGCATGCGCTCCAGGCGCAGCAGGGTTTCCACCACCTGGGCCTGCTCCTCGGCGGACGGCGCGAGGGCCTCCGGAAGCCCGGCCAGGCTTTCCAGGTAGGCGCGTTCCAGGTCCTGGCGCCGCCAGCCGTCGTACATCAACCGGCGGGCGATGGTGGTGAGCAGCGCGCGCGGCTCGCGGATGCTTGCCGGGTCCGGCAGGGCGAGGACCTTGAGGAAGGTTTCCGAGGCGATGTCCTCGGCGCTGTGGGGGCAGCCGAGGTAGCGCCGCAGGCGCCCGCTCAGCCAGGAATAATCGTTCTGGAACATCAGGCCGACGAGGCGATTGCGTGTCTGATCCATGCCCATTCCGCACTCTCGTGCTACGGGCCTGCGCCACCGGGCGTCGGGGTGGCAGGCGAAACCTTGATCGGCGGGAGGCGGCGCCGACGTCGGATTGCACGTGTCCCTCCCGCAAACAGCGATGGCAGACCGCCGGGGCCTGCGCGGAAGGCAATATGCCGCAGAAGCCAGAACGCAAAAAAGAATATTAATTAAGGTGTACTTAACTTTTTGGCATTAGAAGATCGTCGTCCGCCGACGACTGTCGTCATTCCTTACGAAATGGCAACGCCGCGAGCCGCGGAAAGCGGCATACTCGTCAGCTTGTTTCGCCGCGTCGACAGCGCCCGCACCAATGTCCGCCTCGCTCCCCAACGACACCCCGCCCAACGACACCCTGCCCCTGGTCCTGGCCGGCCCCCTGCTGCGCCGCGCAGAGCCCGAGCGCCTGGTGTTCTGGCTGGCCACGTCATGCCCGACGACCATCGAGCTGGTCCTCGCCAGCGAAGGCGAGGCGGAGCGTCGGATCCGCCTCGCGGAAGGAACCCACTCGGCCATCCGCATCGGCACCCATGCCTGGCTGCACCTGCTGGATGTCGCGCTCGACCCGCCGTTGCCCTGCGCCCGCCTGGTCGACTACGACCTGCGTCTGGCCGCCGACGGCCGGGAGCCCGCGGGAATCGCCGAATGGGCGCCGCATCTGCTCTACCCCGGTCGCCAGCGCGCCAGCCTGGTGCTCAAGCCACGTCTCGACCAGTTGCTCCACGGCTCCTGCCGCAAGCCGCATCACCCGGCGGCCGATGGCCTGCTGCAGGTCGACCGGCTGCTGGAGGAAAACCTGCTGCAGGCCGAAAGCCGCCCGGCGTTGCTGATGATGAGCGGCGACCAGGTCTACGCCGACGACGTCGCCGGGCCGATGCTGGTGGCCATCCATGGGCTGATCCGCCGCCTCGGCCTGTACGGCGAACACCTGGAAGGCGCGCTGGTGGACGACAGCGAGGCGCTCTACGCACACCCGGCCACCTACTACCGGCGCGAGGACCTGCTGCCCGCCTTCAAGTCCAACGAAGCCCTGCGCGAGCGCTTCTTCGGCGGGGTGAAGAAGCCGATCTTCACCTCGGCCAACGCCCACAACCATCTGGTCGGCCTGGCTGAGGTGCTGGCGATGTACCTGCTGGTCTGGTCGCCGGCGCCCTGGCGCCTGGTCAGGCTGGAACCGCCGCCGGGGCTGGATGCGCGGCACGCGCAGCGCTTCGCCGACGAGCGCCGGCACATCGAAGCCTTCCGCGATGGCCTGCCCGGCGTGGCGCGGGCACTGGCGCATATCTCGTCGCTAATGATCTTCGACGACCACGACATCACCGACGACTGGAACCTTTCCGCGCGCTGGGAGCTGACCGCCTACGGCCATCCGTTCTCCCGGCGGATCATCGGCAACGCCCTGCTCGCCTACCTGCTCTGCCAGGGCTGGGGCAACGACCCGCAGCATTGCGGCGAATGGCTGGCGCCGGTCGCGGCCCTGATGGAGGGCGCCGCGGCAGACGGCCGGCTGCCCTGCGCCGAGCAGGACCGCCTGCTCGATGCCCTGCTCGACTTCCAGCACTGGCACTACCGGTTGCCTGGCAGCCCGACCCTGATCGTCCTCGACACGCGCACCCGCCGCTGGCGCAGCGAGCGCAACCTGAGCCGGCCCTCCGGGCTGATGGACTGGGAGGCGCTGAGTGAACTCCAGCAGGACCTGCTCGGCGAAAAGGCGGCGATCATCGTGTCGCCGGCGCCGATGTTCGGGGTCAAGCTGATCGAGGGCGTGCAGAAGCTCTTCAGCTGGATCGGCCAGCCGCTGCTGGTCGATGCGGAAAACTGGATGGCCCATCGCGGCGCGGCCTCGGTGATGATGAACATCTTCCGCCACTCGCGCACGCCGGGTAACTACCTGATCCTTTCCGGCGACGTGCATTACTCCTTCGTCTACGACATCCGGATTCGCCACCGCGAGCGCGGGCCCCGGCTCTGGCAGATCACCAGCAGCGGGATCAAGAACGAATTCCCGCGACGCCTGCTGGACTGGTTCGACCGCCTCAACCGCTGGCTCTATGCGCCCTGGTCGCCGCTGAACTGGCTGACCCAGCGGCGCAGCCTGGAAATCCGCCCGCGCGTTCCGCAGCACAGCCAGGCCGGCGAGCGCCTGTGGAACAGCGCCGGGATCGGCCAGGTATTCATTGGCGAGGACGGCCGTCCGCGCGCGGTGTTGCAGGTCAATGCCGATGGCTCGCCGGCGACCGCCTTCGAGCGACATCGCGACGTCGAAGACGAACGAGCGGACCAGTCGCCGGTCGCGCCGGGTCGCTGAGACGCCAGAACAAGGGGGACGGGCGGACGCCGCGCCGCGTCATCCGCCCGCCCGGTTTCAGAACGGCCGCTCCTGCACGTCCAGGGTCGCCGCCAACGCTTGCCAGAGCACCTCGGCGAAGACCCGCTGGGCGTCGCCGGACAGGTACGCCTGCATGGCAGCTTCATCGCTCCACTCGCTGTGCAACAGCCACAGGTCGGCGTCCCCGTCCGCCTGGCGCAGTTCGTAGCGCAGGCAACCGGGCGCGGCCTGGCCCGCCTGCGCCAGCTCTTGCAGGCGCAGGCCGAGGCGGTGCGACTGGCCGCTGCGGGCGCGAATGCTGACCAGGTGACTGGCCCGATTGAACGCTGGCATGCTCTCTGCCTCCTCGACATGGATTCGCCGCTGCGCAAGCGGCACCAGGAGTGGAAGGACCGGCGGCGCCGAGACGCCGGCCGGCCGCTGTGGGGTGTAAGGGTGACGCATGTGCCCTGCCTCCGATTACCAGTTGCCGGGATGGGTCCGCGCCAGCGTGCCGCCCGCGGCGGGGCCGGCAGGCGAACGGGAAGGCGTGTCGGGGACCAGAGCGCCGTCGCGCGACCGCGAACGGGAGGCGCCCGGCGCGCGCTCCGGCGGCACGCCGCCCGATGACAGTCTGGCCTGTTGATTTGACATAGGTGTGTCCCCCTGCAGGTATTTCCCATCGGCATGACGGAGATTCCGCCATGCCAGCCAGATTAGGGGGACGGCGCGGGGAATCGGTAGACGGATACTGTCGGGTTCTTGCCTGAAACTGCCGCGTTCCGGTTTTTTCTCATCCGCTTGCGCCCGGTGAAACGAGCTGGCTTGCCTGTTCCTGGCGAATGCTTGCCTGATCCTGCCATCGCGCAGCGCGATGGATGCCTGTCGCCGCGACGCGCGCTAGTCTTGGGAAGGTTTCCCCCGCGAGTCCCCGCATGAGCGAAAACACCCCGCTTCTTTCCGTCGATCTCCCCGCCGAATTGCGCCAGCGCCAGAGCGAACTGGCGCAGTCGCTGCTCAGGCATTGCCCCCGCGACGGTATCTACGGCACCGCCGTCGACCCCCTCGCCCTGATCCGCGCCGACGGCCCCACCCTGCCGGCGCGCGGCATGCACAAACCTGCCCTGTGCATCATCGCCCAGGGCCGCAAGGAGGTGCAGTTGGCCGAGGAACGCTATATCTACGATCCGTTGCACTACCTGGTGGTCTCGGTCACCCTGCCGCTGGCCGGCCAGGTGATCGACGCCTCGCCGGACGCGCCCTACCTCTGCGTCCGGCTGGATATCGACCCGGCGGAAATCACCCAGTTGATCTCCGACGCCGGGCCCATGGAAGTGGCCAGCCGGCGCGGCGACCGCGGCCTCTACGTCGACCGTATCGACGCCAGCCTGCTGGATGCGGTGCTGCGCCTGATCCATCTGCTGGACAGCCCGCGCGACATCCCGATGCTGGCGCCGCTGATCCTCCGCGAGATTTTCTACCGCCTGCTGCGCAGCGGCCAGGGCCAGCGCCTGCACGAGATCGCCATCGCCGACAGCCAGGCCCACCGCATCACCCGCGCCATCGACTGGATCAACCAGAACTACGGCAAGCCGCTGCGCATCGAGCAACTGGCCCAGGTGGTCAACCTCAGCCCCTCGACCCTGCACCACCGCTTCAAGGCCGTGACCGCGATGAGCCCGTTGCAGTACCAGAAGCAGCTGCGCTTGCAGGAAGCACGCCGGCTGATCTTCAGCGAGGGCCTGGAAGTGGCCGCCGCCGGCTACCGGGTCGGCTACGAAAGCCCGTCGCAGTTCAGCCGCGAGTACAGCCGGCTGTTCGGCGCCCCGCCGCTGCGCGACCTGGCGAGGGCGCGCAACACCGCCTAGGGGAACGCGGCAGCGGCCGCGACGGTCAATCGGGAAGCGGCGGGATACCTTCGTCGCCCCGACCTTGCGCAACCGTACCCGCCATGACCCGAGCCCTGCCCCTGCTCCTGCTTGCCCTGTCCCTTCCCGCCGCGGCGACGGACAGCGAGTCGTTCGCCCGCAGCTACCTGGCCTATGCCCATGCCGTCGGCCAGCACAGCGAACGACTTTGGCCCGGCTGGCGGATGGCCGACAAGGCCTTCCTCTACAGCGATGGCCGCAGTACCTGGGTCGCCGATGCCGAAGGCCGCGCGCAGCGCACCACGGTGGCGGGCGACAGCGACCCGGATCTCGACCTGAGCTATGCCTTTCCGCGTTACCGGGGCCGTCCGGCGGTGCTGCTGCAGATCAGCGCCGCGCACCTGCGGAGCAATACCGGCAATAGCGAGACGCTGGCCGCCATCGGCCCGCACGAAGCCTTCCATCGCTACGCCCAGGAAGACTGGCCGGGCCTGCGCAAGCCCGGTGGCTATCGCGGCGACCTGGCCACGCTCGACCCGCGCCCGCGGGAATACCGCTATGCCCTGTTCCAGTCGCTGCTCCAGGCCCTGCGCACGCCCGGGCAGCGCGACAGCTACCTGAGCGACGCCCAGGGCTGGCTGCGCCGCTGGCGCGAAGCGGCTCCCGAGGAAAGCCGGCTGGCGGCGCAGGTCGATCTCAGCGAAGGCACCGCGCGCTACATCGAGATGGCCGCCGCCGCGCGCTACCGCACCGATTTCGCCGAGGATCCGCAACGCTATCGGCAGGCGCTGCGGGAGTACGCGCTGGCCTTCTACGATGCCAACGAGATCGGCGTCGGCGTCGACAGCGAAGCCTACGAGATCGGCGCGCTGGCCGGAGTGCTGCTGGACCTGCGCGACGACGACGCGGACTGGAAGGAAGCCGCGATAGCCGGCACCTGGCCGCTGGACTACCTGCTGCGCGACCAGCCTCCGGCCTGGAGCGAACTTCCCGACGACGCGCGGGCGCGCGGCGAGCGCTACCGGCGCGAGATGGGCGCCACCCGCCAGCGCCTGGTCGAGTTGCAGGAGGCCTTCGCCGACCCACGGCGACCGCTGCTGGTGATCCCACAACCGCGCCGCACCATCGGCTTCACCACGGCGGCCAGCAAGGTGCGCGGGGGCTTCTACGTTCTTGCCGACGGGCCGTTCCGCCAGGCCTACCTCGGCGCGCGCTGGAATGTCGGCGAGCTGACCCTGGACGGCGTCGACTACCTGGAGGGCGACGCCGAGGCGTACTGCCCGGGCTACGGCCGTTCGGCACTGATTCCATTGCGCGGAGGCGCTTGGCGCGAGGGCACGCTGGCGCCGGAAGAACCCGGCCTGCGCGGCCGCCTGGCGACTGCTCGCAGCCTCGTCGACGGGCGGACCCTTTATTGCGCAGCGGAGAATGCTCCTTGAGGACCGACAACGGCGCTACAATGCCCGCTCGCCGCCGCAACCCCGCCGAGGGCTCGCCATGAAGTTCCTGCTGATCGGGCTGATCCGCTTCTACCAGTACGCAATCAGCCCGCTGATCGGTCCCCGCTGCCGCTTCTACCCCAGTTGCTCGCACTACACCCTGGAAGCCATCCGCGTACATGGCCCGCTGCGAGGCGGCTACCTCGGCACGCGCCGGCTGCTGCGCTGCCACCCCTGGCACCCGGGCGGCTACGACCCGGTTCCGGAGCGCCAGGAACAGGCGTGCGCCTGCCACAGAACGGCGAAGCCCGGCGAATGAAGCCGGCGAAAAGATCGCAACGGCGACATCCCGCACATAACCGGACCCGCCGGTCGACATGCGGAATTGATAAAACCTATCATTCAGGGTCCATCTCCCCGGCTATCGCCCGGCGCCCCCTTGCGCCCGACTACGCCGGGGAGTTCCGCTCAAACGTTTCATCCTGAGGCTCCGATGCCCCGTCATCCCTTCTCCCCTTCCTTCCTCGCCGCCAGCGTCTTCTGCGCCGCCACCCCGGCCCTCGCCGCGCTGCAACCGATCGCCGAGGCGCCGCTGGCCGGCGAAACCGAGTTCCGCTGCCAGTTCAACGCCGACAACAGCACCGATTGCGTGAGCACCTACAGCTTCACCATCCTCAAGCCGAGCGGCCGCGAGATGCTCTCGCGCATCGATCGCAGCTACGCGGAGACCGATAGCCTGATCGTGGAGAAGGCCGAGCTGACCCAGCCCGGCGGCAAGCCGGTGCCGCTGGACCAGTCGCAGATCGATACGCGCACCGCGCCGAACCCGGACCAGGGCTTCCTGCGCGAACGCCAGACCTCCCTGGCGTTCCCCAACCTGCGCGTCGGCACCCGCATCAGCTACACCCTGCGCGAGCACTTCACCGCCAAGCCGCTGAGCACCCAGTTCCACTACATCCTCAGCCGCCCGCCGATGCCGGTGCGCGACGACCGCTTCGTCGCCGAGTTCAAGGCCGAGCGGCCGATCTTCGTGCGCAGCGAGCTGATGGACGCCTATCGCATCGAACAGAGCGCCGACAAGAAGACCCTCAAGGTCAGCCTGAAAAAGCCGCAATACACCAACTACATCAACGAAGCCGGCAACGCCTACCTGCGCCATACCCCGCGCCTGGAGCTGGGCAGTTCGCTGGACCTGCAGGACAACTTCGGCCCGTTCGCCGCGCGCTACAACGAGATCCTCGCCGCGGAGCTGCCCAAGGGCGCCGCGGCGGCCGTCGCCGCGGTGAAGGGCAAGCCGGCCCGCGAGCAGGTCGCCGGCCTGATGCAGTACATCAACGACACCTACCGCTACCTGGGCGACTGGCGCGCCAGCGAGCGCGGCTACGTGCCCTTCTCCCTGGCGGAGATCGAGCGCAATGGCTACGGCGACTGCAAGGACCTGGCGATCCTCCTCGCCGCCATGCTCAAGGCCGCCGGGATCAAGGCCGAACCGACCCTGGTCAGCCGCGGCGACGTGGTCTGGGACCTGCTGGTGCCCGGCATGTACGCGCCGAACCATGCCATCGTCCGCGCCGAGGTGGACGGCAAGACCTGGTGGCTGGACCCGACCAACCCGGTGTTCGCTCCCGGCCGCACCATGCCCGACATCCAGCAGCGCTGGGCGCTGGTGCTGGGCGCCGACGGCAAGGTGCGGCGCGACGAGATTCCCCTGGAAGCGCCCGGCGACACCCTGCGCGTGACCCGCAGCGAGCATTACACCCATGACGGCGAAGCCCGGGTCGAGTCGCGCGTGGAGCTTTCCAATGCGCCGCTGATGCAGCTCAGCGTCGCCGATCGCCAACGCGGCCGCACCAGCACCGACCAGGACCTGTGCCGCAACTTCGCCAAGGAAGGCAGCGACTGCGTGCTGGAGCGCGACGACAGCCAGTTCGTGCTGCCGCCCAGCTATACGATCAGTGCCAGGCTTACCGACCGCCGCGCCCTCGACCGGCTCGGCGGAGAGTATTTCTACAACCGCCAGGACCTGGCCAGCCAGTGGGACGCGTTCGCCAAGTACCGCAGCGAAGGCCAGTTGGCCGAGCTGTACCTGGGCGAACCGCAGATCACCTCCTACGACATCAGCCTGTCCGGCGGCAAGACCGACGAGCCGGCGCACAGTTGCGAGATCCGCAGCCCCTGGTTCGACATCGACCTGCAGGCCGAACCGGCCAAGGACGGCGGCTACCACTATCGCTACCGGGAAGTGCAGAAGACCAGTTGGCTCAACCACGACGAGATCAACAGCGCCGAGTTCGGCAAGCTGATCGAGCAGAGCCGCGGTTGCGTCGAGCAACTGCGCCTGGTGGTCAAGCTGGACAAGCGTCCCTGAGCGACCCGCGCCCGCTCCGGCGGGCGCGTCCAGCCGCACAGCGGGCGATTCTTCTACTCGCCCGCGCAGCCCTCCAGGCCGAGCGCCTGCTCATAGAAACGCGCCATGCGCTCCGGGTCGGCGACGTACGCCAGCATTCCGCTGGCGAGCCTGTCGCCTACACCTGCCAATCGAGCCGCAGCCCGGATTCGAACATACGCCTCTCCCCGCTCAGCGGGTCGTCGAAGCGCAGCCCCCTGGCCAGCAGCTTGAGCGGCCGCCGGTAATCGTCGGGGCTGTCCTCGGCGTCCAGCAGCTCGGGATAGAACCCGTCGTTCTGGATACCCGCGCCGAGTGCCGCGAGGTGCACGCGCAGCTGGTGCTTCTTGCCGGTCACCGGATACAGCCGGTAGCGCCACCAGCGGCCGTTGCGCTCGGCGACCTCGATGCGCGTCTCGCTGTTCGGCTCGCCCTCGCCTTCGCGCATGCGAAAGAACGGCTCGCCGGGCACCAGGCGGGTCCTGCGCAGCAACGGGAAGTCCAGTCGCGGCAAGGCCGGAGCGATCGCTTCGTAGTACTTGTCGATACGCCGCTCGCGGAACAGCGCCTGGTAGCGCCCGCGGCTGCCGGGATTGGTCGAGAACAGCACCAGCCCGGCGGTATGCCGGTCGATCCGATGCAGCGGCACCAGGTCGCGATTGCCGGTGCTGCGGGCCAGCCGCGCCAGGAGCGTCTGCTCGACATAGCCGCCGGCCGGCATCACCGGCAGGAAGTGCGGCTTGTCCGCCACCAGCAGATGCTCGTCGCGGTACAGGATGCGCGCCTCGAAAGGGATCGGCGCCTCCGCCGGCAACTCGCGGAAGTAGTGCACACGCAGGCCTTCGCGATACGCCGCCTGCGGGCCCAGTGCACGCCCCTCGGCGTCCAGCACCCGGCCCCGCTGCATGCGCGCCAGCCAGGTGTCGCGGTCGATGGCCGGGAAACGCGCGCAGAGACAATCGAGCACGGTGCTCCAGGGGCCGGCCGGCAGATGCAGGGTGCTGGCGCGGAGACTGGCGTCGGGCAAGGAAGGAGACGACATGCGGCAACTCGGGAAGGACGGGCGAACATTAGGCCGCAGCGCGGCGCACAGGTCAAAGCGCGCCGGAGCGAAACGAAGAAACCGCCCGAGGGCGGTTTCTTCCGTGATCCAGGGATCGAATCAGGCGGCGCTCGCCTTGCGCTCCTCCGCCAGGCAGGCGGCGGCGGTGAACAGCACGTCGGTCGAGGAGTTCAGCGCGGTCTCCGCGGAGTCCTGGAGGATCGCGATGATGAAGCCTACCGCCACCACCTGCATCGCCACCTCGCTGGGAATCCCGAACAGGCTGCAGGCCAGCGGGATCAACAGCAGCGAGCCGCCGGCCACGCCGGATGCGCCGCAGGCGCAGACCGACGCCACCACGCTGAGCAGGATCGCGGTCGGTACGTCCACGGCGATGCCCAGGGTATGCACCGCTGCCAGGGTCAGCACGGTGATGGTGATCGCTGCGCCGGCCATGTTGATGGTCGCGCCCAGCGGGATCGATACCGAATAGGTGTCTTCGTGCAGGCCCAGGCGCTCGCAGAGCTGCAGGTTGACCGGGATATTGGCTGCCGAGCTGCGGGTGAAGAACGCGGTCATGCCGCTTTCGCGCAGGCAGGTCAGCACCAGCGGATAGGGATTGCGGCGGATCTTCAGGAACACGATCAGCGGGTTGACCACGAAGGCCACGAACAGCATGCAGCCGAGCAGCACCACCAGCAGGTGGGCGTAGCCTTTCAGGGCCTCGACGCCGGACTCGGCGAAGGTCGAGGCGACCAGGCCGAAGATGCCCAGCGGGGCGAAGCGGATCACCACCTTGACGATCAGCGAGACGCCGTTGGACAGCTCGGAGAGCAGGTTGCGGGTGGTATCGCTGGCGTGGCGGAAGGCGATGCCGAGGCCGATGGCCCAGGCCAGGATGCCGATGAAGTTGGCCGAGATCAGGGCGTTGACCGGGTTGTCCACCACGCTCAGCAGCAGGGACTGGAGCACCTCGGCGATGCCGCCCGGAGGCGACATCTCGCCCGGATGGCTGGCCAGCACCAGGCTCGAGGGGAAGGCGAAGCTGGCGATCACCGCCACCACCGCGGCGCTGAAGGTGCCGACCAGGTACAGCAGCAGGATCGGCCGGATATGGGTCTGCTGGCCTTGCCTGTGGTTGGCGATGGATGCCATCACCAGGACGAACACCAGTACCGGCGCGACGGCCTTCAGCGCGGAAACGAAGACCTTGCCGATGAAGCCGACCTTGAGCGCGGCGGCCGGGAAGAAGCTGGCGAGCAGCAGGCCGGCGATCAGGCCGACGATGATCTGGCCCACCAGGCTGGTACGCGTCAGCAGATGAAGCAGGGGACGTTCAGGGTATGTCATGCAGATTTCTACTCTTATAGGTGTGTCGAAGGCCGGCCCAGGCAGCTTCCATGCCGAACGACCCTGTGCCGTTCCGCCCCCGCGAAGGGATGGTTCGAGCGAGCCGGGTAGTCTAGGGAAGGACGCGCAGCACCACAGGAAACACCGACCAGCGGATACCAGGCTCCCCCGCCACGGCCATCGAACCGGATCGGGACGGCGTGGATTCTAGCCGTGTCTGCGCTTTTTGGGGGCGTCCAATTCTGTCTGGATTCGGACATGTCGTCGCAGGTGCATTGCCAGCCGGGAGGCCGGAAACCCCTGTGAAAAGGAGGGAAAACGCGGAATTCGCTGTCTGCAGATAGCCAAAGCCCGCCGTGAGGCGGGCTTCAGATGGGGGGCTAGTCCGTTAGCCATGGGTCCATGATTGACCCGTCACCGTGAAAATTTCGTGAAGATTACCAATCTTTTTCCTTCACTTTTTCGCTGAATCCATTCACCGCTCGCCTCACTGGGTCGGGCTCAGCTCGCTCTCCTGGAAGCGCGGCGGCGGACGGCTGAAGCTGCGAGTCAGGTAGAACAGGTAGCCGAAGCCCAGTCCGGCCCAGATCAGCCCCATCACCAGCGAGGTGCTTTCCAGGTTGAGCCAGAGCACCGCGACGATGGCCGCGCCGAGCAATGGCAGGACCAGGTAGTGGAAATGCTCCTTGAGGCTGCGGTTGCGCCCGCCGCGCACATAGAAATGCACGATCACCGAGAGATTGACGAAGGTGAAGGCCACCAGGGCGCCGAAATTGATCAGCGCGGTCGCCGTCACCAGATCGAAGGAGATCGCCGAGAGCGCCACCATGCCCACGATCAGCACGTTGATCGACGGCGTACGCCATTTCGGATGGACGAAGCCGAAGATCCGCTCCGGCAGCACGTTGTCCCGCCCCATCACGTACAGCAGGCGCGACACGCTGGCCTGGGAGGCCAGGCCAGACGCCAGGGTATTGATGAAGGTGGCGCAGAGGAAGATCGACTGGAACAGCTTACCGCCGACGTACAGGGCGATTTCCGGCAACGCCGCGTCAGGCTCCTTGAAGCGGACGTTGGTCGGGAAATAGGACTGCAGGAAATACGACACGGTGATGAAGATCACCCCGCCGTACAGCGCGGTGAGGAAGATCGCCCGCGGGATCACCTTGGCGGCGTCGCGGGTTTCCTCGGACAGCGTGGTCACCGCGTCGAAACCGAGGAAGGAAAAGCAGAGGATCGTCGCCCCCGCCACCATCGCCGAGAGATGCGCGTGCTCGGAGAAGAACGGCTGGGTGCTGAGCACCGTGGCGGTCCCCTCCCCGTTGTTCAGGCCATGGATCACCAGGCCGATGAAGACCACGATGATCGCCAGCTGGACCAGCACGAAGACGGTGTTGAAATTGGCGACCAGGTTCACGCTCTTGATGTTGATGAGGGTCATGATCAGCACGAACATCACCACCCAGACCCATGGCGCGACCTCGGGGAACAGTGCGGTCAGGTAGATCTTCGCCAGCAGCGCGTTGATCATCGGCAGGAACAGGTAGTCCAGCAGCGACGACCAGCCGACCATGAAGCCGACATGGGGATTGATCGCCCGTTGCGCGTAGGTATAGGCCGAGCCTGCGGTGGGGAACTGGCGGACCAGCTTGCCGTAGCTGATTGCGGTGAACAGCACGCCGGCGAGGGCCAGCAGGTAGGCGGTGGGCACGTGTCCCTGGGAAATCCCGGATACGATGCCGAAGGTGTCGAAGACGGTCATCGGGGTCAGGTAGGCCAACCCGATCATGACGATCTGCCACAGCTTGAGGGACTTGCGAAGCTGGGTTCGTTCTGCGGTGGGGGGAGGATTCGACATGGGTATGCTTGCCTCGATTTCTTCTTTTTCTAATGCACAGCAAAGGAAGGCGGACGGGCGGAAACCGCAGGCTTGCCGCCGTCTACCTTCAGCAAGGGTGGGAACCTCGACGGAAGAACGGGCGGGCGGCGCCGGACCGGAGCCGCCCGCCCATGCTCACACGGTGTGCAGGTACCAGTTGTACTCGAGGTCGGAGATCGAGTACTCGAACTCCTCCAGCTCGCTTTCCTTGCAGGCGACGAAGATGTCGATGTACTTCGGATCGATGTACTTCGCCAGGATCTCGCTGTCGTCCAGTTCGCGCAGGGCGTCGCGCAGGTTGTTCGGCAGGCTCGGCTCCAACTGCTCGTAGGAGTTGCCTTCGATCGGCGCNATCGATGTACTTCGCCAGGATCTCGCTGTCGTCCAGTTCGCGCAGGGCGTCGCGCAGGTTGTTCGGCAGGCTCGGCTCCAACTGCTCGTAGGAGTTGCCTTCGATCGGCGCGCCCGGCTCGACCTGGTTGGTCAGGCCGTGGTGTACCCCGGCAAGCACCGAGGCCAGCAGCAGGTAGGGGTTGGCGTCGGCGCCGGCCACGCGGTGTTCCAGG
>NZ_JAJQKY010000014.1:0-155310 GCF_021213715.1 Pseudomonas sp. CP-1
AGGGCCTACTAACTAGGCAGCGGTACTAAAACTGGGGGCAGGTCACAGGAAGGCGAAGCATGAGTGATCAGCCGAGCCTTTCTCAGGGCGGAATGAGCCCCGAGGGCAAAACCAATCCCGTTGGAGTTTTGGAACCCAGACTCGATCCGCAGGACAAGAAGGTGTTGTGTTCGGCGATCTGCTATTGCAGTAGCGCCCCCAATGTCAGCCAGGATGGGAAGAATCTCAAGCAGACCTGTGTGGCGCAGCGATTGGGAGAGTTAGACGAAATTCTCCAGGGACGCAGCCCATACAAACCCGAGGTCAGTTACGACATGACCAAGAACCCTCCACAACCCATTCTCGACAGCCAGACGGGAACCAGTGCTCATAGCTGGATACCTGGCTGGATCAGCAAGTACTGGGATGAAGACCCAGATCATCCACCGTTCAGACCTGGTAGAGGCATGATTCGCCGGCCCGACGTGGTGATCGTCAAAGATCCAAACAGGCCGCCGACGCAAGACAATATCAAGCAGGTGGTGGAGATGAAGTTCCCACCTGACCCACCTGATAGCAGGCAGGTACAAGCGTACGAGAGGATCGCTGGCGATGAACGGAAAATCGTTGAAATGAAGTCCACCGATTGCGACTGTAGCCAGGAAAATCAGCAATCCAAGGTGCCAGTAGAGCAGCTTGGGTGGGCGGCAGCTATCGCAAGTGGCGTGATGTTTATCCTGACACGTGGCCGCTCTCCGCGACCGCCCATCCCAGCACCAGCCTATTGATTTAGAGGAAACCCCATGGAGCAGGAATTCAACCTGGCAGACGAGTTGGCCAAGCAGCCAAATGTGCTGGAAATACCAGGCAATCTACTGATGAAAGGCGGCCCTCAGGACTACATCGGTGCCGTGCTGTGTCTGCGCGGAACGCTTTACTTCAAGGAGGCTCATACCCCTCTGGTGCGGGAAGCGCTATGCCAGTGCTTCGACGACTTCAAGCGCCTGGCAGAGCCCCACCTCACTTGGCTTTGGCGCGAGGAACCTCCAGAGGGTAAGCCTCTGACTGCCTATGGTGATGCAAAGCCGTTGCGTGAAATGCTGGCCAGCATGGATGAGGATTACCCGCTGAGCTTCTATTACACGAGCGGTAAACAGTCTAACGACGCCGGTGCTTGGTACTTCGAGATTTTTGGCCAGGCAGCTTGGGAGTCGAAGATGGGAGACGATCTCAGTGTTCTGGAGTTCTCTGTTCCTCTTCTTTATCAGGAGCAGAACCCTTTGGGCTTCCTACGATTGTTCCTCGACTCTGCGCGCCGACTGGCTCCAGAGCAAGGCTATGCCGGACATTCCTTTAATCTCTCCGTGACCAACAGGGGAGACAATCAGCCCACGGAGGCCTTCATGGCAGCACGTATGCCTGGGCTGGATGTGGGTGTTGCTGGCCTGCTTGCTAATCGTCCGGCGTTCAAAACCAGCAAGATAAAGACTGTCAGTTGGCTGACCATACTCGACCAAGTGCGGTTAGAGCAGGTCGGTGGTCTGGAGGCATTGCGCGCTCAGCTGCCGTCCAGTCATTTCGCTTTCTACGACTACGGTGCCGGTGTGGTGATTCAGGCCGGAGCGTACCCAGCCGGTGGCGATGCCGAAGACCCGAGACCCGCCTCTTACGTGTTACTGAACCATGTGCTGAAGGACATTCGCTATGAGACCGTGGGTTCGCTGCACGGCGGCTCTCACGACGGCGAGCTACGACTGGTAGGCTGGTCGGCAGATCAGTGGCTCAAGCGTTTGGATGTGGACGAGGGCGAGATTTCCGCCTGGCGTGCCAAGCTCCTTAGCAACGAACCTTACCTGGACTCCGCGAATACCCTGCCGGAGCGCTTGTAGGGGTTCTGCTGCCCCCATAACAGGTGGAAGGCATAGAGCCCTCCGCAGCAACTGAACAGGCATGTTCGCTCTGCTTAGGGCCAATTGGTGGGAAAGGACGGCTGCCTCGGGGGGAAGTTGTTCGCGACTGATCGCCAGGGCCGGCCAGGCACGCGGGGATCAAAGGTGAGCGCCTGAGGCAGCTATTTTGCTCACAAAGGGAGTGATCGACGTTGAAATCTGGTTTGCTACAGGTAGGTGATGCCTGTCCGGCTTTCTACGTAGCAAC
The DNA here is from genome assembly GCF_021213715.1 of Pseudomonas sp. CP-1. NCBI lineage: Bacteria > Pseudomonadati > Pseudomonadota > Gammaproteobacteria > Pseudomonadales > Pseudomonadaceae > Pseudomonas > Pseudomonas sp. CP-1. Next base: position 2,137 of record NZ_JAJQKY010000014.1, read on the forward strand.
GATGACCCTGCGTCCACTGCTTATCGTCGCCGAACGATGAAGCAGTGGCTGAAAAAAGGCGGCCTACTCTCGTAGGCCGCCCTTCAAACACCCAATCTAGCTGTTCCTCATTTCCTCAATCCAGCGGAACAGGCGGCGGCAGCACTCACGAAAAACTTCTGATGCGGCCAACGCTGCGAGCCAGGAAACGATTTTCTTCAGCCAATCAGGTGCACCACGACGAGCGCTCATAAGGGTAATTCCTATTCACGAGCTAATAGACGTGGGCGTTTCAGCCGATATTTTTTGCACCTGTTACGGGCGCGGCGACGTACAGACCATAAAAATGGTCGGCGTCGAGCTTGATATCGCTCTCTGTCAGAGGCCTTTCGTCACCGATGGCCTTTGTCAGGGACTAGCACCAGGCACTCAATCCCTTGAGTGCGCTGAGCTGATTTCTCTCACATCGCGATAGATGAGGAGCGATTCGGTTCTCGATTCCACCCGAGGTTCATATCGAGATCGCTGTTTTGGCTTCAAACCCGGCGCAGCCAGAGGTGTGCCAGGTGTAGCAGTTACCGTGAGACGCGGTTAAGGCGGTCTCCGGTGAAATTTCTGACCGGCGAATGAGCCTATCGTCAGCCCCGCTCGGCATTACAGGTGCACGAGGCAGGTTTTAGCATGTGCTCGGCGACCGGTATGAACGCTTCGGTCGCAATGGGGCCTGTACCCTGAGCTAGCGAGAATCCCGACCAATCCATGGCGGTATGCAACGCTGATATGGGAGTTGCATCAGATGCAGCGCTCCAGTTTTTCTAGCGGCTCGCCAACTAGGCACATGAGCCACTAGAGATTTTTATGCCTGGCAGGCCAGGATTTGCTGGCTACCGCCTGGCTGGCACCATAGCTAAGCAGAGCGTGTCTGCCCGGCTATGTGCTAGTTCTGGCTTGAAACAGCCCGTTCAGAGCCTGAAAATCCAGACTCCTGTTTGAGCGTATCTGACACACCACCAAAGGCGCAAGAGATCCCATTCGAGTTGACGCGGCACTATAGGCTAACGGCGCCAGACTTCGGTGTGGCGAACTGCGTAGGCTCTTCTCCCATCGGAAAGGCAACGACATACAGGATTTTTGCGGGCATAGGCTCAGAGGCTGGGTTTGTCCCCCATTTCATCTTTACCTTTCGCTCGCTGTAAACCAGAGACACTCCAAGCGCGTTGAGTGCATCGATGAACGACTGCATCTCGTCATACACCTCGATTTTCTGCCTTTCGCTATACAGGTCGGCGCAATCGCGATACTCCCTGAAATAGTCCACCAAACCGGAAAATGCTTCCTCGGCTTCGCGGGTCAACTCGAACGCCGGCTCGGACATGTCCGCCGTACTAGTTGTCACCAGTTTGGCTAGCTGCCTCCCCGTGGTCAGCGGTGTGGCCGCCAAGGTGACATTCTCTTTGTCGTATTTCTCTTGGGCGGCCCTTAGCTCTTCCTCGGAGGGGATCTCATAGGCCTTGTTGAAAACATCGATGTCTTCGAACTCGAATGCTCGCGCCAGGGCACGTCGCGTGTTGAAGTCTCCTGAGAGGCCTTTCTCGACTCGCTGAATCGTTCGCTCACTCAACCCTGAGATCCCCGCTAGCTGCTCTTGAGACCAGCGGTTGGCTTCGCGAAACAATCTGACGCACTGAGCAAGTTCAGTAGGAGTGAGTGGACGGGGTTGCTGGCTGGATTCAGAGGTTTTCATTTTGCTGCTCCATCACGTTGAACGATGTAGCTAGTGTGGAGAGTAGACAGCCAGGCCAACACGACAGGAACACGACAGTGAACTGACAAAGGAGGCGCCTCGATTCTCATTGTTGAAACCATACCTTTGCATGTTTGGCTGGCAACAAGGTAGACGCTACGCAGGTAGATCGATAGCCTGACCCTTCTAACGCCATCAAAAGGAACAAGCATGGCCAGGCTTATTCAGCTATCCAACACTTCTTGGGAGCAGCCATTTCGTGACCGGAAGAAAGAGCATGCTCTATGGGGCTCACACCCAGAGGTTCGTGAACACTGTGATTTCGTAGATGGCACCCGTCGCCTTCTCCAGATTTCATTTGAACCGCGTTTCGATCTAGATGTGGTTGATCACTTCCAGATCACCAGCGGATGTGAGATTCAATTTCCTCAAGCTCTGGTCGAGATAATCCGTCCCATCGTGCAGGAAAACCCGGAGTCCAGCTTCGTCGTTACCGTGCTTGATGCTGAGGAATACGAAGATGGGCAGGGCAGCAAGCAGGACACCTCCACCCTCATCACCTCTCGCGCCACGACTGTCATGGCTCGTGTTGGCCAGCAAAGATTTAGAAAGCAGGTAATGGCGTTCTGGGGAGATGCATGCGCACTCTCCGGCGTGGATGAGCCCAAGCTACTGATCGCCTCTCACATCGTGCCCTGGAGCAAATCAGACGCCGACGTGAAGCTTGATCCATTCAATGGGTTGTTGCTGGCTCCGCATTATGATCGGCTCTTCGACCAAGGCCTGATCTCTTTCCATGATAACGGCTCGATTCTCATGTCGCCGGCTGCGAAGCAGCTACCACCAGAGTTCGGCCTGTCTTCGACAATGAGGTTGCGCAAGATCGATCCAAGGCATTTGCCTTACCTTGCTGAGCACCGCCGTACCTTTGGCTACGACAAGTGATACCGCTACAAATGATTGAATTCAGTACGGTCTAGATCAGGGACTTGAATCGGATGTCGACTAGAACCCCCATCACACGAGCTTACTGCGTCCAGCTGGGCGAGGTACTCTCAATCGCCGAAGCCCGGCGAGCCTTTTTCTCACTCCCAGAACCCCGCAGCCGCTTCAGGTTCTTGTGCTCGAACGAGACGTGCCGCGACCTCGCAATACAAGCCGAAGTCACCGCAGTTAACTATGACAAACAACCCCACGACACCTATCGCATAGCGCACTTTCGTGAGAATCCGAAATACGCGCACGCTCCGGACTGCGAGTGGATGATTGATGAGGATGCCGAAGAGGTCGATGGCAAGCTCCCTGGGGAAACCGATGGCGACGCGTTCCTTCGAAGGGCTCGCCGCAAGCTGCATGACTACATTGATGTCTTCGATCCCACCACTGAAGAGACAACAGAGGGAACCTCCTCAGGAGGCACTGCCGGCGTCAGTGATGTTACAGAGGGGAGTCGAAGCACAGGGATAGGTCGAGGCGAGAGAGTATCTCGAAACCACAGAACCAGCAGTTTTGAGCGACTGGTGGAGTGCTACCGACACGCCAAGCTTGAACTCTCCGATGAGGAGTTCAAAGCCATGAAGCTCAGGATAGTCGGCGAAGGCGAGATTCCCCTGTCTTGGTACTTCAAGAGCATCGCCTATGCCAAGGTAGGACTCTCAAACCGTGTTATCCATGGAGGTGCCAGCCTGGTCAAGCGCTATGGCACGGGTAACGATCACGATTTAGGGTTCAAGCTCAGGTTCTTTGACTGGGTTGATAACAAACCAGTGTTCCTCTACGTATCCAAAGAGCAGATGAGCGAGTACCGATTTCGGCGATACATCGATGGAATTCTGCGCCAGAAAGATGCCGATTACTTCCGTGTATTCGCGCTAGGGGAGCTTGCTCTTGCCCCCAGCGGCAAGAGCATCGACTTGAAAGTTAACGACCTGAGGCAATTGGTGGTGATTCCGGGCTTTAAGCAGCCTCCCAAGGGTGATGCTGTGACGTTTCCAGTGGAGCAGTCGTGATGTCGCACGTGCCACAATCGATGGGTTTCCATATGTCCCATTGCACAGACTGGTACTGCGCCTCTGCGGCAGCAGCTTTAGGTTGGTCAGGAACCACGAAGTAGCAATGGACGCTGGAGGGGGCTGCTGGAATGCGCCTCGATCTTGCACCACACCGAGGGCGAGGATCTTGAGGCTCAGGTCTTCAGCTACGTCGTGCAAGCATGGACAGACGCTCAAATACAGGCGGAAGCTGGCCAGGCAATGGGGTGTTTAGATCGGCGCCTGCTGGTTGACCTCACTACTCGGCAGGCCCGCTTGGAGTGGAGCCCAGGCCCAGAAGCTGGCTGCGAAGGTGATACAGGAAGCGCTGTGCTGGGTGGCGATCCACTGTAGCGTCGACCGCCTGTCCTCGCCGATTGACCTCTCTCTGGACTTCGCAAATGCTGTTTGCATATACAGTATTCCTTGGATGTTCCGATGTCATCTCTTTCGATACTGGCCCGAGGTGAGCGGCTACGCGAGCGCCTGCTGACCGACGTAGCCACAGACCTGCGTATTACAGGCTTCCAGTCTCCCGCCGAGGATGAAAAGGAAGATGGCCTATCTCTCGACAGGCTTACCGGCCTGGGCTCACCGCATATCTGGGGTGTCCAGGTACTGGACGACAGCCTGATCGGCTTCGGTATTTTTCGTGGAGATCGGCTGATCGTTAATCGAGCGGCCAGTCACCTGGATGACAAGCTCGTGGTGGTAGACCTAGGCGGCGAGGGATACCGAGTGCGGCTGGTTCAGCGTGACTTGTTCGGAGGGCGCTGGCTCAAGGCTGCTGACCCCACCATGCCCGATCTACAGCTAGACGGCGAGCAGATCATTGAGGTGTGGGGTGTCGTGGGTAGTAAGTCGTGTGTCGCCATGAGCATACCGTCTCGTGTGTTTGCTCTCATCGACTGCAACAGCTTCTACTGTAGCTGCGAGCGGATCTGCCAGCCCGAGCTCAAGCGCCGGCCTGTCGTCGTGCTCTCGAACAACGATCTGAGGGATTGCTTCCGTTAGTAAATGAATTACAGTCCGCACCACCTTGATAGAAGCCTGAGAAATTACATTCCAGCCTCTGAAGGGGAGTCATCTGGATGGTGTTTAAGGCTGTGAAATGAGGCTGGTGTTCGCAACAAAAGACCTTGCTGTAGCGGGTCGATCATTCGAAGGTTTCCCTCTGTTGGTTGGCGCCGACGGTTGGCCAGTGGAGCCGGCGCAATCTTTCCTTTGGCACACGCTAGTCGAGTCAGGTGAGGCACTCAGTGCTCTGACGTGGGAGGCCTATGGACGCCGTCTGTTCGACTACTTCGCCTTCCTCGAGGCCAATGGTCTGGCCTGGAATGAGGAGAGTCAGGCAGATGGCCTGAGCGTCCTGTCGCGGTATAGAGACTGGTCGAGCGGTGAGTTGGAACTAGATCCCAGCACTCTGAACAAGCGACTGAACCTAATTGTGAGGTTCTACCAATGGGCCAAGCAGCGTGATCTGATCGCAGCGCTGCCCTTTGGCGAGCGAAGGGTCAGAGCGACTCCGCATTCCGGCTTCCTCAGTCACGTAGCTCGTCCTAACGCCGAGAGTACGAAGCCCTCAGTGATGGTGCGAGAGCGTAAGCGATTGACCAAATTCCTGACCAAAGATCAGGCTAAGGTTTGCCTCGCCCTCGATGCCGATCCAAGTCACCGGATCTTGTTCCATCTGATGGTTCGCACTGGTCTTCGCTCCTGCGAGGCGCGCACTTTCCCTTTCAAGTACGTCTTTAATCCTCGGCTGAAGAAGGGCCTCCGCCCTGGGCAAATGATCAGCGTGGCTCTCGAGCCATCGGACATGCATCTCAAGTACGGCCGCCCTCGAACAATTGACGTGCCTTGGTCGCTGATGGAGGAAATGTGGTCGTACACGCTTCATGAGCGCGAAGTACGGAAAGCGGCCGGCAACGGGCGCGCCACGGCCTTGGTGCTGACAAGGGAGGGGCGGCAGTACACGAAAGACTCCATCGTCGACGTGATGAAGGCGTATGAGCGCAAGTGCGGATTTTATGTTAGGGCCCACATGCTTCGTCATACCTATGGGACTTATACCCTTCTTGCCCTGAGGAAAAGCCGAGACTTTAAAGGAGAGCCATTGCTCTATGTCCGAGACAGGATGGGACACTCCGACGTTCAAACAACGATGGTGTACCTGCATCTCATTAATCAGCTAGAGGCTCAGTCTGTCCTTGCTCATGAAGACGAGATAGACATGATGTTTATGGCCGTCTCTACTCCAAGCATCTGAGGTACTACTGTTGGCCCGAAAGAAAAACTATAAAGCTGAAATGCAATCGGTCACTAAAGGATTCGAGACCGTAGAGAATGAGCTTAGAATCGATCTTCCGAAAAATCCCCGGAATGTAACTAAGATTGATCACTCTCAGTACATTGGGTTTGGCTTTGACGCATGGGCTATTCAGAGTATTCATGTAATCAGAGCACTGGTCAATGGAGGGAATTTCTCCCTGGCCACTCTTGTAGGGTACTCCAGCAATGGCCTTCGATATTTCATGGCCTTCCTGAAAAGCGGAACGATTGATTCTCCGCCGTCAACCCCGAACAGCCTGACCAAGCGGCATCTTGAGCGATATGTTTCGTGGCTTAAGCTCAAGTATCCAAACGGGTCAACTGCGAAGAACTATTACACGTCGCTGAAGTCATTGATCATCAGCCTAATTGAATACGGATTCGTTGAGGCGGATAAAGATGATCTACTTCCAGCCGTTCCTTTCCCCCATACCGCGAAATCGACCAATGACGCGAAGCCGCTCAGTCTCTCGGAAATGCAGGGGCTCATCACTGCGCTAAAGTCAGATTTAGTAGCCATTCATAAGGGCTTATTCTCTGGAAATGACGCCGAAGCAATGACGGTCTTATTGCTGATTACTGCGGCCAGATCTGGAATTAACACTACGCCGCTTCTGGAAATGTCTAGAGATGCACTCCAGCCGCATCCATTCATCCCCAATCTTCGGCTCTTGAACACCGTAAAAAGACGCGGCAAGGGTGCTCAGAGCAAAACCATTCGACAAACTGAACTGCATGACGGATATAACCCAATTCCTTTAGATGGGGTGGCTGTTGTAAATAAGGCTTTGGCAATTTCTGAGCCACTGGTTGGGTTTGCGCCTGAAAAGCTTAAGTCGCATGTTTGGCTTTACCGCGCCGGACAGAATGGGCATGGTCATAGGGTAGTCGCGCTGGCTTCCAGTACGCTATTTCAATCAACAAAGAGTATCTGTGCGCGGCATGCTTTGAAGGACGATCAGGGCCAACCGCTGATCGTTAATCTCAGTCGTCTTCGAAAGACTATGGAAAGTAGGCTTTGGAAGCTCAGCGGCGGCGACCTACTGGAGGTGTCCGCTGTGATGGGCCATTCCCCTAGCGTTGCTGATAACCACTATTTGAAGATAAATGACGAGATCAAGGTTGAGGGTGCCACCTTCGTAGGGGAAGCATTCACCGATCAGCTGCGTGGCATCAACGTCACACCGACACCCCCAGGAGGTTGCAAAGATAGCCTCTATGGAAGCCTGGCACCCAAAGATGGCGTTACCCATTGTTCCGAGTTCATTCATTGCTTGACATGTCCTAGTTACGCAATTGTAGGGACTCTCGGAGACTTGTATCGACTGTTCAGCTATCAGCAGTTTTTGCACGCTGAGATGGAGTATTTTTTAACAGATGAGTGGGCGGCATGGCGGAAACGCCAGGGCGATTTCATCAGGCTTATTGACGAGTTTACGTCTCGAAAATTCAAGATTGAACTGATCGAAGCGGCTAAAGCCAAAGCGAAAGCGTCCCCTCATCCGTTCTGGGGATGCAAGATTGAGTTTATGAGGAAAGTTCGAGGTGACGCTCTTGTCGGCTAATCGGAACTCTAGGGCCGCCCTTAAGGCCTATGATGTGCTATTCGCGCAACCTGTAACTGCCTCGGGCCTCAGCAAGGCTGAGCGTGATGCGATAGTTATTAGTGCCATTGTTAATGATCGTGGCGAAACTCTTGTATTAAGCCGCTTTGGCGATGCTCGCTGGGATCTTCGACCTTTCTTTGATCAATCTAACGTAAACGAGGGGCACAAGTACGTCAGTTGGGATTTTAATCTCCCACCTGAGATGATTGATGACTGCAAAGCAGTTGCGTATGCATGGTTCAAGAGAGGGCTTCCAGGGTCAAAGCCACCTGTCGCACGGGGTATTACAACTCTCGTCAGTGCCAGTGTCATTCCATTTATTCGTTGGCTTAGCGATTTAGAGCTTGAACGATTTTCCGATGTTCGGCCCATACACATTAGTAATTATATTCACCATTGCAAGTCAGAGTCGTTAAGACCAATGCCTCTTTATTCCAGGCTGCGGATAATTGACTTTTTATGGATATTCTCTGCCGAAACCCTTTCCCCTCTTCAGTGTTTTCCGTGGGGGGACTCGTCCCTGTGGCGAGTCAGCGGAATTGGAGAAGCAAGGGGTACTTCGGCTGCCAATAAGAATACGGGTAGAACGGATATAATTCCGCCAGATGATCAGGCGAAGATCTTCAACTATTGCGAGCAGATCGTTCATAAGACGAAAGAAGATCTGAAAGCCACCGGAATTGACACTTTCACTCGCCGCAGCCCCAAAATGATTCGTTGCCGCGATGCTGTTTTGTACATTGCATCCATTACCAGTGGCATGCGTAACGAAGAGGTCATCGGGATTGAAGTCGGTGCGTGGCGAAAAGAGGTAGTGGATGGCGTTACTTACTGCTGGGTAACCACGACCGAGCATAAAACGGGAAAGGGACGAGTCGACTATCTTGTCCCTGAGCTTACGCTGGATGCGTTGAATCTCTTCGCCATGTGCTCAACCCCCATGAGAAGGGAGCTCGAGGCGGAGTTGAGTGACCTTGAACTGTCATGCAATTCAGTTGACTCCGCTGATCTTTTGCTTCGATTGGAGAAAGCCAGAAAGGACTCGAAGAGACTGTTCCTCTGCTTGAATGGGTACGGCAACAAAGCCGAACGTGTTGGACACATCGAAGTGCTCAGCGCCGCAGGTTCCAATGAAGCCTTCAAGCGCGTCGCAAAAGCGGCTGGAAGTGATTGGCCATTGCGGACTCACCAGTGCCGTCGCACCTATGCCCGGTGCTTCGTTGAGTCTCGCATGGGGCGTACCTCGCTCGTCTTCCTCAAGTGGCAGTTCAAACACAGCAGTATGAGCATGACTCAGCTCTATGCCTCCAACCCCCTACAGGATCTCACCCTGTTCGATGAAATCCTCCAACAGATGACGGAATTCAAGATCGATCTCATCGAGTCGTGGTTGGATGATCAGCCACTTGCTGGAGGGGCGGGTGAGAGGATCATGGAGCTACGTGCCATTCCGATCAAAGATCGGAGTGCCTTGCTGGCCCAGACAGCCCCCCATGCAAACATTCGAGCGACTGGTCATGGCTGGTGCATCGCGACAGAACGGGGCTGTGGTGGGGCTGGTTTGTATGAGGCAACCCGTTGTCCTGGCTGCAAACACTCTGTGATTGACGAGACCTTTGCCACCACGTGGCAGGGGATCTACTCGCATCAGCTGGAGCTGATGGAAATCGACGATGCCGGGCCGGCTGTAAGGCAACGGGCAAAACGTGATATGCAGGTCGCATTCGACGTAATCAGCAGCCTTGGCCTGTCTCCTTTGGACGCTCGCGACAGTGACCCAACGCGAACTTGAAGGTGCCGACTTTGACCAATAAGCCAACTGCGCAACGATCCTCCGGACGCTCCAGACAGAAGACCTCGGAGATGCTCGATAAGGTCATCGACGGCATCCTTTCAACAAACGGAAAGCTGTCCATTTCTGGCGTAGCGAAAGCGGCAGGGGTCACTCCAGGTCTCATCCACAACACCTACCCAGCCGTGGCTGAACGCATTCGTGGTCTGATGGGGAAATCAGTCCGAGCACAGCGCGATTCGAAGCACCAAGCATTGTTGAAGGAGAGGGAGCTGAACAGAGCATTGCGCGCGGAGAACGCACAGCTAAGCCAGGATCTGGCTCGACTGGCCTCAGTGAATCAGACCCTGATTCTCGAACTAGCTCAACTGAAGGGCGTAGCCACTGGTAAGGTGGTTCTTCTGAGCAGTAAGCCGGCTTCCTAGCAGCGCTGGGGTGTGCCTCACCTCACTGTCCAGAGCTGATCTAACCGTGTGGTATAGCTTGGGCCGAGCATTTCCCGACACATCCCCAGTCAGGAGTCACCGGCACCCCGCCCAGGCGGAGCGTGCCTCGACCCCACTTGGAATTGATCCGATCCATCACCTGCATGACCTTCTCAGAGGCGACGGGCTGTACGGCGGCGATCACGATGTCACGAGAGCGACCGAGCAGATTGTCTCCATGCGCGACAAGGCTGACGCAATCCTAGTGGCGGAAACCGTCAAGAAGATTGAACAACTGGGCGCCACGGCGGCAGGCCGTGGCGAAGCGAAGCGCAGCCCGGCTGTCCGCCTGCAAGGTAGATATGTGCTACTCGACCAGATGCAACGTGGGCCCGCCCCACTGATGCACAAGGGCAAATAGCAGTACCAACCTAGGGCCTTTGCAAGTGCTCCTTTGCCCAGTCAGCGGCGCTCAATGAGCGCCGCTCTTTCCACCTTCAGACCGACAAACAGAGAGCCCTGACAAACGGGAAATCGTGGGCTAACGCGCGAAGTGCGGGCGGTCACTTGCTCGCTTGCAGCGAAACGATCAGCGGACAGCTCACTGTCCCTTGGCTCGCGCAACAGTCATCAACCAGCTGCGCCAAGACCGACTCGATCCGCTGAAGATCCGCGAGTTTCTCACGCACATCCTCAAGCTTCTGCTCGGCGAGCACACGCGCTTCGTCGCAGTGCGCGCCGTCGTCCAGTCGCAACAGTCCGGCCACTTCATCAAGGCTAAAGCCCAGCCGTTGCGCGGACTTCACGAATCTCACCCGTGCGACATCCGCCTCGCCATAGCGGCGAATGCTGCCGTAGGGCTTGTCCGGTTCGGGTAACAGCCCCTTGCGTTGATAGAACCGAATGGTTTCCACGTTAACCCCGGCTGCCTTGGCAAAGGCGCCGATGGTCAGGCTTTCCACCGCGTTGTGCATGCCGCTTGACCCCGTACCTAACTACGGAAATAACCTTAACCCATCGATCAACCACTCGGAAGGATGAACGTATGTCTGAATCGCGAAATGGGCGCGGTGCACTCCTCACTGGAGGTCTGGCGGCAATCCTCGCGTCCACGTGCTGCCTGGGGCCGCTGGTGCTGATCGCCTTGGGCTTCAGCGGTGCCTGGATCGGCAGCCTCACCGTTCTGGAACCTTACCGCCCGTTCTTCATTGGCGCGGCACTGGTTGCGCTGTTCTTCGCTTACCGGCGCATTTTCCGCCCGGCTCAAGTCTGCATACCCGGTGAGGTCTGCGCTGATCCCCAGGTAAGCACCATCTACAAGCTCGTTTTTTGGGTCGTGACGGCCTTGGTGCTGGTCGCGCTCGCTTTCCCCTACATCCTCCCCTTGTTCTACTAATCAGGAGTTGGTCATGAAAAAGCTGCTTGCCGCTCTCGCCCTCATTGCTGTGGTTTCCCCAGTGTGGGCCGCCTCCCAAATCATCACCCTGTCGGTGCCGGGCATGACCTGCGCCGCTTGCCCAATCACGGTGAAGAAAGCGCTGACCAAGGTCGAGGGCGTGACCAAGGCCGAGGTGAGTTATGAGAAGCGCGAAGCCATCGTCACCTTCGACGATGCCAAGACCAGTGCGCAGGCGCTGACCAAGGCGACAGAGGACGCCGGCTACCCGTCCAGCGTCAAGCAATAGGCGGGCATTCCGATGGCAAATTCTTTCAATCTGTTCACACGGATCGGTGACAAAGCCGGTTCCGTCGGCGTGCTGGTTTCCGCCATAGGTTGCGCCTCGTGCTTTCCCGCCCTTGCCAGCCTGGGCGCCACGATCGGACTGGGCTTTTTGAGCCAATGGGAAGGCCTGTTCATCACCACGCTGTTGCCGTTGTTTGCCGGCGTGGCTCTGCTCGTCAATGCCCTCGGCTGGTTCAGTCACCGGCAGTGGCGACGCGCTGCGCCTGGCCTGATCGGCCCGACCCTGGTGCTGGTAGCGGTGTTTTTGATGCTGGCTCACGGCTGGCGGAGCGGCTGGCTGCTCTATATCGGCCTGGCCGTCATGTTTGGGGTGTCCATCTGGGACTTCGTGTCGCCCGCGCACCGCCGTTGCTCCCCGGCGTCCTGTCCGACGCCGCCAAACCAGTGAACCTGACAAGAGACGATTCAATGAGTAACGTTATGACCGAACTGAAAATCATTGGCATGACCTGCGCATCCTGTGTCGTGCATGTGAAAGAGGCCTTGGAGAAGATTCCGGGCGTGCATCGGGCGGATGTTTCCTACGCCAGTGGGAGGGCCGAATTGAAGGTCGACGAGGCCGTAAGCCGTGAACAAATGCAGGCCGCCGTCGAGGCCCTGGGGTATCGAGCGGCGTTCGAAGACATCACGCTACCTACCCGTCCCGGCCTGCTCGATAAGGCACGGGGCTGGCTGAGCGGTGGCACTGACGCCGGGAAAGAGGGTGACAGGCTTCACGTGGCGGTTATCGGCAGTGGTGGCGCCGCCATGGCGGCCGCGCTCAAGGCGGTAGAAAGGGGGGCCCGCGTCACCCTGATCGAGCGCGGCATCATCGGCGGCACCTGCGTCAACGTCGGCTGCGTGCCCTCCAAGATCATGATTCGCGCCGCGCACGTGGCCCATCTGCGCCGCGAAAGTCCGTTTGATGGCGGACTGCCCGCCACGCCGCCGCTTGTCTTGCGCGAACGGTTGCTCGCCCAGCAACAGGGTCGTGTCGACGAACTGCGCCACGCCAAGTACGAAGGCATTCTGGAAAGCACCCCAGCCATCACCGTGCTGCGTGGCTCCGCCCGCTTCCAGGACAGCCACACGCTCAGTGTGGAACTGGTCGAGGGGGGCGAGCGCATCGTGACCTTCGACCGCTGCCTGATTGCCACCGGCGCCAGTGCGGCCGTGCCGCCGATTCCCGGACTGCAAGATACCCCCTTTTGGAACTCGGAAAAGGCGCTGGCAAGCAGCAGTATTCCGCAACGGCTCGCCGTGATCGGCTCATCCGTGGTGGCCTTGGAGCTGGCGCAAGCCTTTGCCCGGCTGGGTAGCCGCGTCACCATCCTGGCGCGCAACTCGCTGTTCTTCCGTGAAGATCCGGCCATCGGCGCAGCGCTGACGGCGGCCTTCCGCCTGGAGGGCATCGAAGTGCTGGAACAGACGCAAGCCAGCCAGGTGGCCCATGCCAACGGCGAGTTCGTGCTGACCACCAAGCACGGTGAAGTGCGGGTCGACCAACTGCTCGTCGCCACCGGACGCACGCCCAACACCCACGGCCTGAACCTGGAAGCGGCCGGCGTGCAGCTGGATGAACGCGGTGCCATCCAGATCGACCAGGGCATGCGCAGCAGCAAAGCGGATATTTATGCGGCCGGCGACTGCACCAACCAGCCGCAGTTCGTCTATGTCGCGGCGGCGGCCGGCAATCGCGCGGCGATCAACATGACCGGCGGCGAGGCAATGCTCAATCTCGACACCATGCCGGCCGTGGTGTTCACCGATCCGCAGGTGGCCACCGTCGGCTTCAGCGAAGCGGAAGCGCACCAAGCCGGCCTCGAAACCGACAGCCGCACCTTGACCCTGGACAACGTGCCGCGCGCTCTGGCGAACTTTGACACACGGGGGTTCATCAAGCTGGTCGCCGAAACGGGCTCGGGCCGACTGCTGGGCGTGCAGGCAGTGACCCCGGAAGCGGGCGAGCTGATTCAGACGGCCGCCCTCGCCATCCGCGCCCGGATGACGGTGCAGGAACTAGCCGACCAATTGTTCCCCTACCTGACCATGGTCGAGGGCCTGAAGCTCGCGGCGCAAACCTTCAGTAAGGACGTGAAGCAATTGTCCTGCTGCGCCGGGTAAAGAATGCGAGGTGCAAACATGAACATTAAGACTAATGAACTCGGCAGGGGTGACAGCCTGCGCCAGACATGGCAGGTGATCAGCTTCTGGGGGCTGCCTGCCGTTGTCGCGACGCTAACCATTCTTCTGGCAGATCGACACCCCACGCTATTCCTGGCCGCAAGCGCCGCGCTGGCGGTGATGGGTGGCGCCTGCCTGGTCAATGCCGCACGCTGCCGCCGACTTCACTGCTACCTCACGGCGCCGTACTTCCTGTTGCTCGCGCTCGGCGGGCTGCTGGCTTATGGCTTCGACCCGCATGGCGAGCAGTTCTCCAGACTGTGGCTATTGCTGGCACTGGGGGCGGCACCCTTGCTCATCTGGCTGCCCGAGCGCCTGGCCGGCCGAAAGTACCTTGGCGCTCCAGGGTGCGGAGAAGGCCGGGAGTGTCGGTGATGTAGGCCCTCTCAGCAGCCCTGATTGGCCGGGAACGCTTCGGTCTCCGTAATAGTGCTGCGAGCCAAGGACGTTATGCGAGGACTCCGTGTGCTTTTCGGTTTCGCCTGCTCTTCCGAACAACCGAACGACTCCAGCCGACAACAGATGTGCACGCTCATGAAGTTCATTCAAAGTTTTTTGGGGCCTCGCGGCCCCAGGGACACGACATTCGAGGCGGGCAGCTAGTTGGCCGCATGGGGGTGGGTCGGACTGAAAAGCCCTGATTTAGGCTGCGAAGGACGAAAAATTGTTAGCGTAACAATATCGTTAAATATCAATATGTTATGCACTACTAACTGTTAGCGTCATTCAGATACAACGATGGCTGCATCATCGCCCGCAGTAGTGAAGCCAAGCTACTAGGCATCGGCATGGGCGCTGCCTATTACAAGGTGCGCCATGAGTTACGCCGCCAGGGCGTGGTGGCACGCTCCAGCAACTACCCGCTGTATTAAGTTACGTGGAATGCTTTTGAGCTAGTCTGATTCCGTTGACGCTCAGGGGGCACCCATGACCACTACCCCACCGCACGAGCAAGTGTTGAGCCGCTATCCCAGTGTTCAAGCGTGGCTGGAGCTACTGGGTAATCTGGGGCGTGCGCCGGCCACGCTTGACGCCTATGGCCGTGGCCTTGCTCATTACTTACTGCATTGCGAAGGGAGTGGATTGCAACCCGAATCCGCGACATTCGAACAAGTCACGCTCTACATCCGCAAGCTGCTGCCTGGTGAAAAGAAAGCGGTAGAAAATTCAACCTTGCACCAACGGCTTACCGCCATCCGGTTGTGGTACGACCATCTAGTTTTTCAGGGTCTTTGCAAGCAAAACCCTGTCCCTCGTGGACAACATGGTCGGCTGCTCCAGGCGCCTGGACATGCAGGCTTTATCAGGGGCTTGGTCCCGAGGCTGATTAAGCTGCCAGACATTCTCAACGATGAGCAGTGGCGACACTTTCTCAGTATCGCGGCCAGGTCGTCCATCCGTGATCGGCTCATGCTGTCGTTGGCATACTTCGGGGCTCTTCGCCGTGCCGAGTTGGTGGCCTTGCGGATTGAAGATTTAGACGTTGCACATCGGCTCATCTCGGTGCGAGCGGAAACGACCAAGAGCAAACGCAGCCGCGTCGTGTGCTACAGCCCAGAAATTGCGCCCGTATTAATCGAGCATCTACATGTTCTTCGCCGCGCCGGTTGGTCACGAGGTTCGTTGTTTCGATCAGAATCGGATCGCAATCGTGGCTCGTCACTGAGCCGTTGGACGTGGAGCAAAACGGTTAAAGGGTGGGCCACGGAAGCTAATCTACCTCGCCTGAGCACCCACAGCTTTCGCCACCTTCGACTTACCCATCTGGCCCGCGCCGGCTGGAAGCTCCATGAATTGACCACCTATGCTGGCCATCGCGACCCCAAAACCACGTTAGTGTACTTGCATCTATCGGGCGCGGATCTAACAGCGAAGATGGCGCACTCCGTCGGCAGTCTCGATGCCCGGATGTTTTGTGAGCTCTTTGGAGCTGGAGCATCGCAATGAATGCTCCCTCCGTTCCCCTTTATGTTCCGTTTGACGCCGGCCAGTACGAACGTCCGAGCGATCTGTCGAGTCTGGAACTGACCATACTTTCGAATCGCCTTCTCCGATCAAACTGGCGCTATCTTCAATCAGAGCTACCTGGGCTCATGAGGCCGCTGGTTGACATAGCGGCTCACAGCGGCGTTTCTGAGCGATTGGCAATTTCTTCAGTGGCCGCCATTCTCTGGAATGTCACTAAGACTGGTAAACCCTACTGGTGTTGGTCTGAGCTGCAGTGGCTGACCTTGCTCAGTGGTCGAGCAGGCTCACGGCCCTACCTCGCATCCGTTGCCTACCACCTCGGCGGGTTTCAAGCCCCGCAGCGTATCGCCAAATTCCGGCAACCGGCGATATACGCCTCTTTCATCTTTGGCCACGAGATATTCAAGCGTGAGCACGCTCGCTTGAGCCGAGCGTTGAGATCGCTGGGCTACGCGGCGCGCCATCTTGAGCAGTTTCTTTCCGCTGTGCTGGGTACCTTAATGCTCGAAAACGGCGATCCGCGATTGGAGACGTTTACTGAGGAGCTGTTGCTGAAGGGCCAACAGCACCGAAGCGAAGGTATCGCGAGATCAGTCGGCAAGGTGTCGCACGGTTTGGCTGCCATGGGGATTTTGGCGAAACCCCTGCGCATGCGAGGCTATACCGGATGGCGGGAGAAAAGCATCGATGGTATCGATCCACACTGGGCGATGTGGTGCCGTCGCTGGCGAGACACCTCCACCTTACGTCCCCGTACACGTGAAAGTAATTACAGTTTTATCTTGAGGACCGGCATCTGGTTAGCACGAGAGCAACCAGGAATTACGACGCCCACCGATTGGGGCATGTCTACTTGCGCTGCGCTAATTGCCGCTGTTGACCGGATGAAGGTCGGTGAGTGGTCGCTGGAGTCCGCGAAAGGAACACAATTCAAAGGGCTTGGCCAGCCTATCGCTGCCAACTCAAAGCGCAGCTTTCTGCATGCCTTGCGCCGCTTTTTTACAGACTTTGAACTCTGGGGCTGGGGGCGTTTGAAGTTCAGCCCCCGACATCACCTGGCCACGCCACGGACCGTGGCGTTTAGCTCGGGTATCAACCCGCGAGTGATTGACGACTCGACTTGGCTCAAGCTGATTTGGGCGAGCCTTAACCTTGGGCGCGACGACCTTCTATCGGAGATCCACTATCCCCTGTCGATGGTCCAAGCCATCGCCGTGGTATGGACACATGTGGGTCTGCGCAGCAACGAAATTATGCGTTTGGAAAAAGCTTGTGCACATCCACAGACCCATGATGTCGTACACGAGGATGGAACCATCGTTCCCGCAGGAACCTTATGCTACCTCGATGTTCCCGCCAGTAAGACATTCAAGGCATTCGTCAAACCTGTAGCAGTCGTCGTGAAGGAGCGCATTGACGCCTGGTTGGATGAAAGGCCTGCCAACCAGGCTGCACTGCTCGATGAACGAACAGGGGAAAAAGTCAGCTACCTGTTCCAGTTTCGCGGCAAGCGCATAGGTTCCAGTGTCATCAATGACACCATCATTCCAATGCTATGCGCCAAGGCGGGTATGCCGCTGGAAGACAGTCGCGGGCGAATCACCAGTCACAGAGGACGAGCTTCCGCGGTGACGGCGCTTGCCAGCGTCCCTCAAGGCATGTCGCTGATCGAGTTGATGCAGTGGTCGGGGCATAGCTCCCCGAATTCGACGTTGCATTACATTAGAATTCGGCCGACCAAGCTGGCCGCGTCTTTTGTCAAAGCCGATCAAATGGCCCATATGGTCTCGGTCTTGATCGATCATGACGTCATTGCTCGCCATTCCGGAGAGCCCTACACCTTCTATGACTTGGGTGACTCATATTGTTCGAATCCGTTCTGGAGTAGTTGCCCACATCGCATGGCCTGTGCGGGGTGTGACTTCAACTTGCCGAAAGCCAGCGCAAGGGCGCAAGCATTGGAAAGCAGATTGTCTATCGGACGGTACTTGGAGGCCGTGCCTTTGACTCCCGATGAGCGAGCCATTGCCGAGGGCGACTTGGAAAAGCTGGATAGCCTGATTCACAAGCTAGATAACGTACCCACCCTGGACGGCAGGACACCAAGCGAAATTGGGCTTAAGAACCAGAATGGTTGAGGTGCGATTTACCCTTATGCGCAATTGCACATACTTGACCAATCATTGGCACCGGACCTGACTATCACACTGTGCGACCAAGACCGGCAGAGAAAAATCCAAAGCGGATCTTCTCTATAGGTCAGGTTCAAAGCCGATGTAGAGCTCCATGAGCTCAACGATGCCCAATCCTAAGTATTTGCATCCGCCGGTATGGGAGAGCAGTACAGCGGGGAGGCCCGAGAGAAGTGAGACGCGCGTGCAGACCCCCAGAAAATGGATCCGTCTCACCGTGACGACATGTTCATAGCGCTCATCCTGGCGGGTATGCAGGATGACGGAGCGAGTGGCCAGCTGGCTGAAACCTGGACAATCAATATTTGCTCCAATACCGACGAGGCCATGGTGACCGGACTCCATTACTAAGAAAAAGCCCCAGAATTTGGGGCTGTTTGGGCTATTGCTTTTTTGATTTTTCTATTGGCCCGAGAAATCTCGGAGTATTACCCGAAACATACTCTTCAAGCGTTGAATTTATAAGCCTCGCAAGCATGTCAACTCGATTTTCGTTCTCGGTGACGAAGCCAAACGGAATTGGTACCTGCGATATCTCCGGGATGACTAAATGGTAAAGAACAACTGCAAGCCTGCCCTCTAGAATGATGGCTTCAATAGGGGCTAATATTTCTGACTCAACGAAACCGCATAGTAATTTTTTCGCTTCTGAACAGTCCGACCTGGCCCTCTTGATTCCTTGCATATCACGATCGCCAGACAGCGGGATAAGAACTTTAACTTCAAATATATTTTCCCCTTTCCCTCTTTGCGCTTTCGCATCTGACAACTCATTGAAGGCGGAGCAGATCTCTCCATGCCGTGCTGACTTCCCCCAGAGCCCATGGGATGCTGGGGCGAGCCAAGTTAGCTTTAAAGGCTCTCCCTGGTGTGTCCGCTTGAGTTCTTTTCGATGTTTTCCCAGCAGGGAAAACACTTTATTCCAATTTTCTTGTAACTGAAGAGATCCGAAAATTCGCGTATCAGAATTAATTGCGGACGCTGCAGTTGCGTTGAATGCCTGTAGATCTAGCCCGCCTGATCTTAGAAAGTCATAACTGTCCGCATCACCAAGCATATCAACTAGCCGGAGCACCAACTCGAAATTTTCTGTTGCAGTTTGCCGGCTCAGTTGTTCTGTCCGTTGACGGAGATAGGCTTCGTTCTCCCTCAGCCCTTCTAATGCAATAAACCGAACCTGGCGGGCGTTCGCGTCGATTGCCGCTCGCTCAACCAAAATCTCCCACCCTTCCCGTACCTTCTGGGTTTCGGCAACTTTGTAAAGCTCTGGAGGAAGACGTTCTTGCTGCTGTCCACCAAGATGTCCCATGCGGTGAATGTCATATAGCTGCCCCATGAAAGCTTCTACTGCGGATCTGCAGGATTCGGTTAATGTCTCCGTAGCGGCCTGTAACTCTAATGTGCGTTTTGATTCAACTGATTTAAGGCTCCGGCCGAGATAGCTAAACGCTAGCAAATCGAAGGTGAAGGTTTGCTGGCGTTCTTCCTTCCGCTTTACTATTGGGGTTTCGTGGCCTTCGGAAAATAGTCGAAGCCCTATTTCTGTGAGCTCTGCTTTTCCATCAGGGCGGATGCGTATTTCACCGTTTTTAATAAACGGAATCATCGCGACGCTCAGCTCTTTGGCCGAGAATCCGAAGTATTTCGCAATTTCGGCGGGCATGAGGGCTGAAATTTTTAGTAGCCTGAGCAGAAACTCTGGCACGACTGGAAGCCCGCCTTTGTCAACAAGCGTGTACTCAATGCGAAACTGTTGCGCTGGTACCGCAACATCGAGCTCAAAGAGGACAATTGGAGTAGTTTCCATCAGACAATCCTCTTCGAGGGTGTAGCAGGCACAATTTGATAGTTCCTATCATCCTGTCTGGCCCCAATGTAGCCTGCCACCTTGCCAAGTGGGAGTTTTGCGTTCCGGCCGCTCCACATTTTCATACTCCCAACAATAATAAGGCGCTCCATAGCGCGTGAAATCGCTACGTTGATACGGTTCGGAATTGATAGGAAACCTGGGTGCTGGTCAGACTTGGCTCGTGTTAAAGACACGATAATGATGTGGTTCTCTTTACCTTGGTAACTGTCCACTGTTTCTATTTTGACAAGTCTGCGGAAGTCCTCAGACCATGATTTCTCTGCGAATCTTTTGCGGACCAGCTTGCGTTGCTCACGGTACATGCAGATGACGCCAATAGGAGGTTCTTGGGACTCTGCCATTTCTCTAACCATTCCCGCGCAGAAGTCTTCATCAGCTTCGATCTCCTGCAAAAGCTGGATGATTGCGTCGGCCTCAGCGCCGTTTGAGATGCTTTGACCACCGCTATCAAAGGCCTTACTGCCAAGCGTTCCGGTGTCCAGCCAAGTGACAATGTGAGACAGGCAGCTTGGGGTCTTTTGGGCGAAGTATTCAGGGCTCGGCCGCTCACCGTTCTTGAGTTCGTTGTCGTAGAAGATTTCGCTGACAAGGTCACCGATCGGCGGAAGCATGCGGTATTGCGTTTTGAGGGTTGCTCGTGCTGCACGACCGTAAGGGGATTCGAACACTCTCTCAAAATCGCTTCGCATGACTCGCTGGAATTCAGCTGAGTTCGCAGGAATGCCAAGAGATTGAGCAATAGCTTTCTTGTGCTCATCCTCATACGTCGGCCGCAGCTGTGAATGGTCACCGACCAGGAGGATTCGGGACCCGACTTGCATGGCGATTGCTAGCTCGCTGGGCGAGGATCGTGCACCTTCATCGATGATCACCCAGTCAAAGTGGGTTGCAGCAAGATTCAGGTGCTGCAGGCCAATCCCTACGCAGGTTCCACATACGAGACTACGGGATCTCATTAAAAACTCGTCGTAGTTAGCGCGATTGCTCGACAAGCGCTCACTGAAATCCTGCGAGAGTTGGATCAGATCCTGACAGTGCTTGAACTCCGGCGGTCGGACCCCATGGTCCGACTGAATGCGTGCATAGACTCGCTCAAGGATCGTTTGCGGAGGAACTTCGCTCAAATCGGAATCGCCAAGGTAAGCCTTAGCGGAAAGACTTACATCGTTCTGCACAGCTTTTCGGAGAGCTTCCAGGGCGGCTCGATCCTCGTCGTCCGTGGCTCGCATGATGTCTTTCTCGAGGCTCTCCAGGGACTTTATCTGGCGAGTGATCCGTTGGTTGACGTCCACCATGGTCTGGGCAAACTCCGTACCCAATCCGAGTGACGACGCCAAGGCACCTACCCTTTCCTTGAGTTCGGCACTGAAGCTATTCCTCTGGCGGTCAACGATGTTTCGGGAGTAGGCATCGAGGAGCTCCTCGGAGACCACCTGGCCCCGGTTGCTGAAGCGAACTACATCGAGAGCAGTACCCAAGCGACGACAGTGTGCTCTGATCCGCTCAGCGGCAGTGTTTACCGCCTCATGCGACTGGCTCACCAGAAGGATGTTTCTCACTCCGACCTTATCGATCAGGTAGTGCGCAAACGCGGCGATGAACTCAGTTTTCCCTGTACCTGGAGGGCCCTGGAGCAAGCCTACAGGTCCAGTAGTAACCAGATTCGTGAAGGCTTCCTTTTGTGCGCCATTCAAGCCAATGACAGTGCCGTCAGACGTGATCCGCTCATAAACTGCGAAGTCTTCTTCTGTTGGGGCATCTGAGTACTGTTTGGGGACTAGCTTGCACTTTTCGTCGAAGTAGTCCAATAGATCTGGCTGGACAGATTGTCGGTTGATGATCCGATCCATTGCACTTTTGCGGCGGGCCATAGACGTTTTGTTCTGCTGACTCTGAAGATACAGCACCGAGTCAGCTTTTACGCGTCGTGACTTGCTCGAGGCCGGGATGTAGACCGCATCGCGGAGGCTTTTGGCCAAGTCGATTTCGCCAACATCGATGTCCTTCTCCCCATCCCTTAGGATCAGACGAATGCTGTCGTCAGCCTCGAAGCCTTCAAGCGCCTTCGACTCCATCATGTAAGGAATGAGAAGTCCCAGATTGTCTCGATGGAACCGCGGCTCTGCTGCAACCCTGAACGACGGTTGCGCCTCAAGCTCCGTTGATGTGATGGTTTTCCAAATCTGTCCTACCGGGAAGCTTTGGACAGGAACGCCTTCAAGTTTGGGGTCATCGACAGCTAGTCCATTCTCGGCGTCTTCGCCGGTGATCGATTCCTCCGCGGCATCGCTTTCCGCTAATGCGGCTTGCTTTCGGACTTCTGCTTCAAGGATTTTTGCAGCTAACGCTATAAACCCTTCGTCCTGTCCGAGGTATCTCGACAGGGCCGCGAGGTTGCCGGTGCTTCCTAGGGACGCCAGATTGCTCGCCCCCCCAGACGACACGGTGAAGCGCACGTTCAGATGGTGGTTGGCATTTCGGACAAAGAATAGGCTGACTCTCTGCTCCTGATGCGGTCTGAAAGCTCTTGTGAATACCTTTGTTTCTGGGTCGAAGCACGCCAAGAACTGACCACCAATTCCGGCGAAAAGGACTTCGAGCGCTTTGGTTGGGGTATTCGGGTCAGGTCGGACAACGACGTAAATTTTTTCGTTGTCTGGAAGGATGTCGAAGGTGGCACTGCCTCTGATGGGTACATTGATCGTTTCGATGGTCGGCTTGGACTGGAAAGCAACTTCCAGAGCATCGTTGAACCGTTCGAGGGAGAGGTAACCTGAACCGCTCCTCTTCTCTAGGTCGATAGCGTCCCTAAGGGCTTGGTTGTCTCCTTCACGGGAGGTGTCCCAGTCCATCCCAAGCAGTTCGAGGACCATCCGCATAACTGCGAAATTGTCCCTTTCAGCTGGAGTGCTGTCTTCAACTATAGGGCTGTACCTGTTGTTATAGGGGCGTTCACCAGTCGGCGAGAAATCAGGGTAGTCCAGCAGGTGAAGATGAGTTGACTCGTAGTCACTACCCAAAGTGACCATAATGTTTTCGGGGTGCAAATCCCCGTGACTGAGTTGCTGCTCATGGAGACCCTCAACCGCCTCAATTAATCGACGTGAGACGATTAGGGCTTGGGGGACGGGGAGATCGTGCAAGTCGCTCCAGTGGACACCCTCTACATGCTCTTGGGCCAAGAAAGGGTTGCCGCTGCGATCGTATCCGAAGTGCTCAAGTTTCGGCATGAAATGAAAGCTACTGACCTTCAAGCGCTCAAGTGTCTCGAAGAAAGACATCAGCATGGGGCCCTGCCTATCTTGCGGCTCACGTGCATTGATCGATGGCCAAGACTTCACCATCCATGGACCCGATCGGTACAGAAGCTTCTCTGCCGAGTCCACCAGGGGCTCTTCGTCTTCTCGGTACGCCGAGGCTAACCGCACATCTGTAGCAAAACGATCGAGCTGTCGCTTATCAAACTCGAAGCTTGCCGAGTTGTCTGGAGTGGCTTCGCTCAATGCCTGCAGGAATGCGATTGCGTTTTCAAAGCGATCTGCCGGGTTACGCTGTATGGCTTTCCGAATCACCTCCGAGAACCACTCCGTGGCGCCCTCTGTCTCGCGCAGTACGCCTTGTATGTAGGTTTCATCGAGCTTGAGTGGAAGGGGCTTAGCTTGGATCAAATGGCAGCACAGTATCCCGAGTGCGAACACATCTCGTTTGAATGGCGTCGTGTCCAGATTTGCGTTGCCCTGGTCCTCGGGCAGTGAAATGGCGCCGATGCTCAGTAGGCTACGCAGGTCGCCTACTGTACCAATAGGTTGGTGGTAGGCACTGATGAAATTGGAAAGTGCAATGCCGGAGGCTGGCGAGAACCAAACGCTATGATCGCCGACATCTCTATGCGCGACGCTATGGCCGTGCAGGCCTGCAAATTGGGCCAGTAGAATCTTGAGGAGCTGGAGGCGCTCCCCACCGCTCATTCGCACCACGAACCTGTTTATGAATTCGTTGAGACGGAAATGCCCATCCGGCATCTCAAACAATTCGGAATGCTGCTCGGTGATGGAGTCGGGGCTGACATTTCCTTTAAATCTGGCGCAGCGATTCACCAAGTCCTGGTCGAGGCGCTTAAGATAGACAAGGATCTCCCGCTCTCGCGAGAGGATCTTGAACCTTCCCTCCTTGGTCCTGGCAGAAGTGCTATCGAGCTTTGAAAAGTCCCATAGCCGAAGCATCGCGTGGTCATCCTTATTATGGATGTTCACGGCGTCGAACTCGCTGTAGACCTTGGTCGGGTGGGTGAATACCGCCGGTGCTATTGCACGGTAGTCGTCGACCACGAGCTCCTTCGGCTTGACGAATCCCTCATTTAGCAGTCTGTCGAAGTCGCCAAAATGGTCATTCAAGTGGACATTGTGGGCTTTGGGATACCGTTGCCTGAACTGCTTCTCGTCGGCGAGACCGAGGAAGTCTTCGAGTTGCATGACGTACGGTATTTCTGCGTCTGGTAGATCCAGGGTGCACTTGCCACTGAGAACAACGCAGAACTCGAACCACGGTTCTTTTCCTTTTGGCAAGCTGGCCTTGATGCTTTGCATTCTCTTCTTGAGCTCGTACATCTTCCTCCGAGTTCTTTCGACCGGAGAGGCATCCCGCTCTTTACCGTCCTGATACCACTTGCTGCCGTTCGAAGTGATCTTGCCATTCCAGTGCTTTAGCTCGACCACCAGCACCATGCTGTGAGTGATAATGACGAGATCGAACTCCCCATCAGAGCCACGAGAATTGGCAAAGCGAAAGCCCGCATACCCCTTCCAAGGCCATACTCCGTCGGGCTTTTTCAGCTGTTTGAGCACCGCGAAAGAATTCCCTTTAGCGGTGGGAGTACCTGGCTGCGCCACCTCCTCGTTGGGTGCGAAGGCCTTCGCCATCCTTTCGATCGCCTCCACCTCAAACGAGTGAAGCCCCCCCTCCCAGTAACGTACTTCCATGCAGCCCTCCACCGAGCTCAAATTCCGTGGAACCAGAGGCTACACAGTAAATGGTATGGAGGAGGCTGTGAACTAGTACGACTAGCCTTGTGCCATCTATGAGTCCCGTCCCGTATCGACCACTTTCCGCCCGGCAAAAAAGGCCCGCTTTGAGGCGTATGTAGGATCGGGAGGTCTGGGTTCTACCCCATTTCCATGGACAGTTTGAAAAGGGCTGAAAACTTCAGATCTTGCCGGGCGACTCTACGACGCATTCGTGGGTTGTGAAACCGCTCGATGTAGTCGAATAAATCCGCCCGTGCTTCATCACGAGTGCGATACGACTGATGGGCAACGCGCTCCCGTTTGAGCTGACCGAAGAAGCCTTCACAGGCAGCGTTGTCGCCACAATGTCCGACGGCACTCATGCTGCAGACCAGCGTGTTGAGATTCAGAAAGCGCTGGTAGTCCGCACTGGTGAATTGGCTGCCGCGATCCGAATGCAGGATCACTGACCAGTCACCCTGGCGCTGCCAGATCGCCATTTCCACCGCTCGAATCACCATCTGCCGATCCTGACGGTGATGCATCGACCAACCGATCACCAGCTTGCTGTACAAGTCGAGCACCACGCATAGGAAGAGCTTGCCTTCTAGTGTGACTATTTCCGTGATGTCCGTGACCCACTTGCGCTCCGGTTCCTGCGCGGTGAAATCGCGCTCCAGCAGATTTTTCACGCCTGCTGGACGGCCGCTGGCGACTCTTCCAAAGCCACGCCTCTTCCGGCGTGGCCAGCCTTGAATTCGCTCAGTTGCCATCAGGCGAGCAACGCGGTTCAGGCTGACAGTTTCGCCCTCCTCGAGCAGATCCTCGTGCATACGTGGCGCTCCGATCACACCACGGCTGTCCTCGTGAATCTCCCGAATGCGCCTTATCAGGCGTGCATTCTCTTGAGCACGTGGGCTTGGATCACGATCCTGCCAGGCGTAATAGCCACTGGCAGAAACCCTCAAGCAACGGCACATCAGTCGTACCGGGTACTCGTTGCGGCAGCGCTGGATCACCGTGTACCGCTCGATGACTCCTTGGCAAAGTACGCTGCCGCGTCTCTTAAAAAAACACGTTCCTTGGTCACTCGGGCTAACTCACGCTTGAGTCTGGCCAGCTCCTCATCTCGCGGGCTACCTGTTCCGGGAAATGCCTTTTCTGTGCCTGGCCGTGCCTCTCGAACCCAGCGTGTGAGCAGGTTCGGAGCCACACCAATCTCCAGAGCCACTTGTCGACAGCTCGCCCCTGAACGACGAACCAACTCGATAGCTTCCCGTTTGAATTCCGGACTGTATTTCTTGCGCTTCATGAACACTCCTTCAGCTCGGTGTGAGCTTACTTGAAAATGTCCGTGTTAACGGGGTAGAACCCTCTGGTGGCATTCGCCTGTGGGCTCTATCTGGCGCTACTTCCTTGACCTATTTGGTGCAAGCCCAAGGAACGCTTCTGGCCGCTCTCTGTCCGTCATGGTTACGAAGCGTACGGGATCTCGGTGCGGCCTGAAATGATTGGCAGCGCCATGGTCATACAAGCAATGCTTCTTTGGCCATCAGCAGACCAAAGTCGGCTGCGACTTGATTTTCTATTCCACATAAATGCAGACATCAGCAATCGAGTGATGCACTTGATGGCTGAGATGCTGCCAAGCATTGAGGTGTATTCCATCGATGAAGCCTGGGGCGACATGACTGGTGTGGTAGATCCTGAAGGCCTGGGTCGAAGCATTCGCGAGCGCCTGGCGCGCGAGATCGGTATGCCTGTTGGCGTTGGCATCAGCACAACCAAGACCTTGGCAAAGCTTGCGAACTGGGCAGCGAAAAAGTGGAAGGGTACTGGTGGTGTGCTCGACCTGACCGACCCCATTCGCCAGGATAAGCTTCTTCGCCTAGCGCCGGTGTCGGAGGTATGGGGTGTGGGCCATCTCTCAGCGTCCAAGCTCGCAGCCCTCAATATCTCCACCGCCTGGGATCTGGCCCAGTTCGAAATCGGCACTCTGCGAAAGACGTTCGGTGTGACCATGGAGCGCACAGCGAGAGAGCTGCGCGGTATCAGTTGCATTGGTTTCAACGAAGGCCCGCCCCCTAAAGAGGCGATCAGTTCAAGCAGAATGTTTGGGGTGCGCCAGACAGAGCTACCACCGATTCGTGAAGCACTGGCTACGTATGTGAGCCGCGCTGCGGAGAAATTGCGTGCTCAGGGCTCGCTATGCAGCACGATTCAGGTAGGCCTTCAGACTCAGTTAGCGGATGTCGACGGGCCGCGTTACGCCAACGCAGTGACGCTGGCCTTGCCTGCACCTACCGATGACACGAGAGAGATTTTGGCGCTCGCTCAGAGAGGCCTAGGTCAGATCTACCGCCCTGGATATCCCTTCTCTAAGTGTTCCATCTTGCTGATGGATTTGAGTCAGCGGGGCGAATTGACGCTAGACCTTTTTGCGCCCAAACCCCGCCGTGGCGCCGAGCAGCTGATGGCCGTAGTCGACCAGATCAATCAACGCGAGGGACGGGGCACAGTGCGCATTGGTCGGGTGCCGGCGAAACCCGCTTGGACGATGCGAAGGGAGATGCTGAGTCAGAGGTATACGACGAGGTGGGATGAAGTGATTGGCGTACGGGGGTAGGTTGCGTAACGTTAGGATTGAAAACTTTCGTCTTCAGTCCTACAAAGTGCTGATTCAAACAGTGACTACGATCTTACCGATCTGCAATAGAGCTATATAAATATTGGCGGCCAAAGAAATGAGCAAGACTAGGGATAATCATTTTGTAGCTCAGTGGCATCAGAAAGGATTCATCCATGAGCGGGACGGCCAACTCTGCTATCTAACGCGCCGAGATATAAACCTAAAGAACGGTGAAACCAAGACCATTTACTCCAAGAGATGGCATGCGCCGGCTCAACAGTTCTATAAGATAGATCTATATTCGACATTCTTGGGTGAAGAACTTAATGATGATATTGAGCAAAAACTTTTTGGCCCGATAGACGATAACGGATCAAAAGCCGTGCGAGCATTTCTAACCGATGACCAATCGCAATGGCATCAAAACTTTCAAAAGTTATTTGTATATATTGACGCCCAAAAACTAAGAACCCCCAAAGGCTTAGCTTGGATTGAGAGCAAGTACCCAAAACTAAGCCAGCCGCAATTGATGATGGAAATGCAATCGCTGCGCACATTAAATTGCGTTTTGTGGGCTGAAGGCGTAAGAGAATTGGTCTCCGCTGAAGACTCCGAAGTAAAATTTATAATTTCCGACCATCCTGTCACCATTTACAATTACGCGTGCCCTCCTGGAACAGAACTGTGCGAATTCCCTAATGACCCTGATATTTCATTAAAGGGCTCGCAGACATTATTTCCGCTAGACAAAAATCGTTGCTTGATTCTAACCAATCTTGAATATGCCCAAGACCCTGACAATGTAAACCCACTTGAGCAAAGAACCAATTCCGTCCGTGTTCGCAATAGCATGGTTAATACTATTGAGTTTATTAACTCACGCAGGCTTACAGCGGAAGAGGTTGCAAAAGTCAATTACGTCATTAAAAGCAGAGCCCAATCATCAGTAGCTGCCGGTAAAGAGGAATGGCTTTACCCTGAAATCAACTTGAACTGTAGTTGGGCCGATATACGAAAACTTCTCCTGCCACCAGTCGATGGACTTTATAGGTTTGGCGGGGAAATGTTTGCAAAGTTCGATGATGGCTCTGTTCACTATCAAGATGCATTTGGTCGAACAACGCCTCAAAGCGAATTCCTAAACAAGAACATAGATGAAGCCAAAATTGGTCGAAACAATTTTTGCGGTTGCGGCAGTGGCAAAAAATATAAGAATTGTTGTCGAGACATTCCCAATGGGCTTAGAACCACTTGGAAAGTGGCAAGTATACGAGAGCGAAATCTAGCGTTCTGCAACTGCATTCGCGATGTTCTTGGTCTCGACAGCGGTAAAACTTGGATGGATGTTAGGCGCGAACTGTCCGAAGACCAGGTATCAAGAATTTATGGTTTTTATTCTATTTTATGGCCTCGTGATACCGATATTTATGCGTTGCTGCCTAAGCCCGATGGAAGTTTTCGAGGGCTTTACACAGGAATATTAGATGTTCGGGTTATTAGTGAGAATGCCTTGCCCATGGCGGCTATTTTCGACGAATTTCTAATAGAAACTCCAATAGTCAATCCAAATAATGTTAAGCCAGAATTCAGCCCGATTAAATCACCAATAAAGTACAAATATCAAGCGTTAAAAGATTTTCTCTTTATGCTTGAGATGGAGCCATTTATTGGGCGCGGCCTAGTAAACCTTATCCCAGATCCAACAGAGTTCGACCTCGCCCTAATGAAGGGTATGATGGAAATGGCTGAAGATCGATCCCAGTATCGCACTAAAGAAATGTTCTGTGAGAAAGACCTAGAATTGCACTACAGGTTGGCCAATGAGGACTTGCTGAACGCTATGGCAATGATGCCTAGTACTGCAAAAAAACAAGCATTAATACATCAGTTTGGGTTGAGTGAGGAAAAGGCAGCGGAGGCAGTCGCCGAATTAGAACGGCATGCCGAGGCGTCTCCACTAACTATGCTGCAAAACATGCCCATTGGTGAAGGAGGTCAGTTCTTCCAATTCAGAATGGGGCCAAATTATGAGATGGCACTTTTCTTGGCACAAGTCACAGGATCGGCACTGGTTACCGATAGCGGTTGTAGATGGCGAGAATTGATTCCATCACAGCATCGAACTCAGGGAATTGTCAATTATCCATGGGGTTATGCCTTGGAGCAAATAACGTCCATCCCAATGGATTATAGATTTATGGAAACACTTCAGAGGTCTCCGGGTCAATTTGCCGCGTTAAGAGAGATCATGAAATCGGCAGATCGTATGGTTTTAGATAATGACCGAGATGCTGACAAGTTAAAGCATCTAACTGATCAGGTAACGCGCTTTATTAGTCAAATTGGGAAAACCATAGATCCCAAGTCGACCAACCCAATAACAATATTAAGCCCTGAAGGCGGGTTCTATGACTCCAACGTCCAAAGATTATTAGCCCTATCTGGCTGCCAACATTATGAAAATGAAGTTAGGTCGATCTATGGGGTTTCGCTTGAAAATTAAAATCGAGACTAAAGAAATAAGTTTGCTTTTTGCGCAACCATAATCGTCTAGTCAAAACTAAGTTCTCTTGGTTTAGCCGGTGCTCCATGGCTGGCTTGGCCGGTTCGAGCCGGATGCCACTGGCTCGAACCGGCCAAAAGCAGTCCTTCGCCCACGGTATTACCAGCCACTATCGACGTTTGGTTCAGACGAAAGTAAATTCGCCCCACTTTACCTATCAATGCTTGTGGAGATTGGTTTATTTCCGAACTAAGAGTCTGCGCTATAAATTTGGAAAAAACGATTTCCCTAACAATGAGCTGAGCCTGATGTATTTTTAGCTCAAGCATCAATAAATGGAATCAAGCGGGTCGCTATCGAAATGCTTCCATTGAATTTCTTTAAATCCTAAAGGGTCTCTCAGGAAGCGCGCAACCATACCAACATCGTCAGGCTCAAAATCTTCAACAAGAATAAACCACAACACCATTCTGGCAGTTTGTATAAACATTCTTTCGCGGGGATCTTTTGCGAGGAGGTGATATAGCAATCCCTGAAGTATGAGTTTTTTTGCTCCGGCATACTCCCCAATTCTCTGCACCTTTGATTCAATATCCATCTCAATGTGCCTCATCGACTCTGCAAATTGACCGATATTATCAAAGGAGAAGAGGTCTTCGCCGGATATGAGCTTGTATAAAAGAAGGCCCATTGCCCATGAGTCATACTTGTTGTACTCTGATCCGGCTCTATTCCAGTCCATAAAGGTTTCTGGCGGAAGATTGTAGAAGGAGGTTGTTATTTCGCGCCCCATCCCATTGTCAATTATTTTAATGTCGTCATCCTCTTCTGCGTAGTGCGCTTCAAGTTTTGAATGTGACTGCCCCCAGTCAAGGATGATGACTTTATAATTTGGAACCCTTGTATATAGATCAATATCTCCATCTAGAATTTTAATGTTGCCTGGGTGAAGGTCGCGATGAGTAACAAAATAGCCGAAATGCTCGGCAGCACCAAAAATGCGATAGGCAATTTTTAGACGTTCCGTCAAGCCGGCCTTGCAGAAACTTGTATCTATCCAGTCAGAAAGTAAAGTGCCTTCAACTTTTTCAGTTACTAAGAACAATACCCTTCCTTGAAAAAGACTGCCATGGCTTATATACTTCGGCGTCTTCTTGATTAGTTTATTGAATCCCTCTTGACCTTTAAGGAATTCAGCTTCATTGCGAAATCTTGCTGATTCAAGTTCGGATCTTGGGAAAATTAGCAGCTTGACAAAGATGCTTTTATTGGTTTGTTCGTCGACTCCAAAAAAGCTAGTCGAACTTTTTCCCCCTGGAACCTCTTCAAGCAATCGGAAGCGGTTGTTTATGATGCGAAGACCTGTAACATCAAGAAAATCCAGTGTTTCGATAGTTGTTTCTTTTCCCATAAAAATTTTGCCCACCAATAGGGATTACAATGCCTGTTTTATATCGTGGCTTTTCTACAGTTCTTGATGCGCCGAGTCAGAAAAATATATTTTACCACAGGGGGCGCACCCCAGTGGATACCGATATAAAGATTCACGAAGCAGCTGACCGATGGTTCTTTGGTAAATTTGGAATATACGCCAGAAGCAGCTCTTTAATTTGCTCCACAGATTATTCTCAGGCAAATTCTTTCGGAAGGATAACATATAGAGTGGTGCCGCCTGTTTCTTCGCCAATAATCTATAGTGATTCAGTGCGAGATTTTTTAGAACACAAAGTCGAATTGGATTCATTTAATGAAGAAAGCATCACGCACTGGCTGGAAAGCAAGAACTTCAAGATGGTTCATGATGCTTCTGATATAGATAGTAATTTTCTTGGTGAGGTTATGGTATTTTGCGAAAGTTATCAGGTTTTTTGCTTACATAGGTAAGTTGAATGACTTTTTTGTTTGACTCACTGCCCGCTTCTGGCCGGTTCCCGCCTGATGCAACTGTCAAATACCGGTAACACGAGACCAGCCGTACCGACAATGGACGGCTACTACGCGCTGACATTCACACCTTGTTCGACAAGGGCCTGATCTGGGTCGACGAACACTCCCTGATCCAGATATCAGACCGACTACACGACAGTGAATAGGCCGGCCTTTCTGGCAAGCCGCTGCGTATGCCAGTCGATACACAGAGCAGACCGCACCCGGAACACCTCTCCGCTCATCGCAGAGTGGTACTCAGAATGTAGTTGGCTTCTTGCCCTGAACACTTTGAACGCTCTTGAGTTCATGGAGACCGTGCAGGTGCTCGCACGTCAGGTAACCGGCCAGCTTCGAGATACTGACGAAGTACTCACCGCGCTCTCCATTGACGACCAGAATGACTCTCCTGACGCTGACGAAATCGCCATCAACTCGCATTGAGTAGTCATCGATCTGAAGCTTCTCACCCGGTTGAATGACTGCGCCGGCAGCTATGCCGTCAGCAAAGGCGCTGCTTGCCGTTCGATACTCGTCGACGCCATCATCCGCACTGGCGAACGCATAGCAAGCGCGCCGGACGTAGGTGCATGGCTCGTGTGTGCGATTGACAAGCCAAATGGGCTGGATGTCAGAGCACCAATAGAAGTAGGGAATAGCTAAATACAGCCCAGGAGCCGCCTCGCGCTCGAAAGCTTCTAGGTTCGCGTGAGCTAGCACGTCAGCGATGTCCCTACGGCGCTGAGAGAGTGTTTCGAAAATATCTGAATCTTCGACTGGGCGGCAGCCGTTAAAGGCATTGAACGCATCACAGGCAGTATCCAGACGCGCGTACCTTGCGATCAGCGCAGCATGCTCCTCCGCAACACTCTGGTGGCATCTCTGCGCGAGCCGGGATGTCAGTTTCATCACTTCGTCGCGAATCGACTGTCGCATCATGGCCTCAGCTGCTTTTTGTGCTCAATAACCAGCTCGTGCTCTTGCCTCAAGTACATTAAAGCACTGAGGAAGCAGCCCTGGCATAGAGGAGCAAAGTAGAGGTCACTTCCTCCATTGTCGTTCGGGTGGTATCCATGCAAGGCGCCACAACGCCCCTCAAGGCATGGATCGCCACATACAAAACAGTGGATGGGTTCGGCTGTTTTCTTCTGATTAACCATCCTGATCACCTCGCATTTGGACGTTGGCTGTAGACGGCAGGAGGCCCTGCTTGTGGTCAAAAAAAGCTGGTTAACGTTTCCAGGGTGGCTCGCTTGCGCACCCCATCGCCCATTAAAAGATATGCGGAATTGAGCGTGGCAAAGATGAAGCCTTCTTCCCATTTATACAGTGGGCTCGTGCGCACGAAGTCTCCAACGTCGAAGCGTCGCGAGCTGTCGTAGATGACCGTGTGCGCAAAGATCAGCGAGGGCTGACGCTGGTTTCTGGCGAAAGCAGCGCTTTGCTCGGGGGTTAGGTCGAGATCGATCCAGATCCAATCTCGTACTAGGCAGTATTCGAAGTATGGAAAGTGCTTGCGCATGATCCGGACGGCTTCATCCTGAGGCATTTCAACACCAGCCATCGGGGTGCCTGCGCCGTAGAGAAGATCGGCAGATTGTTGGAGGGTGGCCATAATCAGTCGGCGTAATAGCGCTTGGGCGGTCGTTCACTGGAGTAAATCCTCACGCTCCAATCGAGATTTTCATGGTTCGACAGCAGGTGTGCCGGGCCGCCGAACCTGAACACGCCGTATTTGGTTTTGAGCCGATAGAACACTTCCTTCTTCTTGGTCTTTCCTTCAATCAGCTCATAGACCTCCGCCACGCCCACCCCTAAGTTATCGGGGAAGTCAGAAGCGAAGACCACCTGGAATGAACGCACGAAGAGGCCTTCTCCGGGAGAGATAAGTGTCTGCTTTACGAGTTCGATGTCATTCGATGAGATAGCACGGACAACGGCCTGGTCGGCTGAGCTTGCGAGAGTGAGGAGCATCCATGGCTCCCGCCCTTCTAATGAAAGGTTCCACGTGCCCGGAGCAGTGGAGCCAAATGCAAAGTCTGTCTTGCCTTTCATTGCAGCATCTCGCCTCAATCGAAAATGAACAGTATACGGTGTAGCCGTATACAGTTCAAAAGCAGATAAAGCCCAATTTCCACTATTCAAAATTGGGTTATGAATCTTAAAGAGGGGCTCGGCGCAGCTCTCCGAGCCATGCGCAAGCAAAAAGGTCTGAGCCAGGAAGATTTCTCTGAGGTCAGCGGCAGGACTTACATGAGTACGCTGGAGCGGGGTATGTATAGCCCGACCGTCGACAAGATCGATGAACTGGCTTCAGTGATGGGGGTGCATCCGGTGACTCTTCTGGTGGCGGGCTACCTGAAAGCAGAGCCAGGGGTGAGTTCAGAAGAGCTGTTGTCGCGGGTGCATACAGAGCTGACAGAGGCAGGGCTGGCTGGATCGAGGTAAGGCTTGCTCCTTGATCACCAAATTCTTGATCAGATGTCCGGGCCTCCTGGAAGGGGGTGCCTAAGCTGACCTATGAGATGGGCAACAAACTGCCTCGTTCGCCCCTTGAGCCTGCCAAATCAGCTCGATCATCTACAACCTCCCCTCCTAATCTTGGTGTGAGCCCGACTTGACCATGATGATCAAAGTGAGCAGTAGGATGCACTGAGCTATCAGGGAAAGCTTGGCTTTGAGCTAAACATTGGCGTTGGTCAAACATGAGAAACAGTGCTTAGGGAGATAGAGAGCCCCTTATTTTTGACAAGAATCAGTGGTATTTCTGTGCAAATGGCAAAACGTGGAATTCGTCGAAGATCACCAGGCCGACACCGTCCAGCGCCGGGTCGTCTTGCAGGCGACGGGCAAGGATACCCTCGGTGACCACTTCGATGCGGGTCTTCGGGCCGACCCTGCTCTCCAGGCGGATCCGGTAGCCGACGGTCTCGCCGACCTTTTCGCCCAGCTCGGCGGCCAGCCGCTCGGCCGCGGCCCGCGCCGCCAGGCGTCGCGGTTCGAGCATGAGGATGCGTTGGCCGGCGAGCCAGGGCTCGTCGAGCAGGGCCAGCGGCACCCGGGTGGTCTTGCCGGCACCCGGCGGGGCTTCCAGGACGGCCTGGTGTTGTGCGCCAAGGGCCTGGCGCAGGGCGGGAACAACGGCGTCGATGGGTAGGGAAATCATGCTGGCTCCGGACTGACCGAGGAAGTATACCGGCGAACCGGCAGGCGCTTTCGACGGTCTTATCGTCATCGTCGCGGCAGAAGATTGCCGAACGCTGGTCGATTGCTATAGTTCGCCGTCATGTTCACCCGGAGGTCATACATGCGCCTTGCCACCCGCGTTTCCTGTGCCGTTCTCAGTGCAGCCCTGCTGAGCCAGTTGTCGGCCTGCGGTACGCTGTTCTACCCCGAGCGACGCGGCCAGATCGACGGTCGCATCGATCCGGCCATCGTCGCCTTCGACGCCATCGGCCTGCTGTTCTATATCATCCCCGGCCTGATCGCCTTCGGCGTCGACTTCGCCACCGGCGCCATCTACCTGCCCGACGCCAAGTACTCGGTCGCCCCGGAAGTGCTCAAGGATGCCGTCGGCGCGGACGGCAAGGTCGACAACCGCAAGCTCAAGGCCATCCTCGAACGCGAGATCGGCCGTGAACTGCCGCTCGACGACCCGCGCCTCATCCGCCACAGCGGCAGCGTCGAGCAACTGGCGGCCTATGGCCTGAAGCCGGCCGCCTGATCCGCCCTCCGAGCGCGACCGTGCGTCAGTGCCCGGTCGCCGCCCGGTTGGTTTACAGTGGCGCCGTCCCTTCTGCCAGAAGCGCCCCATGAGTCCCGATTCCCCCCACGCCCGCCTGCTGCGCCTGGCCACCCTGGCCTCGCTCGGTGTCGCCGTCACCCTGGTCATCGGCAAGGCCATTGCCTGGTGGCTGAGCGGTTCGGTGAGCCTGCTCGCCGGCCTCACCGACTCCCTGCTGGACAGTGCCGCCTCGCTGCTCAACCTGCTGGCGGTGCACTATTCGCTACGCCCGGCCGACGACGACCACCGCTACGGCCACGGCAAGGCCGAGGCCCTGGCCGGCCTGGCCCAGGCCATGTTCATCGGTGCCAGCGCGGTGCTGGTGGCTATCCAGGCGGTCGAGCAATTGCGCGACCCGCAGCCCCTCGGCGCGGCCACCTGGGGCATCGCGGTGATGCTGCTGTCGCTGCTGCTCACGGCCCTTCTCCTGGCCTTCCAGACCCACGTCATCCGCCGCACCGGTTCCACCGCGATACGCGCCGACTCGCTGCACTACCGCTCGGACCTGCTGCTCAACGCCAGCATCCTCGTGGCACTGCTCCTGGCCCGCTACGGCTGGCCACAGAGCGACGGCCTGTTCGGCCTGGGCATCGCCTTGTACATCCTCTGGAGCGCCCTGCAGATCGCTCGCGAGTCGGTGTCGATCCTGATGGACCGGGAACTGCCTACCGACATCAGCGAGCGCATGCGCGAACTCGCCTGCAGCGTGCCGGGAGTGCTCGGCGCGCACGACGTGCGCACGCGGATTTCCGGCAACCACTGGTTCGTCCAGTTGCACCTCGAACTGCCCGGCGAGCTGAGCCTGTCGGTGGCCCACGCCCTGACCGACCGCGCAGTGCTGGCGATCAAGCGCGAATACCCGAAGGCCGAAGTGCTGATCCATGCCGACCCGCAGGAAGTGGTCGGCAAGGAAACCGTCAGTTGACGCTGTAGCCGCGCCCGCTCAGGCAGGCGGCCATGGCCCGGCGGTAGTCGTTGGCGACCTCGGCGGCCGGCGCGTAGGTCGCCCCCGCCGGGTCGAAGCCGCTCTCGCCCACCGCCCAGCGGTGGCACTCGTAGCGGTCGCGGCCCTGCTGGTCGGGCCCCTGGCCGCGCGCGGGGTAGGCCACCACGTCGTAGCTGGCGGCCGGCCCGCTGACCGGATAAACGGGTCCCGCTGCCCGCGGCGGCGGGCTGACCACTTCGTACTCGCGGGTGTCGGCATGCCACAGGTAGTAAGTGCCGGCGGCAAGGAAGTACAGCACGCTGCCCAGCCAGACCTGCTCCGCATAGGGCGGCAGGCTGCGGACGCGCACCCCGCGGGGCGGCACGACCAGCACATAGCGCGGGCCGTCGGGTCGGTACCAGTAGCCGTCGTGGAAGAAATACTCGCCGCCGCGATAGGGCACCCGCAGGTGTCCGCGCGGCAAGGCCTCCACCACCCGGCCCGGACGCCAGTCGGGATGCGGTCCCCAACTGCCGCCATGCGCTTCGCCGCGGCCAGGTCCCGGTTGTCCGTGGGCAACACCGCGCTCGCCGCCGGGTCCGCCGCGTCCCCCTCGGCCGTCGTCGGCCTGCACCTGGACGCACAGGCTCAGCGAGAGAGCGCCCACCCCGAGCATTCGCCACCATCCACCGTTCATCGTCTGCCTCGCCCCGGGCCTGGTCGCCCGGCCACGTTCGAATGATCCCGGGAACGACTTTCCGCCGTTTTCCGCCAAGGGTGGGTAAACGCCGGGTAAAGAATGGGTAAAAGCGCGGCACGGGCCGGATCGCGGGCAAAGAAAAAGGGAGGCCCGTCGACCTCCCTTCTGGGGTAACTGTCCTGGCTCGGCGCTGTTGGCGACGGCTCACCTCACTCCACCTTCTGGGCGGTGTGCAACCCGGAGGCCGGCGCAACCCTGTAAGGTCGGCGGCCACGGCTGGCCTGATTGGGCGAGCCGTGATGGACGAGATGTCCGGGCCGTGAATCTGGGTAAAAGAATACGTCGCCAGGCGCGACCAATGATTGCTAATATTGCTCACCAGAACCTTGATTGCGCAATAAATCACTCAAATTCACCTTGCCAATGGCAATCAACCTGAAAGAAATCCTCGCCATGAACAAACTCGATCGCTACGACCTGCGTATCCTCGAAGAACTCCAGCGCGACGCACGCATCTCCAACCAGGAACTGGCAGAACGGATAGGCCTGTCGCCATCGCCCTGTTCGCGACGGGTCAAGCAGCTCGAGGACGACGGCTACATCGTCCGCCAGGTAGCCTTGCTGGACCGCAAGAAACTCGGCCTGAGCCTCACCGCCTTCGTCCTCATAGGCATGGACCGACACACCCCGGAACGCTTCGAACATTTCCAGGAAGTCATCGGCAAATGCCCGGAAGTGCTGGAGTGCAGCCTGGTCACCGGGATGGACGCGGACTACCAGTTGAAGGTCGTGGTGCCGGACATGGACCATTACCAGAAGCTCCTGCTGGGTACCCTGACGCGCATCGAAGGGGTCTCCAGCGTGCGCTCCAGCTTCGTCCTCAACCAGGTGCTGGCGAGTACCGAACTGCCGCTGGAGCACCTGCGCGATTGATCGTAGCGAGACCTGGGACATGACACGGAACAGGCGGCATGCCGTATAATCGGCAGCCTGTTTCAGTTGTCATGCCCGCGTGGCCCCCGCATATAAAGAGCAGCCTGCTCGTAGAACGATAAACGCCTTGCCCGCCCCCCATGGCACGCTCCGTCCGACCGCGAGCCGGACTTCGTTTGCTTGAAAATCCGGAGGTTGCCAATGGATCCCGAACTGTTCGAAGAGTGGATGATGACCGGTCTGGTGACCGTGCTTATCCTGTTCATGGCTTTCATCGTGTGGGACCTGGCGAAGAAGTCGAAAGCCGGCAAGTTCGGAACCCTGATCCTGTTCTTCGCCCTCGGCCTGGGCGTACTGGGCTTCATCATCAAGGGCCTGGTCATCGGCAGCCTCGAAGGCGCGGGCATGTAACCCCGGCGCCACGCGCGTCATCCAACCACTCGTAATCATCCGCCGGCCCCGGCCAACGGGGCCGGCTCGCCTTGCCATTGCCTAGAACAAGGGAGTCGCCATGAACGCCGCCGACCGCGTCATGCAGAGTTATGGACGCTGCTGTGCCAGCACCGGATTCTTCGATGATTTCTACCGGCATTTCCTTGCCAGTTCCCCGCAGATTCGCGCCAAGTTCGCCACCACCGACATGACTGCGCAGAAACACCTGCTGCGTGCCGGGATCATGAACCTGGTGATGTACGCCCGCGGCATGTCCGACAGCAAGCTGCGCGCCCTCGGTGCCAGCCATTCGCGCGCCGCGCTGGATATCCGCCCGGAACTCTACGACCTGTGGCTGGACGCCCTGCTGATGGCGGTCGCCGAGCACGACCGCGACTGCGACGCCGAGACCCGCGACGCCTGGCGCGACGTGATGGGTCGTGGCATCGCCGTGATCAAGTCGTACTACTGATCGTTCCGCGCCCGCTGGACGACGCCCCTCTCGTCAGTCCAGCCGCGCCGGCACTTCCCGCCATTCCCCGAGGCCCAGGCCGTCCAGGCTCCAGGGGCCGATCCGCACCCGCACCAGCCGCAGCGTCGGCAAGCCCACCGCCGCCGTCATCCGCCGTACCTGGCGATTGCGCCCCTCGCGAATCACCAGTTCCAGCCAGTGGGTCGGCACCGACTTGCGAAAACGCACCGGCGGCACCCGCTCCCACAACGTCGGCTCATCCAGCAGACGCGCCTCGGCGGGCAGCGTCGGGCCGTCGTTGAGCGTCACGCCCTCGCGCAGGCGCCGCAATTGCTCCTCGTCCGGCGTGCCTTCGACCTGCACCCAGTAGGTCTTCGGCAGCTTGTGCCGGGGGTCGGCGATGCGCGCCTGCAGGCGACCGTCGTTGGTCAGCAGCAACAGGCCCTCGCTGTCGCGGTCCAGGCGCCCGGCCGGATACACGCCCGGCACCGGGATGAAGTCCTTGAGGGTCGAGCGCCCTTGCTCGTCGTTGAACTGGGTCAGTACGTCGAACGGCTTGTTGAACAGCAGCAGCTTCGGCTCGCTCGGCGGCGCCTTGGCCACCCGGCGTGGCGCAGGGCGGACGGGATGACGCGGGGAAGGACGCGGGGGACGGGACATGACTGGAAACGAGTTGGCTTGATCGGGGTACCGGGCGGCATGCTAGGTTGTCCGAGAGCCTGACCGCAAGAGCATCCCCTCATGCCCTCCCTGCGTCCCACCTGGCTGATCAGCCTGCTGACCCTGGCCGGCTGCGCTGGCAGCGCCTATCAGGGTCCGCCTTCGGACCATTTCGACGGCGAACGTTTCCGCAATATCCAGCCGACCGCGCACAAGAGCCTGCGCGACCTGCTCAAGTGGCAGTGGAACCGCCCGCCGCAACGCCCGTGGGTCGCCCTGCCGCCGACGGCAACGCCGCCAAGGGTGAACGAGCGCGCCCGCGGCGAAGAACTGCGGGTCACCTACATCAACCACGCCACCCTGCTGATCCAGCACCGCGGCCTGAACATCCTCACCGACCCGGTCTGGTCGCAACGGGTCAGCCCGCTCGCCTTCATCGGCCCGAAGCGCCACCATCCGCCCGGGTTGACGCTCGACCAGTTGCCACCGATCGACCTGGTGCTGGTGAGCCACAACCACTACGACCACCTCGACCTGGAAACCCTGCGCCAGCTCCACCGGCGCTGGCCGACGGCCAAGGTGGTCAGCGGCCTGGGCAACGCCGGGCTGATCCGCCAGACAGGTTTCGCCGACGTCGTGGAGATCGACTGGTGGCAGGCCGTGCCGCTGGGCGCTGGCCTGACGCTGCATGGCGTACCGGTGCAGCACTGGTCGTCGCGCACCCGCAGCGACACCAACCGCACGCTCTGGCTCGGCTTCGTCATCGACTCGCCGGACGGCCCGCTGCTGTTTCCCGGCGATACCGGGCTCGGCCCGGAGTTCGGGCTGATCAACCAGCGCTTCGGGGCGATGCGCTTCGCCGCCCTGCCGATCGGCGCCTACGAGCCGCGCTGGTTCATGCGCGACCACCACATGAATCCCGACGACGCGGTGCAGGCCCATCGCACGCTGCAGGCGCAGACCAGCATGGCCATCCACTTCGGTACCTTCAATCTCACCGACGAACAGCAGGACGACCCGCCCAAGGCGCTCCAGGCGGCGCTGCGCAGCCAAGGCGTGGACCCGGCGACCTTCGGCACGCCGAAACCCGGCGAACAGTGGCGCGTCGCACCGCGCAACGTCGCTCAGGAGGCCGGGGCCACCAGGCGGGAGCAGCAGTTGCGGTAGCGCTTGCCGCTGCCGCACGGACAAGCCTGGTCGCCACGGCCGCCCAGGGCCAGCCAGCTTTCCAGGCGCGCGGCCATCCCGGCCAGGCGCTCGCGGGCCTCGTCGTCCAGGCCGGCGCGGGCCAGTTGGCGCCGCAGGCCGAGGTAGTCTTCCAGCAGGACATCGCGGCTGAGCGCCTGGTACTGGTCGGCCAGCGGCACGCCTTCGTAGCGCCGCTGCGGGTCTGCCAGAAAAGCGATGGCGCCCGCCTGCGGCAGGACATTCCACAGGTTGCCGCGCGGATCGCGCCAGCAAGCGCTGAAACGCGCGCGCAGGGCCAGGCCGCGCCATTCTTCCAGGATCCAGCCGTCGACCCGCTCGCCGCCGAGGGCTTCGACCGCCCGACCGACCGAGAACCACGGTTCGCCGGCCAGGCTTTCCGGCATCGGCAACGGCGCTGCCACTTCCGGCGCGGCATCGGGCACCAGGCGGCGGGCGAAGCGACGGAGCGGGTTGCTGAGATGAGTGGGGGCGCTGAACGGCATGGGGCTCACATCGATGGCAGGCGTGGTCGTTCCGACCGGCAGAAGGCGCCGCGGTTCCACGCAGGGCGAAGGGCCGTCATTGTAGGGCCTCGGCGCCGCGAGGCGTAGAAGCGCGCCCCGGTTTCCGCGCGGAAACCGGGGCGCGTCCGATCAACGGAACGGCGGCTCGTCGAAACTCCGCAGCTTGCGCGAGTGCAGCGAGTTGAGCTGGCTGCGCAACAGGTCGAGGGCGGCGATGCCGATCCGCAGGTGCTGGTTCACCGCGCGCTCATAGAAGGCGTTGGCCGAGCCGGGCAGCTTGATCTCGCTGTGCAGCGGCTTGTCCGAGACGCACAGCAACGTGCCGTAGGGCACCCGCAGGCGGTAGCCCTGGGCGGCGATGGTGCCGCTCTCCATGTCCACCGCGATGGCCCGCGCCAGGTTGATCAGTGGCCGCTCCTGGGCCCAGCGCAGCTCCCAGTTGCGGTCGTCGTAGGTGAGCACGGTGCCGGTGCGCAAGCGTCGCTTGAGCGACTCGCCGCGCTCGCCGGTGACTTCGGCGGCGGCTTCCTGCAAGGCGACCTGGACTTCGGCCAGCGCCGGGATCGGGATGTGCGGCGGCAGCGCGCGGTCGAGGATGCCGTCGCGGCGCATGTAGGCGTGCGCCAGCACGTAGTCGCCGATGGTCTGCGACTGCCGCAGGCCGCCGCAGTGGCCGATCATCAGCCAGCAATGCGGACGCAACACCGCCAGGTGGTCGGTGA
Source organism: Pseudomonas sp. CP-1 (assembly GCF_021213715.1). NCBI lineage: Bacteria > Pseudomonadati > Pseudomonadota > Gammaproteobacteria > Pseudomonadales > Pseudomonadaceae > Pseudomonas > Pseudomonas sp. CP-1. The sequence goes on from NZ_JAJQKY010000014.1 coordinate 44,383, forward strand.
TGTTCTTCGCGTTGGACGGGCCGACCCCGATGTTGACCAGGGTGATGCCGTCGCCATCGGCGGCGATCAGGTGGTAGGCCGGCATCTGGTAGCGGTGCCAGACCACCCCGGCGACGATGGCGTTGGCCTCGCCTTCGTCCATCCCGCGCTCGATGATCACGTTGCCCGGCAGGACCATGCGCACGAAGCGCGGGTCCTCGCGCAGGCGGGTCAGGCCGAGGCGGATGAACTGGTCGACGTAGCGGTGGTAGTTGGTCAGCAGGATCCACGGCTGCACGTGGCGCCAGTCGCTGCCGGTGTAGTGCACCAGGCGGCGCAGGGAGAAGTCCACCCGCGCGGCGTCGAACAGCGCCAGCGGCAACTGGTCGGCGCGTTCCCATTCGTAGAGGCCGTCGGCGATGTCGTCGGAAGCGGCGGACAGGTCGGTGCTGGGGAACACCCGCGCCAGCTCGGCGGCGGTCACCCCGGAGCCGGCCAGCTCGTCGCCCTGCTCGACCACGTAGGGATAGGGGATGTCCTGTTGGCTCGGGCCGACCTGCACCTGCACGGTGAAATCGTCCATCAGCGGACGCAACTGTTCCAGCAGGTACTTGCGGAAGGCGTCGGGGTGGGTGACGGTGACGCTGTATTCGCCCGGCACCTGGACCTTGGCGTAGGCGCGGGTGGTGGACGGCACCTCGCCCTGGCAGCGGTAGCCGATGCGCAGTTGCGGGTAGTGAAAGTTCTGCCGCTCGGCCTCGCTCGGCTCGATGCGCTCCTTGATGTAGCGCTTGAGCGCCTGGCTCAGCGCCGCGGTGGCCTGGCGGTGCAGCTCGGCAAGACGGTCGACGGCCTCCTCGGCCGTGCGGGCGACGACGAACCCGTCGTCGGAATCGATACTCATGGTGGGCTTCCTGTCGGTTCGCATGGAAAACATCTTGCCTGTACCGACAGGAAAACACAGCGCTTTTCTCCCGTTACCTCATTCGGCCAGCGCCACCACCGCCATGGTCACGGTGGCCTTGCTGAACAGGCGCCGCCGACCGTCCCGCTCGGCGAACACCTCGGCCTCGACCACCGTCACCTGGCGCCCGGCCTTGAGCACCTCGGCGCGACACAACAGGCGCTGGCAAAGCGCCGGGCGCAACAGGTTGAGCTTGAACTCCAGGCTCAGCACCGTCTGCCCCTCCTCCACCAGGGTCGCGGCGGCGGCCCCGGCGGCATGGTCGGCCAGGGTCGCCTGGACCCCGGCATGGATGAAGCCGTTCTGCTGGGCGTGGCGGGGCAGGATGTCCAGCCCCGCTTCGACCCAACCCGGCCCGCAGTCCAGCGGACGGATGCCGAGGTCGCCGACGAAACTGGCCGCGGCGAAGCCCTGCTCGACCAGCTCCCGGTAGCGCGGATGCGCTTGCATCGCGACGCGCCTCAGGCCAGGTGCGGGGTGGCGCGAGCCAACAGCGCCTCGACCTCGACGCCGCGCGGGAGGGTGCCGTAGACCCGCCCGCCGTCCCCCAGGCGACTGCCGATGAAGGCGTCGGACACCGCGGAGTTGCCGGCTTCCAGCAACAGCTTGGCCTGCAAGGCGATCGCCACGTCCTCGGTGAGCTGGCGGGCGCGGTACTGGATGTCGGCGGTGTCGGCGAAGGCCGCCTTGAGGTTGCCGATGTGCGCGGCGAGACGGGCGTCGCCATGGCCGTCGCCCAGTTCGGCGAACAACGCGTCGAGCACCCCCGGCTCCTTCGACAGGGCACGCAGCACGTCCAGGCACTGCACGTTGCCGGAACCTTCCCAGATCGAGTTCACCGGGGCCTCGCGGTACAGCCGCGGCAGGATGGTTTCCTCGACGTAGCCGGCACCGCCCATGCATTCGGAGGCTTCGTTGATCATCGCCGGGGCACGCTTGCAGATCCAGTACTTGCCCACCGCGGTGACCAGGCGGGCGAACTTCTCCTCCTGCTCGTCGTGGGCACGGTCCAGGGCATGCCCCATGCGCAGGGTCAGGGCCAGCGCCGCCTCGCTTTCCAGGGCCAGGTCGGCGAGCACGTTCTGCATCAGCGGTTGCTCGGCCAGCACCCGCCCGCCGACCTTGCGGTAGGCACAATGGTGGGCAGCCTGGGTCAACGCCTGACGCATCAATGCGCTGGAGCCGATCATGCAGTCGAAGCGGGTCATGGCGACCATCTCGATGATGGTCGGCACGCCACGGCCCTCCTCGCCGACCATCCAGGCCAGGGCGCCGCGATACTCGATTTCGCTGGAGGCGTTCGACCAGTTGCCCAGCTTGTCCTTCAGGCGCTGGATGTAGAACTGGTTGCGGCTGCCGTCCGGCCGGTGGCGCGGCAGCAGGAAGCAGGTCAGGCCCTTGTCGGTGTAGGCCAGGGTGAGGAAGGCGTCGCACATCGGCGCCGAGCAGAACCACTTGTGCCCGACCAGTTCGTAGGCCTGCCCCGGCCCGGGAATCCCCACCGGGTAGGCCCGCGTGGTATTGGCGCGGACGTCGGTGCCGCCCTGCTTCTCGGTCATCGCCATGCCGATGGTGACGCCCGCCTTCTGCTCCATCGGCACGTTGCGCGGGTCGTACTCGCGGGAGAGGATCTTCGGCAGCCATTTCTCGGCCAGGTCCGCCTGCAGGCGAATCGCCGGCACGCTGGCGTAGGTCATGGTCAACGGGCAACCGGTGCCGGCCTCCGCCTGGCTGTGCAGGTAGGACAGCCCGGCCCGCGCCACCTGGGCGCCGGGGCGCGGGTCGGTCCAGGGCAGCGAGGGCAGTTCGTGTTCGATGGCGGCGCGCATCAGCTCGTGGTAGGCGGGGTGGAACTCCACCAGGTCGACGCGGTTGCCGTAGCGGTCGTGGCTATGGAACTCCGGCTTGTGCTGGTTGGCCAGGAAGCCGGCCGCCATCAGCGGGCCGCCGGCCAGCTCGCCGTAGCGCTGCAGGCGCTCCTCGGCCCAGCCGCCCTGGTAGCGACGCACCCACTCCTGGAGAGGCAGGTCGAGGCGGTAGAGGTTGGCACCATCCAGCGACGGTACCTGGTTGGTCACTTCGTGGGTTTCGGCGTACTGGTGCAGGTTCATGAGGGTTCCTCGCAGACAGGCGCGCCCACCGCGCGCAGGCAGAAGTTCACCAGAGCCGTACTCACCGGCTCCAGACTCGGTTCCGGCTGGCCGCTGTCGCGAGCGGCGCGCGCCGGGGGAGACAAGGGGCCGACCAGCGCCTCGGCGATGGCCCCGACCAGGCAGGCCGCGGCAAGCGGCACCAGGGAAAGCTGGAATGCGCCACTGCGCCGGCCCTCCTCGAGCAGTTCGACGAACAGTGCGGCGTAGGCCTCGCGATAGCGCAGGCGCTGCTCGTCGACTTCAGGATCCACCGGCTCGGCGATCAGGGCGAAGGCCAGCCGCTGGCTGCTCCAGGCGCGCGCGGCAAAGCGCCGCAAGCCCTCGGCCAGGCGCCAGGCGGGCGCGCCGGGACCGCGCAGGACCACGGCCAGGGCATCGACCTCACGCTGGCTGGCGCGGCGGAAGATTTCCGCCGCCAGCTCGCCCTTGCCCCGGAAGTGGCGGTACAGGCTGCCGGTGGCGATCCCCGCGTCGTCGGCCAGGGCCTGCATGGTCAGCGCGGCGAAACCGCCCTCCGCGACACGCCGCAGGCCTAGCTGGAGGATGCGCTCGCGCAGCGCGGAATCGCGTTGCAGGCGGCGTTCGGTGACACGATAGACCATGACTGAATCCGGATTCACTTTTTCCCAGTGAATCACGCTTCAGGCTTTGCCTAAAGAGACATACAGGTCGCGCAGGCCGGCATTTCAGCCAGCCGCGGAAAGGCTTCAGGCGGACTTGGTGACGATCGGCTGGCACAGCAGCCAATCGTGCAGCAGGGTCTGCAACTCTTCGAACTTGACCGGCTTGGCCATGTAGTCGCTCATGCCCGCCGCCAGGCAGCGCTCGCGATCGCCGCTGTGGCTGTGGGCGGTCAACGCCAGCACCGGCAGTTCCGCGCAGCCGGGCAGCGCGCGGATCGCCCGACAGGTGGCGAAGCCGTCCATCACCGGCATCTGGCAGTCGAGCAGTACGCCGTCCGGCCGCTCGCGCGCCAGCAACTCCAGGGCCTCGCTGCCGTTGTCGGCGGTGCGCACCCGGTAGCCGAGCTTGAGCAGCATGCCGCGAGTCACCAACTGGTTGATGGCGTTGTCCTCCACCACCAGCACGGTGCACTCCTCGGGACGCCGCACCGCCTGCCCGCCGGCGCGCCGCGGGGGCGGCGCCAGGCCCTGGGCCGGCTGGGTCAGTTGCAGGCGCAGGAGGAAGCGGCTGCCCTGTCCCGGCCGGGACTCGTGGGTCAGCTCGCCGCCAAGCAGCTCCACCAGCTTGCGGCACAGCGCCAGGCCGATGCCGAGGCCTCCGTAGCCACGGGTCAACGAGCTGTCGGCCTGGACAAAACGCTGGTAGAGGTCGCTGCCGGCGGCCATGTCGAAACCGATGCCGGTGTCGATCACTTCCACCCGCAGCGCCACCCCGTCATGGGTACGCCCGGCGGCGACGCGCAGGGTCACGCTGCCCCTGGCGGTGAACTTGATCGCATTGTCGACCAGGTAGCCCAGCGCCTGGGCCAGCTTGCCGGCATCGCCTTCGAGGGTGTCCGGCAGGCTGTCGTCCAGTTGCAGGGCGAAGCGCAGGCCCTTCTCCTCGGCGCGCGGCGCGTACTGCGCGCGCAGGCTGTCGAACAGGCCGCGCAGGCTGAACGGCTCGCGGCGCGGGTAGAGCTTGCCGGCCTGCAGTTCGATGAGGGCGAGGATGTCGTTGACCATCCGCATCATGTCCCGCGCCGAACCGGCGGCAGTGCGCTGGTACTCGGCGAGTTCGACGTCCATCGGCACCGTCTGCATCAGCTCCAGCGAACCGATCACCCCGCTCATCGGGGTGCGTAGTTCGTGGGTGACGGTGGCGAGGAACTCGTCCTTCAGGCGATTGCTGTTGGCCAGTTCCTGGTTCAGCGCTTCCAGCTTGCGGCTGGACTCCTGGAGGATTCGCGCGCGCTCCTCCTTCATCGCGTTGATCCGGTCGGCCAGCGCCAGCGACAGCAAGCCCACCTCCAGCGCCGAACCGATCTGGCTGGCATACATGGTGAGGAACATGTTCGGCAGGTAGCCGAGGACCATCAGGGTGTTGACGATGCCGCCGAGAAGGAAGGCGGTCCAGGCGATGATGAAATAGCGCGCCACGCGCATGCCGCGCAGCCAGGCGAGGATGCCGGCGGCGAAGATCAGGCCGGTGAAGGCCAGCGCCAGGTAGGTGGCCAGGCGCAGGGCCACGGCGTAGCTCATGGTCAGCGCCATCAGCATGACCAGCGCGCCGACCGCCATCAGCGCCAGCAGGCCGCGGTCGACCCACACGCTGTGGTCGCGGGTATGCAGGAAGCTGCGCGCGAACTGGCAGCCGAACAGCGCCGCCGAACCGATCAGGAATGGCGTGGCGGCGTTCGCCCACCAGGGGCTGTCGGGCCAGAAGTACTCGATGCCGGCGCCGTTCACCGAGACCTGGTAGAGCCCGAATGAAGCGATATAGAGGATGTAGTAGAGATAGCTGGTATCGCGGACGCTGAGGAAGATGAACAGGTTGTAGATCAGCATCACCAGCAGCACGCCATAGATGATGCCGAGCACATAGATGCGTTCGGGCTGCTCCTCCAGGTAGGCCTTGGGCGACCACAGGGTCAACGGCGCCTGGATCGATCCCTGGCTTTCCAGCCGCAGATAGACACGCTGCGGCTTGTTCGGCTCGAGGCCGAGTTCGAACAGGTAGTTGTTCTGCCGGATCGGCCGACTGGCGAACGGCAATGTGTCGCCGGTGCGCTGGGCGAGGCGGTAGCCGCCCTGGCCATCGGGCAGGTAGAGGTCGAGCTTGTCCAGCGGCGGATAGGCCAACTCCAGCAGCCAGGTGCGCGGATCGCTGGAGGCGACCGGCCGGTAGTCCAGGTCCAGGCGCAACCAGAACACCGAGCGCGAATAGCCGGCATTGAGCACGTCCTTGTCATGGCGGCGGAAGCTGCTGTCGATGGCCCGCGAGGTGATGTCGTTGATATCGGCGCTACCGCGCACGTCCTCGAACACGTCGATGGACTGCCCCAGCGGCAGGCGCTCGACCTGCTCGTTGAAGCTCACCGCACCCGCCAGGCACGGCAACGCAAGAAGAAAGAGAATCAGCCAGTGCCGCATGATGCCCCGCAGTGCTCCTCGAACGGACCGGGAGCCCCACCTCCCTCGTCATGGTCCGCCCTTGGCGAGCGTTGTATGAATATTCGCCGAACTTTAGCACACGCCACGCCACGTCAGGCCCGGGACGTGTCACGCAGGGCCCGGGCGCGGCGCCCGAAAGGTCGTCCGCGCAGCCGCCACGAAGCGCTTTTAGTGGTAAGCTCACGCGCCATGAAAACACCGACTTCCCGCCCCGTAGTGCTCTGCCTGTCCGGTCACGATCCCAGTGGTGGCGCCGGACTGCAAGCCGACATCGAAGCCCTGCTCGCCCAGGGCTGCCACGCCGCCCCGGCGGTCACCGCGCTGACCGTGCAGGACACCGTCAACGTCAGCGACTTCCGCGTCCTCGACCGCGAGTGGGTGCTGGCCCAGGCCAACGCCGTACTCGCCGACCTGCCCGTCGCGGCGGTCAAGCTGGGTATGCTCGGTTCGCTGGAGATGGTCGACACGGTGGCCGAGATCCTCGCCGCCCACCCGCACTTGCCGGTGGTCTGCGATCCGGTGCTGCGCGCCGGCGGCGGCGGTGCGCTGGGCAAGGGCGACGTCGGCTTCGCCATGCGCGAGCGGCTGCTGCCGCGCGCCACCATCGCCACGCCGAACCTGCCGGAAGCGCGCCTGCTCGCCGACCTGCCCGAGGGCAGCGCCGACCAGTGCGCCGAGCGCCTGCTGGAACACTGCGAGCACCTGTTGATCACCGGCGGACACGGCGACGAAAGCGAAGTGCACAATCGCCTGTACAGCCGCGACGGCAGCCGCCGCACCTTCACCTGCCAGCGCCTGCCCGGCAGCTACCATGGCTCCGGCTGCACCCTGGCCAGCGCCCTGGCCGGTCGCATCGCCCTCGGCGAAGCGCTGCACGGCGCCGTACAGAGCGCCCTCGACTACACCTGGCGGACCCTGCGCGACGCCGAGAGTCCGGGCCACGGCCAATACGTGCCGCGCCGCCTGCCCACCGACTTCTGTCACTGAGAGCCAGCCGATGAAACTGCGCGGCCTGTACGCCATCACCGATAGCCAGCTACTGGACGACGGCCGCCTGCTGCCCTACGTCGAAGCCGCGCTACGCGGCGGCGCGCGCCTGCTGCAATACCGCGACAAATCCAGCGACCAGGCGCGGCGCCTGCGCGAGGCGGAAAGCCTGCGCGAACTCTGCGAACGCTACGGCGCGCAGCTGATCGTCAACGACGACGCCGAACTCGCCGCGCGCCTGGGCGTCGGCCTGCACCTCGGCCAGACCGACGGTTCGCTGTCGGCGGCGCGCGCCCTGCTCGGCCGCCAGGCGATCATCGGCGCCACCTGCCACGCCCAACTGGAACTGGCCGAGCAGGCGGTGGCCGAGGGCGCCAGCTACGTCGCCTTCGGCCGCTTCTTCAATTCCAGCACCAAACCCGGCGCCCCCGCCGCCAGCGTCGAACTGCTCGACCAGGCCCGGCCGCGCCTGCACCTGCCGATCACCGCCATCGGCGGCATCAGCCTCGATACCGCGCCCGGTCTGATCGCCCGCGGCGTCGATCTGGTCGCCGTGATCCATGCGCTGTTCGCCGCCGCGTCCGCCGCCGAGGTGGAACGCCGCGCCCGCGCCTTCAGCGCCCTGTTCGAACCTGCCTGACGCCTCCGCGCCTCGCCCGAGAGATAGAGAGCTAGCCATGTCCCGTTCCGAAACGCTGTTCAACAACGCCCAGAAACACATTCCCGGCGGGGTCAACTCCCCGGTGCGCGCCTTCAAGAGCGTCGGCGGCACCCCGCTGTTCTTCAAGCACGCCGAAGGCGCCTATGTACTGGACGAGGACGACAAGCGCTACGTGGACTATGTCGGCTCCTGGGGCCCGATGATCCTCGGCCACAGCCATCCGGACGTGCTCGACGCGGTGCGCCGGCAGCTCGACCACGGTCTGTCCTATGGCGCGCCGACCGCGCTGGAAGTGGAAATGGCCGACCTGGTCTGCTCCATGGTGCCGTCGATGGAGATGGTGCGCATGGTCAGCTCCGGCACCGAGGCGACCATGAGCGCCATCCGTCTGGCCCGCGGCTACACCGGGCGCGACAGCATCATCAAGTTCGAAGGCTGCTACCACGGCCACTCCGACAGCCTGCTGGTGAAGGCCGGCTCCGGCGCCCTGACCTTCGGCGTGCCGAACTCCCCGGGCGTTCCGGCGGCCTTCGCCAAGCACACCCTGACCCTGCCGTTCAACGACATCGAGGCGGTGCGCAAGACCCTGGGCGAAGTCGGCAAGGAGGTCGCCTGCATCATCGTCGAGCCGGTTGCCGGCAACATGAACTGCGTGCCGCCGGCGCCGGGCTTCCTCGAAGGCCTGCGTGAAGCCTGCGACGAACACGGCGTGGTGCTGATCTTCGACGAAGTGATGACCGGCTTCCGTGTCGCCCTCGGCGGCGCCCAGGCCTACTACGGGGTCACCCCGGACCTGTCGACCTTCGGCAAGATCATCGGCGGCGGCATGCCGGTGGGCGCCTTCGGCGGCAAGCGCGAGATCATGCAGCAGATTTCCCCACTGGGCCCGGTCTACCAGGCCGGCACGCTCTCGGGCAACCCGCTGGCGATGGCCGCCGGGCTGACCACCCTGCGCCTGATCAGCCGCCCCGGTTTCCACGACGAACTGACCGCCTACACCACGCGCATGCTCGACGGCCTGCAACAGCGCGCGGACGCCGCCGGCATCCCCTTCGTCACCACCCAGGCGGGCGGCATGTTCGGCCTGTACTTCAGCGGTGCCGACGCCATCGTCACCTTCGAGGACGTGATGGCCAGCGACGTCGAACGCTTCAAGCGCTTCTTCCACCTGATGCTCGACGGTGGCGTGTACCTTGCGCCTAGCGCCTTCGAGGCCGGCTTCACCTCCATCGCCCATGGCGACAAGGAGCTGGAAATCACGCTGAACGCCGCCGAAAAAGCCTTCGCCGCGCTGAAATGACCCTCTTCGCGGCGCCCTTCCCGGGCGCCGCCCTCCACCCCGCCGGAACGCCTTCCTAGCCGAAATGCATAAACGCGCCGACAAAGTTCCCGAAAAGACAGTAAAGACTTTGTAAGGAGGCGTCGGCTTATTTCATAATGTGAGGGTCAGCGCATTTCGTTGGCCGGGCAGCCCTTGCCCGCCCCGATCCAGGAGGTGTCTTCCCCTCATGTTCCGTACCGGCCGCACCCTCGCCCTGGGTTGCCTGTTGATCCTCCAGCCGCTGCTCGCGCAGGCGGGAGGCAACTCGTTGCTGATTCCAGCGACCGGCCGCTGCGCGCTGAACACCGTTCCCGAAGAATTGCAACAGGCGCTCGCCGCCTGCCAGCAGGTCGCCAATGGCGGCGACGCCGAGGCGCAATACGAACTGGGCGAATTCTTCTACGACGGCGAGCGCATCCCGCGCGACCTCCAGGCCGCCCTCAACTGGTTCGAGAAAGCTTCTCTACAGGGCCATGCCCAGGCCCAGTACCACCTCGGCACCATGTTCTTCCGTGGCGAAGGGGTTCCGGCGAACAACGTACAGGCCTACATCGTGCTGAAGATGGCGGCGGTGAACGGCGCCGAGGACGCCCTGGACAGCGCCGACCTGGTAGCCGAGCAGATGAACCGCGACGAACTGGACATCGCCACCCGGGTGCTGGGGCAGATCTTCCGCAACTACCTGATCGAACTGCAGACTGCCGGCGGCGTCACGCCCTTCGCGCCGCTGCCCTGACGTCCCTTTCGCGAATCAGTCGCTCTTGCCGGGCATCGGCATGGGGAACGGCATGACGTTGCCCGCGCCCTTGGCCTCGCTGATCTTCGGCGTACCCAGGCGCTCGACCTCGTCGATGCGGACGATCGCGTGCATCGGCACGAAGCTGCGCAGAACGCCTTCGAACTGCGCCTTGAGCTTCTCCTCGCTGGGGTCCACCACCACCTGGGTGCGCTCGCCGAAGACGAACTCCTCGATTTCCAGGAAGCCCCACAGATCGCTCTGGTAGATCTGCTTGGCATACATCTCGAAGACCTGGCCCTGGTTGAGGAAAATCACCTTGTAGATGGGGTTTTCGCGCTTGTTCATGGCGGGGAAAGCAATGCCGGAAAATGAAGGGCGCGAATCATAGCACAGCCTTTCGGCCAGCAACGCTAGGAACCGGGGGCCCCGCCCTCTATAATGCGCGGTCCTTTTCGAACTGTCCGACGAAGCGCATGGCCAAGAAGCTTTTCATCGAAACCCACGGCTGCCAGATGAACGAGTACGACTCGTCGCGAATGGCGGACCTGCTCGGTGAACACCAAGCCCTCGAGGTGACCGAAAACGCCGCCGAGGCCGACGTCATCCTGCTCAATACCTGCTCGATCCGCGAGAAGGCCCAGGAAAAGGTGTTTTCTAAGCTCGGCATGTGGCGCGAGCTGAAGCAGCAGAATCCCGACCTGGTGATCGGCGTCGGCGGCTGCGTGGCCAGCCAGGAAGGCGCCGCGATCCGTGAGCGCGCGCCCTATGTCGACGTGGTCTTCGGCCCGCAGACCCTGCACCGCCTGCCGGAAATGATCGACGCCGCGCGCAGCACGCGCAAGCCGCAGGTCGACGTGTCCTTCCCGGAAATCGAGAAATTCGACCGCCTGCCGGAACCGCGGGTCGATGGCCCCACCGCCTTCGTCTCGGTGATGGAAGGCTGCAGCAAGTACTGCAGCTTCTGCGTGGTGCCCTACACCCGCGGCGAGGAAGTCAGCCGACCATTCGACGACGTGATCGCCGAAGTGATCCACCTGGCCGAGAACGGCGTCCGCGAAGTCACCCTACTGGGACAGAACGTCAACGGCTTCCGCGGCCTGACCCACGATGGCCGCCTGGCCGACTTCGCCGAACTGCTGCGGGTGGTCGCCGCCGTCGACGGTATCGAGCGCATCCGCTATACCACCTCGCACCCGCTGGAATTCTCCGACGCGCTGATCCAGGCCCACGCCGAGGTGCCGGAGCTGGTGAAATTCATCCACCTGCCGGTGCAGTCGGGCTCCGACCGCGTGCTGGCGGCGATGAAGCGCAACCATACCGTGCTGGAATACAAGTCGCGTATCCGCAAGCTGAAGGCCGCGGTACCGGACATCTGCATCAGCTCCGACTTCATCGTCGGTTTCCCCGGCGAAACCGAGAAGGACTTCGAGCAGACCATGAAGCTGGTGGAGGACGTCGGCTTCGATTTCTCCTTCTCCTTCATCTACAGCGCGCGGCCCGGCACGCCCGCCGCCGACCTCGCCGACGACCTGCCGGAAGAAGTGAAGAAACAGCGCCTGCAGATCCTCCAGAGCCGCATCCACCAGCAAGGCTACGAGATCAGCCGGCGCATGGTCGGCAGCACCCAGCGGATCCTGGTCACCGACTTCTCGAAGAAGGACCCGGGCATGCTCCAGGGGCGCACCGAGAACAACCGGATCGTCAACTTCCGCTGCGACAATCCGCGCCTGATCGGCCAGTTCGCCCAAGTGCACATCGACGACGCGCTGCCGCACTCGCTGCGCGGCACCCTGATCGACAGCACCCTGCATTGAGGCCGACGACCGTACGGCGGGCTCGCTGAACCTTCCCGCCGCCACGGTGCACCAACGTTTCAGCGGGAACCGGGAAAGAGCCGCCGCGATACGGCAACTTTGCGCGACGATATCCAGCGGTTATTCTCTTCTCTATCAATCAGCCACTGGCGAGTACGACAGAACACCTTGAACGCCCCCCAGGAACTTCATCGCTTTATCCTCGAGCCGTTCGACGCCCGCAGCTTCGCGACACTTTGCGGGCAGTTCGACGAGCATCTCCACCAGATCGAGAAACGCCTCGACATCGAGATCCGCAACCGCGGCAACCAGTTCGAACTGGCCGGCGAACCGCGCCGGACCAAGGTTGCCGAACGCCTGCTGCAGCGTCTCTACCGCGAGGCGCAGAGCGGCACCGATCTCACTCCCGACACCGTGCACCTGTACCTGCAGGAGTCCGGCCTGGAAGACCTCGAGGAATTGCAGAGCGCGCCGCAGGTCACCCTGAAATCGCGCAAGGCGCACATCCGCCCGCGCGGCGCCAACCAGCAGCGCTACGTCAAGGCGATCCTCGACCACGACATCAACTTCGGCATCGGCCCGGCCGGCACCGGCAAGACCTATCTCGCCGTGGCCTGCGCCGTCGACGCCCTGGAGCGCGAGCAGATCCGCCGCATCCTGCTGGTGCGCCCGGCGGTCGAGGCCGGCGAGAAGCTCGGTTTCCTTCCCGGCGACCTGTCGCAGAAGATCGACCCCTACCTGCGCCCGCTCTACGACGCGCTCTACGAGATGCTCGGCTTCGAACACGTGGCCAAGCTGATCGAGCGCAACGTCATCGAGGTCGCGCCGCTGGCCTACATGCGCGGGCGCACGCTGAACAACAGCTTCATCATCCTCGACGAGAGCCAGAACACCACAGTCGAGCAGATGAAGATGTTCCTCACCCGGATCGGCTTCGGCTCCACCGCGGTGATCACCGGCGACGTCACCCAGGTCGACCTGCCCCGCGGCACCCGCTCCGGCCTCAAGCACGTGATCGAGGTCCTGCAGGACGTCCCCGGCATCAGCTTCACCCACTTCAAGCCCAAGGATGTGGTCCGCCACCCGCTGGTGCAGCGTATCGTCGAAGCCTACGAGCGTCACGAGAGCCGCCAGCAAGGCCAGGTGCGGCCGGTCGAGGGAACGGGCAAGGGCGGTCACGATGCCGCTTGAGCTCGACCTGCAGGTCGCTAGCGCCGCCCCGGACCTGCCCTCCGAAGCGCAGTTCCGCGCCTGGTGCGAACTGGCCCTGCGCCAGCGTCCGGAGTCGGAGCTGACCATCCGCCTGGTGGACGAGGCCGAAGGCCTGGAACTGAACAGCACCTACCGGCACAAGGACTACGCGACCAACGTGCTGTCCTTCCCCGCCGATGTCCCGGACGAGCTTCTCGATATCCCGCTGCTCGGCGACCTGGTGATCTGCGCCCCGGTGGTCGCCCGCGAAGCCCTGGAACAGCGCAAGCCGTTGCAGGCCCACTGGGCCCACCTGGTGATCCACGGCTGCCTGCACCTGCTCGGCTACGACCACATCGACGACGCCGAAGCGGAAGAAATGGAAACACTGGAACGTGAATTGCTGGCGGAACTGGGTCATCCCGATCCGTACGCCTGCGACGACGAAGAGCCACCGAGCAAGGAAAAATGAGCGAAGACCGATCGAGCAACGGGCACAAGTCCTGGCTGGACAAGATCACCCAGGCTTTTGCCCACGAGCCGAGAAACCGCCAGGAGCTACTCGAGCTGCTGCGCGATGCCCACGACAACAAGCTGCTGGACAGCGAGGCGCTGTCCATCGTCGAGGGGGCGATCCAGGTCGCCGACCTGCAGGTGCGCGACATCATGGTGCCGCGCTCGCAGATGATGAGCATCCGCTCGACCCAGACGCCGAAGGAATTCCTTCCGGCCATCATCGAAGCCGCCCACTCGCGCTACCCGGTGGTCGGCGAAAGCCTCGACGACGTCATGGGCGTACTGCTGGCCAAGGACCTCCTGCCACTGATCCTGCACAACGACGAGCGTCCCTTCGACATCAAGGAACTGCTGCGTCCGGCTACCTTCGTCCCCGAATCCAAGCGCCTCAACGTGCTGCTCCGCGAATTCCGCGCCAACCGCAACCACATGGCTATCGTCATCGACGAATACGGCGGCGTGGCCGGCCTGGTGACCATCGAGGACGTGCTGGAACAGATCGTCGGTGATATCGAGGACGAGCACGACGTCGAGGAGGACAGCTACATCAAGCCGCTGCCCAGCGGCGATTTCATCGTCAAGGCGCTGACCCCCGTGGACGCCTTCAACGACTTCTTCGGCTCGGAATTCTCTGACGAGGAATTCGATACCGTGGGCGGCCTGGTGATGAGCGCCTTCGGCCACCTGCCCAAGCGCAACGAAGTGGTCGAGCTGGGCGAGTTCCGTTTCCGCGTACTCAACGCCGACAGCCGCCGCGTCCATCTGCTGCGCCTGTCTCCCCTGCAGAACTGAGCGCGCCCCCTCCGCCGCGGCGGAGGGGGCATCTTCCCGCGCCGTCCTTCTGGCGTCTCGCCAGCCCCTCCTTTACTCTTGCGCCTTGCGCCAGACTCCCCTGTCGCCGCGGACGTTGCCGTCCGGCAGCCGAAGGCGGCCCCGGTCTGCGCAGTCGGACATTGAACAGGCTCTAAGGACATTCGATGCGTTGGATTTCTCGTCCCGGCTGGCCCGGACACCTGCTGGCACTCGCCGCAGGCGCGCTCACACCCCTGGCCCTGGCGCCCTTCGACTACTGGCCGCTGGCGATCCTCTCGATCGCCCTGCTCTATCTCGGCTTGCGCGGCCTTCCCGGCAAGTCCGCCCTGTGGCGCGGCTGGTGGTACGGTTTCGGCGCGTTCGGCGCCGGCACCAGCTGGATCTACGTCAGTATCCATGACTACGGCGCCGCCTCGGTGCCGCTGGCAAGCCTCCTCATGCTCGGCTTCACCGCCGGCGTCGCCTTCTTCTTCGCCCTGCCGGCCTGGCTGTGGGCGCGCTGCCTGCGCCGCGACAACGCGCCGCTGGGCGACGCCCTGGCGTTCGCCGCCCTGTGGCTGGCACTGGAGCTGTTCCGCAGTTGGTTCCTTACCGGTTTCCCCTGGCTCTACGCCGGCTATAGCCAGTTGCAGGGACCGCTGGCCGGGCTGGTACCGGTGGGCGGCGTATGGCTGTCCTCCTTCGTCATCGCCCTCAGCGCGGCCCTGCTGGTGAACCTGCCGCGCCTCTTCCCGCACGGTGCCAGCCTGCTTCTGGGGCTGGTCCTGCTGCTCGGCCCGTGGGCGGCCGGCCTCTATCTCAAGGGCCACGCCTGGACCCATTCGGCCGGCGAACCGCTGAGGGTAGTGGCGATCCAGGGCAACATCGCCCAGGAGCTGAAATGGGACCCGAATCAGGTCCGCGCGCAACTCGACCTCTACCGCGACCTGAGCCTGCCGCAGCAGGACGTCGACCTGATCGTCTGGCCGGAAACCGCGGTGCCGATTCTCCAGGACATGGCCAGCGGCTACCTCGGCGCCATGGGCCAGGTCGCCGACGAGAAGAACGCCGCGCTGATCACCGGGGTCCCGGTGCGCGAACGTCTCGCCGACGGCAAGAGTCGCTACTTCAACGGCATCACCGTGGTCGGCGAAGGCGCGGGCACCTACCTCAAGCAGAAGCTGGTGCCGTTCGGCGAGTACGTGCCGCTGCAGGACCTGCTGCGCGGCCTGATCGCCTTCTTCGACCTGCCGATGTCCGACTTCGCTCGCGGCCCGGCCGACCAGCCGCTGCTCAAGGCCAAGGGCTACGAGATCGCCCCGTACATCTGCTACGAAGTGGTCTACCCGGAGTTCGCTGCCGCGCTCGCGGCGCAGAGCCAGGTGTTGCTGACAGTGAGCAACGACACCTGGTTCGGCACTTCCATAGGCCCGTTGCAGCACCTGCAGATGGCGCAGATGCGCGCCCTGGAAAGCGGTCGCTGGATGATCCGCGCGACCAACAACGGCGTCACCGGCCTGATCGATCCCTATGGCCGGATCGTCCGGCAGATCCCGCAGTTCCAGCAGGGCATCCTGCGCGGCGAGGTGATTCCCATGCAGGGCCTGACGCCCTATCTGCAATACCGCGTCTGGCCGCTGGCCGGGCTGGCCGGCGTGCTGCTGCTATGGGCTCTGCTCGGCCGCCAGTTGCGCCCGCAGGAGCGACGCCTGTTCGGCTGAAGCCAGCCCCTCCTGGAAAGACCGGCGCCCCTGCGGCGCCGGTGGCGTCTCAGCGGTAGAACAGGCGATAGCCGACCAGGCCGATCGCCTCGTTCAGCAGCATGCCGCTCTGCCAGAAGGCCTGCGCTTCCGGCAGCCAGCCGCCGAAGGGCCGCAGGTTGGCCCCGCCGAGGAAGCCGACCGGCGCCGGGATCACCTCGAACCCCTGGCGCTCGAAGCTCCAGCGTGCCCGCTGCATGTGCCAGGCCTGGGTCACCAGCACCACCCGGCGCACGCCGGCCTCGCGCAACTGCGGGGCGCTCAGGGTGGCGTTTTCCCAGGTGGTACGGCTGAGACCTTCCTGCCAGCGCGTCGGCACGCCGAAGTCCTGCAGCAGGGCATTGGCCATCAGCGCCGCCTCGCTGGGCGGGCGTCCGTAATGCAACCCGCCGCTGATCAGTACCGGCAGCGCCGAGGTCTTGGCCAGCCGCGCGGCATAGCGCAGCCGCTCGGCCGCCAGCAGGCTCGGCGCATCGTCGCCCCAGGCCGGGTCGTTGGTCTGCCGGCCGGCACCGAGGATGACGATGGCGTCGGCGCGCTGCGCCAGGCCCGGCAGATCCTCCGCCAGTAGGGCCGGTTCGCTTTCGAGCCAGCGCCCCATCCACTCCACGCTGAGCGGCATGCTCATCAGCCACAGACCGAAGAACCCGCAGACACCGCACAGCCGCGCCAGCCGCGGTCGGCTGGTGCGCCACCAGAAAGCGAAAAACAGCAGCAGCAACAGGCCGCCCGGCGGCAGCAGCAGTTGCTTGAAGAAATAACGGATCGGCATCGCCCCCTCCCTGTCGGAAGAGGCAATCTAAAGGATTGCGCGACGCCTGGCGAAACTTCCGGGAAGGAGACCCTAGCGGTCGTTGCCCGAACGGAACAGTTGCGAGCCGCAATGGCCGCACGGCAACACGCCATGCCCCTTGCTCCACTGCACCGGCGCACCGCAGAGCGCACAGAGCAGTTGCCGCTGTTTCAACGAGACGTGCCGACGGGGCGCCGGCGGTTGCGGCCGGGGCGGCCGGGGTGTCCTGCCGGGCTGGCGCTCGAGCAGCGCCAGCTCCTCGGCGGCCGCATGCCAGCCGCGCAACCAGTGCAGGTCCTGGTCGAGATAGGCGCGTATCAGCCCCATCTCCGCTTCGCTCAAACCACGCAACTCAAGCTCCGTGGGATGCTCGTCACGCAGGCGCTCGGCCGTATCCGCTTCATCCAGAGCCAGGGCGAGACGCTGCAGCAGCCTCTCGTACAGCCCACCTCCCGTCACACTCGCGCGTTGCAGCTCAGCCATCGAACACCTCTGAAGGTACCACTGGGCAGCCAGCCATCGACCGTCCATAGGGCAAGCTTAGCGTTCCCGTTCGGCTGAACCGCCCCCGGCGACAAACGGCGCGGGCTATCGACAGGAGTGGGGGTCATGTATGCTACGAGGCTTTCGAACAGTCACGTCTAAGTAGCGCCATGCACGAGCAATATCAGCCACTCGAGATCGAAACCCAGGCCCAGAACTACTGGAAAGAACACCAGTCCTTCCTCGTCAGGGAGCTACCCGACAAGGAGAAGTTCTACTGCCTGTCGATGTTCCCGTATCCGAGCGGCAAGCTGCACATGGGCCACGTGCGCAACTACACCATCGGCGACGTGATCAGCCGCTACCACCGCATGCAGGGCCGCAACGTGCTGCAGCCGATGGGCTGGGACGCGTTCGGCATGCCGGCGGAAAACGCCGCGATGAAGAACAACGTCGCCCCGGCGGCCTGGACCTACGACAACATCGCCTACATGAAGTCGCAGCTGGACAGCCTCGGCCTGGCGATCGACTGGAGCCGCGAGGTCACCACCTGCAAGCCGGACTACTACCGCTGGGAGCAGTGGCTGTTCACCCGCCTGTTCGAAAAAGGGGTGATCTACCGCAAGAACGGCACGGTCAACTGGGACCCGGTCGACCAGACCGTACTCGCCAACGAGCAGGTGATCGACGGGCGCGGCTGGCGCTCCGGCGCGCTGATCGAGAAGCGCGAGATCCCGATGTACTACTTCAAGATCACCGCCTACGCCGAGGAACTGCTGGAGAGCCTCGACAACCTGCCCGGCTGGCCGGAGCAGGTGAAGACCATGCAGCGCAACTGGATCGGCAAGTCGCGCGGGATGGAGATCGGCTTCCCCTACGACCAGGCCTCCATCGGCCACGCCGGCCAACTGAAGGTGTTCACCACCCGTCCGGACACCCTGATGGGCGCCACCTACGTCGCCGTCGCCGCCGAACACCCGCTGGCCACCCAGGCCGCGCAGAACGACCCGCAGTTGCAGGCGTTCATCGACGAATGCAAGCGCGGCGGCGTCGCCGAAGCCGACATCGCCACCCAGGAGAAGAAAGGCATGGCCACTTCCCTGTTCGTCGAACACCCGCTGACCGGCGACAAGCTGCCGGTATGGGTCGCCAACTACGTGCTGATGAACTACGGCGAAGGCGCGGTGATGGCGGTGCCCGGCCATGACGAGCGCGACTTCGAGTTCGCCAACAAGTACGGCCTGCCGATCCGCCAGGTGATCGCCAAGGTCGAGGGCGACGACGACTTCGAGTCCAGCGTCTGGAAGGAGTGGTACGGCGCCAAGGATGAGTCCGTGCTCACCGTCAACTCCGGCAAGTACGACAACCTCGGCTACCAGGCCGCCTTCGACGCCATCGGCGCCGACCTCGAGGCCAAGGGCCTGGGCCAGGCGCGCACCCAGTTCCGCCTGCGCGACTGGGGCATCAGCCGCCAGCGCTACTGGGGCTGCCCGATCCCGATCATCCACTGCGAGGCTTGCGGCGACGTCCCGGTGCCGGCCGACCAGTTGCCGGTGGTGCTGCCGGAAGACGTGGTACCGGACGGCTCCGGTTCGCCGCTGGCGAAGAT
The DNA here is from genome assembly GCF_021213715.1 of Pseudomonas sp. CP-1. Lineage (NCBI taxonomy): Bacteria > Pseudomonadati > Pseudomonadota > Gammaproteobacteria > Pseudomonadales > Pseudomonadaceae > Pseudomonas > Pseudomonas sp. CP-1. Next base: position 63,261 of record NZ_JAJQKY010000014.1, read on the forward strand.
GCCGGAATTCTACGAATGCAGCTGCCCGAAATGCGGCCAGCCGGCCAAGCGCGAAACCGACACCATGGACACCTTCGTCGAGTCGTCCTGGTATTTCGCCCGCTACGCCTGCCCGCAGTTCGAAGGCGGCATGCTGGACAAGAAGGCGGCCGACTACTGGCTGCCGGTCGACCAGTACATCGGCGGCATCGAGCACGCCATCCTGCACCTGCTCTATGCGCGCTTCTTCCACAAGCTGATGCGCGACGAGGGCCTGGTCGGCAGCGACGAGCCGTTCAAGAACCTGCTGACCCAGGGCATGGTGGTCGCCGATACCTACTACCGGACCACCGCCAACGGCGGCAAGGACTGGTTCAACCCGGCCGACGTCGAGGTCGAGCGTGACGCCAAGGCCAAGGTCGTCGGCGCACGCCTGAAGAGCGACGGCCAGCCGGTCGAGATCGGCGGCACCGAGAAGATGTCGAAGTCGAAGAACAACGGCGTCGACCCGCAATCGATGATCGACCAGTACGGTGCCGATACCTGCCGCCTGTTCATGATGTTCGCCTCGCCGCCGGACATGAGCCTGGAGTGGTCGGACGCCGGCGTCGAGGGCGCCAACCGCTTCCTCCGCCGCGTCTGGCGCCTGGCTCACGCCCATGTCAGCGCCGGCCTCCCCGGCGCGCTGGACGTCGCCGCCCTGAACGACGCGCAGAAGCAGGTCCGCCGCGCCATCCACCTGGCGATCAGGCAGGCCAGCCAGGATGTCGGCCAGCACCACAAGTTCAACACCGCCATCGCCGCGGTGATGACCCTGATGAACGTGCTGGAGAAGGCGCCGAACCAGGACGCCCAGGACCGCGCCCTGATCCAGGAAGGCCTGGAAACCGTGGTCCTGCTGCTGGCGCCCATCACTCCGCACATCTGCCACGTGCTCTGGGGCCAGCTCGGCCATGCCGAAGCGGTGATCGATGCGCGCTGGCCGAGCGTCGACGAGAGCGCACTGGTGCAGGACACCCTGCAACTGGTGGTGCAGGTCAACGGCAAGCTGCGCGGGCACATCGACGTGGCCGCCAGCGCCAGCCGCGAGGATGTCGAGGCCGCCGCGCGCGCCAACGAGAACGTGCTGCGTTTCACCGAAGGCCTGAGCATCCGCAAGGTCATCGTGGTACCGGGCAAACTGGTCAACATCGTCGCCAACTGATACGCGATTCCATTGGACGCCCCCGGCCATCCGGGGGCGCTGATCAACAGGAGTGAGGGAAGCTTGATGAAACGTATCCTGACCAGCGCCGCGCTGATCGGTATGACCACCCTGCTGGCCGCCTGCGGCTTCCAACTGCGCGGCCTGGGCGATGCGCAATTCGCGCTCAAGGAAATCGACGTGTCCGCGCGCAACGCCTACGGCCCGACCGTGCGCGAACTGAAGGAAACCCTGGAAAACAGCGGCGTGAAGGTCACCAGCAACGCGCCCTACCACCTGGTGCTGGTCCGCGAGGACAACCAGCAGCGCACCGTCAGCTACACCGGTTCCGCGCGCGGCGCGGAGTTCGAGCTGACCAACACGATCAACTACGAGATCGTCGGCGCCAACGACCTGGTCCTGATGAGCAACCAGGTACAGGTGCAGAAGGTCTACGTGCACGACGAAAACAACCTGATCGGTTCCGACCAGGAAGCCGCGCAGCTGCGCAGCGAGATGCGGCGCGACCTGATCCAGCAGTTGTCCATGCGCCTCCAGACGCTGACCCCGGCGCAACTCGACGAAGCCCAGCGCCAGGCAGAAGCCAAGGCCAAGGCGGAAGCCGAAGCCCTGCGCGCCGCCGACGAGGCGGAGCGCCAGCGCCGCGCCGCCGAGCCGCAGCAGTCGCCGATCGAGTTCCCCACCCCGTGATGCCCCGGGGCCGGTTTCGCCGGCCCCGTCTTCTCCTATGAAGCTGACTCCCGCGCAACTCGCCAAGCACCTCCAGGGCCCCCTGGCGCCCGTCTATGTCGTCAGCGGCGATGAACCGCTGCTCTGCCAGGAAGCCTGCGATGCCATTCGCCAGGCCTGCCGCGAGCGCGACTTCGGCGAGCGCCAGGTATTCAATGCCGAAGCCAACTTCGATTGGGGCCTGCTGCTGGAGGCCGGCGCCAGCCTGTCGCTGTTCGCCGAGAAGCGCCTGATCGAACTGCGCCTGCCCTCCGGCAAGCCCGGCGACAAAGGCGCGGCGATTCTCCAGGAATACCTGCAACGGCCGCCGGAAGACACCGTGCTCCTGCTCAGCCTGCCCAAGCTCGATGGCAGCACGCAGAAGACCAAGTGGGCCAAGGCCCTGATCGATGGCAACGCCGCGCAGTTCATCCAGGTCTGGCCGGTCGACGTCCACCAGTTGCCGCAGTGGATTCGCCAGCGCCTGTCCCAGGCCGGCCTGTCCGCCAGCCCCGAAGCCCTGGAGCTGATCGCCGCGCGCGTGGAAGGCAACCTGCTCGCCGCCGCCCAGGAAATCGAAAAGCTCAAGCTGCTCGCCGAGGGCAACCAGATCGACGCCGCCACCGTACAGGCCGCGGTCGCCGACAGCGCACGCTTCGATGTCTTCGGCCTGATCGACGCGGCCCTTGGCGGTGAAGCGGCCCACGCTCTGCGCATCCTGGAAGGACTGCGCGGCGAAGGCATCGAGCCGCCGGTGATCCTCTGGGGCCTGGCCCGCGAGATCCGCCTGCTGGCTGGCCTGTCCCAACAATACGGCCAGGGCATCCCGCTGGAGAAAGCCTTCGCCCAGGCGCGTCCGCCGGTCTGGGACAAGCGCCGTCCGCTGCTGACCCGTGCCCTGCAACGCCACTCCAGCAGCCGCTGGAACCAGATGCTGCGGGATGCCCAGTTGATCGACGCGCAGATCAAGGGACAGGCACCCGGCAGCCCCTGGAGCGGTCTCTCGCTTCTCGCCCTGACCCTCGCCGGCCAGCGCCTCGGCCTGCCGGCAGCCTGAAGGCGCAACCGGCACTGGACAATCCGCGGCGACAGGCAGATGATGCGCGCGCTGGCGAGCGCCAGCCCGATCACCTTCGAGGACCTCTGCCATGGCAAAGAAAAGCAAGCGGCCGAACAAGGCCAAATCCCTGGTCGCCCAGCCACTGTTCCGCAGCCGCCAGGAACAGGCGAAGAAAGGCAAAGGCAGCTACCGCCGCGAAGCCTCCCGTAACTGGGAGGCTTCTTTCGTTATGGCGGCCTGAAACAGCCGCTGGTCCATCCTCCCGCAACGCCCTCCTCACCCACGCGCCCCGCCTACCCCGCCCGAAGCCCGTCGACAAGACCAACCCCACCGCCAGCCTGCCGCCCATGGGCACACTATCGTCGGCGCGCAAGCCCTGGCCCCCTCGGGGTGGGCGAAAAGCCAATGGTTCCTCCATCATGATCCGCGGCCTCGACATCCCGCGCGGCCGACTGGCAACCCTCTGGCCATTGCAGCGCACGAACCAGGCTCGGGCGTTCGATGCCGACGCCGAAGCGGGTAGCTATGTCGCGCAGAACGAAGGCCAGGAAGAAGAAGTCGAAGGCCTCGAGCATGCCGCGCGACCCGTCGCCGATCCCGACTCGGGTGCGCCGCGAGGCTTCGACAGGCGGCGGAGCGATACGGACGAAACCATTGGCCGCCCGACACTGACCGAACCTATGTCGAAAGATATCCACCACGCCGATGGAACCGCATTGGCGAACCCGGGGCCCCGCCGGCGCGTCCAACGACGGCAGACGCGTCCTGGCCGGCGTGCTAAGGTGGCCCGTCCCGAGGACCCTGCTGAGGAGAGCAATGCGTAACCCCGAACGATCCGCCCTGCTGAAGGTGAGCGGGCTGCTGGGCAGCACCGTCGTCGCCATGGGGCTTGGCCTCTCCAGTGCCTGCGCGCAGAAGAACCCGATAATCGAATACAACCAGCCTGCCGCTCCCCTGCAGACCAAGGCGCCCTTCACCGGCGCCGGCCCGGCCGCCTCGGTGTCCGCTGGCGCGCCGAGCGAGGCCCAGCCTGGGCAGAGCTTCGAACAGTGGCGCGACGCCTTCCGTCAACAGGCGCTGGCCGGTGGAATCGATGCGCAGACCTTCGATCGCGCCTTCGCCGGGGTCGAGCCCGATCCCGCCGTGGTCGAAGCCGACCGCAGCCAGCCGGAATTCACCCGGCCGGTATGGAAATACCTGGAAGGCGCCCTCGATCCGCTGCGCGTTCGCCAGGGCCAGGCGCGCCTGGCGCAGCACGCGCGCATCCTCGGCGAAGTCGACGCGCGCTATGCGGTGGATGCGGATGCGGTGGTGGCGATCTGGGGCATGGAGAGCAACTACGGTTCGCACATGGGCAACAAGAACGTGATCCGCTCCCTGGCGACCCTCGCCTATGAAGGACGCCGCCCGGAATTCGCCCACGCCCAGTTGCTCGCCGCCCTGAAGATCCTCCAGCACGGCGACGTTCCGGCCTCCTTCATGATCGGCTCCTGGGCCGGCGCCATGGGCCAGACCCAGTTCATCCCGACCACCTACAACCAGTATGCCGTGGACTTCGACGGCGACGGCAAGCGTGACATCTGGGGCTCGCCCGGCGACGCCCTGGCCTCCACCGCCAACTACCTGAAAGCCTCCGGCTGGATCGCCGGACAACCCTGGGGGTTCGAAGTCCGCCTGCCGGCAGGCTTCGACTATTCCCTGGCGGAACTCACCATCCGCAAGCCCCTGGGCGAGTGGCAAGGGATGGGCGTACAAGGCGTCAACGGCGGCCCCCTGCCCTCCGGGCTCTCCGGCGAACAGGCCTCGCTGCTGCTGCCGGCCGGGCACCGCGGCCCGGCCTTCCTGGTGCTGCACAACTTCCGCGCCATCCTCAAGTACAACAACTCCAGTGCCTATGCCCTGGCCGTCGGCCTGCTCGCCGACAGCTTCAAGGGCGGCGGCCGGATAGTCGGCGCCTGGCCACTGGAGGATGTTCCGCTGAGCCGCTCGCAGCGCATCGAGCTGCAACGGCAACTGGCCGCCCGCGGACACGATCCGGGCGCGGTGGACGGCATCATCGGCGCCAATACGCGCAAGGCGATCCGCGCCTGCCAGCAGGAGTTCGGCTGGCCGGCGGACGGCTATCCGACCCCGGCGCTGCTCGACCGCCTGCGGACGCCATAGGGCCGCCGGCGGAGCTTACGACCCCACGTCCGCCGCGACCGCTCGCGGCACACCGGTTCGTAGGGCGGATAACGCCATGGGCGTTATCCGCCGCTGCGGCGTCCAGAACCTAGTCATCCGCGCAGAACCGCAGGATAGCGTCCGCCACCTGGGTGGCCGCCTCGCGCTGCGGAAAATGGCCGACGCCCTCCAGCACCAGCCGCTGGTAACGCCCGCTGAAGTAGTGCTCGCGTCCGCGGGAGCCGTCGGGGTGGGTGCAGGCATCCGCGCCGCCGTGCAGCACCAGGGTCGGCAGCGCCAGGCGCGGTGCCGGGAGCAAGCGCTGTTCCGCCGCCCCGTAGCGCGGCTCCCCCGCGACGAAGCCCCAGCGATGCCGATAATAGTGCAGCACCACGGCGACCCAGTCCGGCCCGGAGAAGGCCTGGGCGGCCTCCTGGAAATCGCGCTCGGCATACCATCCCGGCGGCGACCAGGTGTCCCACATCTGCCGGGCGAACGCCTCGCCCTCCTCGCGCAGCGCGCGCTCGCCGCGTGGCGTGGCCATGAACCACTGGTACCAGAAGCTACGGGCCTGCGGCAGGGAAAGAACTTGCTGCGGATCGTTGCTGGCGTACCCCACCGAGAGCATCACCAGGTGCGAGGCGAAGCCCTCGCGCAGTCCGCAGGCACTGGCCACCGCGCGGGCACCCCAGTCATGGCCGACCAGCAGGGGACGCTGCAATGCCAGGCCGTCGACGAATGCCAGCAGATCGCAAGCCAGAGCCGCCAGTTGCCCGCTGCGCGGAGTAGACGCATCGCGAAAGCGGGTCGGGGCGAATCCCCGGAGGGCTGGTGCCAGCACCCGATAGCCGGCGTCCGCCAGGGACTCCGCCAGGTCTTCCCAGGCATGCGGGCTGTCCGGCCAACCGTGCAACAAGACGGCGCTGCGCGCCCCCTGCGGATTCCACTCCAGGTAGGCGATATCCAGGACATCGGTGGAAACGAAGGCATAGCGGCTCATCGGACCTCTCCAAGAGAAAGCGAAGGGACATCCTAGGACGCTTGCCAAGGGTGATTCATGAATAGTTAGCGTCTACTATTCATGAAACGAGATGAATGGAAGACCTCATGGAGCTTGCCGTCCCCACCTCCCAATCCCTGGATATCGTGTTGTTGCGTACCTTTCTCGAAGTGGTCGACAGTGGCGGCTTCGCCCTCGCCGCGGACAATCTCGCGCTCACTCCCTCCGCGGTCAGCGGGCATATCAAGCGCCTGGAACAGACAGCCGGCGTCAGCCTGCTCAGCCGCACCACCCGCCGCCTGGAGCTGACCCAGGCGGGCGAGACGCTCTACGCCTATGCCCGCAACATCGTCGAGCTGGAGCGCGAGGCCCGCGCCAGGCTGCACGGCACGCCGATCCGCGACCGCCTGCGCATCGGCGCTTCGGAGGACTTCGCCAGCGCCTGGCTGCCACGCGTCCTGCAACGCTTTCGCCGCTGGCACCCCGAAGCATCCATCGAACTCAAGGTCGGTATCACCACCGACCTGCTCCGCCAGCAGGCCCAGGGGCGCACCGACGTGGTGTTCGGCAAGCAGTGCCGGCGGGTCGGAGACGACGGCGAACTGCTCTGGGAGGAACCGCTGGTCTGGGCCGCGGCGACCGCGATCGAGCTGCCCGTGGGCGAACCGCTGCCGCTGGCGCTGTTCCCCGAACCCTGCGTCTACCGCGAAGCGGCGATTACAGCCCTCGGCGCCGCTGCGCGTCCCTGGCGCCTGGTGTTCGAGAGCGCCAGCATGGCCGGCTGCCTGTCCGCCGCGCTGGCCGGTTTCGCCGTGACGGTGGTGGCGCGCAGCCAGATGCGCGAGGGGCTGCGCGAACTGGGCCCGGAACAGGGTTTTCCGACGCTGCCGGAGGCGCGTTTCTACGCCTTCTCGCGCCAACCCAGCCTGGCGGCCGAGGCACTGATCGAGGCGGTGCGGCAGCTCGGCCAGCGCAGTCGCTTCGTTACCGCACAGGGATGAGAGCAAACGGTACTCACCTACGCGCCGGCGGATAACCGCAAGCGGTTGTTCGTCCTACGTCCGAAGAGGCTTCGTGGCTGCCCAATGAAAAACGCCGCGTCCCTGTGCAGGGACGCGGCGTCGGAAGGCATTGGCGCGGCGTCGATCAGCCGATCTTGTTGCCGTGCGCCTGCTGGTCGGCATGGTAGGACGAACGCACCAGCGGACCGGACGCGACGTTCTTGAAGCCCATCTTCTCGCCTTCCTCGGCGAACCAGGCGAAGGTATCCGGATGCACGAAGCGCTGCACCGGCAGGTGGTTGCGCGACGGCTGCAGGTACTGGCCAAGGGTCAGCATGTCGATGTCGTGCTCGCGCATCCGCTGCATGACCTCGATGACCTCATCGTCGGTCTCGCCCAGGCCAAGCATCAGCCCGGACTTGGTCGGTACGTGCGGAACCATCTGCTTGAACTTCTGCAGCAGGTCCAGCGACCACTCGAAGTCCGAGCCCGGCCGCGAGGAGCGGTACAGGCGCGGCACCGTCTCCAGGTTATGGTTGAACACGTCCGGCGGCTCGTTGGCGGTGATCTCCAGGGCGATGTCCATGCGACCGCGATAGTCGGGCACCAGGGTTTCCAGCTGGATCCCCGGCGACAGCTTGCGGATCTCGCGCAGGCAGTCGGCGAAGTGCTGGGCACCGCCGTCGCGCAGGTCGTCGCGGTCCACCGAGGTGATCACCACGTACTTCAGCCGCAGGTCGGCGATGGCGATGGCCAGGTTGGTCGGCTCGTCGACGTCCAGCGGCTTCGGCCGGCCATGGCCGACGTCGCAGAACGGGCAGCGCCGGGTGCAGATGTCACCCATGATCATGAAGGTCGCGGTGCCGCCGGAGAAGCACTCGCCCAGGTTCGGGCAGGACGCCTCTTCGCAGACGCTGTGCAGCTTGTGCTTGCGCAGCAGTTGCTTGATGCGGTCGACCTCGGGGGAAACCGGGATGCGCACGCGGATCCAGTCGGGTTTCTTCGGCAGTTCCTCGGTGGGAATGATCTTCACCGGAATCCGCGCGACCTTTTCCGCGCCGCGCAGCTTCACGCCGACTTCCACCTTGCCCGGCTTGGCTTCTCCGGACTTCTCCACAACAGTGCTCATGTCAGTTCGATCCCGCCCGTAAGGGTCTTCTGTTCAGCGTAGCCAAGGCGTGAGACGAGCTCAGCGCGCAATCGGGTACACACCTCGGCAAAATCCACCGGCCCAACCAGGTCGCGCAGTTGGGTCATGGGCATCCCGGCGTAGCCGCAGGGATTGATTCGTTGGAACGGTCGCAGGTCCATGTCCAGGTTCAGCGCCAGGCCATGGAAGGAACAGCCGTTACGGATGCGCAGGCCGAGGGAGGCGATCTTCGCCCCGTCGACGTAGACACCCGGCGCGTCCGGCTTGGCCACGGCCTGCACGTCATAGGACGCCAGCAGGCCGATCAGGCTCTGCTCGATCCGGCTGACCAGCTCGCGCACGCCCAGTCCCAGGCGGCGGACATCGAGCAGCAGGTAGGTGACCAACTGGCCGGGGCCGTGGTAGGTCACCTGGCCGCCGCGATCCACCTGGATCACCGGGATGTCGCCGGGGAACAGCACATGCTCCGCCTTGCCGGCCTGCCCCTGGGTGAAGACCGCAGGGTGCTGCAACAGCCAGGCTTCGTCCATTACCGATTTGTCGCGTTCGGCAACGAAGCGCTGCATGGCATGCCAGGTCGGTTCGTAGGGAACCTCGCCGAGCTCACGGAAGCCCAGCTCGAGTCCCATCAGAGCACCATGTGCACGCGTCCGGTCGCGCGCAGGTCGTTATGGATGGCTTGCAGTTGGTCGACATCGGTGGCGGTGATCAGCACCTGCACCGAGAGGAAGCGCCCCTTGCTGCTGTCGCGGACCACCAGGGTCTCGACGTCGAGATCCGGCGCGTGGCGCTGGATGATTTCCACGACCAGGTCGGAGAAACCTTCGCCGGCGTCGCCGATCACCTTGATCGGATAGCGCTCGCAGGGGAATTCGATTTTCGGGGGTTGAACGTCAGGGGTATCGGTCATGGCGGCGGCGGACCCGTGGTCCGCGGGGACGGGCGCCCGCTGGCCTCGTGAGCGGGCGGGCGCCGGTCGGTCAGTTGAACAAACCGTAGAAGAACAGGCGGATGCTATCCCACAGGCGGCGGAAGAAACCACCCTCCTCGACGGCGTTGAGGGCGACCAGGTCGGCGCTGCGGATGACCTTGTCGTCCAGCTTCACTTCCACCTTGCCGATCACCTGGCCCTGCTGGATCGGCGCCATCAGCTGCGGCTCCAGGACCATGCTGGCCTGCAGCTTCTGCATCTGGCCGCGCGGCAGGGTCATGGTCAGGTCTTCGGCGAGGCCGGCTTTCACTTCATGCTCGGAACCCTTCCAGACCAGGCCCTTGGTCAGCTCGGTGCCCTTCTTGTAGAAGTTGCGGCTTTCGAAGAAGCGGAAGCCATAGGTCAGCAGCTTCTGGGTCTCGGCGGCGCGGGCCTGCTCGCTGTTGGTGCCGAACACCACCGCGATCATGCGCTGGCCGTCGCGTACCGCGGAAGCCACCAGGCAGTAGCCGGCTTCGTCGGTGTGGCCGGTCTTCAGGCCGTCGACGGTCTTGTCGCGCCACAGCAGCAGGTTGCGGTTCGGCTGCTTGATGTTGTTCCAGAGGAATTCCTTCTGCGCGTAGATCGCGTAGTGGCTCGGCTCGCCGTAGATGATCGCGCGGGCCAGCACCGCCATGTCGCGGGCGGAGGAATAGTGGTCCGGGTTGGGCAGGCCGGTGGCGTCCATGAAGTGGGAGTTGGTCAGGCCCAGCTTCTGCGCGGTGGTGTTCATCATGTCGGCGAAGGCGTCTTCGCTGCCGGCGATATGCTCGGCCAGGGCGACGCTGGCGTCGTTGCCGGACTGGATGATGATGCCATGCAGCAGGTCGCTCACCGATACCTGGCTGCCGACCTTGATGAACATCCGCGAACCGCCGGTGCGCCAGGCATGTTCGCTGACGGTGACCAGGTCGTTCTCGCCGATGCGGCCGGCCTCGATCTCCTTGGTGGCGATGTAGGCGGTCATCAGTTTGGTCAGGCTGGCCGGCGGCAGGCGCTGGTCGCCGTTGTTCTCGACCAGAACCTGGCCGCTCTCTCCGTCCATCAGGACGTACGACTTGGCGGCCAGTTGCGGCGGCGCCGGAACCATGGATTCAGCAGCCCAGCCAGCCGTAGGGGCGATGAACAGGACAAGCAGTGACAAGCGTTTCGCGATAGTGGTGATGTTCATCCGTCTCTCTGGTTCTACCAATGGTCAAACAATCCCTTGCGGGAATTCCCTGCGTGAGTAGGCGCTCAGTCGGGGCGTACCAGCGTCGGCTGGCCAAGGTTGGCCACGCGGATGCTGTCCTGGGTGCGGCTAACCTCGTCCGCCGAACCGATCGGTCCCAGCCGCACCCGGTGCAGAATCTGCTGGTTGCGTACGACCGAGCTGATAAACACCGGCGCAGCCGTCACGCCGCTCAGCTTGGCCTTCAGCAGCTCCGCTGCATCCGGGTTGGCGAAGGCGCCCACCTGGAGATACAGGCCATCGGCTGGTAATGAAGCGTTTTTTTTTGAGTCGATCTGCACCGGCAGCACGGCGGCCGCGTGCTGCGCCGGCGGCGGGGTGTAGGTCTCGATCGGCTGGGCCATCGCCACCGCCTGAGTTTGCGTCGCAGCGGGGGCCTGGGCCACCGCCTGCTTGGGCTGCGCCAGGACCATCGGTGCCGGCCGGCCGCGCTGGGCCCACCACTGCACCGGGTCGATGCCTTCGACCTTGACCCGCGCGGTGCCGGTCTCGGCATAGCCGAGCTTCTTCGCCGCGGCGAAGGACAGGTCGATGACCCGGTCGGAATAGAACGGGCCGCGGTCGTTGACGCGGACGATCACGCTCTTGCCGTTGTCCAGGTTGGTCACCCGCACGTAGCTCGGCAACGGCAGGGTCTTGTGCGCGGCGGTCATGCCGTAGAGGTCGTAGGTCTCGCCGTTGGCGGTGGCCTGGCCGTGGAACTTGGTGCCGTACCAGGACGCGGTGCCGACCATCCGGTAGGCCCGCGCATCGTTCATCGGGTAGTAGGTCTTGCCCAGCACGGTGTAGGGATTGGCCTTCACCGAACCGTTGTGCGGCATCGGCACCGCATCGGGGATCCGCGACACGTCGACGTCCCACCAGGGGGCGCCGTCGCGATGCGGACGGGAATAGTCGCCCGGCCCGGAAATGCCCGCCTGCCTGGCCGGCTGCTGGGGCGCCTTGCTGGAGCAACTGCTCAACAGCACGGCCGCCAGCCCGAGGCCGCAGACGGCGGGCAGGATCAGGGAGGAGCGGACACGCTTGCTCAATGGGCACCTCGCGCGCGGGCAATCTCGCCCGCCAGCTGATAAACCGCCATGGCATACATGGCGCTGCGATTATAGCGGGTGATCACGTAGAAGTTCGGCAAACCGACCCAATACTCGATGCCCTTGTCGCCGACGAAACGCATCGCCGTGACCTTCTGGTCGTCGCGCAGCGCATCGTGGGTGCGCCAGCCGCGGGCACGCAGCTCGCCCAGGCTCATGGTCGGGTCGACGCCCCTGGTCACCGCGCTCTCGGCGCTCTCGTCGTTGATCTCGGCCACCGAGACCACCGGCTCGCCGGTGACCCAGCCGTGCTGCTTGAAGTAGCTGGCGACGCTACCGATGGCGTCGGTCGGGTCGCTCCAGATATTGATGTGGCCATCGCCGTCGAAGTCCACCGCGTAGGCGCGGAAGCTGCTCGGCATGAATTGCGGCAGGCCCATGGCGCCGGCGTAGGAGCCGGTCAGGCTGAGCGGGTCGACCTGCTGTTCGCGGGCGAGCAGGAGGAACTCGCGCAACTCCTTGCGGAAGAAGTCGGCCCGCGGCGGGTAGTCGAAGCCGAGGGTGGACAGCGCGTCCATCACCCGGTAGCTGCCGGTGTTGCGGCCGAAGAAGGTTTCCACGCCGATGATCGAGACGATGATCTCGGCCGGCACGCCGTATTCCTTCTCTGCCCGCGCCAGGTCTTCGGCATGCTTGTTCCAGAAGTCGACACCACGACTGATGCGCGCGTCGCTGATGAAGATCGGCCGGTATTCCTTCCACTGCTTGACCCGCTCGGCCGGGCGCGAGATCGCATCGAGGATCGACTGCTTGCGGTTCACGTCGCGGAACAGCCCCATCAGCTGCTCTCCGGCGAAGCCGTAGTCGCGGGTCATTTCGCTGACGAACTCGGCCACTTGCGGCGAGCCGTCGTAGTCCCCCGCCTGGGCCGCCCCGGACAGGCCAATGACGCCGGCTACGCCGACCCATTGGACGCCCCTGGCCGCCCATGTACGCAGTACTTGCATTGCGTTCTTCACTCTTGGTCTCAAACCTGGGCGATCCACTTCCGATGGGTATGGATCGACATCAGAACCCCGAACCCTGACAACAGGGTAACCAGCGAAGTTCCGCCATAACTAATGAAAGGCAGCGGTACCCCCACCACCGGCAACAACCCGCTCACCATACCGATATTCACGAAGACATAAACGAAAAACGTCATGGTGATGCCACCGGCCAGCAGTTTGCCGTAGAGCGTCTGCGCCTGGGCGGTGATCACCAGGCCACGACTGATCAGCAGCAGGTAGAGCACCAGCAGCAGGCAGACGCCGACCAGGCCGAACTCCTCGCCGAGGACCGCAATGATAAAGTCGGTGTGGCTTTCCGGCAAAAAATCCAGGTGCGACTGGGTGCCCAGCAGCCAGCCCTTGCCGAATACCCCGCCGGAACCGATGGCCGCCTTAGACTGGATGATGTTCCAGCCGGTGCCCAGCGGGTCGCTTTCCGGGTCGAGGAAGGTCAGCACCCGCTGTTTCTGGTAGTCGTGCATGATGAAGAACCACATCGCCACTGCGATCGGCACCGCCGCCGACACCGCGCCGACGATCCAGCGCCAGCGCAGGCCGCCGACGAACAGCACGAAGCCGCCGGAAGCGAGGATCAGCATGGCGGTGCCGAGGTCGGGCTGTTTCAGGATCAGCACGAACGGGGTGATGATGATCGCCAGGCTGATCACCATGTGCTTGAGCCCCGGCGGCAGGTTGCGCTTGGACAGGTACCAGGCCACCGTCATCGGCATCAGCAGCTTCATGAACTCCGAGGGCTGGAAGCGGATCACCCCGGGGATGTTGATCCAGCGCGTCGCCCCCTTGGCGTCGTGGCCGATCACGTCGACCACCACCAGCAGCGCGACCCCCACCAGGTAGCCCAGCGGCACCCAGCGGGCCATGAAGCGCGGCTCGATCTGGGCGATGACCACCATCATGCCCAGTCCCAGGCCGAACGAGGTGGCCTGCTTCATCAGCATGTCCCAGCTCTTGCCGCTCGCCGAATAGAGGACGAACAGGCCGGTGGCGCCGAGGATCAGCAACAGCAGCAGGAGAATCCCGTCGATGTGCAGGCGCTGCAACAGGCTGGCGCGCCGGCGCATCACGTCTTCGTTGGACAGGGTGCGGTCGAAGTTACTGTTCAAGGGCGGGCGCCTCCGGCTCGGCTGCCGTGGGTTCGGGCTTGGCCACCGCCGCCGCGAGCGGCGCGACGGGTTCCGCGTATTCGGCCTTGAGCTTGCCGTGCTCGTCGAGCAGCCAGGCGTCCATCACCTGCTTGACCACCGGGGCGGCGACGCCGGAGCCGGACTCGCCGTTCTCCACCATCACCGCCACCGCGATCTGCGGGTTGTTGGCCGGCGCGAAGCCGACGAACAGGGCGTGGTCGCGGTGCCGCTCGAGCAGCTTGGAGCGGTCGTAGCGCTCGTTCTGCTTGATCGCCACCACCTGGGCGGTACCGCTCTTGCCGGCGATCAGGTAGGCCGAGGTGGCGCCAACCTTGCGCGCCGTGCCGCGGGCGCCATGCACCACCTGCTGCATGCCGTAGTCGACGCGGTCCCAGTTGGCCGGGTCGCGCAGCACGATGTCGGGCATCGGGTCGGGGTCGACCGGCGGCTGGCCGTCGATGGTCTTGGCCAGGTGCGGGCGGATCCAGTGGCCCTTGTTGGCCAGTAGCGCGGTCATCTGCGCCAGTTGGATCGGCGTCGCCTGCATGTAGCCCTGGCCGATGCCGAGGATCAGGGTCTCCCCCGGGTACCAGACCTGGCGGCGGGTCTTGCGCTTCCATTCGCGCGAGGGCATCAGCCCGTCGGCTTCGCCGAACATGTCCAGGGCGACTTTCTGGCCGAAGCCGAAGCGGCTCATGAAGGCGTGCAGGCGGTCGATCCCCAGCTTGTGCGCGAGGTCGTAGAAATAGGTGTCGTTGGACCGGTAGATCGCCGACTCCAGGCTCACCCAGCCATCGCCGTAGCGGTTCCAGTTACGGTACTTGTGGTCGTAGTTGGGCAACTGGTAGTAGCCGGGGTCGAAGACCCGCGAGGTCGGCGTGACCACCCCGGCGTCGAGGCCGGCCAGTGCCACCGCCGGCTTCACCGTCGAGCCCGGCGGATAGAGCCCGCGCAGGACGCGGTTGTACAGCGGCCGGTCGATGGAGTCGCGCAGCTCGGCATAGGCCTTGAAGCTGATGCCGGTGACGAACAGGTTGGGGTCGTAGCTCGGCTGGCTGACCATCGCCAGCACGTCGCCGGTGGACGGCTGGATCGCCACGATGGCGCCCCGCCGCCCGGCCAGGGCGTTCTCGGCGGCCTCCTGCAGGCGGCTATCGATGCTCAGGACGATGTCCTTGCCGGGAATCGGGTCGGTGCGCTTGAGCACCCGCAGCACCCGCCCGCGGGCGTTGGTCTCGACTTCCTCGTAGCCAACGGTGCCGTGCAACTCGCTCTCGTAGAAGCGCTCGATGCCGGTCTTGCCGATATGGTGGGTGCCGCTGTAGTTGATCGGGTCGAGGTTCTTCAGTTCCTGCTCGTTGATCCGCCCGACGTACCCGACCGAATGGGCGAAGTGCTCCTTCAGCGGGTAGTGGCGGACGAACTGGGTCGCCACGTCGACGCCCGGCAGGCGGAACTGGTTCACCGCGATGCGGGCGATCTGTTCCTCGTTGAGTTCGAACATGATGGGAACCGGCTCGAACGGACGCCGCCCCTGCTTCATGCGCTTCTCGAAGATGGCCCGGTCGTCCTCGGTCAGGCCGAGGATCTCCACCAGCGTGTCGAGGGTCTTCTGCAGGTCCTCGGTGCGTTCGCGGGTGATGGTCAGGCTGAAGCTCGGCCGGTTGTCGGCGATGATCACGCCGTTGCGGTCGAAGATGATCCCGCGGGTCGGCGGGATCGGCTGCACATGGACCCGGTTGTTCTCCGACAGCGTCGAATGGTACTCGTACTGGGTCACCTGCAGGTGGTACATGCGCGCCACCAGCACCAGGGTCAGCAAGACCACCGCCACCGCCCCGACGATGACGCGCCGACGCACCAGGCGGGCGTCTTTCTCGTGGTCTTTCAGGTGGATCGGCTGCGGCATCGGGACTGGGGACTATTTGTGGTAGGGGTGCCCGGACAATACGGTCCAGGCCCGGTAGATCTGCTCGCCGACCAGGATCCGCACCAACGGGTGCGGCAGCGTCAACGGCGACAGCGACCAGCGCTGCTCGCTGCGCGCGCAGACCTCCGGCGCCAGCCCTTCCGGGCCGCCGACCATGAGATTCACGGTGCGTGCGTCGAGACGCCAGCGATCCAGTTCGCGAGCCAGTTGCTCGGTGCTCCAGGGCCGACCTTCGACCTCCAGGGTCACCACCCGTTCCCCCGGCTGCACGCGCGCCAGCATGGCCTCGCCTTCCTGACGGATCAGGCGCGCCACGTCGGCGTTCTTGCCGCGGGTGTTGAGCGGGATCTCCACCAGTTCGAGGGACAGCTCGGCCGGCAGGCGCTTGACGTATTCCTGCCAGCCTTCCTCGACCCAGCGAGGCATGCGCGAGCCAACCGCGATCAGGCGCAACCGCATGCCGGCGTCACTCTTCCGGCTGGTGCTGGGCGCGGCTCTGCTCGGCGCCCTGCCACAGGCGCTCCAGGTCGTAGAACTGGCGGGTCGCCGGGAGCATCACGTGGACCACCACGTCGCCCAGGTCGAGCAGCGCCCATTCGCCGGACTCCAGGCCTTCGCTGCCCAGGGGCTTGACGCCGTTTTCCTTGGCCTTGGTCAGGACGTTGTCGGCCAGCGACTTGACCTGGCGGCTGGAACTGCCGCAGGCGATCACCATGTAGTCGGTGACGCTGGTCTTGTCCCGCACATCGAGGGTCACGATGTCCTGGGCCTTGAGATCTTCCAGGGCATCGATGGCCACTTGGACGAGTTGTTCGGTTTGCATTGAGTCGGTCTCTGTTTCTTTATCAGTGTGGCGCACGATACAGGTGGTGCGCCTCGATGTAGTTCAATACTGCGTCCGGCACCAGGAAACGCACGGAGCGCCCGGCACCCAGCAGCGCACGGATCTGGGTGGCGGACACCGCCAGCGGCGTCTGCCAGACGAAGGTGATCTGCCCGCCCGGCCCTTTCAGGGCCTGCGGGTCGGCCACGCTCCGCGCCGCCAGCAGGTCGCGCAGCGACTCCGGCGGCTCGCTGTCGGCATCCGGACGCTGCAACACGACGATGTGGCAGTGATCCAGCAACGCCTCCCAGCGGTGCCACGTCGGCAAGCCGCAGAAGGCATCCCAGCCGATCAGCATGAACAACTGGTCGTCGGCCGCCAACTCCGCCCGCACCGACTCCAGGGTGTCGATGGTGTAGGACGGCTTGTCGCGCTTCAGTTCGCGGGGATCGACCGTCAATCGCTCGACTCCCGCCACCGCCCGCTCGACCATCGCCAACCGCTGCGCGGCCGACACCTGCGGGGTTTCCCGGTGCGGCGGCCGCGCATTGGGCAGCAGGCGCAGTTCGTCGAGGGCGAACTGCTCGGCCATTTCCACGGCGCTGCGCATATGTCCGATATGCACGGGGTCGAAAGTGCCGCCGAACAGGCCGATACGTTTGCCCATCAGGTGCGCACGTGACCGTCGCCGAAGACGACGTACTTCTCGCTGGTCAGGCCTTCCAGGCCGACCGGGCCGCGGGCGTGCAGCTTATCGGTGGAAATCCCGATCTCGGCGCCGAGGCCGTACTCGAAGCCGTCGGCGAAGCGGGTCGAGGCGTTGACCATCACCGAAGCGGAATCCACTTCGGCGAGGAAACGCCGCGCATCGCTGAAGTTCTCGGTAATGATCGCGTCGGTGTGCTGCGAGCCGTAGGTGTTGATGTGCTCGATCGCCGCGTCCAGCCCGTCGACGATGCGGATCGACAGGATCGGCGCGTTGTACTCGGTACGCCAGTCCTCCTCGGTAGCCTCCAGCACGTCTGCGCCGAGCAGCGCGCGGGTCGCGGCGTCGCCGCGCAGTTCCACGCCCTTCTCGCGGTAGATCGTGGCCAGCGGCGGCAGCGCCCGCTCGGCGATACCGGCATGCACCAGCAGCGTCTCCATGGTATTACACGGCGCGTAGCGCTGGGTCTTGGCGTTGTCGGCGACGCGAATCGCCTTGTCCAGGTCGGCGGCGACATCGATGTAGACGTGGCAGATGCCGTCCAGGTGCTTGATCACCGGCACCTTGGCCTCGCGGCTGATGCGCTCGATCAGGCTCTTGCCGCCGCGCGGGACGATCACGTCGACGTATTCGGGCATGCTGATCAGCGCGCCGACCGCGGCGCGGTCGGTGGTTTCCACCACCTGCACGGCGGCGGCCGGCAGGCCGGCCTCGGCCAGGCCCTGCTGGATGCAGCGGGCGATCGCCTGGTTGGAGTGGATCGCCTCGGAGCCGCCGCGCAGGATGGTCGCGTTGCCGGACTTCAGGCACAGGCTGGCGGCGTCGATGGTCACGTTCGGCCGCGACTCGTAGATGATCCCGACCACGCCCAGCGGCACGCGCATCTTGCCGATCTGGATGCCCGAGGGCACGTAGCGCATGTCGCGGATCTCGCCGATCGGGTCGGGCAGCGTGGCGACCTGGCGCAGGCCCTCGATCATGTCGTCGATGCGCGCCGGGGTCAGCGCCAGGCGGTCCAGCATCGCCGGCTCCAGGCCATTGGCCCGGCCGGCGGCGAGGTCCTGCTCGTTGGCGTGGGACAACTCCGCGCGGGCGGCGTCCAGCGCATCGGCCGCGGCCAGCAGGGCGCGGTTCTTCTGCGCGGTGGCGGCGCGCGCGAGCAACCGCGAGGCGGCGCGGGCATCGCGGCCCAGGCGGCTCATATAGTCGAGGACGGACTCGGTCATGGTCTCGGCATCTGGCGTCAGGGAAATGCGCGATTATAGCGAGCCAGCCCCGGCGCGCCCAGCCGCAACAGCCGGTCGGTAGACAGTGCGTTCTGCGGCCCCCGGCGGTAACGCGGCGGCCCCGCTGCGCCTGGGCCTGTGCGCGAGACGGTGACACCCGGGCGCAGGCGCCGGCCGAAGGATAGGTAAACAAAATTGCTACCTCTGTTTACCTTCGAAGCGAGCCTGGCCGCTGCCACCCACCGGCACCCGCTCGGCAGAACAACAATAACGACGCACACACCGCGGGGCCTCGCCATGCGCTACCGTACCGACTACAGCGCGCAGTCGCTGAGCAGCGAACCGGATATCCTCTTTCTAGACGGCTGGCAACTGCGCTACCAGGCCTTCGCCGCCCGCGCCGACGACCCGCGCCCGCCGGTGCTCCTGCTGGGCGGCGCCTTCCAGAGCTTCCGCTCGTTCGCCGGCGAGGTCAGCGAACTGCTCGCCGAGCACCCGGTGATCCTGCTCGACCTGCCGAGCCAGGGCGGCAACCTGCAACTGGCGGCGGAACTGAGCCTGGAAGACCTCGCCGACCTGATCGCGGCCTTCGCCGAACGGCTCGGCCTGCCGCCGTTGATGCCCATCGGCCTGTCCTACGGCTCGGCCCTGGCCGCGCTGTTCGCCGCCCGCCATCCGCGCCGCTGCGCGCGCCTGCTACTGGCCGGCATCACCGCATTCGGCCGCCCCGGTGCGCGGCTGCTGCTGGAAGAAGCGCTGGCCCGGCTCGACGAGGGCGACCAGAGCGCCTTCGCCCACGGCGTACTGACCGGCCTGATCAACCCGCTACAGCTGGAACGTACCGGCGTCTCCCCGGTATTTCGCAAGGCCATGCTGCGCCAGTTGCAACGCCTGACCGTGGCGGAGATCGAACGCTACCGGCAGAATAGCCGGCGCCTGCTGGCCTTCGGCGGCTTCGAGCGGCACCCGACCTGCCCGACCCTGGTACTCGCCGGCGAGTACGACCATTTCACCCAGCCCTGGGAACATGCGGTGTTCGCCCATGCCTGCGGGAACGCCGAGTTCGCCCTGATCCACGACGCCGACCATCTTGCCCAGTTCGAACGACGCGAGGCCTGCGCCCGGCTCTACGGCCCGTTCCTGCGCGGCGAGGCGCTGCCGGAGCGCGCCGAGGGCAGCACGCGGATCCCGCGCACGCGCCTGCTCGGCCTGGAGCGACGCTTCGAGGTCCGCCATCGGCCAGCCCAGGGGCACGCTCGGCTGGAACATCCGCAGCTCGGCGTCTATGCGGCGGAACTGGTGGAACTCGGCTATTTCGGCGGGCGGCTGCACGCCGAGCTGCCCGAATCCCGCCCGCAACGCGGCTGGCGGTTGTGCTACGACGGCCTGGCGGACTTGGACATCCTGCCCCTGCGTTCGACCGCCGGCGGCTTCGCCTTCATCTTCCCGCACTCCGATCCGGCGGCCAGCGCCGGACTGGCCGACCTCCTCGCCGCCTGGCAGCGAGCGGAGGTCGCCTGAAAGGCGGCTATGCCGTGCGGCTTTCGATCACCCGCACCAGGCTCGGCAGGCGTCCCTGCGGCAAGCCCAGGGCGGCGCCTTCGCGCTGCGGGTCGAGCACCAGGGTGGAGGCAAAGCCGCAGCGGGCGAAGGCCGCCTCGATTTCCGCGGCATTGCGGTAGTGCAACGGATAGCTTCCCCGCGTCAGCCGCCCGATGATCCCCACTCCCCAGCGGATCTGCCGGTAGCGCGGGTGCTCGCGGAGATCGGGATAGAGGTCGGTCAGGTAAGTGCCCTGGGGAAAGCGTTTAAGTTCGGTCGCCAGGCGACTCCAGAAGGCCTCGATCACCGGGCGCTGGAAATAGTTCACCAGCCCCTCGGTGATCACCACCAGCGGGCGCTCGCGGTCGAGCCCGGCGAACAGCGCGGCGAGGCTGCGCTCGCCGTCCTCGGCGAGGATATCCACAGCCGCCACCGCGTGCTCCGGACCCAGCCAACCCTGATCGCGAAGCAGCGCCGCCTTGCGCGCGGCCATCGGCGGCAGGTCGGCCTCCAGGTAGCGCAACTGTGGATAGCGTTGCCGGAAGCGTCGCCCGCGCGGCGAGAGCCCGCAGGCCATTTCCACCACCTGGACCACTCCCTCGCGTTCGACGGCCTGGGTCAGGCGCGCGTCGATCATGAGGTGTCTTTGTAACAGGAAATCCTCGATGTTCAGCCCGAAACCGAGCTGCGCGCCCCAGTTGATCGGCGCGACGAAGCCGTGTACCCAGCGGCCGAAGACGGTGGCGAAGGCCGGTTCGGCGAGTCGATGGCGGAACCAGACGTAGCCAGTGTAATGGGCGCTGGGCGTGATGTGGGCACTGTCGACACGCTCTCGTTCAACCATGATTCAGGCTCTTGTTGTTATCATTCGCCAGCCTATGACTGCCATGGTCCCAGCGACAATCCCATGTCCCGCGATCCCATCCTTAGTTTGCCCTGGCCCGACGCCCGGCCACTCCCCGACACCTTCTTCGACCGCGATGCGTTGCTGGTCGCCCGCGAGCTGCTGGGCAAGGTGATCCGCCATCGCCAGGGCAATCTCTGGCTGGCGGCGCGAATCATCGAGACCGAGGCCTACTACCTGGAGGAGAAAGGCAGCCACGCCTCGCTCGGCTACACCGAGAAGCGCAAGGCACTGTTCCTCGACGGCGGGCACATCTATATGTATTACGCGCGCGGCGGCGACTCGCTGAACTTCAGCGCCGGCGGGCCGGGCAATGCGGTGCTGATCAAGTCCGGCCATCCCTGGCTGGATCGCATCAGCGACCACGCGGCGCTGGAGCGGATGCAGAGCCTGAACCCGGACAGCCAGGGCCGGCCCCGCGAGATCGGCCGCCTGTGCGCCGGCCAGACCCTGCTGTGCAAGGCCATGGGGCTGAAGGTGCCGGAGTGGGACGCACAGCGCTTCGATCCGCAGCGACTGTTCGTCGACGATGTCGGCGAGCGCCCCAGCCAGGTGATCCAGGCCGCTCGGCTGGGCATTCCGAAGGGGCGCGACGAACACCTGCCGTACCGTTTCGTCGATGCCGCCTTCGCCGCCTTCTGCACCCGCAACCCACTGCGCCGCGGCCAGGTCGCCGGGCGCGACTATCATCTACTCGGACACCAGGACCCGCACCTGCAATGAGTCTCGACAGCTTCAACGCCTGGATGGCCGCCAACCCCGAGTGGCTGGGGCTGGCCATCTTCCTCATCGCCTTCCTCGAATGCGCGGCCATCGTCGGCATCGTCCTGCCCGGCGTGGTGCTGCTGTTCGGCGTCGCGGTGATCGCTGGCAGCGGCGCCCTCAGCCTCGGCGAAACCCTGCTGCTGGCCTACGCCGGCGGGGTGCTGGGCGACCTCAGCTCGTACTGGATCGGCCGCCGCTTCCACCAGAACATCCGCCGCCTACCCGGCCTGCGCAGCCATCCGCAGTGGATCACCGCCGCCGAGGTGTACTTCGAGCGCTACGGTATCGCCAGCCTGCTGGTCGGCCGCTTCATCGGCGCCCTGCGGCCGATGCTGCCGATGGTCGCCGGCATGCTCGACATGCCGTTCGGCCGTTTTCTCGGCGTTTCGCTGATTGCCGCCGCCGGCTGGGCGGTCGCCTACCTGTTGCCCGGCTGGGCCACCGGCGCAGCCCTGCGCCTGCCGTTGCCGGAAGGCTTCTGGAGCGAAGCCGGGATCGTCGCGGCCTGCCTGGCGGTGCTGGTCGGCGTGGTAGTCCAGGCCAGCCTGCGACGCAAACGCTGGGCAACCGCTGTGGCGGCCGCGCTGAGCCTGGTCCTGCTGCTGGCGATGACCGTCGCCTGGCCGTACCTCCAGGACCTCGACCAGGGCCTGATGACGCTGGTCCAGGAGCACCGCAACGCCGACCTGAACCCGGTGATGGTGGTGGTCACCCGGCTCGGCGATTTCCGCACCCAGTTCATCGCCGGCGCGCTGCTCGGCGGTATCCTCCTGCTGACCCGGCAATGGCGTCCGGCCATCTTCGCCATCGGCACCCTGGTGGGTACCGCGCTGGCCAACCAGACCCTGAAGACCCTGTTCGCCCGCGCCCGCCCGGAAGTGCTGGCCGAACCGCTGAGCAGCTTCAGCTTCCCCAGCGGGCACAGCTCGGCGTCCTTCGCCTTCTTCCTCACCCTGGGCGTCCTCGCCAGCCGCCAGCAACCGCCGCGCTGGCGCCTGACCTGGGTACTGCTGGCGGTGATCCCGTCGCTGAGCATCGCCCTGTCGCGGGTCTACCTTGGCGTGCACTGGCCGTCGGACATCGTCGCCGGCGCCCTGCTCGCCACTACGGTCTGCGCCGCCAGCCTGTGGCTGAGCCAGCGCCGCGAGTCGCTGCCGGCGCTGCCGCAACGGGTCTGGTGGCTGCTGTTGCCGGTCTGCGTGGCGACCCTGGCGATCGCCGCCGGCTGGGCCCTGCCGGAAGCCATTGCGCGCTACCGGCCGCTGTGAGGGTTGGCGCTCAGTCGATACCCAACTCGCCCTGCAGGTGCTCCAGCAGCACCTGGATCCGCGCCAGTTGCATCTGCGCGTCGGGCAGGGCGAGCAGTTCGAGCTTGCGTTCGGTATCGAACGGCAGCAGGTAGGCCAACTGGTTGGCCAGGTCCTGCTGGCCGCCGGGCTCGCCGCCCATCTCCAGCGCGGCCACCATCGGATGCTCGGCCAGCACGCTGAGCAACGCGGCGAGATCGTTGTGTTCGTAGGTCAGGGGTTGCTCCGGCAGGTCTTCGAACCACTCGATCTCGCCAACGCTGAGCTGGTCGGCCTGGACCTCCACCGACAGCACCTGGAAACGCCGACCGCCCTCCACGCGGATGCCCAGCAGGCCGTTCGGGCGCTGCTGCCAGTCGCGGACCGAGGCCTCGCAGCCGACCATCGCCAGGCGGCTCGGCGCTTCGCCGACCTCCCGCCCTTCGCCGATGGTCACCACGCCGAAACCGGTGCCCTGCTTCATGCAGCGGCTGATCATGTCCAGGTAGCGCGCCTCGAAGATCTGCAGGTCCAGGCGGCAACCGGGGAACAGCACGGCGTTGAGGGGAAACAACGGCAACTTCATCGCGACTCCTCGGGCATCGTCAGGCAACCAGCGCTACCGCCAACGGTAGCAGCACTGCGGTGGCAACGCCCATCAGGCTCATCGCCAGGGCGGCGAAGGCGCCGCACTCCTCGCCTTCCTGCAAGGCCCGCGAAGTGCCCACCGCGTGGGCCGTCATGCCCAGCGCCATGCCCTGCGCGGCGGGGTGCCGGACGCCGATGGCGCGCAGCAGCTCCGGCCCGAGGATCGCCCCGAGCACCCCGGTGATCAGTACGAACACGGCGGCCAGCGCCGCCACGCCGCCGATCTGGCTGGCCACCAGCATGGCGATCGGCGAGGTCACCGACTTCGGCGCCATGCTCATCAGCATCCGCGGCTCGGCACCGAACAGCCAGCCGAATGCGATGCCCAGCACCGTCGCCAGCGTACCGGCGACCACCAGGGTCAGCAGGGTCGGCCAGAACAATTGGCGGATACGCCGCAGGTTGAGGAACAGCGGCACCGCCAGGGCCACCGTGGCGGGGCCGAGGAGAATGGTCAGGACCTTGGCGCTGGCACTGTATTCGTCGTAGTCGATGCCGCAAAGCAGCAGTACGCCGATCACCACCAGCATCGACACCAGCACCGGCTGCAGGAACACCCAGCGGGTCCGTTCATAGGCGGCCAGGGCCAACTGGTAGGCGCCCAGGGTCACGCCGACGCCGAACAGCGGATGGTGGATCACCGCCTCGAGGGCGGCCTGCCAGGCCATCAGGACTCCTCCCGGCGACGTTGCTGGCGATCGATGAGCTTCTGCATCATCCAGCCGGCGAACAGGAACGACAGCACCAGCGACAGTACCAGCGCGCCGACGATGGCCCAGAAGTCGGCGGCGATCTCCCGCGCATAGGCCATCACCCCGACCGCCGCCGGCACCAGCAGCAGCGGCAGGTAGCGCAGCAACGAGCCGGCCGCCTCGTTGACCGGCTTGCCGACCTCGCCACGCGCCAGGAAATAACCGAACAGCAGCACCAGGCCGATGATCGGACCGGGCAGCATGGGCAACAACAGAACGTTCAGACCTGTGCCGAGCAACTGGAACAGCACCAGCCAGGTCAGACCACGAAGCAACATGGGCACCTCCAGCAAGGGCCGACCATTATGCCCAGCCCGCCGGGACATTGGCACGCTCCTCGCCTATCCATCAGTCGCAGTCGCGGCACCGCATGACGCGATATTCGCCAGGCCGATGGTTTCTTGACCCGGTCGCCAACGCGTGCTGATCTTCCTGCACCATGAGAACAACAGCCATCCTCCCGGAGGACTTATGCCATTCGTACCCGTAGCAGCGCTCAAGGACTATGTCGGCAAGGATCTCGGCCATTCCGAATGGCTCACCATCGACCAGGAGCGGGTCGACCAGTTCGCCGAATGCACTGGCGACCACCAGTTCATCCACGTCGATCCGGAGAAAGCGGCGAAGACGCCCTTCGGCGGCACCATCGCCCACGGTTTCCTGTCCCTGTCGCTGATCCCGAAGCTGATGGAAGGCCTGCTGGTGCTTCCCGAAGGACTGAAGATGGCGGTCAACTACGGCCTCGATACGGTGCGCTTCATCCAGCCGGTGCGGGTCGGCTCGCGGGTCCGCCTGGGCCTGACCCTGCTCGACGTCAACGAGAAGAATCCCGGCCAGTGGCTGATCAAGGCGCGCGCCACCCTGGAGATCGAAGGCCAGGAGAAACCCGCCTACATCGCCGAGACCCTCAGCCTCTGCTTCGTCTGAGCCCGCCCCAGCGAGCGTTGCCGTTCGCTTGACGGCCAGGCGCCTTCGCGCCCCTCTCCCCCTCCAAAAGCCCCCGCTCGCGGGGGCGCTCTAGGCCGGCAGGGAAATACCCTACTGCCAGGCAACGATTTTTCCGCCACACTGTCTCCCCTCCACCCTCGGACCGAACCACTCATCGGGAACGCCGCATGCTTCGCCCCGCCAGGTCTCTCTCGCTCTGCTCCGCCCTGGTCATCCTGCTCGCCGCCTGCGGCGAGGGCGAACCGCTGCTCCCGGCCGATGCGCGCCTGCCGGACGGCGCGCGCTATCGCGGCGAGCTGGTGGACGGGCGCCTGGAAGGCCAGGGCCGGCTGGACTACGACAACGGCGCCTGGTACGCCGGCCGCTTCGAGCATGGCCTGCTGCACGGCCATGGCACCTGGCAAGGTGCCGACGGCAGCCGCTACAGCGGTGGCTTCGCGGCCGGCCTGTTCGACGGTCAGGGACGCCTGGCGATGGCCGATGGCAGTGTCTACCAGGGCGGCTTCCGCCAGGGCCTGTTCGATGGCGAAGGCAGCCTGGAACAACAGGGCACTCGCTACCGCGGCGGTTTCCGCAAGGGCCTGTACAGCGGCCAGGGCACGCTGGACGGCAGCGATGGCAGCCGCTACCAGGGCAGCTTCCGCCAGGGTCGCCTGGAAGGTGAAGGCAGCTTCAGCGACAGCCAGGGCAACCAGTACGCCGGTACCTTCCGCGACGGGCAACTGAACGGCAAGGGGCGCTGGAGCGGGCCCGATGGCGACCGCTACGTCGGCCAGTTCAAGGACAACCAGTTCCATGGCCAGGGGCGCTACGAAAGCGCCAGCGGCGATGTCTGGATCGGCCGCTTCAGCGAAGGCGCGCTGAACGGCCCCGGCGAGCTTCTCGGCGCCGACGGCAGCCGCTACCGCGGCGGTTTCCAGTTCTGGCGCTTCCATGGCCAGGGCCTGCTCGAACAACTGGACGGCACCCGCTACGAAGGCGGCTTCGCCGCCGGCGCCTATGCCGGCCAAGGCACCCTGGACCGCGCCGACGGCAGCCGTGAGCAGGGACTCTGGGCCGACGGCAAGCGCATCCGCGACGCCGCCGGCAAGGCCCTGCCCGACACCCTGGAAATCGGCCTGTTGGCCCAGGGTCGCCTGCTCGACGAAGAACTGCGCAAGATCCCGGCCTCGACGCCGGCCAGCGAACTCTATGCCCTGAGCCTGGGCGGCGATGGCCGCCAGGGCGTGTTCCTGCGCGAGGCCGATTACGCCGGCGACCTGCTCGGCCAGCGTTTCGCCGCTCGTGGCGTGATTCGCCTGGTCAACCACCGCGACCACTTCGGCGACCGCCCGCTGGCTACCCGGGAAAGCCTGTCCCGCGCCGTGCGCACCCTGGCCGAACGCAGCGGGCCGGAAGACCTGGTCTTCATCTACCTGACCAGCCACGGCTCCAGCGACCACCAGTTGGCCCTGGACATGCCCGGCCTGAACCTCGGCGACCTGCCGGCCGCGGAACTGGCCGAACTGCTCGCGCCGCTGCGCCAGCGCGACAAGGTGCTGGTGGTATCGGCCTGCTACAGCGGGGGCTTCATCCCGCCGCTGAAAGACGAACGTACCCTGATCCTGACCGCCGCGCGTGCCGACCGGGTCTCGTTCGGCTGTTCCGACGACGCCGACTTCACCTATTTCGGCCGCGCCTTGCTGGCCAATGCGCTGAACCGCACCGACGATCTGTCCAAAGCGTTCGAACTGGCGAAAGAGGAAGTGCGTCAAAGGGAGAAGGAGGAAGGTTTCGAAGCTTCGGAACCGCAAGCCTGGTTACCGGAACGCGTGCTCGCGCACTGGCGGACGCTGCGGGGGCAGCAAGCCGAGCGCGCGCTCGCGTCCCGGGAAGGAAAAACCGGCGAGGGCGCGGCGGGCAAATAGATACGCCGCGCACTACGCTCATTGGTGTGGAAGGGGAGAAACACACATGCACTCGACGCCCAAGCGCGTTCTGCTCGCCGGCGCGACCGGTCTTACCGGCGAGCACCTGTTGGATCGGATATTGAGCGAGCCGACCCTGGCCAAGGTCATCGCCCCTGCCCGCAAGGCGCTGGCCGAGCATCCGCGGCTGGACAACCCGGTCGGCCCGCTGGCCGAGCTGCTGCCGCAACTCAACGGCAGCATCGATACCGCCTTCTGCTGCCTCGGCACCACGATCAAGGAAGCCGGCTCGGAGGAGGCCTTCCGCGCGGTCGATTTCGACCTGCCGCTGGCGGTGGGCAAGCGCGCGCTGGAGATGGGCGCCCGGCATTACCTGGTGGTCAGCGCCCTGGGCGCCGACGCCAAGTCGTCGATCTTCTACAACCGGGTCAAGGGCGAACTGGAGCAGGCCCTGCAGGAACAGGGCTGGCCACAGCTGACCATCGCCCGGCCATCGCTGCTGTTCGGCCCGCGCGAGGAATTCCGCCTGGCCGAGATCCTCGCCGCGCCGATCGCCCGCATCCTTCCCGGCAAGTACCACGGCATCGAGGCCTGCGACCTGGCCCGCGCGCTCTGGCGCCTGGCGCTGGAGGAAGGCAAGGGCGTGCGCATCGTCGAGTCCGACGAACTGCGCAAGCTGGGGAAATGAGCCGCGGGCGGGTCCCGCCCTACATGCCGCCGCTGACGCCGAGGTTGAGGCCGATGGCGGTGGCCAGCGAGAACGGCAGCAACAGGGTGTCCAGCAGCGCGCTGCCCGGCAGGTCGAGCCCCGGATGGGCCGGCGCCTCCGCGCCGAAGCGTTCCATTGGGCAGCAGCCGCCGTGCAGGCTGTACCAGTCCAGCCGGGTGCCGGCGTAGACCACCGGCGCCCCTGGCTTGGCCGCATCCAGGGTGCGCACGGTGGCGCAACCGCCTAACTGCACCGCCAGGACCAGTAGCAGCACCCTACTCGTCGCTGACAAGGTGCTGTTCCCCCCAGCGCGGCAGCATGTCCTGGGGAATCCCCAGGGTGTTGAGGATTCGCGCGACGACGAAGTCCACCAGGTCCTCCACCGATTGCGGCTGGTGGTAGAAGCCCGGCGCCGCCGGCAGGATCACCGCGCCGAGGTTGGACAGCTTGAGCATGTTTTCCAGGTGGATACTGGAGAACGGCGCCTCGCGCGGCACCAGCACCAGCGGCCGGCGCTCCTTCAGGGCGACATCGGCGGCGCGCTCGATGAGGTTGTTGCAGGCCCCCGTGGCGACCGCCGACAGGGTGCCGGTGGAACACGGGCAGATCACCATGGCATTGGGCGCGCTGGAGCCGGAGGCCGGCGGCGCCATCCAGTCGTTCTGGCCGAACACGCGGATCTGTCCGGCGGCGGCACCGCAATATTCGGTGAGGAAGGCCTGCATCGCCTGCGGCTTGGCCGGCAGGGCCACGTCGGTCTCGGTGGCCATCACCAGTTGCGCGGCCTTGGAGATCAGGAAGTGCACCTCGCGCTCTTCCTGCACCAGGCAATCGAGCAAGCGCAGGCCGTACTGGGCGCCTGAGGCGCCGGTCATCGCCAGGGTAATGCGTTCCGGACCGCTCATCG
The DNA here is from genome assembly GCF_021213715.1 of Pseudomonas sp. CP-1. Lineage (NCBI taxonomy): Bacteria > Pseudomonadati > Pseudomonadota > Gammaproteobacteria > Pseudomonadales > Pseudomonadaceae > Pseudomonas > Pseudomonas sp. CP-1. The sequence goes on from NZ_JAJQKY010000014.1 coordinate 92,005, forward strand.
CGCCCCTCACTCGGCCAGCGCCGCGGCCAGCTTGCCGTGCAAGCCGCCGAAGCCGCCGTTGCTCATGATCACCACTTGCGCGCCGGGCCTGGCCTGCTGGCGCACCTGCTCTATGATCGCCTCCAGGGTATCGCAGACCTGCGACGGTATCGCGCATTGCGCGGCGGTGGCGGCCAGGTCCCAGCCCAGGTTCGGCGGCGCGTACCAGAGCACCTGGTCGGCCTGGCGCACGCTGTCCGGCAGGCCGTCGCGATGAGCGCCGAGCTTCATCGAGTTGGAACGCGGCTCGACGATGGCGATCACCTGGGTATCGGCGCCAACCTGCTTGCGCAGGCCGTCGAGGGTGGTGGCGATGGCGGTCGGATGGTGGGCGAAGTCGTCGTAGAGGGTCACGCCCCGGACCTCCGCGACCTTCTCCATGCGCCGCTTGACGTTGCGGAACTCGCTGAGCGCCGCCGCGCCCTGGCTGGGCATCACGCCGACATGGCGCGCCGCCGCCAGGCTGGCGAGGGCGTTGGCGACGTTGTGCAGGCCGGTCAGCGGCCAGTCCACCTCGCCCTGGACGATGCCGTCGAACAGCACCTCGAAGCGCGAGCCGTCCTCGGCGAGCAGGCGCGCCTGCCACTGGCCGCCTTCGCCGGTGGTCTGCACCGGGGTCCAGCAGCCCATCCCGAGTACGCGCTCCAGGGCTTTCTCGGCGCTCGGGCGAATGATCAGGCCCTCGCCCGGCACAGTGCGCACCAGATGGTGGAACTGCCGCTCGATGGCCGCGAGGTCGGGGAAGATATCCGCGTGGTCGAATTCCAGGTTGTTCAGGATCGCCGTGCGCGGGCGGTAATGGACGAACTTCGAGCGCTTGTCGAAGAAGGCGCTGTCGTACTCGTCGGCCTCGACCACGAAGAACGGCGTACCGCCCAGGCGCGCCGAAACCCCGAAGTTCTGCGGCACCCCGCCGATCAGGAAGCCCGGGCTCATGCCGGCGTGCTCCAGAACCCAGGCGAGCATGCTGGTGGTGGTGGTCTTGCCGTGGGTACCGGCCACCGCCAGCACCCAGCGTCCTTGCAGCACGTGGTCGGCCAGCCACTGCGGGCCGGAAACGTAGGGCAGGCCCTTGTTCAGGACATGCTCCACCGCCGGATTGCCGCGCGACAGGGCGTTGCCGATCACTACCAGGTCCGGCGCCGGCTCCAGGTGGGCCGGATCGTAGCCCTGCATCAGCTCGATGCCCTGGGCTTGCAGCTGGGTGCTCATGGGGGGGTAGACGTTGGCGTCGGAACCGGTCACCCGGTGGCCCAGTTCCTTGGCCAGCACGGCCAGCGAGCCCATGAAGGTCCCGCAGATGCCGAGTACGTGGATGTGCATGCAGACTCCTGCAGATCAAGCCGTCGAAGGCGCTGTGAATGGGCGGCAGATTAGCACAGCGGAGGCGCCGGCCGCCCGGCGTCGCGGCATCAGACGACGCGGCGTCGGCGGGGTTCCCGCCGGCCTCGCGGCGGCCCGCCTGGAGCCGTCCCGCCCGTCAGGCCTGACCGCGCACCAGGCCGTGCCGGCGCAGCTTGCGATACAGGGTGTTGCGGCTGATCCCCAGTTGCTCGGCCACCCGGCTCACGTGCCAGCGCTGGCCATCCAGCGCCGCCAGCAACGCGGCTCGCTCGGCGTCGTCCAGGCTGTTGCCCGCGGCCGGGGCGGGCGCCGCTGCGGCGGGCGGCAGCACCGCCAGGGCCTGGCGGATATCCGCGGGCAGGTCGCGCAGGCCGACCCGGCCGTCCTCGCAGAGTGCCACCAGGGTCCGTAGCACCGTGCGCATCTGCCGGACGTTGCCCGGCCAGCGGTAGGCCAGCAGGCCCTGGCGAACCTCGCCGTCGAGCTGGATGCGCTGGCCCCTGGCTTCCTCGGCCAGCAGGTAGTCCAGCAGCTCCTCGCGGTCGCTGCGCTCGCGCAGCGGCGGCAGGCTCACGACCATGCCATTGAGGCGGTAGTAGAGATCCTCGCGGAAGCGTCCATCGGCGACCAGCTCGGCCAGGTCGCGGTGGGTAGCGCTGATCAGGCGCACGTCGACATCCTCCGGCTCGCCGCCCAGCGGTACTACCCGGCGCTCTTCCAGCACCCGCAGCAGGCGGGTCTGCAAGGCCAGCGGCATGTCGCCGATCTCGTCGAGGAACAGGGTGCCGCCGTCAGCCTGCTGCAACTTGCCGCGCATGCCCTCCTTGCGCGCGCCGGTGAAGCTGCCGCCGCGATAACCGAACAGTTCGCTCTCGATCAGGGTTTCCGGGATCGCCGCGCAGTTCAGCGCGACGAACGCCTGTTCCGCGCGCGGGCCGGCCAGGTGCACGGCCTTGGCGAAGGCCTCCTTGCCGGAACCGGTCTCGCCGTTGAGCAGCAGCGGCACGTCGCGCGCGTAGACCTTCAGCGCCCGGCGGAAATCGGCGGCCAGCTCGGCGTCGCCCAGGCACAGGCCGGGCGCGGCAGGCGCCGGCTTCGCTGCCGGGGGCACCGCCAGGCCCTGGGGTATCGCCCGCGGCGCGCCGCGCAGCATGGCGTACAGGGTCCGTCCCTCGCGGGTGCGCAGCGGCCAGCTGGCGCTGGGTTGCGGCGAGGCGCGACCGAGCAGGTCGTCGAGACGGCAATCGAAGAAGGTCTCCACCGGCTGGCCGAGCAGGCGCTGGCGCGGACAACCGAGCAGGTTCAGCGCGCTCTGGTTCACCGCGCGGATCCGCCCGTCTTCCTCGAAGGCCAGCAGCCCTTCGCTGAACAGGCCGACATAGTCGCCCTGGACATGGAAGCGCAGCAGCCAGGAGCCCTCGAAGCGACGGAGGAAATAGCAGCCCTCGATGATCTTCGCCGACAGGTTGACCAGCGCCATGGTGTGGAACTGGCTCTGCCGCGAGACTTCCTGGCGCGCCGAAGACACGTCGAGCACCGCCATCAGCTCGCCCTGCGGATCGAACACCGGGCTCGCCGAGCAGGTCAGGCCGGTGTGGCGGCTACGGAAGTGCTCTTCCTGCTGGATGGTCAGGGCCTGCCGCTCGACCACGCAGGTGCCGATGCCGTTGGTGCCTTCGCAGGGCTCGCTCCAGTCGGCGCCGAGCCAGAGGCCGGCGTGTTCGAAGGTCTGGCGCTGGGCGTCGGCGTTGACGCAATTGAGGATCACCCCGCGGGCATCGGTGAGTAGTACCGCGTGGTCGTTGCCGGAAAGCTGCTGGTAGAGGCTGTGCATCTCGCCATCGGCGATCTCCAGCACCTGTTGCAGGCGCTCGCGGCGTTCGAGCATGCGCGCGTGCTCCAGCACCATCGGCGCCATCGGCTGGCCGGGATCGAGATGGTGCTGTTCCAGGCAGCGCAGCCAGGAGCGGGCGATGGACGGATCGGTCGCAGGGCCGCCCGGCGGGATCTTGCCCTGGGCGACGGTCAGCACTTGCCGCGCGTGGCGGCTCATGGAACTGGCAGGCATTGTTATGGTTCTCCGCGAGGGACGGGCCGTCTCTTGCCTGGGCGCGGTGGATCGGTCCGCGAGTCTCCGGACGGCTATCGGTGCAGCATCCAACAGGCCGGGGCGCAATGCAACGACGGACTGACCGATGAGTCATGCGCTGCGCCGAAAACGGTACAGAGTGTCACTCACGAGCGTCCCGCCCGCGTGACAGGGAGCGTTCGCAAGCCCCCCTGCGAAACCTCCAGGACGCTCTACTTCGGGCCTTTCGCCACTCTGGCCCGGCCCTTGCTCCAGGCTTACGACAAGCGCGACAGCGCGTCCTCCCCTAATAAGCACAAGAGCCAGGAGATACCATCATGCGTTACGCTCATCCCGGTAGCGAAGGCGCCATCGTTTCCTTCAAGGCCCGCTACGGCAACTACATCGGCGGCGAGTTCGTGCCTCCGGTCAAGGGCCAGTACTTCACCAACACCTCGCCGGTGAACGGCCAGCCGATCGCCGAGTTCCCCCGTTCCACCGCCGAGGACATCGACAAGGCCCTCGACGCCGCCCACGCCGCCGCCGACGCCTGGGGCCGCACCTCGGTGCAGGAGCGTTCGAACATCCTGCTGAAGATCGCCGACCGCATCGAGCAGAACCTGGAACTGCTCGCCGTCACCGAGACCTGGGACAACGGCAAGGCCGTGCGCGAGACCCTCAACGCCGACATCCCCCTGGCCGCCGACCACTTCCGCTACTTCGCCGGCTGCATCCGCGCCCAGGAAGGCTCCGCCGCCGAGATCAACGACAGCACCGTGGCCTACCACATCCACGAGCCCTTGGGCGTGGTCGGGCAGATCATCCCGTGGAACTTCCCACTGCTGATGGCCGCCTGGAAGCTGGCCCCGGCGCTGGCCGCCGGCAACTGCGTGGTGCTCAAGCCGGCCGAGCAGACCCCGCTGGGCATCTGCGTGCTGCTGGAACTCATCGGCGACCTGCTGCCGCCGGGCGTGCTCAATGTCGTCCAGGGCTTCGGCAGGGAGGCCGGCGAGGCCCTGGCCACCAGCAAGCGCATCGCCAAGATCGCCTTCACCGGTTCCACCCCGGTCGGCTCGCACATCCTCAAGTGCGCGGCGGAGAACATCATTCCCTCCACCGTCGAGCTGGGCGGCAAGAGCCCGAACATCTATTTCGAAGACATCATGCAGGCCGAGCCGGCGTTCATCGAGAAGGCCGCCGAGGGTCTGGTGCTGGCCTTCTTCAACCAGGGTGAGGTGTGCACCTGCCCGTCCCGCGCGCTGGTCCAGGAGTCGATCTCCCCGGCGTTCATGGAAGAGGTGCTGAAAAAGGTCAGGGCGATCAAGCGCGGCGACCCGCTGGACAACGAGACCATGGTCGGCGACCCGGCTTCCCAGCAGCAGGACGAGAAGATCCTCTCCTACCTCGACATCGCCCAGCAGGTCGGCGCCGAGCTGCTCGCCGGCGGCAGCGTCGAGAAGCTCGAAGGCAACCTGGCCAGCGGCTACTACATCCAGCCGACCCTGCTCAAGGGACACAACAAGATGCGCGTGTTCCAGGAGGAAATCTTCGGCCCGGTGGTCGGCGTCACCACCTTCAAGGACGAAGCCGAGGCCCTGGCCATCGCCAACGACACCGAGTACGGCCTCGGCGCCGGTCTCTGGACCCGTGACATCAACCGCGCCTACCGCATGGGCCGCGGGATCAAGGCCGGTCGCGTGTGGACCAACTGCTACCACCTGTACCCGGCCCACGCCGCGTTCGGCGGCTACAAGAAGTCCGGCGTCGGTCGCGAGACGCACAAGATGATGCTTGACCACTACCAGCAGACCAAGAACCTGCTGGTGAGCTACGACATCGACCCGCTGGGCTTCTTCTGAGCGGTCCTCAGCCGCCGCGGATCGCTCCGACCCGCGGCCTTTCCGCCAAGGCACCTGCGGATGCGCTCGTCCCGCGTCCCGACGCGGCTTTCCCCATGGCGGGTTCTGGCGCGACGCGGCCCTGGCCGCGTCTTTTTTTTCGCCTCGCCGCCGCCCCGGCATGGACTAGGCTTCTGCCCTGCACCAGGGCGAACCAGGGGGGCGCAACGGCGATCTCCCGGCGAACCTTGGGCGGAACAGGCAGTCCCTACCAAATCAGGGGGAGAACTCCTTCGAAAGTCTCATTCGGAGCGAGCCCCGCTGATGTTTAACTCGACCTGCCGGAATCGCCCGGCCCCACCAGAGAGGATCGACCCCATGTGGACCAAGCCCAGCTTCACCGACCTGCGTCTCGGTTTCGAAGTGACCCTCTACTTCGCCAACCGCTGATCCGTTCGGCCCCGGTCTTCCGGGGCCTCCCTCCAGCCCGCGGGGCAGACCCATGCACATCCGTATTCTCGGTTCGGCCGCCGGCGGCGGCTTCCCCCAGTGGAACTGCAACTGCCGCAACTGTCGCGGGGTCCGCGACGGCAGCGTAGCGGCCCAGCCACGCACGCAATCCTCCATCGCCCTGTCCGACGACGGCGAGCGCTGGATCCTCTGCAACGCCTCGCCCGACATCCGTGCCCAGATCGCCGCCTTCCCGGCCCTCCAGCCGGCGCGTCGGCCGCGCGATACGGCGATCGGCGCGATCGTCCTGCTCGACAGCCAGATCGACCACACCACCGGCCTGCTCAGCCTGCGCGAAGGCTGCCCGCACGAAGTCTGGTGCACGCAGATGGTCCACCAGGACCTCAGCGAAGGCTTCCCGCTGTTCCCCATGCTTTCCCACTGGAACGGCGGCCTGCGCCACCGGCCGATCGCCCTCGATGGCGAGCCTTTCGCCATCCCGGCCTGTCCGCGCCTGCGCTTCACCGCGATCCCCCTGCGCAGTAGCGCGCCGCCGTATTCCCCGCATCGCGGCGATCCGCATCCGGGCGACAACATCGGCCTGTTCGTCGAGGACCTCGATAGCGCCGGTGCGCTGTTCTATGCACCGGGCCTCGGCGAGGTGGACGAGGCGCTGCTCGAATGGATGCGCCGCGCCGACTGCCTGCTGGTGGACGGTACGCTCTGGCGCGACGACGAGATGCTGGTCTGCGAGGTCGGCGACAAGCTCGGCCGGCAGATGGGGCACCTGGCGCAGAGCGGGCCGGGCGGCATGCTCGAGGTGCTGGCGAAGGTGCCGGCCGCGCGCAAGGTACTCATCCACATCAACAACACCAATCCCATCCTCGACACCGCTTCGGCCGAACGCGCCGAGCTGGATGCCAGTGGCATCGAAGTGGCCTGGGATGGCATGCACATCCAGCTGTAGGGGGCCAACATGAGCCGTGCCGCCATGGATCGCGCCGAATTCGAACGGGCGCTGCGCGACAAGGGACGCTACTACCATATCCACCATCCGTTCCATGTCGCGATGTACGAGGGCCGTGCCAGTCGCGAACAGATCCAGGGCTGGGTGGCGAACCGTTTCTACTACCAGGTCAACATCCCGCTGAAGGACGCGGCGATCCTGGCCAACTGTCCCGACCGCGAGGTCCGCCGCGAGTGGATCCAGCGTATCCTCGACCACGACGGCGCCCCCGGCGAGGCGGGCGGCATCGAGGCCTGGCTGCGTCTGGCGGAAGCGGTGGGCCTGGAGCGCGAGCAGGTGCTGTCCGAGGAGCGGGTGCTGCCCGGCGTGCGCTTCGCCGTCGACGCCTACGTCAACTTCGCCCGTCGCGCCAGTTGGCAGGAGGCGGCGAGCAGTTCGCTGACCGAACTCTTCGCCCCGCAGATCCACCAGTCGCGGCTGGACAGCTGGCCGCGCCACTATCCGTGGATCGAGGCGGCCGGCTACGAGTATTTCCGCAGTCGCCTGGCCCAGGCCCGGCGCGACGTCGAGCACGGCCTGCGGATCACCCTGGAGCACTATCGGACCCGCGAGGCACAGGAACGCATGCTGGATATCCTGCAATTCAAGCTGGACGTGTTGTGGAGCATGCTCGACGCGATGAGCATGGCCTACGAACTCGAACGCCCGCCGTACCACACGGTGACCCGCGAGCGGGTCTGGCATCGGGGGCTGGCATCATGAGCCTGCCGTCGCTCGACAGCGTGCCGATGCTGCGCCGGGGCTTCCGCTTCCAGTTCGAACCGGCCCAGGACTGCCATGTGCTGCTCTACCCCGAAGGCATGGTCAAGCTCAACGACAGCGCCGGGGAAATCCTCAAGCTGGTCGATGGCCGCCGCGACGTGGCGGCCATCGTCGCGGCGCTGCGCGAGCGTTTCCCCGAAGTCCCCGGCATAGACGAAGACATCCTGGCGTTCCTCGAGGTGGCCCATGCGCAATTCTGGATCGAGCTGCAGTGAAAGCGTGGGGCCGCCGCTCTGGCTGCTGGCCGAGCTGACCTATCGCTGTCCGTTGCAGTGCCCGTACTGCTCGAACCCGCTGGAATTCGCCCGCGAGGGCGCCGAGCTGAGTACCGCGGAATGGATCGAGGTGTTCCGCCAGGCTCGCGAGCTGGGCGCCGCACAGCTCGGTTTCTCCGGCGGCGAGCCGCTGCTGCGCCAGGACCTCGCCGAACTGATCGAGGCAGGGCGCGGCCTGGGCTTCTACACCAACCTGATCACCTCCGGCATCGGCCTCGACGAGGCACGCCTGGCGCGCTTCGCCGAGGCCGGGCTGGACCACGTGCAGATCAGCTTCCAGGCCGCCGACGAAGAAGTGAACAACCTGCTCGCCGGCTCACGCAAGGCCTTCGCCCAGAAACTGGCGATGGCCCGCGCGGTGAAGGCGCACGGCTATCCGATGGTGCTCAACTTCGTCACCCACCGGCACAACATCGACAACATCGAGCGGATCATCCAGCTGTGCATCGAGCTGGAAGCCGATTACGTCGAACTCGCCACTTGCCAGTTCTACGGCTGGGCCGCGCTGAACCGTGCCGGGCTGCTGCCGACCCGCGCCCAACTGGAGCGCGCCGAGCGGATCACCGCCGAATACCGCCAACGGCTGGCCGCCGAAGGCAATCCGTGCAAGCTGATCTTCGTCACCCCCGACTACTACGAGGAACGGCCGAAGGCCTGCATGGGCGGCTGGGCCAGCGTATTCCTCGACATCACCCCCGACGGCACCGCGCTGCCGTGTCACAGCGCGCGGCAATTGCCGGTGCAGTTTCCCAACGTGCGCGAGCACAGCCTGCGCCACATCTGGTACGAATCGTTCGGCTTCAACCGTTACCGCGGCGACGCCTGGATGCCCGAACCCTGCCGTTCCTGCGAGGAGAAGGAGAGGGACCACGGCGGCTGCCGCTGCCAGGCGTTCCTCCTCACCGGCGATGCCGACGCCACCGACCCGGTCTGCGCCAAGTCGGCACGGCACGACCTGATCCTCGCGGCCCGTCGCCAGGCCGAGGAGGCGCCGCTTGGCCTGGACGCGCTGACCTGGCGCAACCAGCGCGCGTCACGCCTGATCTGCAAGGCCTGAGGCAATGGTCGACTACGGCGACTGGCCGAGCGACTGGAGCGCCGAGCGCGCGGTAGCCGCCGGGCGCGATTTCAGCGAGCTGAAGGCGGCCCATGGCGGGCTGGCCTGGGTGGAATTCGATCCGGCCAGCGCGCGCTCGCGCCTGTACCTGTGGCGCGACGGCGTGCTGGAGGAGCCCACCGCGCCGGACGGCTCGGTGCGCAGCCGGGTCTACGAGTACGGCGGCGGCGCCTGCTGCGTGACGCTCGACGGGCTGGCCTGGGTCGACGAAACCGACCAGCAGGTACGCCGCTGGCGAGCGGGCCGCGCAGCCCAAGTGCTGGGCGGCGGGGCGCAGTGTCGCTACGGCGACCTGGCCTACGTCGATGCCTGGGATGCCCTGCTGGCGGTGGAAGAGAGCCATGGGCCGACCGGGGTCGTGCATCGCATCGTGCGCCTGGACGCCGATGGCGCGCGCCGGGTGCTGGTCGAGGGCGCCGATTTCTACGCCGCGCCGCGTGCCGCCGGCCAGGGGCGGCGGCTGGCCTGGATCGAATGGGACCGTCCGCACCAGCCCTGGACCGAGACCCGCCTGGGCCTGGCGGAGAATGGGCGTACGCGCTGCCTGGCCGGAGCCGGAGGCGGCGAGTCGATCCAGCAACCACGCTTCGATCCCGCCGGCCGCCTTCACTGGCTGAGCGACCGCGACGGCTGGTGGCGTCCCTGCGCCGAGGTCGCGTTGGCCGGCCGCTTCGCCGATGCCGACCACGCTGGCGCGCCCTGGCAACTGGGCGCTTGCAGCTACCTGCCGCTGGGAGAGGGAAGGCTGCTGCTCAGTCGCGTCGAGGTCGGCGGCGGGCAACTGTTCCTGCGCGAAGCGGACGGCAGCGAGCGGCGCCTGGCCGCGGACTGGAACCGGTTCGCCGGACTGGCCGCGGATGCCCGGGCGTTCTACTGCATCGCGGCGGCGGCCGGACGCCTGCCGGCGCTGCTGGCGATCCACCGCGACGACCTGCGCGTCGAGGTGCTGCGTGGCGGCGAGCGACCGCTGGCGGAGGATGACCTGTCGCATCCGCAGGCCTTCGTCTATGGGCTGGGCAACGGCGAAAACGGCCACGGTTTCTTCTATCCGCCGCGCAATGCCCGCCGCCGCGTCGATCCCCGACGACCAGCGCCGCTGCTGGTGTGGCTGCATGGCGGACCGACCTCGATGCATTCGCCGGCGTTCGATGCCGGCCTGCAATTCTGGACCCAGCGCGGTTTCGCCGTGGCGGCGCTGAACTACCGGGGCAGCAGCGGCTACGGCCGCGCCTATCGGCAGCGCTTGCGCGGCCAGTGGGGGCGCCTGGAGTTGCGCGATATCGAGGCCGCGCTGGCGCGGCTGGACGCGGAGGGACGGATCGACCGCGCCCGGGTCTTCGTCCGTGGCGCCAGCGCCGGAGGCTACAGCGCGTTGCGCGCCCTGGCTTGCCTCGATGGCCTGCGCGGCGGCGCCAGTCTCTATGGGGTCAGCGATCCGTTGGCACTGGCGCGTTGCACCCACAAGTTCGAGGGTGACTACCTCGACTGGCTGATTGGCGACCCGCTGCGCCAGCGCCGTCGCTACCTGGTGCGCAGCCCGGTGCTTCAGGTCGGGCGTATCCGCGCGCCGGTAGTGTTCTTCCAGGGCGGGCTCGACGCGGTGGTGGTGCCGGAGCAGACCGAGGCGATGGTCGCCGGCCTGCGGCGCAGCGGCGTGCGCGTGGAGTGCCACCGCTATCCGCAGGAGCGCCACGGTTTCCGCCAGCCGGCCAATCGCGCCCATGCGCTGCTGGCGGAATGGCGCTTCTACCTGGGCCTGCTGGAGGATTGAAAGGGCCGCCAAGGTCGCATTGCAATAACCGACGAATGCAGTAGGCTGCCGGCAATGTCCGATAACAATAAGAATGGTCTGTCAGATGAGCCACGACCTCAGCCAACTGCGTAAATTCGTCTCGCCCGAGATCATCTTCGGCGCCGGCTGCCGGCACAGCGTCGCCAACTACGTGAAGACCTTCGGTGCGCGCAAGGTCCTGCTGGTCTCCGACCCCGGCGTGCTCGCCGCCGGCTGGGTCGCCGATATCCAGGCAAGCCTGGAGGGGCAGGGCATCGACTATTGTCTGTATACCGACGTTTCGCCCAACCCCCGGGTCGACGAGGTGATGCTCGGCGCCGAGTTCTATCGCAGCGAGGGCTGCAACGTGATCGTCGCGGTGGGCGGCGGCAGCCCGATGGATTGCGCCAAGGGCATCGGCATCGTCGCCGCCCATGGCCGCAGCATCCTCGAGTTCGAAGGCGTCGACCGGCTGCGGGTGCCGAGTCCGCCGCTGATCCTGATCCCGACCACCGCCGGGACTTCGGCGGACGTCTCGCAGTTCGTGATCATTTCCAACCAGGACGAGCGCATGAAGTTCTCCGTGGTGAGCAAGGCGGTTGTGCCTGACGTCTCGCTGATCGACCCGGAAACCACGTTGACCATGGATCCCTTCCTTTCGGCCTGTACCGGCATCGATGCACTGGTACACGCCATCGAGGCGTTCGTCTCCACCGGCCACGGGCCGCTGACCGATCCCCACGCGCTGGAAGCGATGCGCCTGATCGATGGCAATCTGGTACAGATGATCGCCAACCCCGGCGACATCGCCCTGCGCGAGAAGATCATGCTCGGGAGCATGCAGGCCGGGCTGGCCTTCTCCAACGCCATCCTCGGCGCGGTGCATGCCATGTCGCACAGCCTCGGCGGCTATCTCGACCTGCCCCACGGCCTGTGCAACGCGGCGCTGGTCGAACACGTGGTGGCGTTCAACTACAGCGCCGCGCCGGAACGCTTCAAGGTGATCGCCGAGACCTTCGGCATCGATTGCCGCGGTCTGACCCAGGGGCAGGTCCGCCAGCGCCTGGTGGACCACCTGATCGCCTTCAAGCACGCCGTGGGTTTCCACGAGAGCCTCGCCCTGCACGGGGTCGGCAGCTCCGACATTCCTTTCCTCTCGCGCCACGCGATGCAGGACCCGTGCATCCTTACCAACCCGCGCGAGTCGAGCCAGCGCGATGTCGAGGTGGTCTATGGCGAGGCCCTCTGAGCAGCAGCAGGAGGCCCTGGCCGGGTTGCTCGGCCTGGGCAGCCACTCCGCGCGCAAGAGCCACTACCCGGAGCTGCTGGCGCGCCTGGAGGAGCTGGAGGCCGAGCGCAACCGCTACAAATGGCTGTTCGAGCACGCGGTGCACGGCATCTTCCAGGCCAGCCTCGGCCAGGGGCTGCGCGCCGCCAATCCGGCGCTGGCGCAGATGCTCGGCTACGACGATCCGCAACAGGTGCTCTGGTCGCTGGAGGACATGGCCGGGCAACTGTTCGTCGGCGGCGAGGCCGAGATGCGACGGATCCGCGCGCTGCTGCGCGAGCGCGGCGGCCTGTTCGGCTACGAGACGCGCCTCTGGCGCAGGGACGGCAGTCACATCGAGGTATTGATGAACCTGCTGCTCAGGCACGACGAGGAAGAATTGGTCGAAGGTTTTGTCGCCGACATCACCGAGCGGGTCCAGGCCCAGCAGCGCCTGCAGACCATGAACGAGGAGCTGGAGCGGCGGGTAGCCGAGCGCACCCACGAGCTGGAAGAGCTCAACCGCCAGTTGCGCCAGGCGCGCGACGCCGCCGAAGCCGCCAACCACAGCAAGGACAAGTACCTCGCCGCCGCCAGCCACGACCTGCTGCAACCGCTCAACGCGGCGCGGCTGCTGGTCGACACCCTGCGTGAGCGGGGCCTGCCGGCCGCCGAACTGCAACTGGTGGAGCGCACCCACCTGGCCCTGGAAGGCGCCGAGACCTTGCTCACCGACCTGCTGGAAATCGCCCGGCTCGACCAGAGCGCGATCCGTCCGGACCTGGACGACTATTCCCTCGACGAACTGCTCGCTCCGCTGGCCTCGGAGTTCGAGGAAGTCGCGCGTGCCGCCGGCCTGGCCCTGCGTGCGCGGATCCCACGACTGGCAGTGCGCACCGACGCGCGCCTGCTGTCGCGGATCCTGCGCAACTTGCTCAGCAACGCCTGCCGCTACACCGAGCGCGGCAGCGTGCTGCTGGGCGCGCGCCGGCGTGGCGGCAAGGTACGCCTGGAGGTATGGGACACTGGCCGGGGCATCCCCGCCGACCAGTTGCAGGCGATCTTCCTCGAGTTCAACCAACTGGACGCCGGGCGCGCTTCCGAGCGCCGTGGCGTCGGGCTCGGGTTGGCCATCGTCGACCGTATCGCCGGCATCCTCGGCTACCGCATCGAGGTGCATTCGACTCCCGGCCGAGGCTCGCTGTTCGCCATCGAGGTGCCGCTGGTCCGCAAGCCAGCGCGGCCAGTGCCCGGCGAGGCGACTGCGCGGCTTTCGGCCGGCGATCCGCTGCCGGGACGGCGGCTGCTGGTGGTGGACAACGAGACCGAGATTCTCTTCAGCATGTCCGCGCTGCTCGGCCAGTGGGGCTGCGAGGTGCTTACCGCCACCGACCTGGAAGGCGCGCGCAAGGCGCTCGATGGCCGCGCGCCGGATGCGATCCTGGTCGACTACCACCTGGACCACGGCGCTACCGGTTGCCAGTTGCTGGGCGCCTTGCGCGAGGACTACGGCGCGGAGATCGCCGCGGTGATGATCACCGCCGACCGCAGCGACGATTGCCGCCGCGCGCTGGCCCGCCTGGGCGTGCCGCTGCTCAACAAGCCGCTGAAGCCCGGCAAGTTGCGCGCGGCGCTAAGCGCCTTGCTCGGCGAGGCCCAGGGCGCTCCCCGCGGCGCCGGAGAAGGTGCAGGTCCTAGCCCGGCCGGCGGCTGCGTCGGTGCAGCGCAATGGCCAGGGCCAGCCCGCTGAGCGAGGCCAGGCAGGCGAAGAGGAACATCGAGCGGAAGCCGAACAGGTTGGCGACGAAGCCCACCAGCGGCCCGGTGATGCCCAGCGACAGGTCGACGAACAGCGAGTAGGCGCCCAGCGCCGCGCCACGGTTGGAAGCCGGTACCAGGTTCACCGCTTCCACGCCGAACGCCGGGAACACCAGGGAGAAGCCGAAGCCGGTGAGGGCCGCGCCGGCCAGGCCGACCCAGGGATTCGGCGCGCTCCACAGCAACAGCAGGCCGAGGCTTTCGACGCCGAGGCAGATGATCGCCACGCGGAAGCCGCCGAGCCGGTTGATGCTATTGGCGAACAACAGCCGGGCGCCGATGAAGCAACCGCCGAAGGCACTCAGGCAGAGCACTGCGTTGGCCCAGCCACGGCTGGCGTAGTAAAGGGTGATGAAGGTGGCGATGGTGCCGAAGCCGATCGCCCCCAGCGCCAGGCCCATACCGTGCGGGGTGACCCGGCCGAGCACATGGTGGAACGGCAGTCGCTCGCCGTGCACCAGCGGCGCCGGCAACTTCGGCCAGGCCAGGGCGAAGCCGAGCGCCCCGAGCAGGACGATGGACGCGCCCATGCTCCACAGCCCCAGCCACTGCACCAGCAGCACCCCTAGCGGCGCCCCGAGGGCGATGGCGCCGTAGCTGGCGATGCCGTTCCAGGAAATCACCTTGGCGGTGTGCGGCGCGCCGACCCGGCCGATGCCCCAGCCGATCGCCGCCGAGCCGACCAGGCTTTCCGCCGCGCCGAGTACCAGGCGGCCGACCAGCAGGCTGGCCAGGCTCAGCGCCGGCCAGCCCTGGATCGCCACCGAGAGCAGCATGAACAGCCCGCTCGCGGCGCTGCCGGCCATGCCGTAGAGCACCGCGCGCTTCGGCCCGAGCCCGTCGATGACGCGCCCGGCGTAGGGCCGGGCGAGCAGGGTGGCGAGGTACTGCAGGCTGATCACCAGGCCGGCCAGCACCGAGCCGTAGCCGAGGTCGTCGTGCACGTAGCCGGGCAGCACCGCCAGCGGGATGCCGATGGTCAGGTAGCCGATGAAGGTGAACATCACCACCGAGACGATCTGCAGGGTGACGTTCTGCCGGGCGCTGTCCTGCGCCGGCGGGGTGGGGCGGATATCGATGGACATGTGGGAAACGCGGTCGCAGTGGGTTGTCGCGGTCCGCCATGATGACCGTTGCGGATGACGAATGAAAGCAGGCTAACGGATTCGCCGGGCTATCGGCGACGCGCGGAGCCCGGCGCTAGCGCGTTCAGAGACGCTGGAAGAGACCCGGGTAGTCGATCACCAGGCCCTGTTCGTCCACCAGCAGTACCGCCTTGAACGCGCTGCCTTCGAGGTTCTCGTAGAGGTAGTGGCTGGCGTCCAGGCGGGTGTATGCCTGGCGCATGCTACGCGGCTCCAGGGCCGGGGCCTCGATGTAGAGCGCGCGGATTTCCGCGCGCTGGCCATCGGCCAGGCCCAGGCGGCGGATCGGGAAGGTGTTGGTGAAGGGGCTTGGCCAAATATCGATGTCCAGGCAACCGTCGAATGCCGGTAGCGCTTCGCCGTCGCCGTCCTGCCAGTGGCCGCGGCCATCGGCGAGCAGGTGCAGCTTGCGCACCCCGGTTTCGCTTTCGACGTGGAACACCGCCTCACGCAGATGCCAGTCGGCGTCCCAGCGCAGCCGGTAGTCCAATTGGTAGGGCAGGCCGCTGCGTTCGTCCGGCGCGCGCAACTGGCTTTCCGCCTGGTCGTCCTCCAGGCGCAGGGCCTCCCAGCTGGACGACGGCGAGCGCCACAGGCCGGCCCAGGTGTACAGACGGTCGCGACTCATGCGTCGAGTACCAGGCCGAGGCGCTGGCGCTTGGGCAGGCGCGCCACCACCAGTTGATGGGAACGGACCAGGGCCTCGCGCAACTCCGCCGCCTTCATCGGGTAGGGGCGGGCCATGACGATCCAGTGCGCGCGCGCCAGGTAGGGCGCCGGACGGATGCCGGGGCGGTCGACATAGCCGAGGAACAGCTCGCTGCCGACCTTGAAGGCCAGGCCGCCGTCCTTGTCGACGAAGTCGAGGATGGCGAACATCTTGTTGCCGGCCACCGAGAACACCCGGTTCGAACCCCACTTGAGGTCTTCCCGGGCGCCGGGCAGTTGCAGGCAGAAGGCGGCGATCTGGTCGGCGGTCATGGACGCTCCGGTGGCGGTTCAGTCGCGGAAATACACTTCCAGGAGATGGTAGCCGAACTGGCTCTTCAGCGGACCCTGGAGCACGCCCACGGGTTTCCTGAAGATGGCATTGTCGATGGACCTGACCATCTGCCCCGGACGCACCTCGCCGAGGTCGCCGCCGCGCTTGCCGGACGGGCAGGTCGAATGCTTCTTCGCCAGTGTGGCGAAGTCCTCGCCCCTGGCCAGGCGCTGCTTCAGTTGGGCGGCCTCGGCTTCGGTCTTGACCAGGATGTGGCGGGCCATGGCGACGGGCATGGGATTACCTTTTGCGGTAGCACGGAACGCGCATTCTAGCCCAGGCTCGCCGCGGCTTCAGTCGCGCAGTTCGGCGAGGTCGCGATAAAGCTCCAGCGCCTGCGGATTGGCCAGGGCGTCGGTGTTCTTCACCGGGCGGCCGTGGATCACGTTGCGCACCGCAAGCTCGACGATCTTGCCGCTCAGGGTGCGCGGGATATCGGCGACCTGGATGATCTTCGCCGGTACGTGGCGCGGCGTGGCGTTGGCGCGGATGGTCTGGCGGATGCGTTCGCGCAGCGGCTCGTCGAGTCGCACGCCGTCGCGCAGGCGGACGAACAGCAGCACACGCACATCGCCCTGCCAGTCCTGGCCGATGGCGATGGACTCGAGGACTTCCTCGACCTTTTCCACCTGGCGGTAGATTTCCGCGGTGCCGATGCGCACGCCGCCGGGATTGAGCACCGCGTCGGAGCGGCCGTGGATGACCAGCCCGCCGTGGGCGGTTTCCTCGGCGTAGTCGCCATGGGCCCAGACGCCGGGAAAGCTGGCGAAGTAGGCGTCGTGGAACCTGGTGCCATCCGGGTCGTTCCAGAAGCCCAGCGGGATCGACGGGAAATGCCGGGTGCAGACCAGCTCGCCCTTGCCGCTGGCGAGGCGGCGGCCGTCGTCGTCCCAGATTTCCACGGCCATGCCCAGCGCCTTGCATTGCAGTTCGCCGCGCCACACCGGCAGCACCGGGTTGCCGATGGCGAAGCAGGAAACGATGTCGGTGCCGCCGGAGATCGACGACAGGCAGAGGTCGCTCTTCAGCTCGCGGTAGACGTAGTCGAAGCTTTCGTGGGCCAGCGGCGAACCGGTGGAGAGCAGTGTCCTCAGGCTGTCCAGGCGGTGGCTGTGGCGCGGGCGCACGCCGGCCTTCTCGAGCGCCGCCAGGTACTTGGCGCTGGCGCCGAACACGGCGATGTCCTCGGCGTCGACGAGGTCCAGCAGGCGCTCGGGGCCGGGGTGGAACGGCGAGCCGTCATAGAGCACCAGGCTGGCGCCCACCGCCAGGCCGGAGGCCAGCCAGTTCCACATCATCCAGCCGCAGGTGGTGTAGTAGAACAGCCGGTCGCCGTCGCCCAGGTCGGTGTGCAGGCCGTGCTCCTTGAGATGTTGCAGGAGCACGCCGCCGGTGGCATGGACGATGCACTTGGGGACTCCGGTGGTGCCCGACGAATAGAGGATGTACAGCGGCTGCTCGAAGGGCACCGGGGTGAAGACCGGCTCGCCCTCGGCCTGGTAGAACCCGTCCCACAGCGCGACCCGCGCCTGGCAGCGGTAGTCCTGCGGCTGCGCCTGCGGACGGTCGTAGGGCACCACCAGCAGTTGCTCCAGGCCGGGCAGGCCGGCGAGCACCTCGTTGAGCTTGGCGGTCAGGTCCAGCGACTTGCCGGCGTAGCGGTAGCCGGCGCAGGCGATCAGCACCCGCGGTTCGATCTGGCCGAAGCGGTCGATCACGCCCTGGGTGCCGAAATCCGGCGAGCAGCTCGACCAGGTGGCGCCGAGGCTGGCGGTGGCGAGCATGCCGACCACGGTCTGCCAGGTGTTCGGCATCAGCGCGGCGACCCGGTCGCCGGGGCCTATGCCCAGGGCGGCGAGGCGCTTCTGCAGGCCCGCCACGTGACGGGCCAGTTCGGCGTGGCTGAGCACCTCGCGGCGACCGTCTTCGCTCACCGCGATCAGCGCCGGGGCATCATCGCGGCGGCGCAGCAGGTGTTCGGCGAAATTCAGCGTGGCGCCGGGAAACCAGCGCGCCGAGGGCATCTGCGTGCCTTCCTCGAGGACCGCACGCGGCGGTTGCTGGAAGCGCACCTCGAAGAAGTCGACGATGGCCTGCCAGAACGCCTCGCGCCGCTCCACGCTCCAGGCATGCAGCGCCGGGTAGTCGGCCAGACCGAGGGCATGGCGCTGGTTGACGAAGCGCCGGAAGGCCTCCATGCGACTGGCGGCGATGCGTTCGGCGGAAGGGCTCCAGAGCGGTGCGGGCATGGCGTGTCCGTCCTTGTTGTTGTTCCGGGACATGCAGGAAGCATAACCGGACCCGCCGCTGCCTGCCTCACTCCGTGGACTGGTCCTGCGGCAGCGCCAGCGAGCGCCAGTCGGTGCCATGCAGCAGCACGTCGCTGAGGGCCTGGGCGGCGGTGGACAGCTTGTGCTCGCTCAGCCGCAGCAGGCCGACCCGTCGCTGCACCTGCGGCGCGTAGAGCGGCAGGCAGCGCGCGCCGAGTTCCTGCATCTGCTGGATGCACAGGGTCGGCACGGCGCTGACACCGAGTCCCTGGGCGACCATCCGCCCGACCGTGACCAGTTGGTGGCTCTCGAACGCCACCGGCAAGCGGCCGTGCTCGGCGGCCACGCTTTCTTCCAGGAGCAGGCGCACCGCCGAGGGGCGTTGCAGGGTAATGAAGGGCTCGCCGAGCAGTTCGCGCCAACTGACCCGCTCCTGCCCGGACAGCGGCGAGCCGGCCGGCACCACGGCGACGAAGCGGTCGCTGTAGAACGGGGTGAACTCGAGGTTTTCCAGGGACTCCGGCTCGAAGGCGATGCCCAGCTCGACGCGTCGGTTGCGGACCATCTCCAGCACCTGCTCGTTGATCACGTCGTGCACCGCCACGTTGACCCGCGGGTGGCGTTCGCGAAAGGTCTTCAAGACCAGCGGCAGCAGGTTGCCGGCGAAGGAGGGCATGGCGGCGATGGAGACCTTGCCCAGTTGCAGGGTGAAGTGCTGGCGCAGCAATTCCTCGGTATTGTCCCAGTCGGCCAGCAGGCGCAGCGCCAGCGGCAGCAGGGTCTCGCCCTCGGGGGTGAGGCTGACGCTGCGGGTGGTACGTTCCAGCAGCGGACCGCCGAGGCTTTCCTCCAGGCTCTTGATCGCCAGGCTCAGGGCCGGCTGGGAGAGGTGCAGGCGTTCGCCGGCCTGGGCGAAGCTGAGGCTCTGCGCCACGGCGAGGAAGGCGCGCAACTGCTTGACGGTCATTTATTTGTTTTTCTCATCAATGGATTGGAAAAACAAACTTAACAAATCAGTCCGCAGCGGAGAAGCTCTGTGCGACCCGGCAGTCAGACTGCCGCACGCACAATCACAAGAGCCGGAAGAGGCACAGCAGCATGAGCGGACTCGACAAGCGAGTAGGCAGTTACGAAGAGGCCCTCGAAGGCCTGACCGACGGCATGACCGTCCTCGCCGGGGGCTTCGGCCTCTGCGGGATTCCCGAGAACCTGATCGCGGAAATCCGCCGGCGCGGGGTCAGGGACCTCACGGTGGTCTCGAACAACTGCGGCGTCGACGGTTTCGGCCTCGGCGTGCTGCTGGAAGACCGGCAGATCCGCAAGATGATCGCCTCCTACGTCGGCGAGAACGCCCTGTTCGAGCAACAACTGCTCAGTGGCGAGCTGGAAGTCGAACTGACCCCGCAAGGCTCGCTGGCCGAGAAGATCCGCGCCGGCGGCGCCGGCATCCCGGCCTTCTTCACCGCCACCGGCTACGGCACCCCGGTCGCCGAGGGCAAGGAGGCGCGCGAGTTCAATGGCCGCCACTACATCCTCGAGCCGGCCATCACCGGCGACTTCGCCATCGTCAAGGGCTGGAAGGCCGACCATTTCGGCAACGTCGTCTATCGCCACACCGCGCAGAACTTCAATCCGCTGGTCGCCACCGCCGGGCGCATCACGGTGGTCGAGGTGGAGGAGATCGTCGAGCCCGGCGAACTGGACCCGACGCAGATCCACACCCCCGGCATCTACGTCGACCGGATCATCCAGGGTCGCTTCGAGAAACGCATCGAGAAACGCACGCTGCGCGCCTGACGGCGGCCGCTACAACGACAAGAGGTTTCCCCAGATGGCACTTACCCGCGAACAGATGGCGCAGCGCGTGGCGCGCGAATTGAAGGACGGCTACTACGTCAACCTCGGCATCGGCATCCCGACCCTGGTGGCCAACTACGTGCCGGAGGGCATCGACGTCATGCTCCAGTCGGAGAACGGCCTGCTCGGCATGGGCGCGTTTCCCAGCGAGGCGGAAGTCGACGCCGACATGATCAACGCCGGCAAGCAGACCGTGACCGCCCGCGTCGGCGCGTCGATCTTCGACTCGGCGCAGTCCTTCGCCATGATCCGTGGCGGCCACGTCGACCTCACCGTGCTCGGTGCCTTCGAGGTGGACGTGCGCGGCAACATCGCCTCCTGGATGATCCCCGGCAAGCTGGTCAAGGGCATGGGCGGCGCCATGGACCTGGTGGCCGGCGCCGAGAACATCATCGTCACCATGACCCACGCCTCCAAGGACGGCGAGTCCAAGCTGCTGCCGTACTGCACCCTGCCGCTGACCGGTTGCGGCTGCATTCGCAAGGTGCTCACCGACCTGGCCTACCTGGAGATCGAGGACGGCGCTTTCATCCTCCGCGAGCGCGCCCCCGGGGTCAGCGTCGAGGAGATCGTGGCGAAGACCGCCGGCAAGCTGATCGTCCCCGAGCACGTGCCGGAAATGAGTTTCTGAATCGCGGCCCGCGCGGCCGGCGCCTCCACGCAAGGCGCCGGCCGCGCGGACCGTCCTTTCCAGAGGGCGTAGGATAGGAGGCTGTCGCACCGCCTACGTCCACCCGCAGCGATTCGGCCCGGCCACGGGCGAATCCAGGAGAACCATCCATGCAAGACGTCGTCATCGTCGCCGCTACCCGTACCGCCGTCGGCAGCTTCCAGGGCTCGCTGGCCGGCATTCCCGCCCCCGAGCTGGGCGCCGCGGTGATCCGCCGCCTGCTCGAACAGACCGGTCTCGATGCCGGCCAGGTCGACGAAGTGATCCTCGGCCAGGTGCTCACCGCCGGGTCCGGGCAGAACCCGGCGCGCCAGGCGGCGATCAAGGCCGGCCTGCCGGTCGGCGTGCCGGCCATGACCCTGAACAAGGTCTGCGGCTCCGGCCTCAAGGCCCTGCACCTGGGCGCCCAGGCGATCCGCTGCGGCGACGCCGAGGTGATCGTCGCCGGCGGCCAGGAGAACATGAGCCTGGCGCCCTACGTCATGCCCGGCGCCCGCACCGGCCTGCGCATGGGCCATGCGAAGCTGGTCGACAGCATGATCGAGGACGGCCTGTGGGACGCCTTCAACGACTACCACATGGGCATCACCGCCGAGAACCTGGCGGAGAAGTACGGCCTGACCCGCGAGGAGCAGGACGCCTTCGCCGCCGCTTCGCAGCAGAAGGCCATCGCCGCCATCGAGGGCGGGCGCTTCCGCGACGAGATCACGCCGATCCAGGTCCCGCAGCGCAAGGGCGAGCCGCTGAGCTTCGACACCGACGAGCAGCCGCGCGCCGGCACCACCGTCGAGGCCCTGGCCAAGCTCAAGCCGGCCTTCAGGAAGGACGGCAGCGTCACCGCCGGCAACGCCTCCAGCCTCAACGACGGCGCCGCCGCGGTATTGCTGATGAGCGCAGCCAAGGCCAAGGCCCTGGGCCTGCCGGTGCTGGCGCGGATCGCCAGCTACGCCAGCGCCGGGGTCGACCCGGCGATCATGGGCATCGGCCCGGTCTCCGCCACCCGTCGCGCGCTCGACAAGGCCGGCTGGAGCCTGGAGCAACTGGACCTGATCGAGGCCAACGAGGCCTTCTCCGCGCAGTCCCTGGCGGTGGGCCGGGAGCTGGGCTGGGATGCCGCCAGGGTCAACGTCAACGGTGGCGCCATCGCCCTTGGCCACCCGATCGGCGCGTCCGGCTGCCGGGTGCTGGTGACCCTGCTGTACGAGATGATCCGTCGCGACGCGAAGAAGGGTCTCGCCACCCTGTGCATCGGCGGCGGGCAGGGCGTCGCCCTGACCCTGGCCCGCGACTGATCCATCGACCTGCCGCTCGCGGCGTGATCGCGCCATGTCCTTTCGCGGGGGCATGGCGCGCTCGTGTCCAGGGAACGAGCGGCGGACGGCCTTGACCGTCCGACCGGCCCCGTACCGTTCCGCCCCTCGGGACGGCCGGGTGCCCAGGGAGCCGTAGCACACACAGGCGGCCCCGTAGTCGCCGAATAACAATAAAACCGAGAGAATCCGCGATGACCGCTATCCTTCCCATCCAAGAAAGCCGCTCCGCGCGCTTCGCCATGCGTTGCTCGAACTGGGCCGAGCGCTGGTTTCCCGACTCCTGGGTGTTCGCCGCCCTGGCCATCCTCATCGTCAGCCTGGCCGCGCTGGCCATGGGCGCCGGACCGACCGCCACGGCGAAAGCCTTCGGCGACGGTTTCTGGAGCCTGATCCCGTTCACCATGCAGATGGCCTTCGTGGTCATCGGCGGCTATGTGGTGGCCAGTTCAGGCCCCGCCTCGCGTCTCATCGACCTGCTCGCGCGGGTGCCGAAGAATGGCCGCTCGGCGGTCTGCTGGGTGGCGCTGGTGTCGATGCTCGCCTCGCTGCTCAACTGGGGCCTCAGCCTGGTCTTCGGCGGCCTGCTGGTACGCGCCCTGGCGCGCCGCAGCGACCTGCGCATGGACTACCGCGCCGCCGGCGCCGCGGCCTACCTCGGGCTGGGCGCGGTGTGGGCGCTGGGCCTGTCGTCGTCGGCCGCGCAGTTGCAGGCCAACCCGGCCAGCCTGCCACCGTCGATCCTGGCGATCACCGGGGTGATCCCGTTCACCGAGACCATCTTCCTCTGGCAGTCCGGGGTCATGCTGCTGGCGCTGATCCTGGTCTCGCTGGTGATCGCCTACATGACCGCGCCGAGCGCCGCCAGCGCCCGCGACGCCAAGGATTGCGGGGTCGACGTGAGCTTCACCGCTCCGGCCAGGCTGGCGCCGACCCGGCCCGGCGAGTGGCTGGAGCACAGCCCGTTGCTGATCATCCTGCTGGTACTGCTGGCCGGTGGCTGGCTGGTCCACGAGTTCTCGACCAAGCCGGCGATCCTGGCGATCTCCGGGTTGAACACCTATAACCTGCTGTTCCTGATGCTCGGCGCGTTGCTGCACTGGCGCCCGCGCAGCTTCCTCGACGCGGTGGCGCGCGCGGTGCCGACCACCACCGGGGTGCTGATCCAGTTCCCGCTGTACGGCTCGATCGCGGCGATCATGACCACGGTCAACGGCAGCGACGGCGAGACCCTGGCCCACCATATCTCGACCTTCTTCGTACAGATCGCCTCCCACGACACCTACGCGCTGCTGATGGGCGTGTACTCGGCGGTGCTGGGCTTCTTCATTCCCTCCGGCGGCGGCAAGTGGATCATCGAGGCGCCGTACGTGATGCAGGTAGCCAACGAGCTGCAATACCACCTCGGCTGGGCGGTGCAGATCTACAACGCCGCCGAAGCGCTGCCGAACCTGATCAACCCGTTCTACATGCTGCCGTTGCTCGGCGTGCTGGGGCTGAAGGCGCGCGACCTGATCGGCTTCTCGTTCGTCCAGTTGCTGGTGCATATCCCGCTGGTGCTGGTGCTGCTCTGGGCCCTGGGCAGCACCCTGGCGTACATCCCGCCGGTGATGCCGTAGCGCATCGCCACCCCCGATAACTTCCTCTCCCTTCAGGGAGAAGGGTGGGGAGAGGGTAGCCGCGCCGGGAAACGAGGTATCGGCGGATAACGCCTGTGGCGTTATCCGCCCTACGCAATGGGGCGGGCGAACTCCGGATGGTTCCCTCTCCCTTCAGGGAGAGGGGCTGGGGAGAGGCTGGCCGCCCCGGCTACTGCGCCACCCAGCCGCCATCCATGTTCCAGGCCGCGCCGCGCACCTGGTCGGCGGCTTCGCTGCAGAGGAACAGCGTCAGCCCGCCGAGTTGCTCGGGGGTGACGAAGGCCAGCGAGGGTTGTTTTTCCGCCAGCAGGTCGTGTTCCGCCTGTTCGGGCGAGACGCCCTCGGCGATGCGCGCGTCGATCTGCTTCTGCACCAGCGGGGTCAGCACCCAGCCGGGGCAGATGGCGTTGCAGGTCACCGGCGTGCGCGCCGTTTCCAGCGCCACGCTCTTGGTCAGGCCGAGCACGCCATGCTTGGCGGCGACGTAGGCGCTCTTCCCGGCCGAGGCGACCAGGCCGTGGGTCGAGGCGATGTTGACGATCCGCCCCCAGCCGCGCGCGAGCATGCCCGGCAGGGCCAGGCGGGTGGTATGGAACACCGAGGACAGGTTGATCGCGATGATCGCGTCCCAGCGTTCCATGGGGAATTCCTGTACCGGCGCCACGTACTGGATGCCGGCGTTGTTGACGAGGATGTCGACGCCGCCGAAGGTCCGCTCGGCGAAGGCCATCAGTTCGCCGATCTGCTCCGGGCTGGAGAGGTCGGCCGGGTGGTGCTCTGCGCGCACGCCGTGGGCGCGGACCTGCGCCAGCGCCGCGTCGACCTCGCCGAAGCCGTTGAGGAGCAGGTCGGCGCCGGCCTCGGCCAGGCTCAGGGCGATGCCCAGGCCGATGCCGCTGGTGGAACCGGTGACCAGGGCGGTCTTGCCTTTCAGGGTCATGCTGTTTCTCCCGCTGGATGAAAAAAGGGCGGATCAGACCAGGCCGGTGGCGTAGAACAGTCCGATGACGAAGAACACCGCCAGGGTCTTGATCAGGGTAATGCCGAAAATGTCCTTGTACGCCTCCCGATGGGTCAGGCCGGTGACCGCCAGGAGGGTGATCACCGCGCCGTTGTGCGGCAGGGTATCCATCCCGCCGCTGGCCATGGCGGCGACCCGGTGGAGGACTTCCAGGGGGATCTGCGCGGCGTTGGCGGCGGCGATGAAGGTATCGGACATCGCCGCCAGGGCGATGCTCATGCCGCCCGACGCGGAACCGGTGATGCCGGCCAGCAGGGTGACGGTGATCGCTTCGTTGACCAGCGGATTGGGAATGCTCTTGAGCGCGTCGGCCAGCACCAGGAAGCCCGGCAGCGAGGCGATCACCGCACCGAAGCCGTATTCCGAGGCGGTGTTCATCGCCGCCAGCAGCGAGCCGGCCACCGCGCTGCGGGTGCCTTCGGCGAGGCGGCTGCGGATCGCCGCGAAGCCGCTCGCCAGCACCAGCAGGATGCCCAGCAGCAGGGCCGCCTGCACTGCCCAGATCGCGGTGAGCTTGCCGACCTCGGTCTGCAACGGCGTGGCCATGCCGGCCAGTTGCAGGGTATGGACCTGGCCGTACCATTGCGGGATCCAGTGGGTGAACAGCAGGTTGGCGACCCCGACCAGCACCAGCGGCGAGAGCGCCAGCCAGGGATTCGGCAGGCGCAGGTCATCGGCGGTCTCCGGCTCGTTGCGCAGGTCGCTGCCGTAGCCTTCGCCGTTGCGCCGCGCCTTGTTCGCCTGGCGTCGCAGGTAGAGCATGCCCACGGCGAAGACGAACAGCGCGCCGAGGGTGCCGAGCCAGGGCGCGGCCCAGGCGTGGGTGCCGAAGAAGGTCGAGGGGATGATGTTCTGGATCTGCGGGGTGCCGGGCAGCGCGTCCATGGTGAAGGAAAACGCGCCGAGGGCGATGGTCGCCGGAATCAACCGCTTGGGGATGTCGCTCTGGCGGAACATCTCCGCGGCGAACGGGTAGACCGCGAACACCACCACGAACAGCGAGACGCCGCCGTAGGTGAGCAGCGCGCAGACCAGTACGATCACCAGCATCGCCTGGCGGGTGCCGAGCAGGCGGATCGCCGCCGCGACGATGGAGCGGGAGAAGCCGGCCAGCTCGATCAGCTTGCCGAACACCGCGCCAAGCAGGAAAACCGGGAAGTAAAGCTTGATGAAACCGACCATCTTCTCCATGAACACCCCGGTGAAGGTCGGCGCGACCGCGCTGGGATCGGTGAGCAGGACGGCGCCGAGGGCGGCGAGGGGGGCGAACAGGATGACGCTGTAGCCCCGGTAGGCGGCCAGCATCAGCAGGCCCAGGGCGGCAAGGGCGATGATCACGCTCATCGGGCATATCTCCACGGCGCTGCGGGGCGCGCTTCGCATGGGGAAGGCGCTCCGGGCCTGTTTCTTGTTGTCGAACGGTGCGGGCACCGGCGTGACGGCCTGGAACGGGGCAGGGCCGTCGGAAAGGCACGTTGCGATAACCGTGCCAGGCCCCAGAGTCGCGGTTTTCGCGGGCTGCGGCGAGACGAAGGGGAGCGTGGGGAATAGCGTTGTCTCAAAATGGAGACGTAATCGAGCGAAAGTTCCGTGGCTATGCAGGTCTCAGTTCGTCTCTATTTAGAGATGGGTCCCGTTATCGAGACGCATGCCCAGCGCCACGATCTTCTTGTACAGGGTCGAGCGACCCAGGCCCAGGCGTTTCGCCGCTTCCACCACATTGCCGGCACTCTGCGCCAGGGCCCGTCCGATCAGGTCGCGCTCGAAGGCTTCGCGGGCCTGTTGGAAATCCCCGACCGGCCTGTCGTCCGCCGCTCGAGGCAGCTCCGGCAGCGGTTGCAGGGGGCCCAGCGCCGCGCCGAGGGCGGCGGCGTCCAGCAACGGTTGGTCGGCCAGCAGCAGCGCGCGTTCCAGCACGTTGCGCAGTTCGCGGACGTTGCCCGGCCAGGCATGCCGGGCGAGCAGCGCCAGGGCGTCGCCGCCGAGTTCGTGGAGACGCCCGTGGTCGAGGCTGTCGAGGATCGACTCGCAGAGCGCCGGGAGGTCGTCCAGGCGCTGGCGCAACGGTGGGATCTCGATCGGCAGGACGTTCAGCCGGTAGTAGAGGTCAGCGCGGAAACGGCCTTCGCGCATCGCCTGCTGCAGGTCGATGGAAGTGGCGGCGACCAGGCGGATGTCGCTGCGGATCACTTCGTTGGAACCCACCGCTTCGAACTCTTTCTCCTGTAGCACGCGCAACAGCTTGCCTTGCAAGGCCAGCGGCATGTCGCCGATCTCGTCGAGGAACAACGTGCCGCCCTGGGCCACCTGCAACTTGCCTGGCCGGCCCTTGCGCTCGGCACCGGTGAAGGCCCCCGGGGCGGTACCGAAGAATTCGGCCTCCAGCAGGCTTTCCGGGATCGCCGCGGCGTTCACGCTGACGAAGGCCTTGTGCGCCCGCGGCGAAGCGCTGTGGATGGCGTGGGCGAGCAGTTCCTTGCCGGTGCCGGTCTCGCCGAGCAACAGCACCGGCGCTTCGCTGGCCGCGCCACGACGGGCGCGGCGCTTGACTTCCAGGCTGGCCGGACTGGTGCCGACGAAGTGGCTGAAGCTGTACTTGGCCTGGCGCGCCTGCAATTGCGAGCGGGTCGAGGCCAGTTCGCGCTGCATGCTCAGGTAGCGGGTCACCAGCGGCGACAGCGAACGCAGTTCGTCGAGCAGGGCGAAGCCGATGGCGCCGATCACCTCGCCGGCGTCGTCGTGGATCGGCAGGCGCATCACCACCAGCGGGTCCTTCGCGCTGTCCATCATGTCCAGCAGGATCGGCTTGCCGCTGCGTACCACCTCGCGCAGCAGGCTACCGGGGATCACGCTTTCGCAGGGCCGGCCGATAGCCTGCGCCGGGTCGGCGAGGCCGAAACGCTGGGCGTAGCGCTGGTTGATCCAGACGATGCGGGCCTCGCGGTCGACGATCACCGTGCCTTCGCTGGAGCCTTCGACGATCTCGAACAGCGAACGGATCGCCTGCTGGCGTACGCGTTGGTAATCCTGGAGGCTGTCGGCGTCGTTCATCGGCGGCTCCTGCGGCGGACGGCGAAACGGGCCGCCACTGTAGCCGGGAAGCCGCTCGCGGTGAAGGCTCAGGATTCCTCGACGGCCAGCGCGGCGGCGCTTTCCCGCTGCGCCTGGGCGGCGGGCGAGCGGACCTGGAGGATCAGTAGCGCGGCGAGCCCGGCGGGAATCGCCGCAAGCATGAAGATGTTCTCCACGGATATGTGCATGCCCAGCAGCAGGCTGCCGAACAGTGGGCCGAGGATCGAACCGAAGCGGCCCACGCCCAGCGCCCAGCCGGTGCCGGTGGCGCGTACCTGGGCCGGGTAGAAGTTGCTGGCGAAGGCGTTCAGGGTCAACTGCCCGCCGATGATGCAGAAGCCGGCGGCGAAGACGAACGCCAGCAGCCAGCGCGGCTGGTCGTGGTTGAGGCCGAGGAGCAGGGTGAACAGCGCGGCGCCGGCGAGAATCGCCGCCAGCAGGCGGACCTTGCTGCGCAGGCGGTCGGCGAGCCAGGCCAGGAGCATCGCGCCGAGGGTGCCGGCGAAGAGGAACATCGAGGTCGCCAGGTTCGCCGCATTGCGTGTCAGGCCGCTTTCCTGGAGCAGCGAGGGCAGCCAGCTGACCATGAAGTAGAGCAGGATCAGGCTGACGAAGAAGGTCGCCCAGAGCAGCAGGGTCGGCCGCGCGTAACCGTGGCGGAACAGCTCCAGCACGGTCAGGCTCGCCGCCGGCTCGGCGTCGGCCTGTGCCGGCGGCGGCTGCCAGCCCGGCGCCATGCGCTCGCTGAGCTGGCGTAGGCGGGCATAGGGCGGTGCGTCGCGGAGCAGGCGCGGCAGCGACTCCGGCAGGAACAGGAGGAGGAAGGGGAACAGCAGCAACGGGGTGACGCCGCCGGCGAGGAACACCGCCTGCCAGCCGAAGCCGTCCATGAAGGCGGCGGCGACGAAACCGCCGGCGGCGCCGCCGAAGGAGAAACCGCAGGCCGCCAGGGTGACCATCAGGGTACGCAGGCGCGGTGGCGAATACTCGGCCATCAGCGCCATGGCGCTGGGCATCGCCCCGCCCATTCCGATGCCGCAGACGAAGCGCGCCAGCATCAGGCTTTCCAGGGAACCGGCGAAGACCATCAGGACGGTCAGGCTGGCGTAGATCAGCACGCAGCAGAGCAGCACCCGGCGGATGCCGAAGCGGTCCGCCAGCGGCGTCACCAGCAGCGAACCGACGGTCAGGCCGAACAGGTTGGCGCTGAACACCGGGCCGAACGCGGCCTTGTCCAGGCCCCATTCCTGGGCCAGGGTCGGCACCACGTAGCCGAGCACCTGGGCATCGTAGCCATCGGTGACCAGCAACAGGGCGAGGAGCAGCAGCAACAGCCACTGGTAGCGGGACACGGGGCGCGCGTCGAGCGCCGCGCGAAAGCTGGCGATCTGGTTGTGCATCGCAAGGTACCTGAGGTTCTTATTGGTGATGGGGCGTCCGGCGGACGCCCCCCTTTATCTTCAGGAGCGGGACTCTGCGGTCCCTCAGGCGGCCGGGGTGTCCGGCTGGTTGGCCGGATGGGCCTGGCGGAACGCCGGATGGGCGGCGGCCAGGTCGGCGACCCGGCGGATCCGTGGCCAGGCGTCCAGCGCCACGCCGAAGCGCTCGGCGGCGTAGAGCTGCGGGACCAGGTAGACGTCGGCCAGGCCTGGCCGGTCGCCGAAGCACCAACCCTGGTCGCCGATCAGTTGCTCGACGGCGGCGAGACCCTGGCCGACCCAGTGGCCGATCCACTGCCGGACCTGCTCTTCGTCGTGTCCCCACTGGCGCAGCAGGTTGAGCACGCTGGCGTTGTGCAACGGGTGGATGTCGCAGCCGACCAGCGCCGCGACTCCGCGCTCGTGGGCGCGGCGCAGCGGATCGCTGGAGAGCAGGGCGGGGTGCGGGTAGCGCTCCTCGAGGTACTCGATGATCGCCGGCGACTGGATCAGCAGCTCGCCCTCGTCGACCTGCAGGGCCGGTACGCGGCCCTGCGGGTTGAGCGCCAGGTAGGCGGGTTGGCGGTGTTCGCCGCCGTCGCGGACCAGGTTGACCGGCAGCGACTGGTAGTCCAGCCCCTTCAGCGCCAGGGCGATGCGCACCCGGTAGGAGGAGGTGGAACGGTAGTAGGTATAGAGCTTCATCCGCGCGCCCCCGGATGGGCCGCGAGCACTTTGCCGCGACATTCGCCGAAACCGATCGAGACGTGTCCCTCGCGCTTGCAGCGGGCGCGGAGGATGACCTCGTCGCCGTCCTCGAGGAAGCGCCGGGTCTCGCCGGAGGCCAGTTGCACCGGCTGCTTGCCGCCAGCGGTGATCTCCAGCAGCGAGCCGAACTGGCCGGGCTCGGCGCCGGACAGGGTGCCGGAGCCGAACAGGTCGCCGGGCTGCAACTGGCAGCCATTGACGCTGTGGTGGGCGACCATCTGCGCCACCGTCCAGTACATGCTCAGGCTGTTGCTCAGGGTCAGGCGCTGCGGCGGCAGGCCTTTCTCGCGCAGGCCCTCGGTGAGCAGCAGGACCTCCAGCTCGATGTCGAAGGCGCCGTGGGCCTGGTCGTTGTCGTCGTAAAGATACGGCAGCGGCCGCGGGTCGCCTTCGGGGCGCGCTGGCTGGGCGCGGCGGAACGGCTCCAGGGCTTCGGCGGTGACCACCCAGGGCGAAACGCTGGTGATGAAGCTCTTCGACAGGAACGGGCCGAGCGGCTGGTATTCCCAGGCCTGGATGTCGCGCGCCGACCAGTCGTTGAGCAGACAGAAGCCGGCGATGTGCTCGGCGGCGCGGGAAACCGGGATGGCTTCGCCGAGGGCGTTGCCCTGGCCGATCCAGATGCCTAGCTCCAGTTCGTAGTCCAGACGCGCACAGGGACCGAACACCGGCTCGCTGGCGCCGGCCGGCAGGGTCTGGCCGTTGGGCCGGCGCACTTCGCTGCCGGAGACGCGCACGGTCGAGGCGCGGCCGTGGTAGCCGATGGGCACGTGCTTGTAGTTGGGCAGCAGCGGGTTGTCCGGGCGGAACAGCTTGCCGACGTTCTCGGCATGGCGGATGCCGACGTAGAAGTCGGTGTAGTCGCCGATCCTGGCCGGTAGGTGCATTTGGCACTCGGCGGCCGCATGGAGCAGCTCCGGGCGCTCCGCGGCGCCTTCGCCGAGCAGCTCCAGCAGGCGCTGGCGCAGCGCCACGCGGGCCGGTTTGCCGAGGGCGAAGAAGGCGTTCAGCGCGCCGCCGCGGGTGGCTTCGGCGGCTTCGCCGGCGGCCCCCTCGAACAGGCCGGCGGCCAGCGCCGCGTCCAGGTCGAGGATCGAGTCGCCGATGGCCACGCCGCAACGCGGGCTCAGGCCGGCACGGCTGAAGATGCCCAGCGGCAGGTTTTGCAGGGGAAAGTCGGCATGCCCATTGGCGGAGGCGACCCAGCTACGAGTGGGGGTTGGCTGGTTCATGGGGTTATCTCCGTTGCGGGTTGAAGGTGGATACGAGCGACGCCCAGCAGGCATCGTAGTCATTCTGCAGGGCCGGCGTCTCGAGGGCGGCACGGCTCGGCCGGAGGACCTGGCTGGTCTCGAACATGAAGGCCATGGTCTGGTCGATCCTGTGCGGCTTGAGGTCGGCGGCGATGGCCTTGTCGCAGCTTTCCGCGTCCGGGCCGTGGGCGCTCATGCAACTGTGCAGCGAGGCGCCGCCGGGCACGAAGCCGCCGGCCTTGGCGTCATAGGCGCCCTGGATCAGGCCCATGAACTCGTTCATCAGGTTGCGGTGGAACCATGGCGGACGGAAGGTGTTCTCGGCCACCATCCAGCGCGGCGGGAAGATCACGAAGTCGATGTTGGCCAGGCCATGGACGCTGGTGGGGGAGGTCAGCACGGTGAAGATCGACGGGTCCGGGTGGTCGAAGCTGACCGTGCCGATGGTGTTGAAGCGGCGCAGGTCGTACTTGTAGGGCACGTTGTTGCCGTGCCAGGCGACCACGTCCAGCGGCGAGTGGTCAAGCTCGCAGGCCCACAGCTCGCCGAGGTATTTCTGCACCAGTTGCAGCGGCTGGCGGCTGTCTTCGTAGCGCGCCACCGGGGCCAGGAAGTCGCGCGGATTGGCCAGGCCATTGCTGCCGATCGGGCCGAGGTCGGGCAGGCGCAGCGGCGCGCCGTGGTTCTCGGCGATATAGCCGCGTGCCTCGCCGTCGAGCAGCTCGACGCGGAACTTCATCCCGCGCGGGATCACCGCGATCTCCAGCGGTTCGACCTGCAGCGCGCCGAGTTCGGTGCACAGGCGCAGGCGGCCCAACTGCGGGACCAGCAGCAGTTCGCCGTCGGCGTCGTAGAAGCAACGCTCCATCGAGCGGTTGGCCAGGTACTGGTAGATGCTCACGCCGGCGGGCTTGTCGCCGGGCGCGTTGGCGGCCATGCGCAGCAGGCCGTCGAGGAAGTCGGTGGGCTGCTCGGGCAGTGCCAGCGGGTCCCAGCGCAGGCGGTTGGGAGTCGGCGCATCCAGTTCGGCACCGGCGATCTGTCGTTCCAGGCGGCGGAACGGCGGATGCTTGGCCGACGGCGTGATGCGGTACAGCCAGGTGCGCCGGGCCTCGCTGCGAGCCATGGTGAAGGCGGTGCCGGAGAGCAGCTCGGCGTACAGGCCGTAGGGCGCTTTCTGCGGGGAGTTCTGGCCGACCGGCAGGGCGCCGGGGAGCGCTTCGCTGCTGAATTCGTTGCCGAAGCCCGATTGATAGGCGAGGGCAGTGGAGTCGAGGTTCATCTGAGGCCTCCGGGGAGTGGGGGCAGCTTGCCGCCGATCCGCCGGGGACCTGGCACGCTGGCTGCGTTATTTTTATCGTAATTCAATTACGCATAACGTAATTTGAGTGGAAGGCAGCGTCAAGCTATAACGTCGGCCCCGCCCGCAGGAACCCGCGTCCATGGAAAAGAACAGCAGTCCCGCCGAACCCTCCGGCAAGCAGAAGGTCCGCTCCGCCGAAGTCGGTACCGATATCCTCAAGGCCCTCGCCGAACTCTCCCCGGCGACCTCGCTGTCGCGCCTGGCGGAGCATGTGGGGATGCCGGCGAGCAAGGTCCATCGCTACCTGCAGGCGTTGATCGCCAGCGGCTTCGCGGTCCAGGACGCCTCCACCAACCATTACTCGCTGGGGCGCGAGGCGTTGCGCGTCGGCCTGGCGGCGCTGGACAGCATGGACGTGCTGAAGAGCGCCGCCGCGCCGCTGGCCGAGCTGCGCGACGTGCTCAACGAGACCTGCTTCCTCGCCGTCTGGGGCAACCGTGGCGCCACCGTGGTACAGGTGGAACAGGCGGTGCGCGCGGTGACGGTGGTCACCCAGGTCGGCTCGGTGCTGCCGCTGCTCGGTTCGTCCACCGGCCTGGTGTTCGCCGCGTTCCTGCCGGAACGCGAGGTGGCCGAGCTGCGCGAGGAAGAGTTGGCCGGGCGCGCCGACCATCCGCTGGCCGACCCGGCGGCCTACGCGGTGCTCCTGGAGGGCATCCGCGCGCGCGGCCTGCATGCGATCCATGGGCTGCTGATGCCTGGGGTGGAGGCGCTCTCGGCACCGGTGTTCGACGCCCGCGGGCGGGTGGCGGCGGTGCTCACGGTGGTCGGCCCGGCGAGCATCTTCCAGGCCGAGGAGCAGGGGCCGGCGGCGGAACGGCTGCTTGCGACGACTCGGGCTATCAGTTGGCGGATGGGGTATGACGGCACCCAGGGTAGATGACGCAGTGTTCGAGCCTGGGGGTGATGTCGGGTAGGGCGGATAACCGCTCGCGGTTATCCGCCGCTTCTCAGGCCTTGGCCAGCAACGCCTTCGCCGCTCGCGACCCGTTGCTCTTGCCGAGCACCGCGCAGATGCGCTGGCCGGCGTCGACCAGGGCGTGCATGTCGACCCCGGTATGGATCTCCAGGCCGTTCAGCAGGTAGAGCACGTCTTCGCTGGCGACGTTGCCGGTGGCGCCCTTGGCGTAGGGACAACCGCCGAGGCCGGCCACCGAGCTGTCGAATACCGCGATGCCTTCCAGCAGGCTGGCGTAGATGTTCGCCAGGGCCTGCCCGTAGGTGTCGTGGAAGTGCCCGGCGAGGCGTTCGCGGGGAACCTCGCTGGCCACCGCCTCGATCAGCCGGCGGGTGGCGCCGGCGGTGCCGACGCCGATGGTGTCGCCCAGGGACACCTCGTAGCAGCCCATCTGCTGCAGTTCGCGGGCGACCCAGGCGACCTGGCGCGGATCGACATCGCCGTCGTAGGGACAGCCGAGCACGCAGGAAATGTAGCCGCGCACCCGCACCTGGTGCTGGCGCGCCGCCTCCAGCACCGGCACGAAGCGCTCCAGGCTGTCCTTGATCGAGCAGTTGATGTTGCGCTGGGAGAAGGCTTCCGACGCGGCGGCGAACACCGCCACTTCCTTCACCCCCGACTCCAGCGCCGCCTCGAAGCCTTTCAGGTTCGGCGCCAGCGCCGCGTAGGTCACGCCGGGACGCTGGCGGATGCCGGCGAACACCTCGGCCGAGCCGGCCATCTGCGGCACCCACTTGGGCGAGACGAAGCTGCCCACTTCGATGTAGTCCAGGCCGGCGGCGCTCAGGTCATCGACCAGGCGGATCTTGTCGGCCACCTCGATCGGCTGTTTCTCGTTCTGCAGTCCGTCGCGCGGACCGACCTCCACCAGGCGGACCTTCTTCGGCAGGTTCATGCTGTTCCTCGTCTTGGCTGTCAGGCCTGGTTCTCGTCCAGCTCCACCAGCGGCGTGCCTTCCTCGACCAGTTCGCCCTCGCTGCAATACAGCGCCTTCACTACCCCGGCGTGGGGCGCGCGGATGCTGTGTTCCATCTTCATCGCCTCCAGCACCACCAGGGTGGCGCCGGCTTCGACCGTCTGGCCGGGCTCGACCAGGACCCGCACGATACTGCCGTTCATCGGCGCGCTCAAACCGCCCTGGTGGGCATGGGCGGCCTCGGCCTCGGCGATCGGGTCGACGGCTTCGATGGCCAGCAGTTCGCCCTCCCATTCGAGGAACAATTGGCGTCCGCGGCGCAACGCCGCCGAGCGACGGGTGACACCGTCCACCCGGCTGACCAGGTCGTCGCCGTCGAGGCGATACTGGCTGGGGCTGGCGTGGCGCAGGCGGACGCAGCGGCGTTCGTCGCGGCAGCGCAGCATCAGGTCGGACTCCCGCGCCAGGGCGCTGCGCCAGCCGTCGTTGCGGCTCCACGGCGAATGCGGGTCGTCGTCGCGACGGTGGCCCGGTTCGCTCTGCAGCCAGGCTTCGGCGGCGGCTTGCCAGAAATGCTCCGGCAGCGCTTGCGGCGCCGGCAGCAGGTCGTCTTGGTGGCGCGCGATGAACCCGGTGTCCAGTTCGGCGGCGGCGAACGCCGGATGGCCGAGGATGCGGCGGAGGAACGCCAGGTTGGTGCGCAGGCCGCCGACCGAGGTTTCCGCCAGCATCGCCAGCAGGCGCTGGCGGGCTTCCTCGCGGGTTTCGCCCCAGGCGATCAGCTTGGCCAGCATCGGGTCGTAGAACGGCGAGACCTCGTCGCCTTCGCGTACCCCGCTGTCGACCCGCCGGCCGGGGCCGGCGGCCGCTTCGCGGTATAGCATCAGGCGGCCGCTGGCGGGGAGGAAGTCGCCCTCGGGGTCTTCCGCATAGAGCCGTACTTCGATGGCGTGGCCGTTCAGCGGTACCTGTTCCTGCGTCAGCGGTAGCGCCTCGCCGCGAGCGACGCGGATCTGCCAGGCGACCAGGTCGAGGCCGGTGATGGCCTCGGTGACCGGGTGTTCCACCTGCAGGCGGGTGTTCATTTCCATGAAGAAGAACTGGCCGCGTTCGTCGAGGAGGAATTCGACGGTACCGGCGCCGACGTAGCCGATCGCCTGCGCCGCGCGTACCGCGGCCTCGCCCATGGCCCGGCGCAGTTCCGCGCCGAGACCGGGGGCGGGGGCTTCCTCGACGACCTTCTGGTGGCGGCGCTGGATCGAACAGTCGCGTTCGTTGAGGTACAGGCAGTGGCCATGGCGGTCGGCGAATACCTGGATCTCCACGTGGCGCGGCTTCAGCAGGTATTTCTCCACCAGCATACGCGCGTCGCCGAAGGCGGCCTTGGCCTCGCGCTGGGCGGAGGAAAGGGCCTCGGCCAGCTCGGCCTCGCGCTCCACCACCTTCATGCCCTTGCCGCCGCCGCCAGCGGCGGCCTTGAGCAGCACCGGGTAGCCGATGCGCCCGGCTTCCCGGCGGAAAGTCTCGAGGTCCTGGGCTTCGCCGTGATAGCCGGGCACCAGCGGCACGCCGGCTTCTTCCATCAGCGCCTTGGCGGCCGACTTGCTGCCCATGGCGTCGATGGCCGCCGCCGGCGGTCCGAGGAAGAGCAGGCCGGCTTCCTCGCAGGCGCGGGCGAAGTCGGCGTTCTCCGAGAGGAAGCCGTAGCCGGGGTGGATCGCCTGGGCGCCGCTGGCGAGGGCAGCGGCGATGATCCTGTCGCCGCGCAGGTAGCTGTCGGCGGGCTTGGCGCCGCCCAGGTCGACGGCGATGTCGGCTTCGGCGACGTGGCGGGCGTGGCGGTCGATGTCGCTGTGCACGGCGACGCTGCCGATGCCGAGGGCGCGCGCGCTGCGCATCACCCGGCAGGCGATCTCGCCGCGGTTGGCGACCAGGAGGCGCTGGATGCTGCGGTAGTCCGGGTTCATGCGTCGTTTCTCCAGGCGGGCGTGCGTTTCTCCAGGAAGGCGCGCAGGCCTTCCTGGCCTTCCGGGCTGATGCGGATGCGGGCGATGGCCGCCTCGGTGTAGCGGCGCAGCGCCGGGCTCAGCTCGGCGGCCTCGACCTCATGGTAGAGCGCCTTGCAGGCGACCAGGGCGCGCGGGCTGTTTTGCAGCAGGTTGGCGATCCAGGCCTCGGCCTGGCTTTCCAGTTCGGCGGCGGGACAGCTTTCGCTGAGCAGGCCCAGTTCGCTGGCGCGGCGTCCGTCGAAGCGCTCGGCGGTCAGCGAATAGCGCCGCGCGGCGCGCTGGCCGATGGCTTTGACCACGAACGGGGCGATGGTCGCCGGGATCAGGCCGATGCGTACCTCGGACAGGCAGAAGGTCGCGTCGTCGCTGCCGATGGCCATATCGCAGCAACTGACCAGGCCGACCCCGCCGCCGAACACCGCGCCCTGGACCACCGCCAGGGTCGGCTTGGGCAGGTTGTAGAGATGGGTCATGAGTTCGGCGATGCGCTGGGCGTCGGCCAGGTTGCCCTGGTAGTCGAGGTCCACCGACTGCTGCATCCAGGCCAGGTCGGCACCGCCGCAGAAGTGCCGGCCACGGCCGCGCAGCACCAGCAGGCGGACCTGCGGGTCGCTGCCGACGCGATCGATGGCCTGCAACAGTTCGTCGATCACGACGGCATTGAAGGCGTTGTTCTTTTCCGCCCGGTCTAGCCACAGGGTGGCTACGCCGCGCGGGTCGATCTCAAGCTGGATGGTCTGGAATTCGCTCATGCTGGTCTGCTCGTCACATGCGGAACACGCCGAAGGCGGTCGGCTCGATGGGGGCGTTGAGGGCGGCGGAAAGCGCCAGGGCGAGCACCTCGCGGGTCTGCGCCGGATCGATCACGCCGTCGTCCCACAGTCGCGCGCTGGAGTAGTAGGGATGGCCCTGGTGCTCGTACTGCTCGAGGATCGGCGCCTTGATCTTCGCCTCCTCTTCGACGCCGAGCTGCTGGCCGGCGCGCTCGGCCTGCTCGCGCTTGACCTGGGCGAGCACCCCGGCGGCCTGTTCGCCGCCCATCACGCCGATCCTCGCGTTCGGCCACATCCACAGGAAGCGCGGGTCGTAGGCGCGTCCGCACATGCCGTAGTTGCCGGCGCCGAAGCTGCCGCCGATCAGCACGGTGAACTTCGGCACCCGCGCGCAGGCCACCGCGGTCACCAGCTTGGCGCCGTGCTTGGCGATGCCGCCAGCCTCGTACTTCTGGCCGACCATGAAACCGGTGATGTTCTGCAGGAACAGCAGCGGGATGCCACGCTGGCAGGCCAACTCGATGAAGTGCGCGCCTTTCTGCGCGGCCTCGGCGAAGAGGATCCCGTTGTTGGCCAGGATGGCGATCGGATAGCCGTGCAGGTGGGCGAAGCCGCAGACCAGGGTGGTGCCGAACAGCGCCTTGAATTCGTCGAACTCGGAGCCGTCCACCAGCCGTGCGATCACTTCGCGCACGTCGTAGGGCTGCTTGCTGTCGGCGGGAATCACCCCGTACAGCTCCTCGGCGGGGTACAGCGGCGCGCGCGGTGCACGGCATTGCAGCTGGCCCTGCTTGCGCCAGTTGAGGTTGGCGACGCAGCGGCGGGCGATGGCCAGGGCATGGTCATCGTCCTCGGCATAGTGGTCGGCGACCCCTGAGACCTTGCAGTGCACGTCGGCGCCGCCAAGTTCCTCGGCGCTGACCACCTCGCCGGTAGCGGCCTTCACCAGCGGCGGCCCGGCGAGGAAGATGGTGGCCTGTTCGCGCACCATCACGGTTTCGTCGGACATCGCCGGCACGTAGGCCCCGCCGGCGGTGCAGGAGCCCATGACCACGGCGATCTGCGGGATGCCGCGGGCACTCATGTTGGCCTGGTTGAAGAAGATCCGGCCGAAGTGCTCGCGGTCGGGGAACACCTCGTCCTGGCGCGGCAGGTTGGCGCCGCCAGAGTCCACCAGGTAGATGCATGGCAGGCGGTTCTCCAGGGCGATGGCCTGGGCCCGCAGGTGCTTCTTCACGGTCAGCGGATAGTAGGTGCCGCCCTTCACCGTGGCATCGTTGCCGACGATCATGCATTCCACCCCTTCGACCCGGCCGATCCCGGCGACGATGCCGGAGGCGGCGACCTCTTCGCCGTAGACTTCGTGGGCGGCGAGGGCGGAAAGCTCGAGGAACGGCGAGCCGGGGTCGAGCAGGCGGTTGATGCGTTCGCGCACCAGCAGCTTGCCGCGCGCGCTGTGCCGGGCCTGGGCGGCGCTACCGCCGCCTTCGTGGATGCGGCCGAGGAGGGTGCGCAGGGCGTTGACCTGTTCCAGCATGGTCGCGGCGTTGGCCGCGAACTCGGCGGAGCGTGGATTGATCTGGGTGTGCAGGATGGCCATGGCGGTGGCTCCGTGTCGAGGTGGGCGGAAGCGGTTGGCGCCCGCTCCCGACCTGGCGATGCGCCTGTCGATGCAATGGAATGCCCTCTCCCTGGCGGAAAAGGGCCGGGAAGAGCGAGGCTTCAGCGGGTTTCGTTGAACAGCTCGCGGCCGATCAGCATGCGGCGGATCTCGCTGGTGCCGGCGCCGATCTCGTAGAGCTTGGCGTCGCGCAACAGGCGGCCGGTGGGAAACTCGTTGATGTAGCCGTTGCCGCCGAGGATCTGGATCGCGTCCAGGGCCATCTGGGTGGCGCGCTCGGCGCTGTAGAGGATCACCCCGGCGGCGTCCTTGCGGGTCGTCTCGCCGCGGTCGCAGGCGGCGGCCACGGCGTACAGGTAGGCGCGGCTGGCGTTGAGGGCGGTGTACATGTCGGCCACCTTGCCCTGGACCAGCTGGAATTCGCCGATGCTCTGGCCGAACTGGCGGCGGTCATGGATGTACGGCACCACCACGTCCATGCACGCCTGCATGATTCCCACCGGGCCGCCGGAAAGCACCACGCGCTCGTAGTCGAGGCCGCTCATCAGTACCTTGACCCCGCCGTTGACCGCGCCGAGGACGTTCTCCTCGGGCACCTCGACGTCCTGGAAGATCAGTTCGCAGGTGTTCGAGCCGCGCATGCCCAGTTTGTCCAGCTTCGGCCCGCGGCTGAAGCCTTTCCAGTCGCGTTCGACGATGAACGCGGTGATCCCGTGCGCGCCCTTGTCCGCGTCGGTCTTGGCGTAGATCACATAGGTATGGGCGTCGGGACCGTTGGTGATCCACATCTTGCTGCCGTTGAGAACGAAGCGGTCGCCGACCCGGTCCGCGCGCAGCTTCATCGAGACCACGTCGGAACCGGCGTTGGGTTCGCTCATCGCCAGCGCACCGATGTGTTCGCCGGACACCAGGGCCGGCAGGTAGCGGGCCTTCTGTTCGGCGTTGCCGTTGCGCTTGATCTGGTTGACGCAGAGGTTGGAATGCGCGCCATAGGAGAGCGCCACCGAGGCCGAGGCCCGGCTGATCTCTTCCATGACCACGGCGTGGGCCAGGTAGCCCAGCGCCGAACCGCCGTACTCCTCGTCGACGGTGATGCCGAGCAGGCCCATCTCGCCGAACTTGCGCCACATGTCCATGGGGAACTGGTTGTCCTGGTCGATCTGCGCGGCGCGCGGCTGTAGTTCGGCGGTGACGAAGCCGCGGACCTGGTCGCGGAGCATGTCGATGGTTTCGCCGAGGGCGAAGTTGAGGCTGGGATAGGTCATGCTTTCACCTGTAATTGTGCTTGTCCGGTTTAAAGCTTCGAATTAGGTTTATGTTGCAACTGTTTGTTTGTTATAGCTTTTGATCAGCGCCGCTCGACAGCGCTCCTCGGCAGTATCCAGTTCCAGCTGCATCTGTTCGATGTCCAGCAACTGTTGTTCCAGCTGGGCGCGGCGCTCGGCGATCTTCTCCAGCATGGTGTTCAACTGCTTCTGGTTGCCGCTGCTCGGGTCCGGGTCGTAGAGCTCGATCAGCTCGCGGCATTCGGCGAGGGAAAAACCGATGCGCTTGCCGCGCAGGATCAGCTTCAGGCTGACCTTGTCGCGCGGCGAATAGATGCGTTCCTGGCCGCGTCGCTCGGGGGAGAGCAGGCCTTGCTCCTCGTAGAAGCGGATGGCGCGGGTGGTGATGTCCAGTTCGCGGGCGAGATCGGAGATGGTGTAGGTGGTGGACATGCGCAGGCACCTGCTTGTTTACCTTTACGTTAACGTAAAGCTGCACCGAAATCCTGTCAACGCCTGGAACGGGGGAAAAATGACAGCCGTGAAAGATACTTGTCAGAAATATTTAATCGGCGCCTCATGAAAGGGCACGGATGGCTCTGTTCTGCTTCGCCGAACACTGTGTTTCTCGGAGGAGTCGTAACGATGAGTCGGCTGATGACCTACAGGACGCTGCTGGCTTGCCTGCTCGCCGCGTTGCTTGCGCTGCTGGTGGCGGGTCAGCAGCAGCGCGCGTTCGAGCGCATCTGGTTCAAGCTGGAGCAGCGCTACGGCGGCGATGTTGCGCGCGAGAACGCCCTGCGCCTGGCCGACTATCGGGTCGATATCGAAGCCCGCGTGCTGGGCGCGGAGTCCAACGTCTCGGCGCTGTCCTTCGACCCCAGCCGGCGCAGCCTGGTCAGCGTGACCAACCAGGACCCGCATTTCCTCGAGCTGTCGCTGGACGGCGAATTGCTGCGACGCATCCCCCTGCGCGGTTTCCAGGATCCGGAGGCTATCGAGTACATCCGGCCCGGCGTCTACGTGGTCGCCGAGGAGCGTCGCCAACGCCTGGTAGAGATCCATGTCGACGCCGACACCCGGGTGATCGACATCGACGATCCGCGCAACGCCCGGAAGTTCTCCCTGGGCAGTGCAAACAAGCGCAACAAGGGCTTCGAGGGGTTGGCCTACGACCCGCTGCGCGAGCGCCTGTTCGTGGCCCGGGAAAAGGCGCCGGTGGGCATCATCGAGGTAAACGGCTTCTTCAACGACCGCGGCGAGGCGCTCGACCTGAGCGTCGGCGGCGACCCGCAGCGCGAT
The DNA here is from genome assembly GCF_021213715.1 of Pseudomonas sp. CP-1. Lineage (NCBI taxonomy): Bacteria > Pseudomonadati > Pseudomonadota > Gammaproteobacteria > Pseudomonadales > Pseudomonadaceae > Pseudomonas > Pseudomonas sp. CP-1. Next base: position 133,454 of record NZ_JAJQKY010000014.1, read on the forward strand.
CGCGGGTTGTTCCTCACCGATCTGTCGAGCCTCTACTACGACAAGGCCAGCGATCACCTGCTGGTGCTTTCCGACGAGTCGCGGGTGGTCATCGAACTGGATCGCGCCGGGGATCCGCTCGGCAGCCTGACCCTGCGTGGCGGCAACCATGGCCTGACGGACGACGTGCCGCAGGCCGAAGGGTTGGCGATGGACGACCGGGGCAGCCTGTACGTGGTCAGCGAGCCGAACCTGTTCTACCGCTTCAGCCGAGCGCTGCCAGCGGCCGACTAGGGTGGGAAAAGGACGGCGGAATTCAGGCTTGCGCGCCGGATAGCGCCGGCGCGTAGCCGATCATCTGTCGCAGCAGCGGGTCGGTGAACTGCTGTTGCCAGTCGTCCAGCTTGCCCCGAAGGTCGGGGCCGTTGGCCGGAACGATGGGGGCCGCGCGCGGCTGCCGAGGCGTCGGCGGGCAGGCGCCGAGCAGCCCGACGCACAGTGCCAGGGTGGGGAGCGAGAGTTTCGCTAGGGGCATCAGGCTTGCTCCGTCGGGATCCGGGGCGAGGTGCCGGTGCGCGGCGCCTTGCGTAACCGGAACAGGCGCCCGACCACCAGGAAGAACAGCGGTACCAGGAACACCGCGAGTACCGTGGCGGTGACGATCCCGCCGAGCACCCCGGTGCCGATGGCGACCTGGGCGCCGGAACCGGCGCCGCTGGAGAGCGCCAGCGGGACCACGCCGAAACCGAACGCCAGCGAGGTCATGACGATCGGTCGCAGGCGCAGGCGCGCGGCCTCCAGGGTCGCCTGCAGCAGGCTCATGCCTTCCTGGTAATGGTCCTTGGCCACCTCGATGATGAGGATGGCGTTCTTCGCCGAGAGGCCGATGATGGTGATCAGGCCGACCTTGAAGTAGATGTCGTTGGGCAGGCCGCGCAGGCTCACCCCGAGCAGTGCGCCGAGCACGCCCAGCGGCACCACCAGGATCACCGCCAGCGGGATCGACCAGCTTTCGTAGAGGGCGGCCAGGGCGAGGAACACGATCAGCACCGAGAGGGCGAACAGCGCCGGCGCCTGGGCGCCGGACAGGCGTTCTTCGAAGGACTGGCCGGACCACTCATGGGCGATGCCCTCGGGCAGGCCCTGCATCAATTGCTCCATCGCCTGCATGGCTTCGCCGCTGCTGTAGCCCGGCGCGGCCTGGCCCTCGAGGTTGAACGAGGGATAGCCGTTGTAGCGGGTCAGTTGCGGCGGGCCGAGGGTCCAGGCGGCCTTGGCGAACGTCGCCAGCGGGACCATCTCGCCCTGCTCGTTGCGCACGTGAAGCCGGCCGATGTCGTCGATGCCCAGGCGCTTGGCGCCGTCGGCCTGGACCACCACCTTGCGCACCTGGCTGCCGTGCATGAAGTCGCCGATGTAGTCCGAGCCGAACATCACCGCCAGGGTGGTGTTGATCTCGTCCATGCTCACGCCGAGGGTCTCCGCCTTGCGTCGGTCGATGTCCAGGCGGATCTGCGGCGCCTCGCCCTGGCCGGCGAACATCACGTTGGCCAGACGCGGGTCCTCGGCGGCGCGCGCCAGCAACTGGTCGCGGGCCTTGACCAGGGCCTCGTAGCCAACCCCGCCACGGTCCTGCAGGCGGAAGTCGAAGCCGCTGGTGGAACCCAGGTCCGGCAGCGGCGGCGAGTTCATCGCATACACCGTACGGTTGGGCAGGCCGGCGAAGCGCTGGTTGATGCGCTCGACGATGGCGCCGACGTGCTGGCTGGCCTCCCGGCGTTCCGACCAGTCCTTCAGGGTGGCGAAGATCATCGCCGAGCTGGTGCCGTCGCCGTACAGGCTGAAGCCGCCGACCGCATAGGCGTAGGCCACCGGTTCGTGCTCCGCCAGGTAGCGCTCGACGTCGCCGACGTTGGCCATGGTCTCCGCCATCGGCGTACCTTCGGGCTGCATCACCATGATCATGAAGTCGCCCTGGTCCTCTTCCGGCAGGAACGCCTGCGGCAGGCGCACGAAGAGCAGGGCGACCACGCCGATGACCAGGGCGTAGACCAGCATCCAGCGGATCGGCCGGGCGAGGATGCCGGCCACCGCGTTGCGGTAGCGTCCGGTCAGGCGCAGGAAGGCGCGGTTGAACCAGCCGAAGAAGCCGCGCTTCTCATGGTGGTCGGCGTCGATCGGGCGCAGCAGGGTGGCGCACAGGGCCGGGGTCAGCGACAGCGCGAGGAACGCCGAGAAGCCGATGGAGACCGCCAGGGTCACCGCGAACTGGCGGTAGATGTTGCCCACCGCGCCGCTGAAGAACGCCATCGGCACGAATACCGAGACCAGCACCACGGTGATGCCGACGATGGCACCGCTGATCTGGCGCATCGCCTTGACCGTGGCGTCGTGCGGCGACAGGCCTTCCTCGGCCATCAGCCGCTCGACGTTCTCCACCACGATGATCGCGTCGTCCACCAGGATGCCGATCGCCAGGACCATGCCGAACATGGTCAGCACGTTGATCGAGAAGCCCAGGCCGAGCATCACCGTGAAGGTGCCCAGCAGGGCCACCGGCACCACCAGCGTCGGGATCAGGGTGGCGCGGAAGTTCTGCATGAACAGGTACATCACGGCGAACACCAGCAGCATCGCCTCGAGCAGGGTGCTGACCACCTTCCTGATCGAGATCTCGACGAACGCCGAGGTGTCATAGGGGATGTTGTAGCTCACGCCCTCCGGGAAGTAGCGCGACAGCTCGTCGAGGGTGGCGCGGATGCGCTTGGCGGTGGCCACCGCGTTGGAGCCGGGCGCCATCTTCACCGCCAGGCCGGTGGCGGTCATCTGGTTGACCCGCGAGACGAAGCCGTACTCGCTCTGGCCGAACTCGACGCGGGCCACGTCGCGCAGGCGGATCGCGCCGCCGTCGGCGCGGATGCGCAGCGGAATCTCGCCGAACTGCTCGGGCGTCACCAGGGTGTCGTCGACCTTCACCGTGGCGCTGATCGGCGCCGAGTCGGGGACCCCGAGGTTGCCGATGTCGCCCACGGTGAGGCGGGCGTTGTGCCGGCGCACGGCGTTGACCAGGTCGCTGGCGCTGAGGTTCATCGAGGTCAGCTTGGCCGGGTCGGGCCAGATGCGCATGGCGTACTCGGCGCCCCAGGTCTCGACCTTGCCCACGCCCTCCACCCGGCGCAGCGCCTGCAACACGTTGGACGAGGCGATCTCGCCCAGCTCCATGGCGTCGTAGCGGCCGCTGGAGGAGGTAAGGGTGACGATCAGTTGGATGCTGTCCGCCGCCTTCTCCACATAGATGCCGTCGCGCCGCACCGACTCGGGCAGGCGCGACTCGACGATCTTCAGGCGGTTCTGCACTTCCACCGCAGCGAGGTCGGCGTTCACGCCCTGGCGGAAGGTCAGGGTCAGCGAAGCCTGGCCGGTGCTGCTGGTGGCCTTGGTGTAGAGCAGGCCGGGCGCGCCGTTCATCTCGCGCTCGATGATCGCGGTCACCGCTTCCTCGACCACCTTGGCCGAGGCGCCGGGATAGCTGGCGCTGACGTTGACCACCGGCGGCGCGATGTCCGGGTACTGGGCGACCGGCAGGAAGCGGATCGCCAGGACCCCGGCGAGCACGATCAGCAGGGAGATCACCCAGGCGAAGACCGGCCGGTCAATGAAGAAACGAGCCATTCGTAGCGTTCTCCGTCACTGGCCCGCCGGCGAGGCGGCCAGCGGTGAGGGGGCGTCGGCGCTGGCCGGCTGGCGGACCACCGCCTGGACGCTGGAGCCGGCGGCATGCTGGGCGGCGTTCTCGACGATCACCCGCTCGCCGCCCTTGAGCCCGCGGCTGATGATCCAGTCGCGGCCCTGCAGGGTGTCGGCGCGGACCTCCACGTCTTCCACCACGCCCTGTGGGTTGACCACCTTGACCACGGCGGACTGGGCGGTACGGATCAGCGCGTCGCGCGGGACGGTGATCGCCTGCGGGTTCACCGCGCGTTGCAAGCGCACCTGCACGTAGCCGCCGGGCAGCAATTCGCGATGCGGATTGCGGAACAGGGCACGCATGGCGATGGTGTCGGTGCCGGGGTCGACCGCCAGGTCGGAGAACAGCAGCTCGCCGGCCAGCGGGTACTCGCTGCCGTCGGCCAGGACCAGGCGCACGGCGATGTCCTTGTCGGCGACACCCTTCACCTGGCCTTCGCGGATCGCCCGCTGCATGGCGGCGACTTCGCCGGCCGGCTGGGAGAAGTTCACGTAGATCGGATCGATCTGCTCGACGCGGGTCAGCGGTGTCGGCGAGTCCTCGCCGACCAGCGCGCCTTCGGTGACCAGCGCACGCCGTGCGCGGCCGTCGATCGGCGCGGTGACCGTGGCGTAGCCCAGGCGCAGGCGGGCCTGCTCCAGTTCGGCCTTGGCCGAGGCGATCTGCGCCAGGGCCTGGCGCGCGTCGGTCTGCGCTTCGGTGTACTCGCGTTCGCTGATGGCGCGGTCCTTGATCAGGTCGGCGTAGCGCTTGAGCTTGTCGGCCGCCGCCGCGTGGCTGGCCTCGGCCCGGGCCAGGGCGCCGCGGCTGATGTCCAGGGCCGCCTTCAAGGGCGCAGGGTCGATCTGGAACAGCACGGTGCCGGCGCGGACGTCCTGGCCTTCCTCGTACAGGCGACGGGTGACGATGCCGGCGACGCGCGCCCGCACTTCAGCCTGGCGGTACGCTTCCAGGCGTCCGGGCAGCTCGCTGGTGATGCCGATAGGCGCCGGCCTGGCGACGATCACGCCGACCTCGGCGGGGGCCTCCGCAGTCTTCCCGGTGTCCGCTGCTTCTTCGCAGCCCAGCAGGAATAGGGCGACCAGGGCCGCCAGCAGCCCGCGCAGCGAGCCGGTCCATTGGATGTGCATGGGTGTCCCTCGATTCGTGAACTCGCGAGCTTGCCCGGGAAAGGGCACCGCAACTCACGAGCGGCGCGACAGTAGCATATAATCAATCATGAGTGATTAATTAATTGGCGTTTCTGTAACATATCCTTATGATCTGCGGCGCCTTTCCCTTGTGAGGACGTTCAGTGGCCAGGAAAACCAAAGAGGAATCCCAGAAAACCCGCGACGGCATACTCGATGCCGCCGAGCGGGTTTTCCTGGAAAAGGGCGTGGGCACTACTGCCATGGCCGACCTGGCGGACGCCGCCGGGGTTTCTCGCGGTGCGGTCTACGGCCACTACAAGAACAAGATCGAGGTCTGCCTGGCGATGTGCGACCGCGCCTTCGGCCAGATCGAGGTACCCGACGAAAACGCTAGGGTGCCGGCGCTGGATATCCTCCTGCGCGCCGGCATGGGCTTTCTCCGCCAGTGCTGCGAGCCCGGTTCGGTGCAGCGGGTGCTGGAGATCCTCTACCTAAAGTGCGAACGCAGCGACGAGAACGAGCCGCTGTTGCGCCGCCGCGAGCTGCTCGAGAAGCAGGGGCAACGCTTCGGCCGACGGCAGATCCGCCGGGCGGTGGAGCGCGGCGAACTGCCGGCGCGGCTGGACGTCGAGCTGGCCAGCATCTATCTGCAATCGCTGTGGGACGGCATCTGCGGCACCCTGGCCTGGACCGAGCGCTTGCGCGACGATCCCTGGAACCGCGCCGAACGCATGTTCCGCGCCGGCCTCGATAGCCTGCGCAGTTCTCCCTACCTCTTGCTGGCGGACGCCTGAGGGCGTCAATCGTCCGCCATCAGGTGCCTGCGCTGGTCCTCGGCGCCGGCGACCACCAGCCGCTGGGCGTCCTCCTCGCTGATGTGCAGGCGCTTGCCATCGATGTAGAGCACCGACAGGCGCGCCTCGGCGTCGGTACCGATGCGCAGGCTGTCGACCGGCGCGCGATGCCGGCTGCCTTCGATCTCCACGCTGCAGATGCCTTGTTCCGAATCGATTTCGATGGACATGGGAACCTCCCGTTTTCTCCGCCTACCTTGGGTGGACCCCGGGCATCCGCGCGGGTTCTGTCACGGTAGCTTCACGCCAGCGTCACGCGCCTGCCACCGCGCTTGGCTGCAATCGTCCGCAGAGAAGGCGAGGCCAGCGGAGGACGACGCCATGCGGCTATGCGTGATTGGTGCGGGCTATGTGGGACTGGTGACGGCGGCCTGTTTCGCCGAGATGGGCAACCAGGTGCGCTGCGTGGAGCGCGACCGCGAGCGGGTCGCGCGGCTGAGACGCGGCGAGATGCCGATCTACGAGCCGGGCCTGGAAAGCATCCTGCGCGATCAGCTGGACGCCGCCCGCCTGACCTTCACCGCCAGCCTGGCGGAAGGCCTGGCCGACGCCGAGGTGGTGTTCATCGCCGTCGGCACGCCGTGCGGCGAGGACGGCTCGGCCGACCTCAGCCACGTGATGGCGGTCGCCGAGCAACTTGGCGCGCAACTGCGCCAGGCCTGCATCGTGGTCAACAAGTCGACCGTGCCGGTGGGCACCGCCGAACGGGTCGAAGAGATCATCCGCCTGGGCCTGGCGCGCCGGCGCAAGCGCTTCCGGGTGGCGGTGGCGAGCAATCCGGAGTTCCTCAAGGAAGGCTCGGCGGTGGACGACTTCAGGCGCCCGGACCGGGTCATCATCGGCAGCGCCGAGGCGCAGGCCGGGGAAACCCTGCGCCAGCTCTACGCGCCGTTCCTGCGCAATCACGAACGGGTCCTGCTGATGGGGCGCCGCGAGGCCGAGTTCAGCAAGTACGCGGCCAATGCCTTCCTCGCCACCAAGATTTCCTTCATGAACGAGATGGCCGGGCTGTGCGCCCTCACCGGCGTCGACATCGAGGACGTGCGCCGTGGCATGGGCAGCGACAAGCGCATCGGCACCCATTTCATCTACGCCGGCTGCGGCTACGGCGGCTCGTGCTTTCCCAAGGACGTCCGCGCGCTGATCCGCAGCGCCGAGCAACAGGGCTTCGACAGCCAGATACTGCGTGCGGTGGAAGCGCGCAACGCGCGGCAGAAGGAACTGCTCTTCGAGACCCTCGGCGAGCTGTTCCAGGGACGCTGGCAAGGGCGCACGGTGGCGCTCTGGGGGCTGGCCTTCAAGCCGGGTACCGACGACCTGCGCGAGGCGCCGAGCCTGGTCCTGCTGGAGGCACTGCTGCGCCACGGGGTGCGGGTCAGGGCCCATGACCCGGTGGCCAACGCCGGGGTCGCGGCACGCTATCCGGACGCGCTGGCGTGCGCCCAGTTGACGCTCCACGACTCGCCCTACGCCGCCGTCGAGGGCGCCGATGCCCTGGTGCTGGTGACCGAGTGGAAACAGTTCCGCCAGCCGGACTTCCAGAAAATCCGTGGATCCATGCGAACTCCCCTGTTGGTCGACGGTCGGAATCTCTACGCACCGGCGCGGATGGCGGAACTGGGCTTCATCTACCAGGGCATAGGACGTCCAAGGGCCGGGCATTGTAAGGCGAGCGCAGCCTGATTAGACTGCGCGCCATCCGCATACTTCGTCCATGTCGAAGGATTCTCATGATCAAGAAATGTCTTTTCCCGGCCGCCGGTTACGGCACCCGTTTCCTCCCGGCCACCAAGGCCATGCCCAAGGAAATGCTGCCGGTGGTGAACAAGCCGCTGATCCAGTACGCGGTGGAGGAGGCGCTGGAAGCCGGCCTTTCCGAGATCGGCATCGTCACCGGCCGCGGCAAGCGTTCGCTGGAAGACCACTTCGACATCAGCTACGAGCTGGAACACCAGATCCGCAACACCGACAAGGAAAAGTACCTGGTCGGCATCCGTCGGCTGATCGACGAGTGCACCTTCGCCTACACCCGCCAGGTGGAGATGAAGGGCCTCGGCCACGCCATCCTCACCGGTCGTCCGCTGATCGGCGACGAGCCGTTCGCCGTGGTCCTGGCCGACGACCTGTGCCTGAACCTCGAAGGCGACAGCGTGCTGAAGCAGATGGTCAAGCTGTACAACCAGTTCCGCTGCTCCATCGTGGCGATCCAGGAAGTGCCGCCGGAAGAGACCAACAAGTACGGCGTGATCGCCGGCGAGATGATCCGCGACGATATCTTCCGGGTGAACACCATGGTCGAGAAGCCGAAGCCGGAAGAGGCGCCGTCGAACCTGGCGATCATCGGCCGCTACATCCTGACCCCGGACATCTTCGACCTGATCGAGCAGACCGAACCGGGCAAGGGCGGCGAGATCCAGATCACCGATGCCCTGATGAAGCAGGCCCAGGACGGCTGCGTGCTGGCCTACAAGTTCAAGGGCAAGCGTTTCGACTGCGGCAGCGCCGAGGGCTACATCGAGGCGACCAACTTCTGCTACGAAAACCTCTACAAGACCGGCAAGGCTCACTGAGCCTCGCCGTTCCCGATGAAAAACGCCGCGTCCCCGATGGGGGCGCGGCGTTTTTCGTATGGGGCGAACGGCCATGGGGTATCCGCCCTACCTGAGCTGTCGGCGGGCGTGGCGTTGTTGGCGTCGGGCGAATAACCCCGCTAGCCTGGCCTGGGCCACGCGGCGCCTCCGCGCCCGGTCAGGGAATCGGCAGCGCCTCGGAACCCGGGCCCAGCGGCTGGCCGTAGCTGAACTCCACGTAGTTGCCCGCCGGGTCGCGCAGGCCGCAGTAGTAGCCGACCGGATAGGGCTCGTCGCGCGGCGCCCAGACCAGGCAGCCGGCGGCCTCGGCGCGGCGCGCCAGATCGTCTACCGCGGCGCGGCTGGAGAGGGCGAAGCCGAAATGACTGTAATCGTCGCTGGCCAGGTTGCGCGGCTGGCCGCCGGGCATGATGACGAAGATGAAGCGTTGTTCCTGGCCGGGTTCGGCCATCCAGACGATCTGCGAGCCTTTGCCGGGGCGCCGGTGGATCACCCGCATGCCGCAGAAGGTTTCGTAGAAGGCGATGCAGGCGTCGAGGTCGGGGACGTGCAGCGCCAGGTGGGTGAGGGTGGGGGACATCGCGCTTACCTCCACGGACAAGCATAGCCCATCGCCTGCCAGGCCATGCGCTGAGCCGTTTCGACAGGTTTCTGCGTCGATCCGGCGGGAGCCGACGCTGGTGAATGGGTTATGCTGGAACGCATCTGATCCAGGAGTAGGAACATGTCTTTCGATTTCGATCTGTTCGTCATCGGCGCCGGCTCAGGGGGCGTACGCGCCGCCCGCTTCGCCGCCGGCTTCGGTGCCCGTGTCGCGGTGGCGGAGAGTCGCTACCTGGGTGGCACCTGCGTCAACGTCGGCTGCGTGCCGAAGAAGCTGCTGGTCTATGGCGCGCATTTCAGCGAGGACTTCGAGCAGGCCCGGGCCTATGGCTGGAGCGCCGGCGAGGCGCAGTTTGATTGGGCGACCCTGATCGGCAACAAGAACCGCGAGATCCAGCGGCTCAACGGGATCTACCGCAACCTGCTGGTGAACAGCGGGGTGACCTTGCTCGAAGGTCACGCACGTCTGCTCGATGCGCACAACGTCGAGGTGGACGGCCAGCGCTTCAGCGCCAAGCACATTCTCGTCGCCACCGGTGGCTGGCCGCAGGTGCCGGACATTCCCGGCAAGGAACACGCGATCACCTCCAACGAAGCGTTCTTCCTCGAGCGCCTGCCGCGCCGCGTGCTGGTGGTCGGCGGCGGCTACATCGCCGTCGAGTTCGCCTCGATCTTCAACGGGCTCGGCGCCGAGACCACCTTGCTCTACCGTCGCGACCTGTTCCTGCGCGGCTTCGACCGCAGCGTCCGCGAACACCTGCGCGACGAATTGGGCAAGAAGGGCCTGGACCTGCAGTTCAACAGCGACATCGCCCGTATCGACAAACAGGCCGATGGCAGCCTGGCCGCGACCCTCAAGGACGGCCGGGTGCTGGAGGCGGACTGCGTGTTCTATGCCACCGGGCGGCGGCCGATGCTGGATGACCTTGGCCTGGAAAACACCGGAGTGAAGCTGACCGACAAGGGCTTCATCGCGGTCGACGAGCATTACCAGACCAGCGAGCCGTCGATCCTCGCCCTGGGCGACGTGATCGGTCGCGTCCAGTTGACCCCCGTGGCGCTGGCCGAGGGCATGGCGGTGGCGCGGCGGCTGTTCAAGCCGGAGGAGTACCGTCCGGTGGACTACAAGTTGATTCCCACCGCGGTGTTCAGCCTGCCCAACATCGGCACCGTCGGCCTGACCGAGGAGGAGGCGCTGAGCGCCGGGCACAAGGTGAAGATCTTCGAGAGCCGCTTCCGGCCGATGAAGCTGACCCTTACCGACGACCAGGAAAAGACCCTGATGAAGCTGGTCGTGGATGCCCACGACGACAGGGTGCTGGGCTGCCACATGGTCGGCGCCGAGGCCGGCGAGATCCTCCAGGGTATCGCGGTGGCGATGAAGGCCGGGGCGACCAAGCAGGCGTTCGACGAGACCATCGGCATCCACCCGACCGCGGCGGAAGAGTTCGTCACCCTGCGCACGCCGACGCGCTGAGCCGCGTCTGAACGAAGAAGCCGGCCCCAGGGCCGGCTTCTTTCATTTTCGCGCTCAGCGCGAGGGGGCCTCGGCCAGCGCCGCCGCTGCGTCGTCGCGGCGCCTGGCGTAGCGTTGCGCGAGCACCGCGCAGACCATCAGCTGGATCTGGTGGAACAGCATCAGCGGCAACACCATCGGTCCCACCGCACTGGTGGCGAACAGCACCTTGGCCATGGGCACGCCGGTGGCCAGGCTCTTCTTCGAACCGCAGAAGACGATGGTGATCTCGTCTTCCTTGCTGAAGCCCAGGCGTCGCGCCAGCACCGTGGTCAGCACCAGGGCCAGGGCGAGGATCACGCAGCAGGCGACCGTCAGGCCGAGCAGCGCCAGCCAGGGTACTTCGTGCCACAGGCCCTGGATCACCGCGGCGCTGAAGGCGGTGTAGACCACCAGCAGGATCGAGCCCTGGTCGACATAGCGTAGCACCGGCTTGTTGCGCTCCACCCAGGCGCCGATCCAGCGCCGCAGGACCTGGCCGGCGATGAAGGGTACCAGCAGTTGCAGGGTGATCTTGCCGATGGCGTCCAGCGCGTTGCCGGTCTCGCCTTCGGCGCCGAGCAGCAGCTTGACCAGCAGCGGGGTGAGGAATACGCCGAGCAGGCTCGACACGGAAGCGCTGCATACCGCTGCCGGCACGTTGCCGCGCGCCAGCGAGGTGAAGGCGATGGAGGATTGCACCGTGGCCGGCAGGGCGCAGAGGAACAGGATGCCGAGGTACAGCTCCGGGGTGACCATCGGCGACAGCGCCGGTTTCAGCGCCAGGCCGAGCAGCGGGAACATCACGAAGGTGCAGGCGAACACCAGCAGGTGCAGGCGCCAGTGGGTCATGCCGGCGACGATCGCCTGGCGCGACAGCTTGGCGCCGTGGAGGAAGAACAGCAGGCCGATGCCGATGTTGGTCACCCATTCGAAGACCACGGCGGTCTGGCCGCTGCAGGGCAGGAAAGTGGCGAGAAGGACGGTGGCGATCAGCGCCAGGGTGAAGTTATCCGGAAGGAAACGCGGTCGGGACATGGGCACGCTCTGCAGGATCGGGGAACACACGGCAGTCTTCTGGCTGCCTGGCGAACCTGCACTGTAGCCATGGGCTGGGCGACCGGCTAACGCCAGAAGGCCAGCCGATGACGCTGAGTGGACAGGGCGGCCGCCGCGCCGCCCCGAGGGGCTCAGACGACGCTGGCCAGCAGCGGCTCGCTGACGCTGGGACGGACCTTGCCGGCATGGGGAGAGAACTCCAGGCGGACGGCGAGCACGGTGACCAGCGAGCGCAGTTTCTCCGCGATCACGCTGGCGCGGTGCTGGCTGAGGCCGGGGAAGGTCAGCAGCAGGCGGATCTTGTGGTCCTCGCGGTCGGCACGAACCCGCTCCGGGGTGAAGGACTGCACGGCGAACAGGTTGAGCACCCGGCACAGCAGGTCCGGGTCGGCCATGCCCTCGATATGGAAGATCGACAGGGTCTCGGTATCTGCGCAGGAGGTTTCCCAGACGTTCGGGCGGATCACCTGGCGTTCTTCGCCGTCAGGGTGTTTGGCCAGGAAAAGGGGGGCGAGGGTTGACATGTGACGCTCCAGGCAGTGTTTCGACGAGAGAAATTCTCCCAGAGGCGTGCCGGATTTTTTCTCCTGTTTTTGCGTGATTTTGCGCTATCCGTGCATACTTGATCCCTATATTTTTCTTTGTAGGGAATATTTATGTCCATTCCACTGGATATGTACGATCAGCGTATTCTCGCTTTGCTGCAGGAGGAATCCTCGCTTTCCACCGCCGAGATCGCCGAGCGCATCGGACTTTCCCAATCGCCCTGCTGGCGGCGCATCCAACGCCTGAAGGAGGAGGGGGTGATCCGCAAGCAGGTGACCCTGCTCGACCGCAAGAAGATCGGCCTGAATACCCAGGTATTCGCCCAGATCAAGCTCAACGCCCATGGGCGCAAGAACCTCACCGACTTCGCCGAGGCGATGCACCAGTTTCCCGAGGTGCTGGAGTGCCACGTACTGATGGGCGCGGTGGACTTCATGCTGCGTATCGTCACCCGCGATATCGAATCCTACGAACGCTTTTTCTTCGAGAAGCTGTCGGCGGTGCCGGGCATCCAGGAAGTGAACTCCATCGTCGCCTTGTCGGAAATCAAATCCACCACTACCTTGCCCCTGCTCGCTCCCTGAGCCTTCCCGGAGAACGCCTGCTCATGACCATCAGCAAGACCAAGTCCAGCTTCTACCGCCGCCTCTACGTCGCCTACCTGATCGACAGCGGCACCGCCAGCGTGCCGGAGATCATGGCCGCCACCGGCATGCCCCGGCGTACCGCACAGGACACCATCGCCGCGCTGGAGGAACTGGACATCGTCTGCGAGTTCGAGCAGCGGGAGGGTGCGCGCAACCACCAGGGCGGCTATGTCATCCGCGACTGGGGGGCGGTACGGCGGGAGTGGGTGGTCGAGCAGCATCGGCGAATCGCGGCGGCGCTGGAGTATCCGGCGGAATGAGCCACGCGCTGGCGGCCATATGCATATAAAAGAAGGAGGGGCTCAAACTGCCTCCCCTCCCGAGCATGCGTTCTTCAGATGCCGCGCTGTTCCAGGGTGGCCTGGCGGGCGCGCTGGGCCAGCTCCTCGGCGGGCTGGACGCTGCTGCCGGCGGTAGGCGGCGGTGACGGCATATGCGGCTTGAGGTAGGCCGCCAGGCTGACGCCGCAGTAGACCAGCAGGGCCATGGCGATCAGCGCCTTGTATGGGTCGATGTCGGATCGGCGCTTGCAGACCATACAGATATGCCCTTCGCTGGCTGGGCGTTCGCCACAGTTGCGACAGCGGATCATGCCTTCCTCCCGCCGGATTTTCCCGCCTGCCAGAACGCCAGCGAGGCTTCCTCGCGGGCCTGCTCGGCGCTCAGGCCGATATCCTTCAGTTCCGCCGCTTCCAGGTCCAGCAGCGCGCGCCGGGTCAACTGGCGTTGCCGGGCCAGGCGATAGCCGCGACGCAGGGCCTGCGCCAGGTTGTCCATCGCGGCGAGTGGGAAGGGGCCATCGAGGCGTTGGCGGCGCTCGGATTTCGCACTGAGTCGCGTCATGCTGCGTACTCCATATTGATCGGCTGGACGACGGAGATAGAATGGCCATCGCGCGCTGTTCCGTACAGGTCCAGAAAAGGTGGGTTGACTGCATACAGATCAAGCGCTCCCCGGCCTGAATGGTGGATTTCGCCACCATCTGTACCGGTCCCGCTTTCGCTCACCCTGGAGTCCCGCTCATGACCCTTTATCTGCAACTCGCCGAGACCCTCGGTTCGCGCATCGAACAGGGCCTCTACCGTCCGGGCGACCGGCTGCCCTCGGTGCGGGCCATGAGCATCGAGCACGGCGTCAGCCTGAGCACCGTGCAACAGGCATACAGGCTGCTGGAAGATCGCGGGCTGGCCGAGCCGCGGCCGAAGTCCGGCTATTTCGTCCCGGTCGCGCGACAGATGCCGCCGCTGCCGGCGATCGCCCGCCTGGCCCAGCGGCCGGTGGAAATCTCGCAATGGGAGCAGGTGCTGGCCCTGGTCAGCACGGTACCGCGGCCGGACGTGGTCCAGCTCGGCCGCGGCATGCCGGACATCTCCAGCCCTTCGCTGAAACCGCTGACCCGCAGCCTGGCCCGGCTCAACCGCCACGCCGACGCCCGTGCGCTGGCCTACGACGGGATCCACGGCTCGCCGTTGCTGCGCGAGGAAGTCGCCCGCCTGTTGGTGGACTCCGGCTGTCGGGCCACCGCCAGCGACGTGGTGATCACCACCGGCTGCCACGAGGCCCTGTCGGTGAGCATCCGCGCGGTGTGCGAACCGGGCGATATCGTCGCGGTGGAGTCGCCGAGCTTCCATGGCGCCATGCAATCGCTGAAAGGCCTCGGCATGAAGGCCCTGGAGATCCCCACCGATCCGGTCAACGGCATCAGCCTGGAAGCCCTCGAACTGGCGCTGGAACAGTGGCCGATCAAGGCCATCCAGGTGACCCCGAACTGCAACAACCCGCTCGGCTACATCATGCCCGAGTCGCGCAAGCGGGCGCTGCTGGCCCTGGCCCAGCGCTACGACGTGGCGATCATCGAGGACGATGTCTACGGCGACCTGGCCTACACCTATCCGCGCCCGCGCACCATCAAGTCGTACGACGACGATGGCCGGGTGCTGCTCTGCGGGTCGTTCTCCAAGGTCCTGGCGCCGGGCCTGCGGATCGGCTGGATGGTACCCGGGCGCTACGCCGACCGCGTGCTGCACATGAAGTACATCAGTACCGGCGCCAGCGCCCTGCAACCGCAACTGGCGATCGCCGAATTCATCGGCAACGGCCACTACGAGCCGCACTTGCGGCGCATGCGCGCCCAGTACCAGCGCGGACGCGATCTGATGATCGACTGGGTGGCGCGCTATTTCCCGGAGGGCACCCGCGCCAGCCGGCCCCAGGGCGGTTTCCTGCTCTGGGTCGAACTGGACGAGGCGTTCGACACCCTGCGCCTGGACAAGGCCTTGCGCAACCGCGGTGTACAAGTCGCGGTGGGCTGCATCTTCTCCGCTTCCGGCAAGTACCGGAACTGCCTGCGGATGAACTACGCGGCGTTGCCGACCCCGGCCATCGAGCAGGCGGTCAGGCGAGTAGGGGAGAGCGCTTGCGAGCTGCTGGAGCCTTGCGAGGCCTGAGCGGCAGTCGTGCTTTCGACGCAGTCGACGATTGCACAAATAGCAAATGCTAATCATTCGCATTGTTTGCTAGAGTTGCCTGATGCATGCATCCGCCGGCGCCGCTGGGCGCCGGTCACCAGGAGACCATCGTCATGTCGCAACCCGCCTATCGTCTGTTCAATGTCGAACTCAAGCGCCGCGAGCAACTCAGCCCGGCGCTGACCCGCTTCGTCTTCGGCGGCCCGGAGGTCGCCGAGATGAAGACCCTGGCCGCCGACCAGCGGATCAAGATCTTCTTCCCCGATGCCAGCGGCCAGCCGCCCAGCCTGCCCGGTGGCAGCGAGTGGTACCAGGCCTATCGCAGCGTCGAGCCGGCTCGCCGGCCGCCGATGCGTACCTACACCATCCGTGCGCTGCGCGCCGAGCAGGAGGAGGTCGACGTGGAGTTCGTCCTCCACGGCGAGAACGGCCCGGCCTCGGCCTGGGCGACCCACGCGCGGATCGGCGACCGCCTGCAACTGGCCGCGCCCAACCGGCAATACGGCGATGACCCCGGCGGCTACGAATGGAAGCCGCCGGCTGGCGTCCGCCATATCCTGCTGATCGCCGACGAAACCGCCTTGCCCGCGGTGGCGGGAATTCTCGAGGAGCTGGCCGGCGAAGCCGAGCCGCCGGTGGTCGAGGCCTTTCTCGAAGTGCCGGGAGAAGCCGATATCCTCGACCTGCCGGCGATTCCCGGTGCGCGCCTGCACTGGCTGCCGCGCCACCAGGCCGGCATCCATTCGCGCAACGGCGAGCGGATGATCGAGGCGGCGCGCCAGGCGCGGCTGCCGGAGCGCGAGGTGGCGGGTGGTGCGGCCCAGGAACTGGAGGACATCGATATCGACGAGGAGATCCTCTGGGAACTGGCGAGCCCCGAGAGCGGCAGTTTCTACGCCTGGGTCGCCGGCGAGTCGGCGGCGGTGATGGCGATCCGGCGCTACCTGGTGCAGGAGCGCGGTATCGACAAGCGTCATCTGACCCTGATGGGCTATTGGCGCCTGGGCAAGGTGTTCGACTGATGGGCCGCTTCGTCGGGAAACAGGCGGACGGCTACGAGACGCGGATCGGCCGCCTGTTGCCGGGCTACGAGTTGCTGCACCTGCTCAGTCGCGCGCAGTTGCTGGCCCGTCTGCCGGAACGGGCGCGCCTGCTCAGCGTCGGCTGCGGCGCCGGCGGCGAACTGGCGGAGCTGGCCGGGTTGCGTCCAGGCTGGCGTTTCGTCGCGGCGGACCTGTCGGCCGACATGCTCGCCCTGGCCCGCCAGCGCTGCGCCAGGCTCGGCCTGCTGGAGCGGATCGAGCTGCACTGCGGCGACGTCGCCGGGCTACCGCCTGCGCCGCCTTGCGATGCGGCGCTGGTCCTGCTGGTGCTGCATTTCCTGCGCGGCGACCAGGCCAAGCGGCGCTTCCTCGAGGCGGTCGCCGAGCGTCTGGCGCCAGCGGCGCCGTTGCTGCTGGCCAACCTGATGGAAGCCCGGGACGCCTTCGAACGCCCGGTGCAGGCCGAGGCCTGCCGCTTGGCCGGGCTTTCCCCGGAGGACAGCGACGGCATGCTGCAACGCTTGCGCGAGGATTTCGATCCGTTGTCCGAGCAGCGCCTCGGCGAACTGCTGGAAGACACCGGCTTCGTCCTGCCCAGCCGCTATTTCCAGGCCGTGGGCTACCAGGCCTGGATCGCCTTCCGCGCCGGCTGAGGATGCCTCAGGCGAGGCGCGCCTGCGGCGTGATCTGGCGTGGGTCGGTCAGCAGCTCCAGCAGCGCCGGGCGTCCGCTTTCGCGGGCGCGCCGGAACGCGGCGGGGAAGTCGGCGCTGCACTCCACTCGTTCGGCGTGGGCGCCGAAGGCTCGCGCCAGGGCGACGAAGTCGGGGTTGTCCAGGCGGGTGGCGGATACCCGCCCGGGATATTCGCGTTCCTGATGCATGCGGATGGTGCCGAGCATGCCGTTGTTGACCACGATCACCACCGGCGTCGCGCCGAACTGCGCGGCGGTCGCCAGCTCCTGCGGATACATCATGAAACAGCCGTCGCCGGCGAAGCACACCACGCTGCGCTGCGGATCGCGCAGGCTGGCGGCGATCGCGGCGGGCAGGCCGTAGCCCATGGCGCCGTTGGTCGGCGCCAACTGCGTGCGGGCCTGGCGATAGCGGTAGAAGCGATGCACCCAGACGGCATAGTTGCCGGCACCGTTGGCGATCACCGCGTCGTCCGGCAGGTTTTCGCTGAGGTACGCGACCACGGACGCCAGGTCGACGCCCTGGATGGCGGGGTCGCTCGCGGCCGGGGTCGAGTAGGCCAGGTAGTCGGCATGGGCGGCTTCGCGCCAGTCCTGCCAAGTGCTCGAGGGCAACGGCGCGAGGTCGGCCAGGGCCTCGGCGAAGGCACACGGGGTGGCCTGGATCGGCAGTCGCGCCAGGTAGACGCGGTTCAGTTCCGCGCTGTCCGGATGCACGTGGATCAGCGTCTGCGTGGGGGCCGGACTACGCACCAGGCTGTAGCCAGCGCTCGGCGTTTCGCCCAGGCGCGCCCCGACCACCAGCAGCAGGTCGGCCTGGCGCAGCCGCTCCAATAGCGCCGGCGCCGCGCCGAAGCCCAGTTGTCCGGCGTAGTGCGGGTCACGGTTGTCGAACAGGTCCTGGCGACGGAACGAGGTGGCCACCGGCAGGCCATTGGCCTCGACGAAGGCGCCTAGCCGTTTCCTGGCGGCACTGTCCCAGCCGCTGCCGCCAAGTACCAGCAGGGGGCGCCTGGCGTTCGCCAGCAGTTCGCGCAGTTCCGCCATCGCCGTGGCGCCCGGCCGCCCCGGAAGCACCCTTGGCTCCGGCGCATCGGCGACCTGCGCGGAACCGAAGAGGATTTCCTCGGGCAGGGCGACCACGACCGGCCCCGGTCGGCCCGAGGTGGCGACGCTGAAGGCGCGGCCGACGAGCTCCGGGATGCGTTCGATACGGTCGATTTCCACGGCCCACTTCGCCAGTCCCGAGAACATCTGCACGTAGTCGACTTCCTGGAACGCCTCGCGGCCCTTGAAGGCGCTTTCCACCTGGCCGACGAACAGGATCATCGGCGTCGAGTCCTGCTGCGCCGTGTGCACGCCATTCGCCGCATGGGTGGCACCGGGGCCGCGGGTGACGAAGCAGATGCCTGGTCGGCCGGTCAGCTTGCCGTAGGCATCGGCCATGTTCGAGGCGGCACCCTCGTGGCGGGTGACGATGGTGCGGATGCCGTCGGCGTCGTACAGCGCGTCGAGCACCGGCAGGTAGCTTTCCCCGGGGATGCAGTAGACGGTATCGACGGCATTGCGCCGCAATGCCTCTACCAGGATTTGCCCGCCGTTGCGCTGGGGAAGGGAGTCGGACATGAGGGCCTCGCTGCGCACGTTGTGGTTGCCCCGATCTTCGGCCCAAAGCGCGCCAGCGCCAAGCGACCTTTCTTCGCGAGTTCATTCCCGTGGCGCATGAACCCTCGTTCTTCGTTCCGGGGGAGGCCCCTTTCAGCGCTTCATCTGGACGAGAAGGGGACTGGAGCGTCATCGCAACGGGTCTCCTCTAGGCGGATCGGAGAGCGCGGTTTTCCGCTCGTTTCTCCATCTTCTCCTCAATTATGTCTATGTAACTATTTCCTCTAGCAAAAAGGATTGTTCTTACATTATTTATAAATTTTCTTTGTTAGTTTTTCCTCGAGCAGTGCTGTTTGGCGGCTTCCTGAGGGGAAGATTTTTGCTGGGGCGCTGAGATAGAGGACGAGTTGTTGTTTGGTCGTTGGTAAGTTTCGGCTTTTTGTCTTTTAGTCCGATGGGCAAGGGTACCAATGAGCAGGGAGGTTTTTAGGGTGAAATTTTTATCCGGTTTCTGGGAGCGCCGTCGTGCGAATGGCACTCCTCTAGTGTGTATCGAAGAGCGTGGCAGTGGTGCAGGCGAATTCTCGTCGGTGTCCCGTAGGGTTGAAACTGCTCCTGACGTACGTAGCGTTGCGTCTGCAGATCCGGAGCAGTGGTTACATTCCCAGGAGTACGAGCTTTCTTTCTGGAAGGATAAATGGCCCTATCGCCATCTGTCTGTCGAGGAACTACAAGAGGCCCGGCATAAGGATGCAATGTGGTTTCTTGGGAAGATGGGGTTCACGTACGGCTCCTCGCATTATCGCTACGAAGGTTTTGAAGGTAAGGTATTGGAAGTAGGCAGTGGGCCGATCGGCTTTTTCGAGAAGGTCGAAGGCGTGACAGTGACTGCCCAGGACTCATTGATGGGGCTGTATGCAGAGAACCTTCCATTCTCGATTCTCGGGGAAAGAGGTTCTTCTTGTTATATAAGGGATGGTGTTGCCGATATAGAGAGTGCTTTCGATTTCGTCGTTTGCTCAAATGTGCTTGACCATACGGCCGACTGGATCCAGTTCCTGATTGACTGTGTGGGCAGGTTGAGGACGGGCGGTGAGCTACTGTTGGTGACTGACTCTCGCGGAGTTCCAGCAATCGGGCATACACAGATATTCAGCCATGATCAACTGGTTCGTGTCTTGGAGTTGCTGGGGGCAAAGCAGTTCAAGGTGAAAGCCGTCGAGCGGGAGGATGGCGGTCACTGTGACTATCGTCATTATTTTCGGGTGATTTTCTAAAGTGCTCCCCGTCAATTGCTTTGCCTGGGCGGGCGCCAGGTTTACGCGTGTTTATCCAGGCTAGATAGAAGGGAGATGGTTGCTATCAGGTACTGCATCGATAGTAGCCTGGCTGTCAGCCGGATAGCGGCTGCTCCGGAGCATCTGGTGGGCCATATAGCCGCCCGCCGCGAGTTTGTATGAACCCTGCAAGGGGCTGCATGCAGAGGTCATGCCGTCAGCGACTGACATCGATCAAATCAGCCACCACTTGAACAGGAAG
Source organism: Pseudomonas sp. CP-1 (assembly GCF_021213715.1). Classification (NCBI taxonomy): domain Bacteria; kingdom Pseudomonadati; phylum Pseudomonadota; class Gammaproteobacteria; order Pseudomonadales; family Pseudomonadaceae; genus Pseudomonas; species Pseudomonas sp. CP-1. The sequence goes on from NZ_JAJQKY010000014.1 coordinate 153,457, forward strand.
AAGAACGCCATGCCCAGCAGCATGCTCGCCAGAGTATTACGGGTATAGAGCACCAGCGCCACGGTGACTGCGCCGCTGACCAGGTAGGGATTGTCGTAGCTGAGGTCGATGCGGCCCTCGGGCATGAACACGATGGGGCCGCAGATCGCCGTGAGCATTCCCGGCACGGCGAAACCGAGGAACTGCCGCAGGTTGCTGCCGAGACGGATCGGCAGGCGCGGTTCGAGGAACAGGTAGCGGTTGAGGAAGACGATCGCGCCCATCCCGAAGATCACTGCCCAGACCATGGCGCCTCCCGATACAGCTTGTTGCAGATGAAACCGGCGGCCATCCCGGCGAGGCCGGCGAGGACCAGCGCCGAACTCCATTGCCAGTGGCTGAACAGCACCGAGCAGAACAGCGAGGTGGCCACGCAGACCAGCGTCGGTACGTTGCGCACCAGCGGCGCGACCAGGGCGATGAAGGTGGCGGCGATGGAGAAATCCAGGCCCAGGTGTTCGAGACCGGGAATGCTGCGGCCAAGCAGGATGCCGGCGAGGGTGAACAGGTTCCAGGCGATATAGAAGGTCAGACCGACGCCGAGGGCGTACCAGCGGTTGAAGTTGCGCCGGTCGTGCTGACTGGCGAGGGCGAAGAACTCGTCGGTGAGCAGGAAGCCCAGGCCGATCCGCCAGCGTCCCGGCAGAGGCGACAGGACCGGCCGCAAGCTCATGCCGTAGAGCAGGTGCTGCGAGGTCAGGAGGAGGGTGGTGAAGATGATCGAAAAGAACCCGGCACCGCCCTTGAGCATGCCGATCGCCACCAACTGGGCGGCGCCGGCGAAGACGATGGCGGACAGGCCCTGGCCCTCGGCCGGGGTGAGGTTGGCTTCGATGGCCATCGATCCCGCCAGCAGCCCCCAGGGCGCGACGGCCAGGGACAATGGGAGGATGGCGACGGCGCCGCGGAGAAAGGCTTGGCGGGGCAGGTCGTGGGCAGTCATGGGGGCATGGCGGTGGTGAACGTCGGTCCAGCATGCCAGCAGGCGCATCGGGCTGGCTTGAACGATCTTGCTCTTCGTATCCGTTATCCACGCAGGCGAAAGCGGCCGGTGTCCTTCCTTATATAAGGAGGACGGGCAGGGCAGGCGGCGGACGAGCGAGGGCCGCTCGAGGGCGCTGCGAAGAATCGAGGGAGAGAAGAGCTAACGCGGATGCTGACCGATCTTGTGGCCGCGGAACTTGGCGCCGAGGGACGGCTGGTAGGACATGGAACACCCGGTTTATTGCTGTTGTAGGGTTGGCACAGCTTAGCCTTGTTCAATTTTTCGTACAACGGAGCCTGTAAAATATCTGCTGCACCAGGTTGAACACCTTGCCTGGCCTGGCTTTGGCCGCTTTCGCGATGCTCTGGAAGGCCCTGTCTACGGCCATTTCGCCGTCCGCGAGGGCGACGAGAGGGCTATTGACAACAAATTGGCTTTCCGATTGACTCTGGCTCCAGCCCCCGCATGATTGAAATTTTTAACAAAAAAGGTGTTGCATCATGTCGGTACCCCTGCGTGCCGTTCAGCTCACTGAGCCGAGCCTGTTCCTTCAGGAACATCCCGAGGTCCAGTTCGTCGACCTTCTGATTTCAGACATGAATGGCGTGGTTCGCGGCAAGCGAATCNTGCGTGCCGTTCAGCTCACTGAGCCGAGCCTGTTCCTTCAGGAACATCCCGAGGTCCAGTTCGTCGACCTTCTGATTTCAGACATGAATGGCGTGGTTCGCGGCAAGCGAATCGAACGCAACAGTCTGCCCAAAGTCTTCGAAAAAGGTATCAACCTTCCCGCTTCCCTGTTCGCCCTCGATATCACCGGCTCCACCGTAGAG